>QGON01000045.1 GCA_003660235.1 bacterium endosymbiont of Escarpia laminata | reverse complement strand
GATTAGCCACCACGATGGGCAGGTTGTGGTTAGAACAGGCGACCACAAAAGCGTGCTCCAGTCTTCCTGTTGCCTCAATGACGATCCTTGTGGGGTTGTATCTCTTGATCTTCTTGATTGCGTGTAAAATACCCACCTGATCATTTGAAACAGAAAAAAACTCACCCAGTGGCCGAATGAAGATATCAAGCTGGGACTTACCAGTATCTACACCCACATTGATCTCGTTTTGATTTTCTTGTGTGTCCATAATAAGCTGACTCTGCCTTGCTAATGCGGGCTCAGGGCCCTGTTGACTATCCGAGTTTATAGCTTGGAGTCCTATACAGTGTTCACACTTGTTAACGGTCTCTCAACAGAGGAGCCAAGCAAATTACGAACTGCTGTATAAGAAGGCTTTAGTTGCAGCTAAAGCATGGGTCTCACATTACCCGGTTACGGAGAAGATTATCCATACAAAGAAGGCTTTAGTTGCAGCTAAAGCATGGGTCTCACATTACCCGGTTACGGAGAAGATTATCCATACAAGTTGCAGCTAAAGCATGGGTCTCACATTACCCGGTTACGGAGAAGATTATCCATACAAGGCAAACCGGGTGGAGCGCTCGCTGGTAACTGCGGGTGCCTCCCGTGGCAGCGATGGCATCGACACTGCGAAACTGAGCCGGGATACCGGCTCTCAGGGGTTGAGCGGCCGAAAAACGACCCAGGTGCGATCCGCAGTGCAGGGCAACGGAAGTGGCGGTAGCCGGGCTAAAAAGGTGGCGAAAGACTACTCTGCCCAGCGTACTGAAGAGGAGGTTCAACTGGTGTTCGATCGCAACAAAGGGGCGCTCTACTCCATCTACAACCGAGCCCTGCGAAAGAACCCCTCATTGATGGGAAAGATGCTGCTGGAGATTACCATTGCACCCTCTGGCAAGGTGACCACCTGTCGCTTGCTCTCCTCTGAGCTGGAGAACCGGAAACTGGAGCGAAAGCTGCTCGCGAGAATAAGGATGTTCGATTTCGGCTCCAAAGAGGTGGAGACCACTGTTGTCTCCTACCCGATCGATTTTCTTCCCTCATGAGAGGTGTAATGGTCCGGGTGCTGGCGGTGCTGCTGGGGCTTGCCAGCCTCGGTGCCGAGGCGCAGTGGTTATGGCGAAGCGCCGATATCATGGGTACCCGAATCACGCTGCAACTGTGGTGCGAATCTGCGGAACAGGGTGAGGCTGCCATAGAGGCCGTGCTGACGGAGATACACCGCATCGACCGAGCGATGAGTCCGTTTCGCTCCGACAGTGAATTGTCACGGGTCAACCGGGAGGCGGGTCAGGGAATGGTGGCGATCAGTAGCGAGCTGCTAAAGCTGCTGGAGAAGGCACGGCAGATATCGGAACTGACAGACGGGGCATTCGACATCACCTTTGCCAGCGTCGGTTACCATTACGACTACCGTCGTGGCATCAAACCCAGCGATGCGACAGTGGGAGAGCTGCTGCCTGCCATCGACTATCATCATGTTTTGCTCCAGACGGATCCGGCAGGCGTGAGGTTTGTTCGGCCGCAGGTGCGTATCGATCTGGGCGGGATTGCCAAAGGTTATGCGGTTGACCGGGGCATAGCGATCCTGCGGCGTCACGGTATCGAACACGCGACTCTGAGTGCTGGTGGCGACAGTCGTTTTCTTGGAGACCGGCGTGGCCGTTCCTGGCGGGTGGGTATCCGCGACCCGGATGACAAGAAGGGCATTAAGGCGTTGCTGCCTTTGAGTGAATCGGCGCTCTCTACCTCTGGCGACTATGAGCGTTTTTTTATGCTGGATGGTGTGCGTCACCATCACATCCTGGACCCCAAATCTGGCCGCTCGGCAGAGGGGGTGCGCAGTGTTTCGATCGTGGGGGCGGAGGCGGTGACTACGGATGCGCTGGCCACGGCGCTGTTCGTTATGGGCGAACCGGCTGGTATGGCGCTGGTGGAGCGGTTACCGGGTATTGAGGCGGTATTTGTGGATCCAACCGGTGAGATTCGCTTCTCCTCGGGACTTGAAACGCAATAAAGCTGTGCCAAGTCGTTGCGTCGCCTATTCCTGCGCATCCGATATCACCAGGTCGCATAGTTAATTCCCATCCAAAAACATCAAGATTTCTCTCGCAAAGGCGCAAAGAACGTCAAGAAACAATTATTATATGTTGAATAACAATAAGTTATAACTTTTCGATCTTAGCGTCTTAGCGAGAGTCGCTGTTTCTGGATGGACACAGGTTAGTGTAATTATCAGATGCCATAAGGCAATTCGGAATACGCTCACACTTTGGATAAATACTCATTTATTTCGTTTAATAATTTTTGGATTTAGCGAGTCGTCACATTTTTCACCAATAGTGATGGATGGGTTTCACATGTTTTTGAAAGGTGGCTTTTTTCTGTTTTCCTAACGACTAGAATCTCCCCCATTGAATCGATTACTGATGGGTTGACGCAGATGTTTGCGCAGATTGGAAAACTTGTATTTTTTGTAGTTATTGCTCTTTCACTTGCTGCATGTGGCAATGAATCAGGGGATACCTCCTCTGTTTCAGATGCAACTGGAAGTTCTGCGCTGAAGACGTCAACAAGTCGTATCTCATCATCGATGGATGATGTTGAAGAGGAGGTCAGTGGAGCCATCTACTCAAACAGCAGTGATCTGGAATTGATCAACGATGATCAGGACCAGGTAATAGGTTTGCGGTTTGTGGTGGATGTTCCGCAGGGTGCCGTTATCGATAAGGCCAGTGTACGGTTTACCGTTGACGAAGTATCCACTGGAACAGGTGATCTTGAAATATTTGCAGAACACGTTACTGATGCGGAAAGTTTTGCAAACAGTAGTTATAACGTTTCTTCCCGGACGACTTTTTCCGAAACCGTCAGCTGGAAACCGGGTAACTGGAATGTTGTTGGTGAGTCCGGTGATGAACAGGAGACCCCGAACCTTGCTGCGTTGATTCAAAAGGTAGTGGATCAACCCCAATGGCAGTCAGGGCAACATGTTGTTCTTGTCGTCAAGGGTAGCGGAAGAAGAACCGCATCATCCTATGATGGCGATGCAGCCAGTGCGCCTCTGCTGAATGTCGAATATTTTGATGGCGGGAATACCGGCGGCACCGGGACAGACCCTGTGCAGCCCAATCGGCCGCCTGAATTGTCAGGAACTCCAGCGCTAACAGTAGCGGAAGGTGAGGGCTATGTTTTTACACCTGTAGCCGTGGATGCAGATAATGATGACTTGGTATTCTCGATAAGTAATTTGCCTTCATGGGCGAATTTCAGTGTGGTAAACGGCGAACTGTCTGGAACGCCGGATTACAGTCAATCAGGTACTTATACCAACATCAGCCTATCTGTAACCGATGGGGCTGAGACTGTTTCTCTCGCACCTTTTTCCATTACCGTAACTGATGTGAACCGTGCGCCCGTAATCAGTGGCCTGGCACCCACCCAGGTAGTGGCAGGTGGCAGTTACCAGTTTACTCCGAGTGCTATTGATCAAGATGGAGATACGTTGGCATTCTCTATTACGGGCAAACCTGCTTGGGCAGCCTTCGATTCATCGACGGGTCGTTTGTTTGGAACGCCTTCGGTGTCAGATGCCGGAAACTATGAAAATGTAGGAATTGCCGTTTCCGATGGCGTACACAACGTCTCGTTGCCCGGTTTTACGATTAGTGTGAGTTTGGCAAATAGTGCACCAACGATCAGCGGTACCCCGTTGAATGAGGTGACTGAAGGCACGCTATATCAATTTACGCCTGTTGCCAGCGATGCGGACAATAACCCGCTTGTTTTTTCTATTACCAACATGCCGCCCTGGGCTGTGTTTAACAGCGCAAACGGTAGACTCAGTGGTACACCATCCGGGAACTACATTGGTGAATATAATGAGATTCGTATCAGTGTAAGCGACGGAGTGGCGAGTGTGGCACTCGCGGCATTTTCCATCAATGTGCTGCGCATTAATCATCAACCTGTTGCGAATGATGATCTGGTATCTGCAACGGCGGGGCAGGTGGTGCCGATCGCTGCACTGAATAACGACAGCGGCCTTGAAGATGGGCCGATTACTCTGAGCGTGCTGCAGAATACAACGAAGGGGAACCTCTCGATCAACGGGGATAATACCTTTTCATACCTCCCAGATGCTGGATACAGTGGTTTGGATTCGTTTACCTACAAGGTTGTGGATATTGACGGTGAGAGTGCCACTGCAACCGTGACCCTCAGTGTGACTTGTGAGGGAGAATGTACCACACATATGGCCAGAATCAGCTGGAGTCAAAGCAATGGTGTGGGAATCCAGGAGTACCGTGTTCACTATGGAACTCAGTCAGGTGTTTACACTCAGTGGGTCATGGCTGACACTATGACCTCCCATGATGTGACGGTTCCTAGTGGTGGTGCCTGGTATTTCTCAGTGACTGCTGTTGACAGTCTTGGTGTTGAGTCCGGTTTCTCAGAAGAAGTCAGTTTAACCTTTTAATCTCTTTGGGTTTGATTCCCTGCAGCTTGCTGCGAAGCGTTCGTAGGAGCGGTGCCCCGCCGCGATTCGCCCATCTACAGAGTCATCGCTACGGGGTAGTTTTTTATCGATAAATTCTTTGTCGGGAATCTAAAGGCGCAAGGTTGTAGAGTTGTTTCACTCTCTACGACCTTGCGCTTTTGCGTTTTAATCTTCACCTTATCTGAAGGTCAATGTACAAATATTCTATCGATTGATTTCGTTCACAAAAACATAAAATCAATCGGTTCGTTCTTAAAATTTATGCATTAATCCGGCAGGCATCACACAATGAAATCAGTGTGAAAAATTGTGTCACATGTTTGATTTTATGAACTGTCCATCCGCCCCGTAATTTCCAACAATGTAGCCATAATAAGTTGTATTGCGGGTTACCAATATGTTGGAAAGTATTTTTTGTAAGCGCTGCTCTTTTTCTTCGTTCATTATCTTATGTCTGTTTTTAGTGTTGCCGCTTTTCACTGGTGTGCAAGCTGGTGAGGCTGATTCAGGTGTTGTGTCAACACGTATTGAGCAGAGAATCTCGGCCTCTATGGATGACGTGGAAGAGGAAGAGAGTGGCAACATCTACGTTAACAGTTCAGACCTGGAGCTGGTATACGATGGTGAATATCAAGTTATTGGACTCCGCTTTGTACTGAATCTTCCGCAAGGTGTTCGTGTCGACGAGGCAAAACTTCAGTTTACCGTTGATGAGGTTTCAACCGGCCCGACAAGTCTGGGGATTTATCTGGAAAACAGTCTGGATGCGCAACCATTCCGCAATCTGAGCTATAACGTCTCCTCCCGCACATTTTTTCGTCAAAGCGTGTCATGGCTTCCTGCGGATTGGCCGCGTGTAGGGAAAGCTGGTAAAGCACAGCAGACGCCCGATATTTCAGCGCTGATACAGGCGGCAGTCGACCAACCTGACTGGAAATCTGGAAGCCATGTTGTAGTTGTTATTAAAGGCAGTGGCCGGCGTACTGCATCCTCTTATGACGGCGAAATGAATAAGGCGCCGCTGTTATCTGTTTTATACACAAATAGTGTGACAGCTCCTGTTCCCGAGAAGCCGGTGATAGAAGAGCCTGTAGTTTCAAAACAGTTCACCAGTCGTATCTCCTCATCTCTTGATGATGTGGAAGAGGAAGAGGATGGAAATATCTATACCAATAGTTCTGATATTGAACTGATATACGATGGTGAGTATCAGGTTGTCGGACTTCGCTTCGCTGTTGATCTGCCGCAGGGCACCCGCATCGATGAAGCGAACCTCCAGTTTACTGTCGATAAGGTTTCCCGTGGTGCCAGCAGCCTTGAAATTGGTGTGGAACAGACGCCCAATGCAGCGCCGTTCCAGAAAAGCAGTTATAACGTTTCATCACGCACGCTTTTTGCAAGGTCTGTTGCATGGTCTCCATCAGCTTGGAGAAAAAGGGGAAGAGCCGGTGCTGGGCAACGGACGCCAGATATCTCCGCACTGATACAGGCTGCGGTCGACCAACCGGATTGGCAGGCCGGGAATCATCTGGCGGTGGTCATAAAAGGCAGCGGACGCCGTGTGGCCTCTTCTTTTGACGGCAAGGCGGATAAAGCACCTCTTTTGGTCATCAACTACCAGGTTAGCGAGGGTGGCGGCACTACAGATCCACAGCTACCGAATCATGCGCCGACTATTTCCGGTCTCCCTGCTTCTGTTGTGGCAGAAAATGCACCCTACTATTTCGTGCCTGCAGCCGATGATGCCGATGGCGATAAACTGAGCTTTAGTGTTCGCAATCTGCCAGCTTGGGCAAGTTTTGATCCTGCAACTGGAGCCATCTCCGGTACCCCCGGCTTTGATGCTGCAGGCAACTACGACCTTATCAGTATCAGTGTAACCGACGGTACGGAGAGCGCTACGCTGGCTGGTTTTTCCATCGCTGTCAGCGACACAAACCGTCTGCCGACCATCAGCGGGTCTCCTTCCGGTAGTGTCACTGAAGGCTCGATCTACAGCTTCACTCCCAACGCATCCGATGCGGATGGTGATGTACTGGCCTTCAGTATCAGCAACATGCCGGTCTGGGCCGGGTTCAACACTGCGACTGGAAATCTAACCGGCACGCCTGGTGCAGGTACGGCCGGCAGCTATGACCATATCAGCATCAGCGTAACCGACAGCGCAGGCAGTGCCTCGTTGTCCAGCTTCACCATTTCCGTAACCGCAAGTGACAATAATCAGGCACCGATCATCTCCGGTTCTCCTGCTACCAGCATTGCCGAAAGAGCGACTTATACTTTCATCCCGAACGCATCCGATGCGGATGGTGACGCACTGAGCTTCAGTATCACCAACAAACCAAAGTGGGCCGGCTTCGACCCCACCACCGGTCAACTGTTCGGCAACCCTGGCTACAATGATGCCGGGGACTGGGGCGATATCCTTATCAGCGTGACCGACGGCACGGAGAGCGCCTCACTGCCCAGCTTTTCCATCACCGTCAGCAACACAAACCGGGTACCGGTCATCTCCGGCTCACCGGCGGGCAGCGTTGCCGAGGGCACAGCCTACAGCTTCACTCCCAGCGCCTCTGATCCGGATGGCGACAACCTGACCTTCAGTATCGTTAACAAGCCGGCCTGGGCCAGCTTCAACACCGCCACCGGGCAGCTCTCCGGCACACCCGTCGCAGGCACGGCAGGCAACTATAGCAATATCGGCATCTCTGTCTTCGACGGTACCGTGAGTGCAACACTGAACGCCTTCCAGATCATCGTCACCGCACCCGTACCCGCACCAGGCGGGGGTAACAACCTCTATGTTGACCCGCTCATCGGCGCATCAAGCTGCAACGACTACGATGCCGGTAGACGTGCCTGCGGCGCAGGTTCCGACACGGCCTTTCGCAGTCTGAGCGGGGCCGCCGCAGCGGCTGTCGCCGGTGAAACCGTTTTGATTCGCGAGGGTAGCTATAACGAACAGTTGATTCCGCAACGTTCCGGCACACCCGACAACTACATCACCTATCGCAACTATGAATCCGAGCAGGCGACGATCACCGGCACCAACCTAAGCCCGGCCATTGACATCTCCAATCGCGAATACCTTATTCTGCAGGGATTGCGGGTTCACGATGTCTATCGCTGGATGTACGCCCTCAACGCCCATCATAATATCCTGCAGTACAACAGCTTCCTGCGGGCAAACCACGGCAGTGGCAGCGCCAAGACCGGCCTGTTCTTTCAGGAGGCAACCCATAACAAGATTCTCAACAACACCATCGAGAATTCTTCACAGGACAACCTTGCCCTGATCAAATCGGATCACAACCTGGTGGAGGGCAACACCTTTGTGCGTGCCAGCCATACGCTCTGGGTAATCAAGTGCGGCAACTTCAACGTGATCCGCAATAACCATTTCGATAACGAGATCCAGAAGATCGGCGAGATCTATGATTGCGACAATGTGGGCTTCGATCACGAGTTCACCCTTCACGACGCCACCAAGTACAATCTGGTAGAAGGCAATACCTTTGCCAGAACCAGCTACTATTACAGCACCTCCGGCGGCAACGGCATTCAGTACGCAGGCCAAAACGGCATCATTCGCCAGAATGTCTTTTATGCGAACAATACCGGCCTCGGCATGCAGAACTACAGCCAGGAGGCCCGCTTCAACACCCACAACCGGGTCTACAACAACGTCTTCCACAAAAATCTCTGTGGCGGCATCACCACAATGGACTCTTCAGTGGGGGGCTTTGAGGACAATCTCTTCGCCAACAACATCCTCAACAGAAATACGGACTGCGAAAAACCCAACGTTCCCTACCAGCACGTCTACCGTAACGACATGTCGGGTTATCAGTTCGACAGCAACAACTTCTTCTCCGGCAACCCGGGGGATAATGTGATCGGACACTGGGGCAGCACCGGCATCTCACTGGTCGATGCGCAGAGCACTAAACCGGCTTTCTACGTAAACAACCTGGAGCAGGATCCGCAGTTCGTGGATGAGGTCAACCACGTCTTCACCCTCGAACCCACCAGCCCGATGATCGATGCCGGACGTTTCCTCACCACCACCGTGGGCAGCGGCAGCGGCACCACCCTGGTGGTCGATGATGCCGGTTACTTCTACGACGGTTTCGGCATCGCCGGTGAGGCCGGGGATGAGATTCAGTTACAGGGCAGTAACGAGACCGCCCGTATCGTCGAGATCAACTATGCCAACCACACCATCACCCTCGATCGTGCGTTGAATTGGAATGCCGGTCAGGGCGTGGCCCTGAAATACAACGGCACAGCACCGGATATGGGGGCATTTGAGTATGTCGGCACTACAGATCCACAGCTACCGAATTATGCGCCGACAATTACCGGTCAGCCCGTATTGATTGTGGCGGAAAATACTCCCTACCATTTTGCCCCCGCAGCCGCTGATGCTGATGGCGATAAACTGATCTTTAGTGTTCGAAATCTGCCTGCTTGGGCAAGTTTTGATTCCGCAACTGGAGTTATCTCCGGCACCCCCGGCTTCGATGGCGCAGGCAGTTATTCGGATATCAGTGTATCGGTATCGGATGGAAAGGCGAGTGCTGCACTTTCCCCCTTCACCCTGGTAGTCAGTAATGTCAACAGGGCGCCTGTGATTGGCGGTGATCCGACTGCTGAGGTCTCCGCAGGCAAAACGTATCGTTTTATCCCCAGTGCCTCTGATGCTGATGGTGACAGTATGACCTTTGCCGTCAGTGGAAAACCAACATGGTTGAACTTCGACCGCGCTACCGGCACCTTGAGCGGCACACCTGCTGAGTCTGATATTGGTGAATATATGGATGTTGCCATCTCGGTGAGCGATGGAACGGTTACGAGCCAGCTGACGCCTTTCTCCATTCTGGTCACAGGGCTCAACCATCAGCCGGTAGCTGTCGATGATCTGGCCGCAGTCGTTGCGGGTGAATCTGTCATGGTCGCTGTGCTGGCCAATGATACCGGTCTGCAGGATGGGCCGATCAGTTTGCGCATCCTGCAATCCCCGACCAAAGGGGAGTTGAGCCTCACCGCAGGTAATGAGGTCATCTATCTGGCAGCTGCCGGTTATTCAGGCAGGTACAGTTTTATCTACGAGGTAATCGATCTCGATGGCGACAGTGCTACCGCCACCGTTAGTGTGGACGTCACCTGTATCACTTCATGCGAGGCAGCCAGCAATCGGGTGCAGATTTCCTGGACACCCAGTGAGGGTGGGAGTGTTCAATCATATCGCGTCTATTACGGTCAGGAACCAGGTGACTATGAGCAGTGGGAGGTGGCAGACAGTATGATATCCCACGTTGTTACGCTACCCAGTGCCGGAGTCTGGTATCTGGCGGTAACCGCAATCGATAATGCGGGCATTGAATCGGGTTACTCAGAGGAGATAATGGTTCGGTTCTAACAGCCTGCTAAAGCGACGGGTTTGTCTGTAGGCGTCGCGCCCTGCGGCGATGAGGTGCCAGTGTACCACCACCGTACCAATTTGCTTCGGGGCGATGGTCCTATAAGGGCCTACAATATTGCCTGCGCCTGACCGATCTGCTCACCCATCTTCAGCGGCATCTCCGGCGTCAGCTCATCCATCCAGTCCATGGCATCCTGGCCGAACAGCAGGATCACAGTGGAACCCATATTGAAGCGCCCCATCTCCTCTCCCTTTTCAAGGGTGATCTCTGCAGGTGCCGGCTGTTCTGCGTAGTGCCATTCACGTACCTGTTTTGAAACAGGGGTCACTGTGCCCGACCAGACGGTATCCATGCTGGAGACAAAGATCGCGCCCACCAGGATGACGGCCATGGGCCCAACCTCGGTTTCGAAGAGAGAGACAACCCGTTCGTTGCGGGCAAAGAGATTGGGCACCATACGGGCAGTGGTGTTGTTGACGCTGAACAGGCGTCCCGGCACATGGATCATCTTTTTCAGGGTGCCGGAATACGGCATGTGCACGCGATGGTAGTCTTTCGGTGAGAGGTAGATGGTGGCAAAACTGCCCTCCTCGAAACGGCGGCTCCACTCGATATCGCCACCCAGCAGTTCCAGCAAAGAGTAGTCGTGCCCTTTGGCCTGGAACAGATAGCCGCTCTCGATATCCCCTGCCTGGCTCAGTGTGCCGTCGGCGGGGGAGGTGATGGCGTCCTGTTCCGCAGCGACGGGTCTCGCATCCGGTCGCAGGACGCGGGTAAAGAAGTCATTGAAGCTGCGATAGACCGCCGGATCCGACTCCAGCGCCAGATCCATATCCACCCGATACCACTCAATGGCTTTGCGGATCAGCAAATCCTTGAAGGGTTTCCACTCCGAGCGGGTGATGCGGTACATGATTGCCGATAAAAGGTGGTGTGGCAGCAGGTATTGGAGACCCACAAAAAGTTTGTTGCCAATGGTTTCAGGGGTGCCGCGCAGGGCAGCAGGAGAGTTTTTCATGGATTTTGGTTGCTGATAATTGCCTTCAGATCAGCCGCGATGGTAGCCGCATCCTGCACGTCAGTAAACAGTGCATGAATCCGCGCCTCGGGGTCAATGAGGTAGAGCGTGAAGTTGTTGGTGATCTCAGACACACCGAAACGCAGGAAAGTTTCATCGACTTCACGCCCTGAGCCGTGCAGCGCGATAAAGTTGGGACCGAGTCTACCAGCCCCAGCCTTGATGTCGTCACTGCTCTCTCTGGGAACGTAGATGAAGTGGGTCTGACGTTGCAGCTCCGATTCGATGGCCAGACGATTGTAGACCTGAACCATGCGATAGAAGGCGGGGGAGGCGGTGCCGGACTGCGGGTCCAGCACCAGCAGATTCCAGCTCCCCCGCAGCTGCTCCTGCGAAAAGGACTCGTCTGACTGATCGAAAAGCTGAAATTCCGGGGCCGGGGCAGGGGGGCGCATCACCAAGCCGGAGATTGGGACTGCATCAACGGTTTTATTGCGGTTGCCCGCATAGTAGCTGATGGCGAAAACGGAAATCGCCAACAGGAAGAAAACCGCACGGCGTTGTTTTGGACCGGGCCTGCCGATCATGTCTCTGCCAGCTCCTTAAGCCTGTAGCGCCTTCTGTACTGCGGACAGGGCCACGCCGGTATTGATTGGTGCCCCCACGTCGCTCAGGATCGCCTCCAGGGCGCCAACGCAGAGCAGGACGTTCTCTGCCCGGGCGCTGTGGCCCATGAGGCCGACACGCCAGACCTTTCCGGCCAGTGCGCCGAGACCGGCACCGATTTCCAGGTTGTATTCGTTGAGCAGACGTCCGCGTACGTTCGCGTCGTCCACTCCCTCGGGAATGGATACGGCGTTGAGCTGGGGCAGACGGTGTGCCTCGTCGACGATGAAGGAGAGCCCCATCGCCTCCAGACCGGCCTTCAGTGCCAGATGCATCTTCCGGTGCCTGGTCCAGGCGTTCTCCAGTCCCTCTTCCTCAAGGATGCGCAGCGACTCATGCAGGCCGTAGAGTGCGTTCACCGGCGCGGTGTGGTGGTAGGCACGCTTCTGCCCGCTGCCCCAATAACCCATCACCAGATTGAGATCGAGGAACCAGCTCTGTACCTTGCTGGAACGATTGCGCACCTTCTTCAGTGCACGTTCGCTGAAACTGATTGGCGAAATGCCGGGGGTACAAGAGAGACATTTCTGAGTACCGGAGTAGATGCTGTCGATCTCCCATTCGTCCACCTTAACCGGGGTGCCGCCGAGGGAGGTTACCGCATCGACAATGGTCAGGCAGTCGTGGGCATGGGCCAGCGCCACCAGCTCTTTGGCATCTGACTGGGCGCCGGTGGAGGTCTCCGCATGCACGAAGGCGAGAATTTTGGCGTCGGGATTGGTTTCCAGTGTTTCCTCGACCTTCTGCAGATCGACCGCGGTGCCCCAGTCGTCTTCCACCATCACCGGGGTGCCGCCGCAACGTTCTACATTCTCTTTCATGCGGCCGCCGAAGACGCCGTTCTGGCAGACGATGACCTTGTCACCCGGTTCGACCAGGTTGGTGAAACAGGTTTCCATACCGGCGGAACCGGGGGCGGAGACCGGCATGGTCAGCGTGTTTTCAGTCTGAAATGCGTACTGCAAAAGCGCTTTGGTCTGCTCCATCATGCCGACGAAGGCGGGATCCAGATGGCCGATGGTCGGACGGGAGAGGGCTTCCAGAATGCGCGGATGCACATCGGAGGGGCCGGGACCCATGAGCGTACGGACGGGGGGGTTGAAGATAGGTGTGTTCATAGCGTCGCTGCCTGTAGAGGGCCGTGGAAACCGGCACCTGTATTCGTTAAGTCGATGTTGGATGCGAGTATAAGTTGCGTATAGAGTCCGCTTCAAGGAACAACAACCGCTTTTTACTTCGGGGTTATTGCGTTTTTTATATCAGCACTTGAAAAAAAGGGGGGTGTCCCAATCTCTTCAGACAACAGCAAAACACAATTTCTGGAGAACGAAAAAATGAGCATTTTTCACAATGAGCCCTGGATCCAGCTACACGACTTTGGCCGCGAGATGGACCGCCTGATGCAGGCGCGCAAACAGCAACAGGTTGCCGCAGCATCCGTCTGGACGCCGGCGGTGGATATTCATGAGGCTGAGGATCACTATCGTTTGACGATGGATATCCCCGGTGTTGCCCCGGAAGAGATCGAGGTCTCCATGGAGGATGGTGTACTGGAGATCTCCGGTGAACGTAATAAGGCGGTGGATGCCGAGAACGAAAAGCGGGACTGCAGTCGCCGCGAACGGTTTCAAGGGGCATTTCGCCGCAGTTTCAAATTGCCCGAAATGGCCGACGATACAGAGATCAGCGCGGCAACCAGTCACGGTGTACTGGAAGTGGTGATCAAGAAAAGAGCTGCACTGCAGCCACGCCGCATCCCGGTTACCCACTGATTCAAGCACTATATGGTTTTCCCCCTTGGATGTAGGGGCGGTGCCACGCCGCTCCTACCGGCAGTCTGTCCGGAAATGAGGCTAAAAAAGCGCAGGGATGAATGCGTCAATTGAGATTGCCTGCCACATAGGGTGTCGGTTACTCTTCCAACCCTCTGTGTCTTGGAATCAAAGCAATGTTGCTGCAGCCGATCAAATACACTCTGCCTGATGACCTGGATCTGGACGGCATCGAGTCTGCGCTGGTCCAATCCCACCGTTTCCTGAAAGCCCCCAAAAGTGATGACAGCCTGGTCTTTTTCGACAGTTTCGACTGGCGGGTTTGGCAGGCGGGTGCGGAACTGACCTTCGCAAAGTCTTCGCCGGGTGGCCGTCTTTGCTGGATTGAACATGGCAGCGGGGAGCAAGTGGCGTGTGAGATGCTGCAGCAGACCCCTGGATTCAGCGATTCCCTGCCGGTTGGCGAGATGCGTGAGCGACTCTCCCCGATACTCGAAATGCGTACACTGTTACCTCTGGTCAGGGTGGATCGTCATCTGCGAACCCTGCAACTGGTCGACAGGGAGGAGAAGACGGTTGTTCGGATTGTGCTGGAAGAGAACCGCTACAGCTCCCAGGATGGCAAACAGCAGGGTCCGTTGGAACCGACCCTCACCCTGCTGCCGCTTAAAGGCTACCCAAAACCGTTCCTGCGAATGCAGGCGGATCTGGAGAGTCTGGGGTTGGAGGTGGCGGCTCAGACGCCGTTCATCGGTGCGCTCGACGGAATTGGCCGGCGGCCCGGGGACTACTCATCCAAGCTCAACTATCGGCTCGACCCTGAACAGCGCGCTGATGCTGCTGGCCGAAAGATACTGCTGGGTCTGTTGGATACCATGGAAGAGAACATTTCCGGTACCCGGGCAAATATTGATTCGGAATTTCTCCACGATCTACGGGTCGCGGTACGCCGCAGCCGGTCGTTGCTGGGGCAAGTCAAGAGTATCTTTGCCGAAACCGATATCGAACGTTTCAAGCAGGGTTTAGGGTGGATCGGCAAGATCACCGGGCCGACCCGCGACCTGGATGTCTATCTGCTGAAATTTGCTGATCTTCAGGCGAGTCTGCCGACGGTGGTGCAAGCCGATCTCGATCCCTTTCACGATTTCCTGGTGAATCATCATCAGGGTGCGCAGCGTGCTCTGGTGCGCAAGATCAATTCGCCTCACTTCCGGAAATTGATGAAGGATTGGCGTAGCTGGCTGGAGTCGCCACTGCCGGAGGCGCCGGTTGAGGTCAATGCCCTGAAGCCGGCGGCGACGGTGGCGGATCTGCGCATTCGCAAGATCTACCGTCGGGTGTTGAAAGAGGGGTTGGCGATTACTCCGGACTCCCCGGCGGCAGCGCTTCACGAGCTGCGCAAATCGTGCAAGAAACTGCGCTATCTCATGGAGTTCTTTCAGAGTCTCTATCCCAAGCGCGATATTCGCAAGGTGATCAAGGCGATGAAGATCCTGCTGGATAATCTCGGTGACTTTCAGGATATGCAGGTGCAGGCCGAGAGTCTGGAGGATTTTGGTGAGCAGATGCTGAAAGAGGGAAGCGGCGCCCGGCCAGTGATTGCGATGGGCATCCTGGTGGGTGATCTGTTGGCGAAGCAACAGCAGGCCCGGGCTGAGTTCGCGGCCCTGTTTACCGATTTTGCCGCACAGGACAATCGCGACACATTCAAGAATCTCTTTGGTGGCAAGGGGGCTGCATGAAGATCATCGGCATCTACAACATCAAGGGTGGGGTGGGCAAGACCGCCACGGCAGTGAATCTTGCCTATCTGGCGGCGAAAGAGGGCTATCGCACCCTGATCTGGGACCTTGATCCCCAGGCTGCAGCGACCTTCTATTTTCGCGTCAAACCGAAGGTAAAGGGCGGCAGTAAACGCCTGGTGAAAGGCAAGCTCGATCTCGATTCGCTGGTCAAGGCCACCGACTTTGCCAACCTTGACATTCTGCCGGCGGACTTCTCCTATCGGAATATGGATCTGCGACTGGAGACCGTCAGCAAGCCCACCAAACAGCTGCTGAGACTGCTGCGTCCCCTCTCCCGTGCCTATGATTATGTTTTTCTCGACTGTCCGCCCAGTATATCGCTGGTCTCGGAAAACATCTTTCGTGCTGCGGATGGCCTGATGTTGCCCCTGATTCCGACTATCCTCTCCCTGCGAACCTTTGACCAATTGCTCGATTTTCTTGATGGCCATCGTATAGGCGGGCTGGAGCTGATGCCCTTCTTTTCCATGGTGGACCGGCGCAAGCGGATGCATCTCGATGTCATGAAGAACCTGCCTGCCTCGCACAGCGAGGTGCTGAAGACCCGTATCCCCTATGCCAGTGATGTGGAGCGGATGGGTATATTCCGCATGCCAGTGGCCGAGTATGCCCTGCGAGGAGTTGCAGCACAGGCCTACGAGGCGTTGTGGGCGGAGACGAAACAGCGACTCAATGGAATTCCGGATTAATCGCTATCCCCACAGCTCGCTGCGAAGCGGCGGGGGTGGGGTCAAACGGCTCAACTCAATCTCAATTACCTGCCGCGATGTCCGGTTTGACTCTGACCCCTACGGGCCGATTATCTGTAGAATAGGCGGTCATCATCCATCTGCTGTAGTCCTGCCGTGAACGCCCTCTCCATTCGCAATCTGCACAAGAGATACGACAACGGCTTTGCGGCGCTGAAAGGTATCGATCTCGATGTAAAAGAGGGGGACTTTTTTGCACTGTTGGGTCCCAACGGTGCGGGAAAGTCGACTGCCATCGGTATCATCGCCTCCCTGGTCAACAAATCATCCGGGCAGGTGGCGGTGTTTGGCCATGATATCGAGAGGGAGCATGAGGCAGCCAAGCAGTCCATCGGCCTGGTGCCTCAGGAGTTCAACTTCAATCAGTGGGAGCCGGTGGTGGAGATCCTGGTCAATCAGGCGGGGTACTACGGCATACCGCGGGGTGAGGCCTATCTGCGTGCGGAGAAGAGTCTGAAACGGCTCGATCTCTGGGATCGGCGCAGCGCGCAGGCCCGCACACTCTCTGGCGGCATGAAGCGCCGTCTGATGATCGCCCGGGCGTTGGTGCATCGGCCGCGGTTGTTGATCCTCGATGAACCCACTGCCGGGGTGGATATCGAGATCCGCCGTTCCATGTGGGCGTTTCTGCGTGAGATCAACACACAGGGCACCACCATCATTCTTACCACCCACTATCTCGAAGAGGCGGAGAGCCTCTGCCGCAACCTCGCCATCATCAACCACGGCCGGATCGTGGAGCAGTCTTCGCTCTCGGGGCTGCTGAGCCGTCTGCACACGGAGATCTTCTTGCTCAACCTGCGTGAGGAAATCACCCATCTGCCGGAACTGGACGAATATCTCCTGGTGCAGGTGGATGACGTAACGCTGGAGGTGGAACTCTCCCGCGGGCAATCCGTCAATGACCTCTTCGAAACGCTCTCCCGCAACGGTATCGAGGTTGTCAGCATGCGCAACAAGCAGAACCGTCTGGAACAGATGTTCATCAACATGGTGGACCGGGATCGCAGCCGCATAGCGGAGGGCAAAGCGTGACCCGCTGGAGCTGCTACACGGTCGCTTATCGCACCATTGTCATCAAAGAGGTGCTGCGTTTCAGCCGCATCTGGATTCAGACCATACTGCCGCCGGCGATCACCACCAGCCTCTACTTCGTTATCTTCGGCACTCTTATCGGTGATCGTATCGGCGAGATGGATGGTTTCCGCTACATCGATTTTATCGTGCCGGGCCTGATCCTGATGTCGGTGATACAGAACTCCTATGCCAACGTGGTCTCCTCCTTCTACAGTGCGAAATTCCAGCACTATGTGGATGAGATGTTGGTGGCGCCCGTGCCGAACTGGGTGGTATTGGCAGGATATGTCAGTGGTGGAGTGGCCAGGGGCGTTGCCGTCGGCAGCGTGGTGACACTGGTCTCGCTGTTCTTTACCGATCTTGAGATACACAGTTACGCTATCACGCTGCTGGTGTTCGTTTTGACTTCGATCCTGTTTGCTTTGGCGGGTTTCATCAACGCGGTCTATGCCAACACCTTTGACGATATCACTATCGTGCCGACCTTTGTGTTGACGCCTCTGACCTATCTTGGCGGCGTCTTCTACTCCATCCATCTGTTGCCCCAATTCTGGCAGGATGTCTCCATGGCCAACCCGGTACTCTATATGGTGAACGCCTTCCGCTTCGGTCTCATCGGCGTTTCGGATATCAATATGGGTATTGCGATAGCGATCATTCTCTCGTTTATTTTGGCCCTGTCGGCCTATAGCCTGAACCTGCTGCACCGGGGCGTGGGGATAAAAAAATAGAATGGCTGTCTGCCAGCCTTCTGTGCAACATGTCGGGCGCTGTGATCACGGCGACCATGCCTTCGAACTGCTGAGAAAGTGAGGTAAGTAATGAATAATGTCGATCTTTTCACCCCGCTCACGCTGGGTGACCTGACACTGCCGAATCGCATTGTGATGGCGCCCATGACCCGCAACCGGGCCGGCGAGGGCAATGTGCCCACGGCACTGAACGCCAAGTACTACACTCAGCGGGCCGGTGCCGGGTTGATTATTACCGAGGCCAGTCAGATCTCGCCCGAGGCCGTTGGCTATCCCGCAACACCGGGAATTCACAGCAATGAGCAAGTGGCGGGATGGCGGCAGGTAACCGATGCCGTGCATGCCGAAGGCGGGCGTGTCTTTATCCAGCTCTGGCATGTGGGGCGCATATCTCACTCCTCGATGTTGCCCGATAACATTCAGCCGGTAGCGCCATCGGCCATCCGTCCTGAAGGTGATGCTGTGACCTATGAGGGCATGCAGCCTTTCGAGACCCCCCGTGCCCTGGCCATCGAAGAGATCCCCGGTCTGTGTGCAGACTATGCGGCAGCCGCACAAAGAGCCAGGGATGCAGGCTTTGACGGGGTGGAGATCCATTCAGCGAATGGCTATTTGCTGGATGAGTTTTTACGTGATGGCACCAACACCCGAACTGATACCTATGGCGGCAGTATTGAAAATCGCATGCGCCTGTTGGATGAAGTGATTACAGCGGTGAGTAGAGTTTGGCCTGGCAACCGTATCGGCGTGCGCCTGTCACCTGAAAACCAGTTCAATGACATTCGGGATTCACAGCCGCAAGTGACGTTCAATGCGGTTGTTGATATGTTGCGCGGGCATCAGCTTGCCTACCTGCATGTATTGGAAGGCGATATGTTGGGTGGAGATCGCCTTGTGGATTATCATGAGCTCAAGCGCCGCTTTGGCGGCCTCTACATGGCCAACAACGGCTACACCCAAGCCAGCGCCGGGCAGGCGTTGCAACAGGGTGATGCTGATTTGGTTGCCTTCGGCAAACTGTTTATCGCCAATCCGGATTTACCTGAGCGATTTGCTCAGGGCGCACGACTTAACGAGCCGGATCCCGAGACGTTTTACGGCGGTGGTGAAAAGGGTTATACCGATTACCCGTTTCTGTAGGAGTCTAGGGGACAAGCCTTGAGGTGACCGCGAAAGACTATTTCTCATCCGATGATGGTCTCTGCATCTGCAGTCCGGTCAACCGCCACAGGGTGTCAATTTCGGCCCGCAACTGCCGGACTTCCTCCTCAAGGGCCGTCAGGCGATCAGCTTCACCGGTTGTTTCCGTCGCAGCAGCGGCCATAGACGGTTCTTCCTTCGGTTCATCACTCAGCAGCTGGACGTATCGATCCTCGCGCCGTCCCGGCCCCTTGGGAAGGGTCGCCACCAATGAAGGATCCTGCGCCATCAGCAGTTCCAGCGCATCTCTAACATCCTCCAGGCCGGAAAAATCCGCCAGGCGCGAACCATGGGTACGCAGTTCACCCAGCGTCTGAGGTCCGCGCAACAGCAGGACACAGAGTACCGCCTGTTCCTCCCGCTCAAGTTCAAGATGCCTGCCAAGTTTCTGCTCATAGCGCTCCGCCCGGCCGGAGAAGCTCGAACGGATCAGTTCCCGGTCCCGTAGAAGGTTGACGGTGTGGCCCACCTCCCCCTGCGTCAGCTGCATCACCGGGTTGCGGCTGGTCTTCTGGTTGCAGGCCTGTACCAGTGCGTTGAGGGTGAGCGGATAATAGTCCGGCGTGGTTCGCTGTTTCTCCATCAACACGCCGAGAATACGGGCCTCAACTGGAGTGAACAGCGGTTCATTGTTGGCTTCTGTGTCAGGCTGGTCTGTCATAGTAAAAAACCGGGTCAGAGAACAATTTCTACTAAAATATGTTTGAGTTTCATTCATTTTGTCAAGGAAGACAATGCCAAGAAAGGCAAGATTTCAACTGGTTGGTGTGCCTCAACACGTTATTCAACGGGGTAATAACCGCCAAGCCCGCTTTTTCGCCGAAAGTGATTACCACTACTATCTCGATGCCTTGAGTACAGCTGCCGAAAAGTATGGCACGCTTGTTCACGCATTCGTTCTTATGACGACTCACGTTCATCTATTGGTTACGCCCGAAAACCCAACGCAATATCGTCAATGATGCAGTCAATGGGAAGACGTTATGTGCGCTATATCAACAAAGAGTATCGGCGTAGCGACACCTTATGGAAGGGCCGGTGTAAAGCCAGTCGAATCCACAGTGAGTGTTACTTGCCGACATGTCATCGTTACATCGAACTCAATCCGGTTAGGGCTGGCATGGCGACGCATCCTGGGAATACCGCTGGTCCAGCTATGGCGCCAATGCTCAGGGTCTTTCGAGTACTGTGCTTTCAGCGCATGATGAATACTTGCGGTTGGGATCGATGAGCGCTGAACGGCAATCTGTCTATCGTGAATTATTTCGGCACCATCTTGATCCTGGGGTAATCGATAATATCAGAGATGCGTTGAATCATGAGTTGGTGGTGGGTAATAGCCGGTTTATGGAAGAAATCGAGGCCATGACAAATCGACGGACGCGCCTCGGTAAACCAGGGCGCCCGAGAAAATCAACAGCCGGAGAATATTAGAGTAAATTGTTCTCTGACCCGGTTTTGGAAGGACACAAAGCGCATAGTGCCTTGTGTCCTTCGTGGTTTTAGGATCAGCTATTCAGATTAGTACCTCGGGTAGGGTGCGCCATAGGGCGGCATGCCATAACCGGGTGCATATCCCCTGGGCGGTGGGTAGTAACCTCCCGCGGGTGGGTAGCCCGCACCCTGGGCTGGTGCGAGTTGAGGCGCCTGTACACCTGCGGCAGGGGTAGCCGGTGCGGCACCCTGGGCTTGAGGCATCGGTCTGAATTGAGGGGCTCCCGCGCCAGCTGGAGGTGTGCCTCCATAACCTTGGCCGTCTGGCATGCCCTGGGGTGGCTGGCCCTGATAACCTCCTTGTCGTGGATCTGGGTAATTACCCTGTTGACCCGGATAGGGTCCCTGGCCCCGAGGAGCGCCATATCCCTGGTTGGGACCTCTGTCGTAGCCGTAATCGCGACCGTCATAATCCCGCCGTTCGTCCCTGTAGTCGTCATTTTTATTGTTGTTATTGTTCATCCACTTGTTGGGGGTCATCCATTTATTCGGACTCATCATGTCGCCAAAATTGACGGCGGCAGCTGTCTGGATATTGGCAAAACCTAACCCTGCAGCGATGCAGCAACTTAACAAAAAATGTTTTTTCATGGAGACTTCCTCTCGTTTCGATGGGATCAGCTAATAAAATCGAAGGTTTCCTAAACCCATTTCTTCCGCACTACAGGATCTCTTTAAGCTGTTCGCCGAAACTGCATGAGGTTTATTGTTTTCTGGGAGTGGACACAGTGTAATAACGTATACAACCATAGCCGTATTTGTTGAAAAATCCAAGAAAGCGCCAAGTGCGGCGAAATTCTGGGAGTCGGGCTTCCCGGATTCTACGGTTATGCCGGGGGGATCAATCCTTGCGTGCCTTGGCAAAAGCAGCGGCCAAACTGTTTCCTATAGGCGCCTGAGTGGGTTTTTTATGGGGTTTACGCGCCGTCTCCTGACGCTGTTTTGCAGCCGGTTTGCGTTCGGCTTTGTCGTCAAGACGCAGGGTGAGGCCGATGCGGCGGCGGGGGATGTCCACCTCCAGTACCTTTACTTTCACCAGGTTACCGGTTTTCACCACCTCCCGGGGATCCTTGACGAATTTGTTGGAGAGGTTGGAGATATGCACCAGTCCATCCTGATGGACGCCGATGTCCACGAAAGCGCCGAAGTTGGTGACGTTGGTGATGACGCCTTCCAGGATCATTTCGGCTTTCAGATCCTGCAGGCTCTCCACCCCCTCTTTGAAGCTCGCGGTCTTGAAATCGGGGCGGGGGTCGCGGCCCGGTTTTTCCAGTTCGCTGATGATGTCCACCACCGTGGGCAGGCCGAATTTCTCGGTGATGAAATTTGCCGGTTGCAGTGCTTTGAGTTCATCGCGGTTGCCCAGCAGGTTTTCGATGCGGCAGCCGGTCTCCTCGATGATCTTTTTCACTATCGGATAGGACTCCGGGTGTACCGATGAGCGATCCAGCGGGTTGCTGCCGTTCATCACGCGCATGAATCCGGCAGCTTGTTCGAAGGTTTTGGGGCCGAGCCGCGGTACCTGCTTCAACACCTTACGACTGTCGAAGGCGCCATGCTCGTCGCGAAAGCTGACGATGTTCTGTGCCAGGGTGTTGCTGAGGCCGGATACCTGCGCCAGTAGAGGGGCGGAAGCGGTGTTAACGTCGACGCCCACGGCGTTCACACAGTCCTCCACCACGGCTTCGAGGGATCGGACCAGACGCCCCTGATTTACGTCGTGTTGATATTGGCCGACGCCGATTGATTTGGGATCGATCTTGACCAGTTCCGCCAACGGATCCTGCAGGCGACGCGCGATGGAAACCGCCCCGCGCAGGGAGACATCCATGCCGGACAATTCTTGTGAGGCGAGTGCCGAAGCGGAGTAGACAGAGGCGCCTGCCTCGCTAACCATCAGTTTCTGCAGCTTCAACTCGGGATGCCTCTGCATCAGTTCCGCCGTCAGTTTGTCGGTCTCCCGTGAGGCAGTGCCGTTGCCTATTGCCACCAGTTCGGCCCCGTGCCGTTGGGCCAATGCCGCAAGCCGGGCCATGGAGTGATCCCATTTTCTCTGCGGGACATGAGGATAGATGGTATCGGTCTCCAGTACTTTGCCGGTGCTGTCCACTACCGCCACCTTGGTGCCTGTGCGCAGGCCGGGATCCAGTCCGATGGTGATGCGGGGACCGGCGGGCGCGGCCAGCAGCAGGTCGTGAAGGTTGCTGGCGAAGACCCGGATCGCCTCTTTTTCCGCCCGTTCCCGCAGTTCAGAGAGCAGCTCCAGTTCGAGGTGGAGGGAGATCTTCACCCGCCAGGCCCAGCGCACCGTCTCCAACAGCCAGTCATCGGCGGCTCTGGATTGCTGGCTGATGGAGTTGGCCTTGGAGATCATGCCTTCGCAGGGGTGGCTGCCGCCCGGATTCTCTGCAACTGCAAGGGTGAGGCTCAACACGCCTTCATTGCGGCCCCGGAAGAGTGCCAGGGCACGGTGGGAGGGAATTTTGCTGATCGCCTCGCTGTATTCAAAATAGTCGGAGAATTTGGCGCCTACCTGCTCTTTTCCGGAGACGACCGCAGTGCTTAGCTGGCCGTTATCGCGCATATACTCTCTCATTTGACCGATCAGGGAGGCATCCTCTGCGAAGCGTTCCATGAGGATCTGCCGGGCGCCGTCCAGGGCGGCCTTGTTCTCCTCGATGCCTTTGTCCGCATCGATGAACTCAGCTGCCGCCTGCTCCGGTGACAGGCTGGGGTCTTCCAACAGGGAGAGTGCCAGTGGCTCCAGTCCCGCTTCCCGCGCAATCTGCGCCTTGGTACGGCGCTTCGGCTTATAGGGCAGATAGAGGTCTTCCAGCCGGGTTTTGGTGTCGGCTTCCAGGATGTCACGTTTTAGTTCCGGCGTGAGTTTTTCCTGCTCCCCGATGCTTGAGAGGATGGTCTCCCGGCGGGCCTCGAGTTCACGCAGATAACCGAGGCGTTCAAACAGGGTGCGTAACTGGGCATCGTCCAGGCCGCCGGTGGCCTCTTTTCGGTAGCGGGCGATGAAAGGGACAGTAGCGCCCTCATCCAGCAGTTGGATAGTGGCGTCGACCTGGGCCTGCCTGACGGAGAGTGTTTCGGCGATCGACTGGCTGATCCTTTTCATTTGATAGGCTATCTCTACATGGAAAAAGCGGCACTCTACCCCTTGCAGCCGAGCGTGAAAAGATTGTCTTTGTGGGATGTCTGTGTATGACGTCTTGAGAATCGAAATCCTTGATTTAGGCGGGGGTATCGCCTAGCCTGATGGGGACCCGCTATGAATAAGGTGGGATGAATGGCAGTGAAGCCTGAGAATATCGATAGGGAAAAGACTGAAACCACCTGAATTTTATCGAAGATTCACCATGTCCCTGCTTGATGAATTAAAACACGAGGCTGAACGTCTTCAGCAACCGGATAACGAACAGGACTCGCTTGAGGTCAGGCAGGAAGCCCTCTACCAGTCGGCCCTGCGACCACGCATGCGGGCGATCCTGCATTATCTCAGCGAACTGGCGGAGCAGTTGCAGCTTGTCAATCCGGATGTCAGTTGTACTTACGAACTGCCCGGTTATGGGGAAATTCAGGGGTTACGGCAACAGGATTATATCGTCAACGCGGATAGCACCGATCAGACCAAAACCATCCGTTTGCGTTTTAACTGTGCGACAGAGAACGAACTGGAATTTTCGGTTACCCCCAAGTCGGAAGCAGATGCGACACGGTCTTTCCTGGAAAGCCAGCAAATGCGTTTTGCCGAGTGGCCGGTCAGGGACATGGAGCAGCGGCTGGCCGGCCTCACCTTTCAGGTGCAGGTCAAGGTTGAAGTGATCTTTCTCTTTCAGGCCGATCCTGAACAGGGTGGCATCCGCATGATCACCTCGAATTTTGAGGGATTTTCCATCAAGCGTCATCTCTACAAGCCTGAAAAAATCACCGAGAAATGGCTTGATGATCTGGGTAATTTTATCCTGCGCAAACATGAAAAGCTCCATAGTTTGGATATTTCCGACTCAGAGAAGGAAAAAATCCGTAAACGGCTACTGATGGAAAAACAGCAACGTGAAAAGGAGACGCAAGAGATGCTCCTGCGTGAGGAGGTCGCGCTTGCTGAGGAGAAAAACAGCAAGAGCCTGTTCAGTAAGTTACGTAAATTGACGGAATAATCTGGCAGGCGTGGTGTTGGTTCTCTCTACTTGCGGTGGTTGAAGATTTCCCTGGTGTCACTATTTCACTCAAGAATCGTGCCGTTCGTTTTGCTGTCCCTGCTATGGTGTTTCTGTGGCACTGCAGGCGCCGAAGGGGATCTGGTCCGTATCGGTGTGCTGAGTCACCGCGGTGATCGGGCGACACTGGCCGCCTGGCGTCCCACGGCCGAGTATCTGGGAAATGCCATTTCGGAAAAGCAGTTTGAAATCATTCCCCTCGACTTCGATGAGGTCGATCCAGCGGTGCTGCAGGGTGCGGTTGACTTCATCCTGGTAAATCCGGGTATCTACGTCAATCTGGAAGTAAAATTCCGCGTCTCACGTATTGCCACGCTTAACAACCGGCGTGGGGATGTGCCCTACAATATCTTCGGCGGCGTACTGTTCGCCCGTCGGGACCATGCGGAAATAAAGGATCTCGAAGATCTGCGCGGACGTTCGCTGATGGCGGTGGATGCGACCTCTCTCGGTGGTTTTCAGATGGCGTGGCGCGAGTTGAGGTCCGCAGGATTGGATCCCTACAGCGATTTTGAAAGGCTGGAGTTCGGTGGTATTCACGATCGGGTGGTGATGGCGGTGCGCGACGGCAAGGTGGATGTCGGTACGGTGCGCACGGATATTCTGGAGCGCATGGCAAATGCCGGGGTCATCGACCTGGATGAGTTCCATATCATCAACCCGCTCACCAGCGCTGAGTTTCCTTTTGCCCACAGCACCCGGCTCTATCCGGAGTGGCCGTTCAGTAAGGTCAGCCATACTGCGAATGATCTGGCTCAACAGGTGGCTGTGGCACTGTTGAATATGCCCCACGATCACCCTGCGGCGATCTCCGGCAAATATGCCGGATGGACTATCCCTCTCGACTATCAGCCGGTGCATGAGCTACTCAAGGAGCTTTCACTCTCTCCCTATGCGGAACCGGGACGTTTCACTCTGTTGGACGCCATCAAACGCTACCGATACTGGCTGTTGGGCGGCTTGGTTTTTCTTTTGCTCATGGCCTTCATGACTTTATGGGTGATGCGACTCAATCGGGAACTGCACAGCGCCAAGGTGCAACTGGAGCAGCAGCATGAACTGATCCTCGATTCGGTGGCTGACGGTATCTATGGCGTGGATCTTCAGGGCAATTCCACCTTCGTCAATCGTGCTGCGGTGGAGATCACCGGTTGGCAGGAGGAGGACCTCATCGGCCGCAACCAGCATGAGATTCTGCACCATACCCATGCGGATGGTACTCCACATGCGCAGAAGGATTGCCCCGTCTACCTGGCGTTTCGGGACAACCAGCCCAGACACGTCTCCGATGATCTCTTCTGGCGCAAGGACGGCAGCAGTTTTTCCGTGGAGTACACCAGTACACCGATCCGGGATGTATCTGGCAAGACGTTGGGAAGCGTAGTGGTGTTTCGTGATATCACCAAGCGCAAGCAGGCGGAGGATGAAACACGTCAGCATCAGAATGAGCTGGCGCGGGTGGCGCGGCTCAGTACACTGGGTGAGATGGCATCAGGTATCGCCCATGAACTGAATCAACCATTGACTGCGATTGCCACCAACGCCCATGCAAGCATCCGTATGCTTGAGTCCGGTTCGCAGAACAAACAGATCTGTGCAGATGTGATGGACCGAATTGCTTCACAGGCTGAACGGGCGGGGGAGATCATTCGCCAGCTGCGTCGTATGGTACAAAAGGAGCCGCTGGAGAGTGCTGAGGTCGACATCAACGATCTGGTGCGGTCCGTGGAGGTGCTGATCCGTCCCGAGATTCGCCGGGCCGAGGTGGTGGTGAAGCTGGATCTTGATCCGGAAGTGCCCAGGATTGACGTTCAGCGGATACAGATCGAACAGGTGATCCTTAATCTTGCCCGCAATGCCATTGAGGCGATGGGTAATACTCCGGAATCGGACCGTGAACTGCTCATCCGCACCGGTTTGCGTGACAATCAGGTTCAGGTGACGGTCAGGGACACCGGGCCGGGACTCAATCCCGATATCATGGATACGCTGTTCGCGCCCTTTGTGACCAGTAAACGTGAGGGCATGGGACTTGGACTCTCCATCAGTTACGGGATCATCGACGCACATGGTGGTAGACTTAGCACTGTCACTCCAGCCGATGGCGGAGCGGAATTCCAATTTACCCTCCCACTTATTATGGGTACATGAAGTATGGAACAGAACTCGCCGACAGTCTTCATCGTGGACGATGACCAGGAAGTGCGCAACGCACTACAGCTTTTGATGCAATCCGTGGGCCTTTCGGTTGCCTCTTACGCCTCTGCCGGGAACTATCTTGATGCTTTCGATGCCAGTCTTCCGGGCTGTCTGGTGGTGGATATCCGCATGCCGGGCATGAGCGGCATGGAACTTCAGGAGCGGCTCCAGGGAGAAGCTATTTACCCGCCGATCATTTTCATTACCGGTCATGGTGATGTACCGATGGCGGTGCGTGCGGTCAAGAATGGAGCGGTGGACTTCATTGAAAAACCATTCCGCGACCAGACGTTGTTGGACAGTGTGCATCGTGCCATCGAGCAGGATGCCAATCGGCGCGGTGAAGTGCTGCGGCTTACAGATATACAGGATCGTTTTGAGCAGCTGACGCCGCGTGAGCGAGAGGTCCTGGAACTGGTGGTTGCCGGCAAACGCAACAAAAACATTTCCGATGAAATGGGCATCACCCTGTCGACTGTCGAGGCGCATCGATCCAAAGTGATGGAGAAGATGCATGCTGATACATTGTCCCACCTGATGCGCATGATGCTGTCCCTGGACAGGAATTATGGAAAACCGTAACAGGGTTTGGCGTAATTGGGACTTTTCTTTATATGACATAGAGTTAGATAATTAATACTCCCCTGACCAGCCCGGAGCCAGTGGGGGGAAGCCCTGATGTTGGCAGGAAAGGTTATTGGAGAGCTCTGACAGGCGCCTCCTCTATTCCTGCCAACTTTTTTTACGCAAAAACAATACCGGTCTCGCGGCAACTTTTTGCCCAGTTTTGAAGACTAAAAATGCGTGATGGGCGCAGTACAAAATATTGGAATCTCATAGGGGTTGGAGTCAAATCTGATGGAGACAACAGAGGTTTTCCCGTGCCGTGCAATCCTTCAGCTTTGACTTCGACCCCTTGCCACCAAAATGAAAAATCGCCTTTGATACCTGGAGGATTTAAAGAGAATGTCTATTTCCAGACGTGAGTTTCTTCGCCTGATGGGACTTGCCGGTGCCGCCGGCATGATGCCCGGCTCGATCTTTGCGGCAGCCCGGCAGCCCGCCGATCTCTATGAGGTGCCGAAGTTTGGTAATGTCTCTCTGCTGCACTTTACCGACACACATGCACAGCTGAATCCCATCTACTTCCGGGAACCCAATGTTAATTTGGGACTGGGTTATGCATTCAACAAGGCACCGCACCTGGTGGGTGACAAACTGCTGAATCACTTCGGTATCGCACCGAACGGCATCGAATCCCACGCCTTCAGCTATCTTAATTTCAATGCTGCCTCGGCCAAGTATGGCAAGATCGGCGGCTTTGCCCATCTGCGAACGCTGGTGGACCGTATCCGTGCTGAGCGGGGTCCAGGTAACACCCTTTTGATGGATGGCGGCGACACCTGGCAGGGTTCCGGTACTGCCTACTGGACCCGTGGCAAGGACATGGTCGGCGCCTGCAATTTGCTGGACGTGGACGTGATGACCGGTCACTGGGAGTTTACCTATCACGACAAGGAGGTGATCTCCAATATCCATGACTTCAAAGGCGATTTCGTGGCGCAGAACGTCAAGGTAAATGATGATGCCCTGTTCGACTACAAGTTCGCCGATTTCGCCGATTTCGACGAAGACGAGGGCTTCGCCTTCAAGCCCTATGTGATCAAGAACGTGGGCGGTGCCCGTGTCGCCGTGATCGGTCAGGCCTTCCCCTATACCCCCATCGCCAATCCCCAACGCTTCATCCCGGACTGGACCTTCGGTATCCAGGACGAGAGTATGCAGGCGGTGGTCGATATGGTGCGTGAAAACGAGAAGCCCGATGTGGTAGTGGTGCTCTCCCACAACGGTATGGATGTGGACATCAAGATGGCCTCCCGGGTCAGCGGCATCGACGTCATCTTCGGCGGCCATACCCACGATGGTATGCCGGCCCCGACGATCGTCAAGAATGCCGGCGGCAAGACCCTGGTGACCAATGCAGGTTCCAACGGCAAGTTCCTCGGCGTTATGGATCTGGAGGTAAAGGGTGGCAAGGTGCGGGATTTTCGCTACCGGCTGCTGCCGGTCTTCTCCAACCTGCTGCCCGCAGACAAGGAGATGCAGGCCTATATCGACGGTGTGCGCGCTCCGTATAAGGATCAGCTGGATGAGAAACTGGCGGTGGCGGAGGAGACCCTCTATCGCCGTGGCAACTTCAACGGCACCTTCGATCAGGTCATCTGCGACGCCCTCACCGAGGTCAATGACGCCCAGATATCCCTCTCTCCCGGTTTTCGCTGGGGTACCACCGTGCTGCCGGGTCAGACGATCACCATGGACAACGTCATGGATCAGACCAGTATCACCTATCCCGAGACCTATCGCCGGGAGATGAGCGGTGCCGACATCAAAGCGATCCTGGAGGATGTCAGTGACAACCTCTTCAACAAGGATCCCTACTATCAGCAGGGGGGTGACATGGTGCGGCTCGGTGGCCTGGATTATGTCTGTGAGCCGGGCAAGGGTTTCGGCAAGCGCATTACCAATATGACCCTGAACGACGGCACCCTGATCGATGCCGGCAAGAAGTATGTGGTTGCCGGTTGGGCTACAGTGGGTTCAAAATCTCCCGGCCGTCCCATCTGGGATGTGGTGGGTGACTATCTGCGTCATCAGAAGACGGTGAAGATCAAAAAGCTCAACACCCCAAAACTGGTCGGTGTGAAGGGTAATCCAGGTATTGCGGAGTACCGCAGCAGTTGATGATCCTGTTTTAGGTTAAGGGTAGGTCGGGTTAGATGCACATTGTTCCGATCTTTACTATTGCCACTTGTCTTAGCGCGCATCGTAACCCAACAACGATTTGGATGTGATAAAAAAGCGCCCGTTTTGGGCGCTTTTTTGTTTAGAGCTATGTTCGCCCATTAAACCCGTAGGAGCGGCGCCTCGCCGCGATCAGACCACGGGTTTCGCGGCGAGGCGCCGCTCCTACGTTTATTGGATATACGAATCACACCCCCAGGATGTGGTAGCCTGAGTCGACGTACAATACGTCGCCGGTGATGCCGGAGGCGAGGTCAGAACAGAGGAAGGCTGCTGCATTGCCCACCTCTGCGGTGGTGACGTTGCGCCGTAACGGGGTCTTTTTTCCCGCTTCGTCGAGCATGCTCTTGAAGTTCTTGATGCCGGAGGCCGCCAGGGTGCGGATCGGACCGGCGGAGATGGCGTTCACGCGGATGCCGTCGGGACCCATTGAGTCGGCCATGTAGCGGACATTGGCCTCCAGGCTCGCCTTGGCCACCCCCATTACATTGTAGAAGGGCACGGTGCGCACGGCACCGAGATAGCTCATGGTGATCAGCGACGCGTTGCGGCCCTGCATCATCGGCATGCCTGCCTTGGCCAATGCGGCAAAACTGTAGGCGCTGATATCGTGGGCCATGGCAAAGCCCTCACGGGTCAAATTGTCCAGATATCTGCCTTCCAGGTGGTCGCGGGGGGCGAAGCCAACGGAGTGGACGATGCCCTCCAGACCGTCCCACTTCTTGCCCAGTTCCTCAAACACGGCATCGATCTGTTCGTCACTGGCGACATCCAGCGGCAGTACAATATCGGAGCCGCACTGATCGGCGATCTTCTGCACCCGGCTCTTGAGTTTGTCGCCCTGGTAGGTGAAGGCGAGCTGTGCGCCCTCACGGTGCATGGCCTCGGCGATGCCCCAGGCGATGGAACGGTTGCTGGCGACGCCAACGATAAGAATACGTTTGTCTTGCAAAAAACCCATGGAACAATTCCTTGGTGGTGTCATCAAACAGAATTGCGGATAATGCGGCCAGAGACCGATTGCTCCGGCATTCGGATAGCAATCCGTGGTAGCGCCGGATTCCGACAATTAACAAGTGTCCGTCAAGTAATATTGTTTTCACCACGAAGGACACGAAGGACACGAAGGGAGCGAAGAAAACTCATTGTTAATCAATTTTTTAACTTCGTGCTCTTCGTGGTAAAAGATGTGCTTCCGGATGAACACTAAACGAAGAACTGACTAAGTTACCCGAAATTTTCCGAATCGAAAAGGGCGAGCCCTGCCATTTTATGCGCGTCAGATTGATAAAACTGAGAGGACTCTGCAGTCTGCTGCTGATTGGCATGCTGTTGACGGGGTGCGATGACTCCCCCTGGAACTCGCCCCACCCTGCCGGCGAGATGTCCAGCCAAGTGCTCTACCGCTCCTTTTCCGAGCGCCCCAAACATCTCGATCCGGCCCGCTCCTACAGTTCCAATGAGTATGAGTTTATCGCCCAGATCTATGAGCCGCCGCTGCAGTACCACTTTCTGAAGCGGCCCTATGAGTTGGTGCCTCTGACCAGTGAGGGTATGCCCCAGGTCACCTATCTGGACGCCGAAGGCAAACCCCTGCCGGATGGTGCCTCGGTGGATGAGATCGCCTTCAGTGACTACCTGATCACTATTCAACCCGGTATCCGCTTTCAACCCCATCCCCTGTTTGCCCGGGATGAGTCGGATGAGTTTCTCTACCATCAGTTGAATGAAAAGCAGTTGGAAACGCTGCATACCCTGGCTGATCTGCCGCTGAACGGTAGCCGGGAACTGATGGCTGCGGACTATGTCTATCAGATCAAACGTCTCGCTTTTCCCCGTTTTCATTGCCCTATCGCCGGGGTGATGAATGAGTATATCGTCGGTTTCAAGGTGTTTTCCGAGCGCCTGAGCGCTGAGGACAGACGGCTGCGGGAGATGACCGGCGAAGAACGTCCCTATGTCGATCTGCGGGAGTATGATCTGCCAGGTGTGGAGGTGGTGGACAACTACCGCTATCGCATCCGTCTCAAGGGCAAATATCCCCAGTTCATCTACTGGATGGCGATGCCGTTCTTTGCCCCCATGCCTTGGGAGGCGGACCGCTTCTACGCCCAGCCGGGGTTGCGCAAGCGCAACATCAAACTGGACTGGTATCCGGTGGGCACCGGGGCTTTTATGTTGACGGAGAATAACCCCAATCTGCGCATGGTGCTGGCGCGCAATCCCAATTTTCATGGAGAGTCCTATCCCAAAGTGGGTGAACCCGAGGACATCGTGGCTGGACTGTTGCAGGACGCCGGTTTGCCGCTGCCCTTTATCGACAAGGCGGTCTATAGCCTGGAGAAGGAGACCATCCCCTACTGGAATAAATTCCTGCAGGGCTACTACGATACCTCTGGTATCTCGTCAGACAGTTTTGATCAGGCGGTGCAGTTCGGTGATCAGGGGGAGGCGGGACTGACGGAGTCGATGCGGCAGAAAGGGATTCATCTGACCACTGCGGTACAGACTTCCATCGGCTACTTCGGCTTCAATATGCGTGATTCGGTGGTTGGCGGGGATTCTGAACGGGCGCGGCTGCTGCGTCGTGCCATCGCCATTGCGGCGGACTACGAAGAGTTTATCTCCATCTTTGCCAATGGACGGGGCATCCCGGCACAGGGAATGATCCCGCCGGGCATCTACGGCAACCGGCCGGGACCCGAGGGAATCAACCCCTATGTCTATGAGGTGATTGACGGTAAACCCAAGCGCCGTTCCCTCGATGAGGCGAAGGCGTTGCTGCAACAGGCGGATTATACTGATGGGCGGGATCCTGCCACCGGCAAACCACTGGTGCTCTACTATGATGCCGTGGCGACCGGTCCGGATGACAAAGCGAGGATGAACTGGTGGCGCAAGCAGTTCACTAAGTTGGGCATCCAGTTGGTGGTCCGCGCTACCGATTACAACCGTTTTCAGGAGAAGATCCGCAAGGGCACCGGGCAGATGTATAGTTGGGGCTGGAATGCCGACTACCCCGATCCGGAGAACTTCTTCTTCCTCCTCTACGGCCCCAATTCCAAGGCGGATGGGGGAGGGGAGAACGCCTCCAACTATGCCAATTCTGAGTTCGACGAACTCTTCAGCCGGATGAAGAACATGGATAACGGCCCTGAGCGGATGGCAATCATCGACCAGATGATGGAGATACTGCGCTGGGACGCCCCCTGGTTGTTTGGTTATCACTCCAAGGCGTTCTCCCTGAACCACGCCTGGTATCACAACGTAAAGCCCAATCTGATGGCGAACAACACGCTGAAGTACAAACGGGTCGACCCTGACTTGCGCCATGAGTCTCAGTTGGCATGGAATCAACCCGTGTTCTGGCCGGTGATCGGTACTCTAGTGATCCTGCTGCTCTCCCTTATTCCCGCTGTTGTGCTGTTCCGGCGCCGGGAGAGGAGTGCTGCACGATGATGGCCTATATCGTACGGCGGATGCTTTACGCTATCCCGATCCTGATCGGGGTGAACATCATCACCTTCCTGCTCTTCTTCGTGGTCAACTCCCCGGATGACATGGCGCGCATGAATCTGGGTATGAAGCGCGTCACTCCCGCCGCCATCGAGGAGTGGAAAGCGGAGCGGGGTTACGATCTCCCGATGCTCTACAATGAATCCGAGACGGGTACTGGACAGATCACCCGGACCATCTTCTTTCAGAAGTCGGTGAAGCTGTTTAAGTTCGATTTCGGCGTCTCCGACAGCGGCCGCGATATCGGTTACGACATCTCCCAGCGCATGTGGCCCAGTCTTGCCATCGCGGTGCCGGTGCTACTGGTCGGATTGGCGCTGAATATCACCTTCGCCCTGCTGATCGCCTTCTTTCGCGCCACCTATATCGATTTCTGGGGGGTGGTGATCTGCGTGGTGATGATGTCGATCTCGGCGCTTTTCTACATTATCGGTGGGCAGTATCTGGTGGGGAAACTGCTCCATCTGGTGCCGATCTCGGGTTACAGCACGGGGTTGAGTGCGATCAAGTTTCTTCTCCTGCCGGTGATCATCGGGGTCATCGGCGGTATCGGTGCCGGCACCCGTTGGTACCGCACCCTCTTTCTGGAGGAGATCAACAAGGACTATGTGCGCACCGCCCGGGCCAAGGGTTTGAGTGAACAGTGGGTATTGTTTGGCCATGTCTTTCAGAATGCGCTGATCCCGATCCTGACCGGGGTGGTGGCGGTGCTGCCGCTGCTATTCATGGGCAGTCTGATCACCGAATCCTTCTTTGGCGTACCGGGCCTCGGCAGTTACACCATCGATGCCATCAACCGGCAGGATTTCGCCATTGTGCGGGCGATGGTCTTTCTCGGTTCCGTGCTCTACATCATCGGACTGATATTGACCGATATCTCCTACACCATCGTCGATCCAAGGGTGCGGCTCTCATGAAACAGTCTGGCAGGGTGTGCCGTGCGCACCTGAAGAAGCAGTTTCAACAATCATGGTGCGCACAGCGCACCCTACGGTCTCCTCACCCTGGGAGAGTGTGGTGAACTTTCATGCCTGATCTGGTGATTCTCTGGACCGACGCATTGGTCTTCCTGCTGGTTTTACTGGCAGTCGGCTTTGCCCTGTTCGCCAGTCGGCGGGAACATCTGCGTGCCCCCTGGCGGCATGTGGCGCGCAGCCGGGTGGGTATGGGAGCGCTGGTGGTGCTCTCCTGTTATATCCTGATCGGCCTGCTCGACTCCATTCACTACCATCCCGATATGGATGGCACAGAGGGAGAGACCGCCGAGGTGCTGAGCCTCTTTGATCTCATGGTCACCCCCCTGCGCACCCGTACCGAGAAGACCTATTCGGCACCGCTGGCAACACATCTTTACGCCAAGGAGACCATTGAACTGGCTGATGGGAAAAGCCAACGCGACTATCCCAGGTTGAAGTTCGGCGGCGCTCATCTGGACGACCCTGAACTCGACTGGGCTTCCGATATTTATCTTAATGTCATACACGGAACGCTGGAGGGTCTAGTCTGCTGGCTGGGTCTCTCCGTGCTGTTTGTGGCGCTGATGGCGAGGCGGGAAGGTTTGACCTTCGGGCAGATGCAGTCACGGGTGATTCGCTATGAGACGCCAATCCCCTGGCGCACAGTGCTCATTACACTGGGCGTGCTGCTGGTGCTCGGTTTTATCCTGGGCGAGCTGGCGGTTCAGTACCACCTCTTCGGCACCGACAAAGTGGGGGAGGATGTCTTCTATCAGGGGCTGAAGAGTATTCGCACCGGACTGTTGATCGGCACCTTGACGACCATGGTGATGCTGCCTGCTGCGATCCTGCTCGGCATCATGGCAGGCTATTTCCGGGGTTGGGTGGATGATCTGATCCAATACAGCTATACCACCCTCAACTCTATTCCAGGGGTGCTGCTGATCGCCGCCGCCATCCTCATGATGCAGATCTACATGAGCAATCACGAAGCGGAGTTTGCCAGTCTGACCCAGCGGGCCGACCTGCGGTTGCTCTTTCTCTGCATGATCCTGGGGGTGACCAGTTGGACCGGTCTCTGCCGTATGTTACGGGGCGAGACCTTCAAGCTGCGGGAGCTTGAGTATGTGCAGGCCTCCCAGGCCTTCGGTGTCGGCCACTTCACCATCATCGGCCGTCATATTCTGCCCAACGTGCTGCATATCGTGTTGATCACCCTGGTGCTCGACTTCAGCGGCCTGGTGCTGGCAGAGGCGGTGCTCTCCTACGTCAACATCGGTGTCGATCCGACCATGAACAGTTGGGGCAACATGATCAACAGCGCCCGGCTCGAAATGGCCCGCGAGCCGATCGTCTGGTGGTCACTGGCGGCGGCGCTGATTTTCATGTTCACCCTGGTGCTCTCTGCCAACCTCTTTTCGGATGTGGTGCGGGATGCCTTTGATCCCAGACTGCGCACTAGCCGGTAGTGATATTGCCCATGAAAAATCACCTGTTAGCAATCGAAAACCTGCACACCCGGCTCGGCAACAAGCAGAATCCGGTGCGGGTGGTGGATGGTCTCAATCTGACCATCCGCAAGGGCGAGACGCTGGCGCTGTTGGGGGAATCGGGCTGCGGCAAATCGATGACCGCCCTCTCCATGATGCGCCTGTTGCCCCCTTCCGGGCGCATCAGCGGAGGGCATGTCAAACTTGACGGTCTGGATCTGTTGACCCTTTCCGAACAGGAGATGCGCCGGGTGCGGGGGGGGCGCATGGGCATGATCTTTCAGGAGCCCATGACCTCTCTCAACCCAGTGTTGCGCATCGGTGATCAGATTGCCGAGGCGGTGCGCCTGCATGACAAGTTGAGCAGTGCGGCAGTGATAGAGCGGGTGGTGGAACTGCTCGATTCCGTCGGTATTCCCGATCCCCCGCGCCGTACCAGAGAGTATCCTCATCAGCTCTCCGGTGGCATGAAACAGCGGGTAATGATCGCCATGGCACTGGCAGGGCGGCCGGAACTGTTGATCGCCGATGAACCCACCACAGCGTTGGATGTGACCATCCAGGCCCAGGTATTGAACCTGCTGAAACAGCTGCAGCAGGAGACCGGCATGGCGATCCTGCTCATCACCCACGATTTGGGTGTGGTGGCGGAGACAGCCGACCGCCTGGCGGTGATGTATGCGGGACAGATCGTTGAGACTGCGGATGTCGGTGCCTTCTTTAAAGGCCCCAAACACCCCTACAGCCGCAAGCTTTTCGAATCTCTGCCGGACAGTCACAAACGGGATGAAAAGCTGGCGGTCATCAAAGGGACGGTGCCGCCGCTGAACCAGCAGTTTTCGGGTTGCCGCTTTGCTGATCGCTGCGAGCAGGCAGTTCCTCGCTGCAGGTGTGAGATCCCCGGCTGGGTCGACCTGACCGAGCGGCAGGGCGTACGCTGCCTTATCTATGCTGACGACCCGATCACGCCCACGCTGAGTGATAGAGTCGAGGCGGAAACCCATATGTTGTCCAGGGCGGGAGACGAATCCCTGCTGGATGTAACGGATCTCAAGGTCCACTTTCCCATTCATAAAGGCGTGTTCCGGCGCGTGGTGGGCCAGGTACGGGCAGTGGATGGTGTCGGTCTGTCGATCGCCAAGGGGCGAACCCTGGCTCTGGTGGGCGAGTCTGGCTGCGGCAAGACCACAGTGGGCAAGGGCATATTGCAACTGATCCGGCCCACCGATGGACGGGTGAAGTTTGGTGAAGACGAACTGACGCAATTGAAGGGCGAGGCGCTACGCCGGCGTCGCGCAGACATGCAGATCATCTTTCAGGATCCCATGTCTTCCATGAACCCGCGCATGCTGGTAGGGGAGATCATTGCCGAGGGGATGCATGCGCAGAAGATCGGCAGCAAAAAGGATCGCAAGGTGCGGGTCAGTCAGCTATTGGAACAAGTGGGTCTGCATGCCGATGCAGCCAAGCGTTATCCCCATGAGTTCTCCGGCGGTCAGCGTCAGCGCATCTGTGTCGCCCGTGCCCTGGCGGTGGAGCCGCAACTGATCGTCTGTGACGAGCCTACCAGTGCATTGGATGTGTCGGTGCAGGCGCAGATCCTCAACCTGTTGAAATCTCTGCAGCGGGAACTGGGGTTATCCTACCTCTTCATTACGCACAATATCTCGGTGGTTTCCTATCTGGCCGATGAGGTGGCAGTGATGTATCTGGGCCGCATCGTGGAGCAGGGCAGTGTCGATGAGGTGCTGGGGTCGCCGGCACATCCCTATACCAGAGCGCTGCTTTCGGCCGTGCCTGTACCCGACCCCGATCATCAACGTTCGGTGATTCGTCTGGAGGGGGATATGCCGTCACCCGCCAATCCGCCGCAAGGTTGCCATTTTCATCCCCGTTGTCCCGAGGCCGTTACAGCCTGTAGTGCTGAATATCCTGCTGAAACCTTGCTTTCAGAGACCCACCGCGTCCGGTGTTCCCGCATCGACCAGATACAAGAACGAGTTGTAAAAAGCTGTGAGTAGATTGGGTTAGCGCAGCCTAACCCAACAAAATCAAAGGATTGTCGGGTTACGCTATCGCTAACTCGACCTACATCTGATCCAGTCTGCAAACTATGTTCAATAACAGACGAGTGTTTCTGGGAACATTATTCTGCTTGTGCTATATCTTCTGATAGACCGACGCCGGATAAGGACAGGAGAATGGAATGGTAATCAAGAAAAAAATACGCGTAAGAAGAGCAAAGAAGGTGAGTGTCTCCAAAGCTGAAAAAGCGGGTCGTAAATTCTGCGATATGCCGGAAATGGCACTGCGCCAAGTGCCGCAGGATGTCGATCCTGGGCGGGCTGCATTTATCCTGGACATGGATAACATTTGGGTAAACGGTACGGTTATCCATTACTGTTTTTTCGAACACACGAAACATAGTTCTTCCACAAAATGGACAGGGAGCACAGCGGACAAGCGTGCGGTGAGAAAAGCCTTCAATGAGTGGAAGGATCTGGGTATCGGCCTTGAATTTGTTGAAGTCAGGAGTCTCGATGAAGCTGAAATCAGGATTGGCTTTGATCAGGATGAAGGCTCCTGGTCATATATCGGCACCTATCCGATGGGTAATGTTTCAAAAAGTCGGCGAACGATGAATTTTGGCTGGTCTCTGACCACATCCCACGGCAAGGATACCGCGCTGCATGAGATCGGCCACTCCCTTGGCGCCAAACATGAACATCAGAATCCGTTTTCTGGTATTCAGTGGAACCGGCAGGGGGTCTACGACTATTTCAGCGGTCCACCGAATAACTGGAGCCGCAGAAAAATCAACAGCAATATTTTGGACCCGGTTTCCGCAAGTGATGTGGAGGGTTCGGAGTGGGACGGCAACTCCATCATGCATTACGAATTCCGTGCTGCTCTGATTGAAGGGCCGCCTCCCTACGATTCAGCTGGTATTCATCCAGCTGCCGGTCTGTCACCCAAAGACAAAGCCTGGGCACAGCATTTCTATCCGTCGCTGAGAAAAAAAGATTATGTTGATCTGATACCGTTTCAGTCTGAAGTGATTCAGATAGAGGCGGGCGGACAGGTCAATCTGGTTATCAAGCCGAAAACAACGCGTAAATACACCATGCAGTCTTTTGGAGAAGCCGATACTTTGATGGTGCTTTTTGAGGATGATGGAACCGATGATCCCATCTATCTTCAAGCCGATGATGACAGCGGTACTGACTACAATGCCAAAATCGAGCATCGACTGATGAAAGGCACAACCTACATTCTCCGCGTTCGTCTTTACTGGGCCAATGCGGCTGGTGAAACGGCCGTTATGCTTTGGTAGCTTCCAACAGCAAGACCGGTTTACTTTTTGTAGGATGTGGTGACGACTGCATGGATGCAGGAGGTAGAGCAACGCATGGAGCAGTTGCCGAGTAAAGCGAACCGCATCATTCGCGATCGATGCGGTTCGTTTCTCACCACATCCTACGTCCCGCATTATTGCGCTATTGTTAAGCCAATCGGTCAGTGAACAGAATAGTTAGCAAGTAAAAACCAGTGAGTAGGGAAATAAATATATTCATCTCCTACAGTCATCTCGATGATGACTGGCATGAGCGCCTTAAAGCTTTCCTGGATTCTCTCAAGTTTACCCGCTTGAAAACGCAGGATCTGAAGAGTGGGAACCTGTATCAGAATGCCAGGTTTCAATATCGCGCCTGGTCGGACAAACAGATCGATCTCGGCAGCAACTGGAAGCCGGAGATAGAGGATGCCATCCGGCAGGCGAGGGTGGCTGTGTTGTTGGTGTCGACCGACTTTTTAGCCTCTGAGTTTATCCTCGAACAGGAGCTGCCACTGCTGATCGACCGTTCCAACAGCGGCGAACTCGCCATCTTTCCACTCATCATACGTCCCTGCCTGTGGCGTGAAACCGCCTGGCTGCAGGAGATTCAGATATTTGATTCGGGGCAGGCTATGTCGGAGCTGCCACAGCATGAATGGGAGAAGAAACTTGTCGAGTTTTCCTTGCGCATCGATGAACAATTGGAGAGCGAACGGAGCGGACAGGAGCTGGTGGACGAAGAGGCAGAAATTGTCGAGGAGATCATCGCTGCCTCCATTTCCACACAACCCATCTATACAGAGCCGTTTAAGGAGAAGAACGCCTCTGGCAACGAATTCTATACCTGGAACGGAGTACGCAAACTGATAGACGAGTCTGGATTCTGCGAGACTGGAGAATACGTCGCCGATGGACTGCTGCTGTTCCGCACCGTGAAACAGCGTACTTGGTTTGCTGTTACGCAGCGGCAGCTTTTTTGTGTGCTGGATGGTGAAAAGACACGCAAGCGCGGAAGACTTATACAGTGGCACGAATCCTTGAGTCAAAATCTACCAGTGCGTGCCCGTGATCGTGCCAACGCTCAAACCGGTCTGCTCAATGTCGGTACCCATGTGAACTGGCTCTATTCCAAACGGCTGCATAAAAGCCCGGGAGAGCTTGAGGCGCAGGTCACCAAACTGCTTGAGAATGCGTGACGACAGGCCGACTACACCTTGTAGGAGCCGCGCCCCCGCAGCGAAAAGGCGCCTGTATTCCACCACCACGCCGGATCGTGCCGGGGCTGCGCTTCTATGGGCAGATCAGTGAAGAGTGGTCTATCTTTTAAAAAAGGATCTGAAAAAACATGACATCATGAACAGGGACATTAGAGCGTACCGGCCACGCAGGCGGCGTGGAATCCAACCGGTTGACAGGCATGAGCAACCTTTTTTCGCCCATGTCGGCAAGGCATCGGGGCAAAGGTCTCAGCAGGGCGCTTTCTTTCAGGCAAAGCTGACGATTGGACAGCCCGGCGATCAGTATGAGAAGGAAGCCGATAGCGTCGCTACCGCAGTTGTTCAGCGTTCCGAGCACTCCCCATCACCACAACAGCAGGGCTTCTTCACCATTCAACGGCGGGCCGGTCACCGGGCGACTACACTCTCCGCGCCAGCCGGCATGGCAGCCAGATTGCAATCCTCCAAGGGAAACGGCACTACACTGTCAAAACGAACCCGTACAGAGATGTCACAGGCGATCGGGTTTGATTTCAGCGGAGTGCGGGTCCACACAGACAGTGAATCCGTCAACTTGAACAGGGCTGTCGGTGCCCAGGCGTTTACCCACGGGAAAGACATCTACTTCAACTCGGGAAAGTACAATCCCGGGACGAAAACAGGAAAACACCTGCTGGCCCATGAGTTGACTCATGTGGTGCAACAGAATCGTGGCGCTGGAGGCCTGCAACGGTCTTCAATGATCCAACGGGAGATTGAACTCGATGCGGCGAACGTGGCTACCGGTAACTATCTGTTTCGCGTTGGTGGTGGTATCACGGCAGGTTTCTTCAGGCGTATAAAACGCTTTGTCGGAGATGGGGCACTGACGGATAATGAACTCAATGCACTGCGGATCTATGCGCTGCAGGTCAGGGGTTCGGTAAACCACGCTGAACGGCTCCTGATGGCGGCGATGCTCAATCCGGTCAATGTCCCATTGCTTCAGGCACACAGGGCGGGTGACCTCTCCATTCCGATCAACACGATTACCGATGCCAACCGCCAGCATGTTCGCGATATCGGGCGTGAACAGATACCGGATGCGCTCATGCTGCAGTTGTGGGATGCCGTTACCACATTGGGTGTTGATCTTGAACGAGGCTTGGCGTTATTGGCAGAGGTCGATGCAGCGGCAACCAGAGAGATCATGCAGCACGCCGGTCCACAGTTCCAAACACAGGCGACTGCACTGATTGCCTACATGCAGATGCACACTATTCCCGCCCTGGAGGTATTGGGCGCCATGTTGAATGCGGCTTCCGACAGCAGTTCCGGTGACAAGGTGATGGCCGGGATCGTCTATGTCATCGCCAGAAAGGCAGGCCATGCTACCGCAGGGCAGATTAGAAGTGGCCAGATAAAGGTTGATGCGTTGATTCCCCGCGCCTACCGGCGTTTCACCTCAGGTAACGGTTCCGGTGCCTTCTACTCATTAATGGGCAGGACCGATCAGGAAAAGGGGGATACGCTCTATCTGCCGACCAATCTGAACGTTGCGTCTATCGACTCACGGTCACTGGTCATCCATGAACTGACACACGCTGCCGATGACGCCGCGAGTGCAGGTATCACGCAACGCCGGGTGCTTGAACTCGAAGCCCGGGCCCGTACCAGCCAGTTGCAATACACGATGGATGAGATCCTTGCACTCCCGGCTGCCGGGCAACCAGCGGCCATCCGTGAGTACAGACAATCGGCCGCCAGTGTATGGGTTCAATGGGCACTCATATTGGCGACAAAGGGGGATACCGCACGTTATCAGGAGATTTGCACGCGTATCCTGCTACAGGATCCCACCGTATCGGAAGCGAATGTTGTGGCTGCCTTGGCGTTGAGTGTTGCGGATATCACCACAAGACTCGAAGACGCCATAGCGGAACTTCCAAATTACGCTAGAGGTACCAGAGCGGTACTCGACGGCCTCTCCGGTGAGAGCGTGCTGGATTTGGTCGGTGCTGCAGCTGGGCCTTGATGGGGTTGGCAGGATCCCTACAGTACATGCCCCATACCCTATCGGCTCACTCTCTTGAACAGGGAAATGGAAAAACCGACCTGATTGGACGGTTTTTGTCCTCAATCAACAAAATCAGCAAAAAAACATAACAGTTTGCATCTGAAACTTATCCTTCCCTGAAATTGCCCTACGATAAAGATAGGGAATGAACGCTTTTCGGGAGGAATCAAAATGAAAACCCGCAAATTTCTCTGGCTGCCCCTGGCCCTCTTTTTATCGATGGTTTTCATGGCGAGCGCCTCTGCTGGTAATCTGGAACCAAGTGGTCCTCCGGGGCCGACGATGAAATCGATGGATCAGGTTGAGCCGAGAGTTCCTATATCTAGTGTGCCATTTATTATCGATCAACCAGGATCTTATTACCTGACTGGAAATCTGACTCAGTCTGTTGGAGGGAATGCGATTCTGATTAATGCGGATGATGTGACAGTTGATTTGATGGGGTTTAGCCTTAAAGGTGGAGCCGCTTTTGGTGATGGGGTTCATGTTCGTAGCCAGAATGTCGAGATCAGGAATGGCACTATTCGTGGATTTAGCGGTAGTGGCGTTTGGATAGCAGGGGTGATGCAGCGCATCATTGGTATCCGTGCTGTAGAGAATGCTGGTGATGGAATAACCCTTAATGATTTGGGGGGGGAGCTTGGTTCTGCTGCCTCTGTGATAGAAAGCTGTATCGCCACCGGGAATGGTTTTCGTGGTATTGCAATTATGGGGAATAGCGTTGTCCGAGGAAACAGAATATATGGCAATAATCGTTCTGGTATTGAAGCACAAAGTGGAAATCTAATCATTGGAAACCAAGTTAACAATAATGATGCAGGGATCTTGGTTAGAGATGGAAATAGAGTGGCTGAAAATGATGTCCACCAAAACAGAAACACCGGGATTCGAATTGGTGTCGGAAATGTTGTGGTGGGAAATATCTCCAGAAGCAACGGTTTTGATGGTTTAGAATTTAGAGGTGGTCAGAACATAGTTGATCAAAATGCATTTACTAATAACGCTCATAGCAATATGGATCTGAGTGCTTGCGGTTCATGTAACATTGGTTTGAATATCGCTCCTTAACATCTTTATGGTGCGCTGATATGTGTCAGGGAAAAGCACATCATCCAGTTTTGCTTCTTTCTTTGGGCGTGGCATTGGGCCTAATGGCTATAGGCGTCCATGCTGAAAACATCGACCCCAATAACGAGAACGCACGTTATGCCTGGGGAGAGAATATCGGTTGGCTCAACCTGGAACCCCAGAGCGACGGGGGGCAGGGCGTTGAAGTCTATAATTCGGTTCTCACCGGTTACATCTGGGGCGAAAACAGCGGCTGGATCGATCTCAGTCCCCCCTTCGGCGGCGTGTTCAATGACGGCATCGGCAACCTCTCGGGTTTTGCCTGGGGAGAGAATATCGGCTGGATCATTTTTTCCCCCGCCTGGGGTGGCGTTTTCATCGACGCCTGTGGCGATTTCAATGGTTATGCCTGGGGTGAGAATACAGGCTGGATCAGCTTTCGTTTCGAAGGGGATAATCCCTTCAAGGTGACTACCGCCTGGACTTCGCCGGTCGACAATATCGCCCCGGTCTCACAGCCTGTAACGGACCTGCAGGAGTGGTTTAACAGCGCGATCGATTTCACACTCTCTGCCACAGACTGTGGCAGCGGCGTCAGCGATATTCACTACACGCTTGATGGTGATGTTGAACAGGTGGTCGCCGGTTCCTCTGCAACCCTGGCTATTACCACCGACGGCATCCATACTCTGAATTTCTTTTCGGTTGATCAGGAGGGAAACACTGAAATCGTCAATACGCTGACCATCAGGGTCGATACCACACCCCCTGATCTGAACCTGACGACACCAGGGGATGGGGCGTCCTATTTCATCAATCAGGAGATCCCTGCTGCCTTTTCCATTACTGATTCAGGCTCCGGCATCGCCACCTTTTCCGCCCCCGTCCCCACAGGCGCCCCAATCGACACCTCGACGGAAGGGATCCACTATTTCACAGTTGCAGCTACCGATGTGACGGGTAACAGCAGCACGGCCACCCACACTTATCGTGTCGTCTATCCCGGCAATATCGATCCCGACGGCAAAGGTTCCCATTTTGCCTGGGGAGAGAATATCGGCTGGATAAATTTCAGACCGCGTATAGGGCCTGGCGTTACCGTGACGGACACGGCGGTATCGGGTAACGCTTGGGGCGAGAATGTTGGTTGGATCAATCTTAGTCTGCTACATGGCGGTGTGGTCAATGACGGCAACGGCACCCTCTCCGGTTATGCATGGGGAGAGAATATCGGCTGGATCAGCTTCTCATGCACCGACAGTGATAGCTGCGGGACGGTAGAGTATGGGGTCACTATCGCCCCCGATACCGGACTATTCCAGGGTCGGGCCTGGGGTGAAAATACCGGCTGGATCAGCTTCGGTTCGAGCGGCCCCAATCCCTATGCACTGGAGACCGCGTGGCGCTCCCAAAACCATCCGCCGGTCGCTGTCACCAATGGTCCTTGGTACAGCGTGCCTGATGCTACGCTGACCTTCGACGGCAGCGCCTCTTTTGATCCCGATGCGGGTTCATCGTTCGATGATGCGATCGTCTCCCATGAATGGGATCTTGACGGCGATGACAACTGGAACGAGGCTAACGGTGACGACGGCGTTCCGGTCACCCCCGGTGACTGGTCGGTGGTGCAGAAAACCTTCCCCACCCCGGTTGCTGCCGAGCCCCGGCTACGGGTAACAGACAGCTTTGGCCTGCAGGATGTCAGCACCGGACAATTTCTGACCATTGCGCTTGCTTATGCAGAGGATTACCAGAATTGCTGGGTCACCCGGTTGAGTCGCACCTGGCTGCGGTATGGTCTGGTGGTCACGATGAAAAATATCGGCAACTCTGCGGCAGGCAATGTGGTTGCCACCCTGACTTCTGTCCCAACCAATCGCGCCATAGTTTCGGGTGTCTCGAATCTTGGGACTATTCCTCCGGGCGGACAGGCATCCACGGCCTGTGACCCTGCGGCAAAGACCGCAGAAATCGTTGTCGACTTGTATCGGAGAGTGACGCCTGCTGGCGATTGGCGTTGGCAGGGAGAATTCGAAATGGAGGGTCAACACTACGTTATCCCGAACCTGCCTCCGCTGGGGCCTTGATGCAGTTGCCATATGCCTGTAGAGCCCACTCCACAATCTATTGGCCGTCGCGGAGTTTAGGGTCAGAGTAAAAACTTCAGAAACGCAGCATCTGCATGTTAACCTGAGACAGACAAACCATCACCCAAACCGTCCCAGATCAAGGAAGATCAAAATGGCAAGACTACCTCGGCTATCTCCGCCGAACATACCGCAACATATTATCCAGCGAGGAAATAATCGGCAGGCTTGTTTCGCTGCACCTGACGATTTTTCCGCCTATGCCCACTGGTTGCATGAAGCGGCTGAAAAATATTCAGTTGCCATTCATGCCTGGGTTTTTATGACCAACCGTGTCCATCTGCTCGCCACCCCTAAATCCCACGACAGCATCTCTAAAATGATGCAGTTCATTGGCCGTCACTATGTGCGCCACTTCAACCACTTATACAAGCGTTCAGGAACCCTCTGGGAAGGTCGTTTCAAATCATGTGTCGTTGACGCTGAAAACTACTTGCTGATCTGCCAACGATACATCGAACTCAATCCGGTCCGAGCGGGCATGGTTGACATTCCTTCTGATTATCACTGGTCAAGCTACCATGCAAACGGCTTAAACAGACCATCAAGCTTGAGAACAGCCCATGCAGAGTGGTTAAGGCTCGGAATAACTGACCAACAGCGTGCTGAGCGTTACCGTGACCTCTTCAAGGGGCATCATGATGCTGAGCGATTTCAGAAGATACGGGATAGTACCAATATGGGGATGGCATTAGGAAATGATTGCTTCAAGGCCGAGCTAGAAGAACTGACGGGACGGCGCGTCACCCCTTGCAAAAGGGGACCAACGCCTAAAAATGGCAAGAATGAAAAAAGTGCTAAAGGAGAGTTTTTACTCTGACCCCAAACTCGGACCCCAAACTCGGTAATTACCAGCACCCCCGAGGGCTGAAGAAATCCCTGGTGGCCAGTCTGCTGCAATGTGACTGGATCAATAAACACCAAAACCTGCTGCTGACCGGTCCTTGTGGCAGCGGAAAGACTTACATTGCCTGTGCGCTGGCTCATGCTGCCTGCATGAAAGGTTACCGGGTCAAATACTATCGACTATCCCGGTTGCTGCTGGAACTCGCACAGACAAAAGCCGATGGCAGTTACAGCAAGGCACTGCAAACCCTGGCCAGACTCGACTTGCTCATTCTGGATGACTGGGGGCTGGAGCCACTTAAAGCTGCACAGCGAAATGATCTGATGGAGATAATGGATGATCGCAATAGCAGTACATCAACGGCCATCCTCAGTCAGTTGCCAACGGATCAATGGTATCAGTCTATCGGTGATAATACGTTGGCTGATGCCATTCTGGATCGGCTCATGACAAACGCCCACCGGATCAAGCTGAAAGGTGAATCTTTACGGAAACGACAGGCCATAACTTGACTCATCGTGAACACTTGAAGTAAAAACACACGAGCCTAATGCGTGGTTAGGTTGGGTGTTCACGATCACCAGAATCGGCGTTCACGTTCGCCAGAATACGCAATCGCACTGTGTAGATGCTCATGGTTGTACCAGTCGACAAATCTGGCTATATCCGGATCTCCCCACTAATGAAATGCTGTAATCCTATTGTTTCATAAAGGTTTCAGCCTATTTC
>QGON01000046.1 GCA_003660235.1 bacterium endosymbiont of Escarpia laminata | reverse complement strand
TTCTCCGGCAAATGATGAAACGACATCGAAAACGACAGGCAGCTATTGATGCGCAATATCGAAAACAGTCACTGAAACAGTTGGTTACTGGCTGATGGAATCTGACAAAGTAGAATTAACAAAGACGTTATTGGGCTGATGCTAGGGTCTTACCCGAGAGAATAATTCTCCCCACTGCCACCCTCCTGCCATTTTCCGCCATGGCTTTGCCGGTTTTGTGCAACCGTCCTGTCACTTCAGTCGTCTGTAATACCCTCAACCCGGCGCAGACAAAGGTCTGTCGTTCTCCGCCAAGGATGGCGCGCTGGAATAATTCAGAGGGAATTATCATGAAAAGAAAAATGCTCAGCTTAGCAATTATGGGATTGCTCTTTACCACGCCACTGCTGGCCAATGTGGCTGAAAAATCTGCCGTAGATAATACCAGCGAACTAAAGGGGCCAGCCATCGGTATGCTGATTGGTGGCGTGTTTGGCGGCCCCCCCGGTCTGGTCGTGGGTGCCATTGGCGGGGCCTTGATCGGAACGATCGACGGGCAGAAAACAGCCTTGAGTCTGCAACAGGATAAATTGGCCAATACCCGTCAACAGGTACATCAGCTGCAACAGCAGAGCGGCAGTCAGTCGGAGCAGATCGAACGGCAGCTGCGTCAGCAGCAGGCAGTGGCGGAGGGTTTCTCCTTCTGTCTGCAGTTCCGCACCGACAGTGCGGATCTGGAGCCCCGTTTTCAGCCGCAGCTCGACGCCCTGGCGGGCATGCTGAATGCCTTTCCCGATCTTGATATCAAGATCCTCGCTTCAGCTGATCATCGGGGCAGTGATGATTACAACCGGGAGCTGTCAAAATTGAGGGCCGAAACCGTTTCCCGACGGTTGGTTGCTGCCGGGGTGGATGCGGAACGTATTCAACAGCGAGTAGAGGGTGAGGGGATGGCGCTCTATCCCTCTGTGGATCTGGAGGGGCTCGGTTTCGATCGTTTCGTGCTGCTCTCATTTGTACCGGGATCGGGACGGTGAAGCGCTGTCCGCAGCCGTTGAGTGAGGCATTTCTTTACGGATCGCCGGAACGGATCTCAACCCAGTCGGCCAGGTGGTTATCAGAGGAGGAAATCCGGGCGATAAAAGGAAACAAGCAGCAGCGGGGAGGGCGCAAAGATGAGCCACTCACTCATGCAGGCGGGTGATCTCGTTGACGGGCCGGTCAGGATCGATCTCAGAAACCGGCAATTCATCAAGGATATGCTGCTGACACTGATTGCTGCTATCGGCGCAGGTCTGGCGGGATCGGTGTTCTTCATCCTGCTGGTCCTCAGTACCAGCGGCAGCGCGCTGGCGGCAGCCGATGAGGTGACTCGCGGTACCCTCAATCTCTACTCACTGGATGGCCGGCGTATCGATGATGCTCCCAACCTGAGCACCGATGTGGAGATGCAGATCAACGGTATGCTGGCACGGGTAAGGGTGGCGCAGCACTTCAGTAATCCCAGTCAGGATTGGGTCGAGGGGATCTATCAATTTCCCCTGCCGGAGGATGCGGCGGTAGACCGGCTGTGGATGCGCATCGGCGAGCGGGTCATCGAGGGCGAGATCCAGGAGAAGCAACAGGCCAGGGCGACCTACGAAAAGGCCAAGTCAGAAGGACGCAAGGCAAGTCTGCTGAGTCAGCAACGGCCCAATATGTTCACCATATCGGTGGCAAATATCGGGCCGGGGGAGTCGATTGTCATCGAGATCGAATACCAGCAGAGCCTGGGTTATGAGCAGGGGCGTTTTCAGATCCGTTTCCCACTGGTCATCGCAGCACGTTATATCCCCGGCATCCCGATAGTGCCGGAGGAGAGCAGTGGCTTCAGCGGCACGGGTTGGGCTGCAGATACCGATCAGGTGCCTGATGCCAGCCGGATCACGCCCAGTGTGGCCGATCCGGCCCAAGGCTCCATCAATCCGGTAACCATCGCAATACAACTGGATGCGGGTTTACCGCTGGCATCTCTGGAGAGCCGCTACCACCCAATCATCCATACTCAGGACGACAGAGGGCGATATCAAATCGACCTGAAGTCGAAACAGGTTCCGGCGGATCGGGATTTCGAGTTGACCTGGGTGCCGAAGGTCGGAGTTGCCCCTCATGCCGCTCTCTTCACAGAGTTGTGGGACAACGAGGTCTATGGGTTGTTGATGGTGATGCCGCCCCAGGGAGATGCTGCGATGCCAACTCAACCAAGGGAAGTCATCTTTGTGGTCGACACCTCCGGCTCCATGCATGGGACATCCATCGCCCAGGCCAAAGCCGCGCTCAAAATTGCCCTGCGGCGTCTGCGGCCGGAAGACCGCTTCAACATCATCCAGTTCAGCAGTTACACCCGCGCCCTCCATCAGCATGCGGTGGATGCGACACCGCGCAATCTTCGGCAGGCGTTGGATTACGTTTCGTCGCTGGAGGCGGATGGCGGCACCGAGATGCTGCCTGCGCTGGAGTTGGCCCTTGATAGTCGTGAACATCACGAGCGGCTGCGCCAGGTGATCTTTCTCACCGACGGCAGCGTGGGCAACGAGGATGAACTGTTCAGGGTGATCCACCGGCGCCTGGGGGCGAGCCGCCTTTTCACCATCGGCATTGGTTCTGCACCCAACAGCTTCTTCATGTCCAGGGCGGCGGAGTTTGGCCGTGGCAGCTTCACCTATGTGGGGGATCTGGCAGAGCTCGAGTCACGATTGGCGGCACTCTTTCTAAAACTGGAACAGCCTTTGCTGACCAATATCCAGTTGCAGTGGCCTGATGGTGCCGAGGTGGAGGACTATCCGAATCCACTACCTGATCTCTATGCGGGAGAGCCGATCCTGCTGGCGCTAAAGGCAGGCCAACTACAGGGTTTGTTGAACATCAAGGGTGACAGGGCAGGGGAGTCTTGGCAGCGGCGTATCCATCTACGGGGTGGTGGTGATCAAACCGGTGTGCATCTGCTCTGGGCGAGGGCGAATATCGCTGAACTGATGGCCCAGCGCAATCGCGGCAGGTCGGAACCTGATGTGCGTAAAGCAGTCCTCGAAGTGGCACTGAAACATCGTCTGGTCAGCCGATACACCAGTCTGGTCGCAGTGGACAAAACGCCCACCCGCCAGCTCGAAGAGATGCTGAAAACAAAACCGATGCCGACCAACCTGCCTCACGGTTGGACGGCGAACAAGGTGTTCGGGCGTATGCCTCAAACCGCTACTTCTGCTTCACTGCATCTGTTGATCGGCCTTTTCTTACTGCTGAGCGTACTCGTTCTGACATGGAGACGCAGAACATGAAACGGCTGCTCGTAATAACCCTCCTGTTGACGGCCGTTTGGCAACTGGCTGCCGGGGGATGGATTCATGCCAAGGCCTGGCTATCGGAAGTCCTGGTCGCCGGTGCGTGGGAATCAACCCGATCGGAAACCGATCATGTGCCGCCCTGGGACTGGGCCGACACCTGGCCGGTGGCGAGGCTTTCGGTGCCTGGGTTGGAGATAGAGCGCTACATTCTGGCCGGAGCCAGTGGCCGCACTCTCGCCTTCGGGCCGGGTTGGATCGAAAACAGCGCTCGTCCCGGCAGCGCAGGTAAAAGCATCATCAGCGGCCACCGGGACACCCACTTTCGCTTCCTGCAACAGCTAAAACAGGGCGACCGGCTGGTGATAGAACGCCCTGATAGGCGGCTGGTTCACTACGCCGTTTTGCAGCAGAGCGTACACCATGAAAACGAGACCGGACTACTGCAACCCGATATGCACAACCAACTGCTGCTCATCACTTGCTACCCTTTCGACGCCCTGGTACCGGGAGGTCCTTTGAGGTATGTGGTCACTGCCGAAGAAGTGGTGATGTGATCTGACCCAAATGATTGTGGAAATCGACTTTATTCAAAAAGTAGGCCGGTTCAAGCGCAGCGGAACCGGCAATCCAAACGTTCAGTCAAGTATGAGAACGCCCGATCCGCTGCGCTTGATCGGGCCTGCGTCCTGTCTATTTCTGGTGGTCAATAATCCAGGTCATTCTCTTTGAACTCACGTTTCGGTTTTTTCCCGAGGATGGTTTTCAGAATGTCGTTCATGGTGGCGGGGTCGTTGTCGAAACCGCCGTGGCCTTCGCTGTTGCTGCGTTTTTCGCTCCCGTCTTCTCCTTTGCTGATGATATCGAGGTTCTTGTTTTTAGGGAGTTGGTCATTATATTTCACCATGCCGACAATCTGTTCTCCCAGTTCCTCTTCACAGGCTAGTGAGACGTAGTAGAGCAGTGACTTGCGATAGACATAGGCGACATGGTCATCCAGTTCCAACTCTTTGGAGAGACTGTAGATACGCAACTGTTCGATCCTTTTGCCGATCTCGGGCGAAAAGTTTTTCCTGAACAGATCGACGGTGGCGGCGGGGGCCATCAGGCTGCAGCTGGCGATGGTTGTGGTCCCGCTGGCCTTCGGCAGTGCCTTGATCAGCCAGGCCAGCAGGATGGCGCCGGTGCTGTGGCCCACCAGATGGATCTTCTTGGGCTTGTCGCTTTCTGCCAGAGCATCGAGAAAGACGTTAAGGGTCTGCATGCCGCCACGGGCATTGCTGCTGAAGGGACGTTTGGCGCCGAGCTTCATCTCCCGCCAGAGGGCGCGGCCGAGGGGGCGGGTCGACTTCTCAAGCAATTTGTCGGTATAGTCGGTAAAACCTGCAACCTTCTCGCCCCCCTCCCTGTGGCGCCGCAACAGGATGTCTTTGAGCTCCTCCAGCAGTCCGGTGTCGTACATGAAGTGGAAGGGGTAGATGCGATTGTCCTTGAAGACCTGTTTCATCGCCTTGATACGCCGCGCCGAGTCGTAGATGCTGTTCAAGCCACCGTGGGCGTAGAAGAGCAGGTGGTCGTAACCCTCGCTGTCTGCGACCAGATCAGCGGTTTGGCGCAGGTCTGCCCGTTTGCTCCAGTAGCGCCCCTGGTCGTGCAGATCGCCATCGTCGATATGCACGAAATGGCCGGCGATCTCCCCTCGGGTTGGACGTTTTTTGAAGAGGGAGAAGTTCTCGCCGGTCTCATTGCCATTGGCCTGCGCCACCCCAGGAAAGATGTTTGGCGTGGGCAGGGCGAGCCGGACCACCCACGCGTCTTTGATATTGGCCTGCCAGTCCTCATAACTCCAGAAGGCGGTGCCGTTATCGCCCCAATTCCGGCCCCAGGAGTTCTGCACCAGAAAACCCGCTTCGTTGTAGCCGACGACGGCAAAGGCATGTCCGCCCTGGGACTGGTCCCGGAAATGTATGTGGCCGCCGCGGACGTTGCGTGGCCACCAGCCGGAGTGGACGTTGGCGGAGACGTAGATCACCCCGGTTTCGTTCAGGGCGGCGTGGAAATCAGCAATGTTGTGTTTCAGACGGTAGTAGGCGCCAACGGTATTGTTGCGTGCGTTTTTGGCACGCTCGATGGTCAGGTAGGAGCGGTCTTCACTTCGATAGGGCCAGAGTTCATCACTGCAGACACCCATACTCTTCCAGCCCTGAATAGCACCCCGGCAACTGGATCCGGAGTATGCTTCACCTGGCCAGCGGTCGAACTTTTTCGCCATGTTGTAAAGCATGCGGGCGCTGACCCTGATATCGCTGTCCCGTTTCTGGTTCAGCATGTTGATGACTGCCGCCAGACCGAAGCCGGTGCAGGCGCCCTCTTTGCCCTGATCCAGAATCTTCAGACTGACGTAGTCGGGTTCCACTACCGGTTTGAGTTGTATCAACGATGGTTGGTAGAAGTGATCCCGGGAGTCCGGGGTGTCGTTATCGGCATTGAGTTGGTAGCCGTCAGGTGTTTCGAGAATCTCTGCAGACATGGCAATCCCCTTGTATAGTGATGTTTTATCCGTTGGGCGGTGAGTGCTGAAAGAAATAAACGACTCAACAGATAATCCGTAGTTCAAGAATATCGACTCTGCAAGGTTATCGATCCTGATTTTCAACCTATGATGGATTAATCGTAAAGCGGACTGTTCAGATGGTTTCTAATCCTCGTATCCGCGGTTAAAATGAAGGTTCTAAACCCCGCTGTCTGAGTGAACGTGAAACCGATCCGCATCTTTCGTCATGTTGCCTGTGAAGCCCCCGGTTACCTTGGGGAGTTCCTCGACCGTCATCAGGTTCCCTGGGAACTGATCCGCAGGGCACACCAGGCTGGGGTGCCGATGATGGGAATCTGTTTTGGCGGACAGTTGATGAGCAAGGCGCTGGGCGGTGAGGTCACCAAGGGTGATGGGATGGAGATCGGCTGGTATCCGCTGCAGCGCATTAATGGTGAAGCGCACTCCGGTTGGCTCGATGGACTTCCAACCACCTTCGATACCTTTCACTGGCACGCCGACACCTTCTCTATGCCCCCCGGCAGTGAGCCGTTACTCAAGAGCCAGTGCTTCCGAAATCAGGCCTATATTTTCGGCGACCATATCGGTATGCAGTTCCATCTGGAGATGACAGAGGAGATGGTGGAGGCATGGCTGTCCAAGTACGGCAGCGATCTGATGTTGACCTCCCGCTGTGCACAATCCTCCAGGACCATAACCGATGATCTGTCGGCAAAGATAAAACAGCTGCATCAGGTTTCTGATGTGATCTACGGTAACTGGCTGGAACGGGTTCGACGCAAGTGAGACTGCCGCTTCTGTTGCTGCTGCTGTGGAACAGCCTGGTTCTGGCAGAGGTTCCGGCAATTGTCGATCCCGATCTTAATCGCGCGCTTGAGCGTTATGCTCCTGCCGCCGAAGCGGTACTGGAGAGACGTTTTCATCACGCAGGAGTCGAATACCCGCCGCAGCGGATCCAGTTGATAACATTGAAGGATCGCCGCATCGTGGAGTTGTGGGTCTTCAGCGGCACTCAGTGGAAGCATATCCACGATTACCCCGTGCTGGCCGCCAGCGGAGTGAGCGGACCCAAACTGCGGGAAGGAGACCGGCAGGTACCCGAAGGTTTCTACCGCATCGAGGCCCTCAACCCCAATAGCGCCTTCCACCTTTCGATGAAACTCGACTATCCCAATACCTTCGACTGGGCCAACGCCTCGGTAGAGGGGCGGATGCAGCCAGGGTCGAATATCTTTATTCATGGTAGTACCTGGTCTGCCGGTTGTCTGGCAATGGGAAACCGGGCGATCGAGGAGCTTTTTGTACTGGTGGCACGCATCGGTGTGGAGCAGGCCGGTGTGCTGATCGCCCCACGGGATTTCCGGCAGCACTCTGCCCTAGCCAAACAGGATAGCGCGCCTTGGGTCGGGGAACTCTATCGCTATCTGGCCGCACGTTTGCAGCAGTTTCCTTTGGCTGCCAAGGTGATCCCCTGTAACAGCGAGTGCGATCGTCTGGCAGCGGCGCACTGACTCTCTATATGGCTAAACGCAGGAAAAAGCGGGGCAGACGGAGCGCCCGGCACGCTGCAACGTCATGGAGGCGCTGGATCTGGCTGGGTCTGGCAGCGCTGATCTTCAGTACCATACTCTATGTACTCTATCTCGACCGGATCGTGCAGGTTCGTTTCGATGGACACCGCTGGGCCGTGCCGGCGCAGGTATATGGACGACCGCTGCTGCTCCGGCCCGGTGTGCCGCTCACTGAAAAACGTCTGCGTCAGACCCTGGATGGATTGGGTTATCGCCGGATCAGACACCCCGACAATGCCGGCAGCTACTCCAGCTATAAAGGGCGTTTCCTGATTCGTACCCGCCCGTTCCACTTCGCTACAGGTCAACGGGGCTCCGACTATCTGGAAGTCCGTATCGCGAAGGGGCATGTCAAAACCCTCAAACAGGCGGCGAACGGCAAAGATTTCGACAGTTACCCGCTCGAACCGGCGTTGATCGGCAGCCTGCATCCGGCCCACAGTGAGGATCGGGTGCTGTTGCGGCGCAGTGAGTTGCCGGAACTGCTGGTGTCGGCGCTTTTCGCCGTGGAGGACCGCCATTTTCAGTCCCATTTCGGTCTCGACCTGCTGGCCATAGGCCGGGCGCTGATAGCCAATATCCAGGCCGGAGGGGTCGTGCAGGGGGGGAGCACATTGACCCAGCAACTGGTGAAAAATTTTTTCCTTACCCGAGAGCGCTCCCTGCTGCGAAAAGTGAATGAAGCGCTGATGGCGGTGATTCTGGAGTTTCACTACAGTAAGGATGAGATCCTCGAAGCCTACGCCAACGAGATCTATCTGGGGCAGGATGGCGGCCGTGCTATCCACGGTTTCGGACTGGCAAGCCGCTTCTACTTCAACCGTCCATTGGCTGAACTGGATCTGCCAAGGGTGGCACTGCTGGTGGCGCTGGTCCGTGGTCCGTCGGCCTACGATCCCAAACGTCATCCAGAGCGCACGTTGAAACGCCGTGCACTGGTACTGAATCTGATGCAGGAGCAGGGCGTCATCAGCGCTGGCCAGGCAGCGTCGGCATTAAAGGCGCCCTTGGGGTTGCAGAAAGGCCGGGCGGGGGCCGGTAGCTATCCTGCGTTTATCGATCTGGTGCGAAGGCAACTGCGGCGGGACTATGACGAGGCAGACCTCAACAGTGAGGGGCTGCGCATATTCTCCACCCTTGATCCCTGGGTACAGGAACGGGCGGAGCAGGCGCTGAGCAGTCAGTTGAAACAGATCGAGAAACGTCCTGGAATCAAGGCCGGTACCCTGCAGGGTGCGCTGGTGGTGGCGGATGTGGAGACGGGTGAAGTCAGCGCGCTGGTGGGTGACCGCAATCCCCGCTACGCCGGTTTCAACCGTGCGCTGGATGCAATACGGCCAGTGGGTTCGCTGATAAAACCGGCGGTCTTTCTCACGGCACTCTCCGAGCCTGGGCGGTATACGCTGGTCACTTCTCTGCAGGATAGTGCCATTCGTCTTAAAGGCTCGGACGGCAAAATCTGGTCGCCCCGCAACTATGATCGTAAGAGTCACGGCAAGGTCCTGTTGCAGGACGCGCTGGCTCACTCCTACAATCTGGCGACCGTGCGACTGGGCATGGATATCGGTCTGAAAAAGGTGACGGCAACCCTGCGGGATCTGGGTGTCGAACGGCCGTTGAATATCTATCCATCCATGCTGCTGGGTGCGGTCTCCCTCTCTCCCCTGGAGATGGCTCAGATGTATCAGGCGCTGGCGACAGGAGGCTTGCTAGCCCGACTGAGGGCGATCAGCGCAGTGACGGATGCGCGCGGCAGACCGCTCTCCCGGTACTCCCTGTCTGTGTCTCAGGTTGCCGACAAAAAGGCGGTTTTTCTCCTGAGCAAAGCCCTGCAGCAGGTGATTTTCGAGGGGACCGGGCGGGGGCTTGTGAATCAGCTCTCCAATGTGGGGGGATTGGCCGGAAAGACCGGGACTACCGATAAGTTGCGGGACAGCTGGTTTGCCGGGTTTGACCGCCGGCGGGTGGCTGTCGTTTGGGTAGGTCGCGACAACAATAAGAGTACTGGTCTCACCGGCTCCACCGGCGCTATGCGTGTATGGGGAGATCTGATGCGGCGCATCGGTGTGTCGCGCCTGGACGAAAAGATGCCGCAAGGCGTTGTGCCGGTTGCCGTCGACCCGCAATCGGGACTGCTTGGCGCTGGGTGTGCGGAGGCGAGACTGGTGCCGTTCATCCGTGGCAGTGAACCGAAGCGGCGGTCGGCGTGCGCCTCTGCACAAAGAAAAAGAAGCGATGAGACTTTTGTCGATGACAGTATCGACTGGTTTCAGCAGTTGTTTCGTTAGCTCGAATACCCAAACAGTAGGCCGGTTCAAGCGCAGCGGAACCGGCAGCCGATGCGTTTGATTAAAACGGGGTTGCCCGATCCGCTGCGCTTGATCGGGCCTACATCTGAATGACAAAGATAACCACCAGTCTTTTCTCCTGTGCCACAACCCCCACATTCAGATACAATTCACCCTATAAAATGCCCACGAGGAACCCGGCTTGAGTGTCTACGCCGTCGACAAACTGATCGCCCAGGCCCGTCTGCTCGCGGCAGAGTATCGTCGCACCATGGGCAAGCCACTGCCCGGCATCAGCAATGAGATTGCCGAACATGACGCAGTAAAATTGCTGCGGCTGAAACCGCGCCCCGAGGGCGAGACTGGCTACAATGCCATCGACCCGTCACGGGACGGCTGGCGGGTGCAGATAAAATCCCGCACCATCTTCGACGAGAGCAAGTCCGGACAACGTATCGGTCAACTCAAACTCGATCGGGAGTGGGACAGCGTGGTGCTGGTACTCATGGACGAGGATTATGAACCCTACGAGATCTACGAGGCGGATAAGGATGAGATCCTCGAGTTCGTCAATGACTCCAGCAGCAGCCGGGCCAAGCGTGGCGCCATGTCTGTGGCCCGTTTCAAGATCATCGGCCGCCTGGTCTGGACCCGTGAGGATGGACTCGAATCCGAGGTCTGGGGCAACCAGTCCGGCTGAAACCTTGATTGTTATCCAGGCGCATCCGGGAAATGCTTCATGACCGATATTGCCGATATCTTTGGGTCTGACGGCTGGCTCGCCCGGCGCATCGACGGCTTCTCCCATCGCCCGCAGCAACAGGAGATGGCGGAAACGATCAGCCGCATCCTGAACGATGGCGGGGTTCTCATCTGCGAGGCGGGTACGGGTACGGGCAAGACCTTTGCCTATCTGGTACCGGCGCTGATGTCGGGTCTCAAAGTCATCGTATCCACCGGTACCAAGAATCTGCAGGACCAGCTGTTCCATCGGGATCTGCCACTGGTGCGGGAGAGCCTCTCCAGCCCTGTCTCCGTCGCCCTGCTCAAAGGGCGTGCCAACTACCTCTGTACCCACCGCATGGAGACAGCCATGCTGGAGGATCGGCGTTTGACTGCCGAGCAGAGCGATCAACTGCAGCAGGTGCGCAGCTGGTCGGGCCAGACCAGAAGCGGCGATGTCGCCGAGATGTCGGCGATCCCTGAAGACGCCGGCATCTGGCCGATGGTGACCTCCACCACTGAGAACTGCCTGGGTCAGGAGTGTCCCGCCTACAGCAAGTGCCATCTGGTGGAAGCGCGGCGACGCGCCCAGGAGGCGGATCTGGTGGTGATCAATCACCATCTGCTCTGTGCCGATATGGCGCTGAAGGATGAGGGATTCGGAGAACTGTTGCCGAGTGCAGACTGCTTTATCCTGGACGAGGCGCATCAACTGCCGGATGTGGCGGGTAACTTCTTCGGCATGAGTCTGAGCGGCCGTCAGTTGCTCGATCTGGCCAGGGACACAGTGTCGGAGTATCACCGTGAGGCGGGGGATCTGCCGAAGATCGTGGAGCAGGCCGATCGTCTGAAACAGGTCACCCGGGATCTGCGTCTCGCCTTTGGTCTGGAGATGCGGCGTGGCGCCTGGTCCGATGTGGAGAACAACCCGGCAGTGGAGGCCGGGCTGGAGCGGTTGCGCAGCGAGCTGTCGATTCTGGGTGACATGCTCGAAGCGATCGCAGGACGGGGCAAGGGGCTCGACAGCTGCCGCGACCGCTGCAAGGAGTTGTCATCCCGTCTGGATCAACTCTTCGATGAGAATGAGACACAGGATATCCGCTGGTTCGAGACCCAGCGCCAGAGCTTCCGACTCAACCGGACGCCGCTGGAGATCTCCGCTATCTTTCGGGAGCGAATGGCGAACAATCCGGCGGCCTGGATATTTACCTCCGCAACCCTGGCGGTGGGGGGCAGTTTCAGCCACTTTGCCAATCAGTTGGGGCTGGAGGATGCCGAGACCCACTGCTGGGACAGCCCCTTCGACTATCCGAAACAGGCGCTCTGGTATGTGCCCAGTGACCTGCCGGAACCCAGCAACCCCGAGTTCAACCGCACCGTCTCCGATCTCTCCATCCCTATTCTGGAAGCGAGCGGTGGCCGCGCCTTTCTGCTCTTCACCAGCCATCGCGCCCTGCAGGAGGCGGCCGATTATCTGCAGGATCGTATCGAATTTCCCATGCTGGTACAGGGGACCGCACCCCGTAGCGAACTCCTGGAGCAGTTCCGCAGCCTCGGCAATGCGGTGCTGCTGGGAACCTCCAGTTTCTGGGAGGGGGTGGATGTGCGGGGTGATGCGCTCTCCTGTGTGATCATCGACAAGCTGCCCTTTGCCTCGCCGGGTGATCCCGTCCTGCAGGCGAGGATCGACGCACTGCGGGCGCGGGGTGGCAACCCCTTCATGACGTTTCAACTGCCCCAGGCGGCGATCGCACTGAAACAGGGTGCCGGACGACTGATCCGGGATGAGAAGGATCGTGGTGTGCTGGTGCTTTGCGATCCACGTCTGCTCAGCAAACCCTACGGAAAAGTTTTTATCAAGAGCCTGCCACCGATGACAAAGAGCCGTGATTTCAATAATGTGAAACGTTTTTTTGCCTATCACGATGGTGTGCAGGAAAATCCGACGCCACCGGTTTCGGAAAACCAGTGAAGCGTAAAAGAATCGAACCGGTGTGCGGCGATCCGTGCTGAAAAATAATCAAGAAGACCCGACTGGCTCTGCAATCATGACCGACCCAAAAATCAGGAAGATCCCCTATCCTTACCACGCGATGTTGGCAATCTGCAGCGATCTGGATGAGACGCCGGGCAGGCGGGAGTATTTTGAAATCGCCAGATTCCTCAATACCGAAGAGGAGACGGCGATGGGACCGGGTGTCGGGCTGGAGATCGGCAATACGCTCTATTTCGATATGCCGGAAAACCAGTTCGCCTACTGGAATACCGATGATGAGGGTCGGGAGAATGCACGGCGTTTGATCCGCTCCGGTCATATCGACTGTTTTCACTCCTATGGCGATCTTGCGGTGGATAGAGGTTATGTGGAACGGGCGCTGAATGAGTTGGAATCACATGACTGCTGCATCAAGGTTTGGGTGGACCACTCCAAGGCGGCCACTAACTTCGATCCCGGTATTATGTTTGGCAAAGGGGATCTCGAAGGGCATGATGCCTTCCACTCCGATCTTACCTATCGGCACGGCGTACGATATGTCTGGCGGGGTCGCGTCACCAGCGTCATCGGTCAGGATTGCGCGAAGGGGTATGGTGGGCTTTGGTCGATAAAAAATGCGGTGCCGGCGGCAAAGACGATTCTGAAGGATTTCGTCAAAAGCCTGCTGGCGCTCAAGAATCATCCAAAATATGCGCTGCACAAAGGCAACCGCTTGATCTATCCTGCCAGCCTGCGCAGCGGTGAATCGGTGACCGAGTTCATGCGCTGCAATCCCCATTGGGGTGGTGTGAGTGCGGGGGAGACCGCCCAGGGTATTCCCGAGGTGTTGACGGACAGGGTGCTGTCGACCCTGTCACGCAAGCGGGCCAAAAGCATTATCTATACTCATCTTGGCAAGATCGCAGACAGGGCAGAGATCTTCTCCGAGGCGACCCGCAACGGGTTTCGCCGGCTTAAAGGGTACGTCGACCGCCAGGAGATTCTTGTCGCCACGACCTACCGGTTGTTGCAGTACACGAAGATGACGGAGCAGATCCATGTCGAAGAGAGCGAGGACGGTGGTCTGATACTGATCAATCTCGTTACAGGTGGAGCGAAATATGATCTGTCGGGTCTGACTATCTACACTGAAAAACCTGAATCCATCCGACTGACAATTGATAATGAACCGGTGAAAAACATCGAGATCAATGGCCCGGATGAAACCGGCAGGACCAGTATCTCTATCCCCTGGAAGAAGTTGACCTTCCCTGATCTGAACTAATATACCAACCTGAATTCAACTGGGATTGTATCCCCGTTTTGATAGTAATTGAGAAACCTCAAGTCTGATCCAATCGAAGGCTGGAGTGAAATTGAATCCTTGCGATGTGGCATTTGAGCAATCCAGGGTTAAAGGTACTTTTGAATAAAAAGGTCTCTTTTCACGCCTGTAGTTAATTCTGGTGATCTTTTTTTTGGATTTTAGTATAGAAAGAAAAAATTCATATATTTCGCCTTCCGTGAACGTTTCAGGGGAGCACGCATTATATATGCCAGAGAGTTTTTTTGTGGCTGTCCAATAGAGGAAATCAGCGATGTCATTGGCCCAGACCAGGCTTATTGGTTGTGCGCTGCTTGAAAGTGGAACGTGTTTTTTATCCAGGATTTTTTCAAATAAATTGGTGAAACGTTCGGAGGGGTCATTGGTGCCAAGCGCGACAGGGAGTCTAATTGCAGTGATCGGCATTCCCACCATGTTTTGGAAGAGATATGCTTCAGCCCTCCTCTTGCCTTCGCTGTAGGAGATTTTTGGTCTGTCACTTACTGTCGAGTTATAGGTGAATGGATCAAATGCACTCTCCACCAATTCCTTTCCTCCTTCAGGGAGGTATACGTGAGATGAAGAAGTAAAAATATAGTGGCCGCACGAGATAATCTCCTGATTGATCAGTTTCTCGATGACTGATGAGTCGAAAGAGGAGTAGTTGAGCATATCGATGACAGTATCGAACGAGCGGTTTCGTAACTTGGTCGCTAACTGTGGATACGATTTTCTGTCAGCGTTTATATATTCAAATTCGGTCAGGTTATCTGGTTTTCTTCTGGAAACTATCGTTAGTTTGTGTCCATTGGCGAACAGTTTTTCACAGAGAATTTTCCCCATGAAGAGTGTGCCGCCAAATATTAATACTTCCATTTTGATTCTTTCCTTAACTCCAACCTTGTTATTTTACCAAGAAAATATTGAAGGGGTCAGGGCAAAAATCAATTGTGCTGGAGTATTTAGTCTTCATTTATATATGGCGATTCCTGCTGAAAATCAGTATACCGGCTATTGAAACGACGATGCCTGGCAATATCTCATAGAGATCGAAGATTCCTCCTGACAGCTGTTTCCAGATGACCACGGTCAGTCCACCGAGGATGATACCGGCGAGTGCGCCATTGCGGGTCATGGGTTTCCAGTAGAGCGAGAAGAGGATGGCGGGTCCGAAGGCGGCACCGAATCCCGCCCAGGCGTAAGAGACCAGGTCGAGCACACTGCTGTCGGGATCAAGTGCAAGCATAAAGGCGATGGCGGCAATGCCGACGACTGCCAGTCGGCCGGTGATCATCAACTCGCGATCGTTTGCGTTACAGCGGAAAAGGCCTTTGTAGAGGTCTCCGGTGAATGCGCTGGAGGCCACCAGCAGTTGGGAATCGGCGGTACTCATGATGGCCGCCAGGATAGCGGCGAGACAAATGCCGGCAATCAACGGATGGAAGAGTAGATCCACCAGGTGGATGAACACCCGCTCCGGGTCGGCCAGCGGTGTCTCAAACACCGGGATACCCGTCAGACCCACCAGGCAGGCTGCCGTCAGGGTCAACAGCACCCAGGTGATGGCAATGCGCCGGGCTGTTGGAATCTGCGCCACATGCCGGATCGCTTTGAAACGGGCCAGGATGTGAGGTTGCCCGAAGTAGCCCAGACCCCAGGCAAGCAGGGAGGCGATGGTTATCCAGCCGAGGGGTACGCCCTTGTTGTCGGTGAATGGGTCAAGCAGTGCCGGGTTAAACTCGGCGATGCGCTGGAGGGTATGTGCTGTTCCGCCCAGCTCTCCGAATGCCATCAGCGGCACGATGAGCAGTGCCGCCGCCATCATCAGTCCCTGCAGCAGGTCGGTCCAAGAGACTGCGAGAAAACCACCAAAAGAGGTATAGAGGATAATGGTGAGGGTGCCTGCCGCCACAGCCCAGTGATAGGGCAGACCAAATACTGATTCGAAAAGCTTGCCACCGGCCACCAGTCCGGAACTGGTGTAGAAGAGGAAAAAGAGCAGGATAAAGAGGGATGAGATGGTGCGGATAAGGCCGCTCCTGTCGTCGAAACGGGTGGAGAGATACTCCGGCAGGGTCAGGGCGTTGCCTGCCTGCTCTGATGCGAGTCGTAATGGTGCGGCGATGAAACGCCAGTTGAGCCAGGTGCCGATCAACAGGCCGCCTGCCAGCCAGATGGATTCCACGCCGGAGAGATAGGCATAGCCCGGCAGACCGAGCAGCAGCCAGCCGCTCATATCCGAGGCGCTGGCGCTCAGAGCGGTCACCCAACTGCCAAGTTGGCGCCCCCCGAGGACGAAATCGGAAAGGTTGCGTGTGCGCCGCCAGGCATGGATACCGATCCCCAGTATGGCAATCAGATAGAACAGGAAGGTAAGGCCGATCAGTAGTTGGTTTTGTGTCATAAGATTTTCTGGTTAGAGCAATCTTCAGCGTAGGTCGGTTCAAGCTTGCGGAACCGGCAACACCCTCTTTTTTTCGTGTCTGTTGCCTGATCCGCTACGCTTGATCAGTCCTGCGAATAGCAAGACCCTTGCCGGTGCAGCTCGATCTTTGCCAGATAGCTTGCTTTCATCGCCAGCTCGAACGCGTCGTTGCTCGCATATTCAAAACCGAAGACCGGTTTCCACAAACGTTGGTTTTCCATGCAGAGGTAGAAAAATACTTTATCGTGCCAGGGCGCAAGCTGCTGGTAGGCGTGGGAGAACATCTCCAGTTTTATCTCTTCCGGATAGGAGAGCTTGCCGTCACTCTCCACCATTGGCATCTGCAGGATCTTGCTGTGAAAGTCTCTCCGGCCCCGCAGCTTTTTGATCACCGGTTTGATGTAGGTAAGGGTGCCGATTGAGACCAGAGCCACCTCATCCGGGTCGAACGGTGATGTCATCCGTTCAAAGAGTTCAGTGTAGTCTTCACGCCACCGGGCGTAGTGGATCATTGGGTGGAGATGAAAGCCCACGATGATGCCTTTGTTCGCCAGCCGCCGGGCAGCCATCAGGCGATCCTCCAGTGATGCGCTCAGGTGCTCTTCATGGGTAATCAGGGTCTGGGTATTGAGAGACCAGGTGCAGATGATATTCGCCGGTAGCGGATTCTTTTCCAGGTAGCTGATGTTTTTCGACTTGGTCTTCAACTCCAGAATGACATTGGGGTGTTCAGTGGCAAAAAGGCTCAGCGCATCGAGAATGCCTGCCTGGTTGCCCCACATCAGGGAGTCGGAGGATTGCCCGGTGCCGATGTGATAGATCCGGTCAGGATCGATCTCGAGCTGGGCCAGTTTTTCGGCGAATTGGTTGTCGAAGCGGACCTCGTCTCCATGATAGAAGGATTGGATGCTGCAGTAGCTGCAGTCGAAGCCGCAGTTCTCCACCGCATCCAGTGTCAGCAGGTTGCAGCAACGGGTGCGGGACGATGCCACCGGACAATAGCCTAGGCCGAGTTTGGGTCTTTCCACCATGACCCGCTTGATTCTGTCCGGCTGATATTCAGTCTTGTCAAAAGAGACGGGATACTGGTTTGGTTGTTGGCGAAGATCTTCCCAATGTCGCCGAATCAGTCCCAGAATCTCTTGCCGTTTCTGCTTCGGTGCCAGATCTGAGGACACATCTGTCGGCCAGATCTGCTCGATAGGGTCTTCCCGCCACATGTTCAGATCGAGGCTGATCTCGTTCAGTTGTTGCAGCTCTTGCAGGGTGAAGCGATAGATCAGTGCCTGGGACTGCAGAAATTCCCTCTGTGCCTCAGGCAGTTTTCCGATGCCTGTCTGATTGATCAGGCGGGGGAGTTTTTCGGCGTAAGCGGATTGGCTGCTCATGGCCGTAGTTGTACGCAAGCGGGGATTGGCATGCAAGCGAGAGATGATGCAGAAATGTAGGCCCGATCAAGCGTAGCGGATCGGGCAACCCTGTTCACATCTCTCTTTCGCGGAATCTCTTCGGCAGCAGCATACCCACCAATCCCACCATCATAATCAGCCAGCTTGAGGGTTCCGGCAGGGCAACTGGATTAACAGGTGCACTGCAGCTGTTTGCTTGGGTGCTGTTGCGCATGCCGGGGGTGATACAGGCCTGACTGAAATCGAGATTGTTGTTGTTCGTGTCGATACCGTCCGGGGAGCGAGAAAGGCCGAGAAAGGCGGCATTTGACGGGTCGACCAGGTTGCTGCCAGAAATCTCAGTATATCCAGTGATATCTCCTTCATAACTGAGACTGTCGATCAGGGTATTTCCCAGAAACAGGGCGATGGCGTCGGGCGCTCCGTTCTGTATCAGGTTGCTGTTCGGTGATACATCCCAGTCGCAGTTGAGTACGTTGCCGGCATTGCCGCAGAGCACAAAGTAGGCGTTGGTATCCAGGGTGAAAGTGGGAAGGTCGTAGGTTCGGTAGGGTGCGCTGTTGCTCCCGTTGATTAGTTGCAGTGTGTAGTCGTCAAGATTGAGGGTGGTGCCCCCTGTGTTGAACAGTTCTATAAATTCCGCCTGGTCGCTGCCTGGCTGATCATAATCGACCTCGTTGATGACAAGTGTCGCGTGAACCGGGGAGATGGATGTCAGACAGGCGGCGAACAGCAAACGCTGAAAAATAGTGGGACGTTTTGGGATGGGCATCGTAAGCACTCCTTTGCAATGGCTCCAACTCCGTTTGGAGGTCTTGGATCATTCAAGACTTGTTTAACATATCCCAGCCTGCGTATTGAAAGAAGCCGAAAATCCTGATGTTTCTGTAGGATTATTCCGACACCAGGCATGAGCCGTTAGGGCAGAAAGATATAGAGAATCCCGACGCCCAGAATTAGACGATAGATCACGAAGGGAAGCATGCCGATTTTTTCGATGAACCGCAGGAAAAAATGGATGCAGAGATAGGCCGTGACAAACGAGAGTCCGGCACCGATAAAGAGTGAATCCCACTCCACGGGATTGGCGCTCTCTATCAACTCCAACGTTACCAGCCCGCCGGACATGAGAATGGTCGGGATGGAGATCAGGAAGGAGAAACGGGAAGCCGCCTCGCGCGATAGTCCCAGCAGCAGTCCTGCCGTCATGGTTGCACCAGAGCGGGAGGTGCCTGGAATGATGGCAAATGCCTGAAATACGCCGATGATAAGGGCGTCTGTCCATTTAATGGAGTATTCGTCCCGTGTGTGACGACCGAGCAGATCCACCATCAACAAAACGACACCGAAGCTGATGGTGGTGATGGCGATTACCAGCGGGGTGCGCAGTTCGGTCTCGACCAGCGATTTCATCAGCAGCCCGAAGAGACCGACAGGAATGGTGGCGATGATGATCATCCAGCCAAGGCGGGAGTCCGCTGAGCTGGCATTGCGATTCACCAGCGAGCGGAAAAAATCACTGGTGATACTGACGACCTCTTTGCGGAAATAACCGATGACCGCAAGCAGAGAACCCACATGGACTGCGATATCGAAGTCCAGCCCCTGATCGGCGTAGCCCAGCACGAGGGGGGCGAGGATCAGATGTGCCGAACTGGAGATGGGGAGAAACTCGGTCAGCCCCTGGAGTGCGGCGAGAATGAATATCTGAAGCAGTTCCATGATGGGGCTCTATTTTTTCCAGGGTGATTTCAGCAGTTTCTTCTCCCAGTTGAGCGCAGAACTGGCGATGACTGAGAGATCGTCGTAGGCCGGACTCCAGCCCAGCACCTCGCGCACCTTCTCAGCACCGGCGATCAAGGCCGGAGGATCGCCTGCCCGGCGATCAGCCTCGATGATATTGAGTTTGATATTGCCTGCCTTCTCCACTGCCTGCAACATCTCGCGCACGCTGAACCCATGTCCATACCCACAGTTGAGGATAGCGGAGTCACCCCCTTTGCGCAGGTGTTCGATAGCCTTTACATGCGCAGCCGCCAAATCCTCCACATGGATGTAGTCACGTACCCCGGTACCGTCCGGCGTAGGGTAATCTGTGCCGTAGATGTAGACGGCATCCCGTTTTCCCACAGCCGCTTCGCAGGCCACCTTGGTCAGCAGTGTGGCATTGGGGGTGGCCTGGCCGATGCGCCCTTCCGGGTCACAACCGGCGACATTGAAGTAACGCAGGATGACGTGTTTCATATCGGTGGCGGCGGAGAGGTCGCGCAACATCCATTCCGACATCAGCTTGGAGGTGCCATAGGGATTGATCGGGCTGGTGGGGGTGTCCTCATGGGCAATGCCGCTCTCGGGCGTGCCGTAGACGGCGGCAGTAGAGGAGAAGATGAAGTTTTCTACCCCGGCCTCAGCACAGCACTGCAGCATACTGCGGGTGTTGCAGGTGTTGTTGCCGTAATACTTGAGTGGATCCTCGACCGATTCGGGTACCACGGTGTGGGCTGCGAAGTGCAGCACCGTGTCGATATCATGCTCCTTGAGCACGCGGCTGACCAGCGCCCGGTCGCCGGTATCGCCGACTACCAGCTCACCATAGAGTACAGCCTCTCTGAAGCCGGTGGAGAGATTGTCCAGGGTGATCAGGCGTTCCCCGGCTTCCCCCAGCTGACGTGCAGTGTGGCTGCCGATATAGCCGGCGCCACCGGTGATCAGAATCCCTTTGTTGGCCATTACTCGCTCCGCTGTCGATATGATCAAAACCGGCTCATCATACCGGGAGCGGCGGGTTGCGTCATGTCTCCGTGACTGAATGTCACTGAAACTTGAAGCCGGTCCAGTTTTCCGTTTTTGGAATTTCCTTCTGCATGCTGATTGCGCCGCAAAAACCGGCTTCAGGGATGAAGTTTTCCCCACAGGGCATGGCGTCTTCACTTGCCAGGGTGGGCGTGAACAGCCCCGTGCCAAGGCATTTATGCCGCGCTTCGAGGCCAGTCCACAAGTGGCAGAAGCGTCTGATCCGGTCTGCGCCAGAAAGTGAGACCAACAACCTGTAATCATCTCTGCTGAACATGCGCCCGGCAATGCCGAGCATATATCTGCGTGACTGGATCTTTTCCACATCCACCCCCACAGAGCAGTCGCAGCTGACTGCCAGGATTGCAAGATGGCCGCTATGAGCCAGATTGAAGTGGATATCACCCGCTTGATCGGCAAGTTCAGGCTTGCCGTGTTCGCCATATTTCAGCCGGACAGATAGAGGCGGGGTGGCCAGATAGTGTCCAAGGATGGATCGCAGGGCGCTACGGCCGGCGATAAAGCGGCTTTTTGGGGGTTCCAGTGTGAACCGGCTGGCGCGAGTCAGTTCATCCTGTGAAAGGTAGTGGCGGAAGTCAGAACGGTCCAGATCAATGGACCAGAGGTGTAGAGTGCCTGGTGCAGGTGCCGATTCCGGGGGGTTGGGCAGCCAGTGGTCGGTGAGGTCTGGTACAGGGGATCCTGGCAGCAGCATCATGCCTGTCACGACTCCTCGCTGGAGGGAATATTGAACAGCTGCACGGCATTTTTCGAGGTTATGGCAGCGATCTCCGCAGCGGGTTGGTTGCGCAGCTCCGCGATTGTTTGCAACACGGTTGGCAGATAGGCTGATTCATTGCGCTCCCCCCGGTGCCCGCTGTCTGGTTGGTCCGGTGCGTCTGTCTCCAACATCAAACTTTCCAGAGGCAGGTTCTGGATCAGACTGCGCAGGCGTTTGGCCCGCTCATAGGTGATGGGGCCGCCGAAACTCAAAAGAAAACCCAGATCGATCAGCCGGCGGGCCTGCTGCTCGCTGCCGGAGAAGCTGTGCACCACTCCCGACAGGCCGGGGAACTGTTTCAGGGTGTTGAGAACCTGATCCACGGAACGGCGGGCATGGATGATCACCGGCAATTGGTAGTGTCGGGCCCGTTCAAGTTGTGCCTCGAACAGCGCCTGCTGCGCTTCCGGCTGGGGATCTTCGATGAAGAAGTCCAGACCACACTCGCCGATGGCTACCGGCTGTTCCCGTTCGATCCAGGAAACGAGCCGCTCTAAATCCTCAGGCTGGTGATCCCCAAGGAACATAGGGTGCAAACCGTAGGCGGGATAGAGTCCAGGATAGTCCCTGCAGACCTGCTTCTGCCGCGGCCACCATTCGGCCTTCACCCCGGCGATGATCTGGCTGGTAACCCCCGCGTCTCTGGCACGCTGCAAGGCCTGCTCCCGGTCCTGGTCGAAACGGGCATCGTCAAAGTGGCAGTGGGAGTCGATCAGCCCCGGGAGAAGACCCATTGGTCCCCCTGGGAGAGCACCTCGTTGTAGTCGTATCCCGCTGCATCGAAGCCCTTGATATCCTCTGGGTCGGTAAGTTGGTTTTCAATAATGTAGCGGCTCATCAGTCCCCTGGCCTTTTTGGCGTAGACGCCGATCATGCGATAACTGCCGTTTTTATTCTCTTTGAACTGTGGGGTGATGATGCGTCCCTTCACCAGTTTGGGCTTGATCGATTTGTAGTATTCATTAGAGGCGAGATTGAGCAGTACGTCGTCTCCCTGTTTCACCAACGCCTTGTTGATCGCATCGGTAATGGTGGTTCCCCAGAAGGCGTAGAGATCCTTGCCCAACGCATTGGGCAGTTTGGTGCCCATCTCCAGCCGGTAGGGCTGCATCAGGTCCAGGGGCCGCATCAGTCCGTAGAGTCCCGAGAGGATGCGCAGGTGATCCTGGGCGAAGGTGAAATCATCTTCATTCAGGCTCTCTGCATCCAGTCCCGTATAGACATCGCCCTTCATCGCCAATGCCGCTTGTTTGGCATTTTTTGTGGTGAAAGGGGTCTTCCAGTCGTGATAGCGGTCGAAATTGAGTTCAGCCAGCTTCATGCTCAGTTTCATCAGTTCCGCCAGGTCCAGTGCCGAGTAGTTGCGCAGGTTATTGATCAACTGCTGGGACTGTTTCAGAAACGCCGGTTTGGTATGGATTTTAGTGACCGGGGGTGTTTCATAGTCCAGGGTCTTGGCAGGAGAGATGACGATTAACATGGTGTGGTTGCCGAATTGCTGACGGAGATTCGAATAATCGCGATCCTGGAGGTGAAATACAACCGCAACCGGTCTGTGGTTATGGTGAAGTAGTGCAGATTGCAACCGCGTGTTAGCCTTTCCCGCAATATCGATACAGGTCTGATAATGAACCAGGATAGAGAGATTGTCGCAGAAAAAATGTTGCGGTTGCTGCAGCGTCTCTATGTGGAGAGTGACGGACTGACCGAATCGGATGGCGATCTGCAACTCTGGTATAACCGGGGTTATGCCAACGGCATGATCTGCGCCCTGCGGGATCTGGGCTATGGAGTGCAGATATCCCGGACAGTCGATGCAGACAGTGACGAGCGTATCGCAGGGCAGGAGTTTCTGCCCTGGGGAAAAGCCTATCTGCATGGCTTAGAAATGGGTGAGAAAGAGACCCGCGAAGTGTTGTGAAATTTGCATCGATGCAGTGACACCAGGACAGATTAAAGGTAGCAATATGAAAGTCGTCTCCTTCAATACCAACAGTATCCGCACCCGTGAGCATCAGCTTGCCAGACTGCGGGAGATCCACGATCCGGATATCATCGGCATTCAGGAGAGCAAGGTACAGGATCAGGATTTCCCCCTCGGGATGATGGAGAGCCTGGGGTATCAGGCGGAGTTCTTCGGACAGAAGACCCACTATGGTGTGGCGCTGCTCTCCAAACAGCCGGCATTGGCGGTGGAGAAGGGTTTCCCCACCGATGATGAGGCTGTCCAGCGACGTTTGATCATTGCCCGCTATGCCTCGGGAAAGGGTAACGAAGTCACCGTGATCAACGGCTATTTCCCCCAGGGTGAAAGCCAGGACCACGAGACGAAATACCCCGCCAAACGGAAATTCTACGCAGATCTGCTCAACTACCTGAACGAATACCACAAACCTACTGACTCAATGCTGGTGATCGGTGATATGAATATTGCACCGCTGGATATCGATATCGGTATTGGCCCGGACAATGCCAAGCGCTGGCTGCGTACCGGCAAGTGCAGTTTCCTCCCGGAAGAGAGAGAGTGGCTCGAACGTTTGAAGTCCTGGGGATTGCACGACACCTATCGCACCCTTTACCCGGATGTGGACGAACAGTTTAGCTGGTTTGACTATCGCAGCCGGGGATTTGACCGGGAGCCGAAACGGGGATTGCGTATCGATTTGATCCTGGCGACCGAACCCCTAAACCGGAGCTGCACTGGCGCAGGGATCGCCCATGAGATCCGGGGGATGGAGAAGCCATCGGATCACTGCCCAATCTGGGCGGAGTTCGACTATTAGGGGTTGGTTGACTCCGGCCCCTCGTGGGTTAAGAGGGATTGAAGGGTACTGCTGCAGTAGACCCGTTTTCGGTTGCCTGCCTCCCGCTGTTTGATCATGCAGCTACGCCAGTCTGGCATGGGCTGGATCTCTACCGCCTCATCACTGAAATGGATCAGGTAGAAAGAGTGGGCCATATTCGACGAAGAGGCGTGGGAAAACTCGGAAAATCGCATCTGACTCGGGATGCAGCGGCTCTCGATGATGTCGATATTTGCCGTGGAGAAGATGCCATAGAGCATCAACGCCTTTAGATCACACTGCTCCAGTGTTTCCGTGTTGACGAAGGATGCGTTGATATCACCCGCGCCGTTGCGGGTGAGTAGTACCAGCAGGAAGAGTAACTTCATTGATGACTGATTCTATATACTAAAAAGTCCTGATTTCAAGGTTTTCAATTTGCTGCCGTTAATATTAGCGAAACGAGTTGTTGAAGCGTACGATTCTCCAAGTGTCGGCTTTGTAATGAACGCTGAATACCGGCAAGGAAAAAGGAATAGAGACAGTGGCTGCCCAAGTATGGAAAAATTTCCTACTGTAGGTCAAATTGGACTTGGAAATGATCATTTTAGCCTGCTTACTCCTGTTTTTCCTGCAAGCGGAATCGCCTGTTTCTGTTGTTGCTTTGCCCTCTTAAATCTCTGATTACAAAGAAAAAACTAAGTATGGCAGTTTTGAAAAAAGTCTCAACCATCCAGGTGATCGATTCTCTGGCGGAGATCACACGGTTTCATGACCGTGATTTGATCGAAAGAAGCTTGGTGAAAACCCTGGCTGAGGTTGTGCCCTGTAAGGAGCTGCGTCTCTACCGGGTGACTGGTGAGGCAGAGAGTCTCGATCTGCTTCTGCTCGCTCACCTGGTCGAGAACAAAGAGGTTTCAGGTATTCCTGCGATTGAACGGCATATCTCCAAAGCACTTTCCGAGGGCATTGCCGCTGCCGTGGGGGAGGGCGAGGTTGTCTCGCTAGACGATGATAGGCGTGGCATAACAGATACTATCTATCCGGTATTCAATACCAGGAATGAAGTCTTCGCCGTGTTGGTGCAGTTTACTGAAATTTCCAGTTTTGAATTGCAACGCCTGACCTATGGACTGCTGAAGGTCTACTCAAATTACCTCACTCTGCTGGATGAAAATCAGAAGGACAAGCTCACCGGTCTGTTGAATCGCGAAACTCTGAGCACTGAAGTGATGAAACAGTTGACTTTGAGCTGTCATAAACGCAAAAGCGCCAGGTCAGAGGTAAATCGCCGCTCTGAAGATGAGGCCACCTACTGGTTGGCGTTAATTGATGTCGATTATTTCAAGAAGATTAATGATCGATTTGGTCATCTGTTTGGGGACGAAGTGCTTATCCTGTTAGCGCGTCTGCTGACAGATACCTTCCGTGATGGGGATCTGCTTTTTCGTTATGGCGGTGAGGAGTTCGTCGTCATACTCAAGGTATTTTCCCAGAAAGATGCGGTTTCAGTGTTGGAGCGTTGTCTTAGGACGGTGGGATCCCATGAGATGCCGCAGGCAGGTCGTGTCACTATCAGTATCGGGGCAGTTGAAATCAGAGATCAAAACGGTACTGCAGACGTGATCGGAAGTGCAGACAGGGCACTTTACTACGCAAAGAACAACGGGCGGAATCAGTTGCATTTCTACGAAGATCTGATCGAGAATAATTTGCTGGAAAACGCCGGGCAACCACAAATCGGTGAGATCGATATTTTCTAACTTACGTACTCCATCAAGTTTATTTTGATGGATAATTGATGTGATCTCTCAAGAGTGGCAGGCGGCACCAGAATGTGCGCAGCGCTATCCAATGCAAGCATTTATACCCAATAAAGTGGCGTAGGCCGGTTCAAGCGCAGCGGAACCGGCAACCTAAATCGTTCTGCCAAAGCTTGGATGCCCGATCCGCTACGCTTGATCGGGCCTACATGCTGTCACCTAGACCCTTGATGGAAAAGGGTAATCGCTGTTGAATCTATTTTGGCCTCTATACTCTGAAATGTAAGGAGTTGCTGAGTTAGCCTGCTTGTGTGCATCAGTGTATTGGCCTCTTTTCCCATGCACGCTGCCCCTGGGAATAGCTGCAACTATGAAACGGTTGAGGACGTTTTCAGGTAACAGGATGGGAAATTCGCATAACCACATATCAACCATTATCGGACTGTTCTGCGTCGCGCTCTGGTGTGGAGCAGCGAACAGCGCGTCGCTTGAAGACGAGCTGCGTGGGGTGGTGACGATTCGTGGCCGTCTGCAGGCTGTGCTACAGGGTGTTGAAGCCACCATTCCCGCCCGCGAACCCAACTGGATACTGTTAGAGGCTTTCTACAAGGAGCGGAAGGGACGAGCGGTATGGCATGAGGGCGAGCAACTCAATGCTCAGGGTGAGACACTACTGACCCTGCTTGACAGTGCCTTGACGGAAGGTTTGGAGCCTGTTGGCTATCATTTTCCGCGTTTGAAAGCATCACGACACCAGCGGGGCTCGGCTGTGGTTTTGGAACGGGAACTTCTGCTCACCGACGCCTTTTTCCGCTATGCAGGTGATCTTCGTGGAGGCCGTGTCAAAGCGGCGGAACTGGATCCGCTCTGGCACTTCGATTTTGACCGGGCTGAACCGATGGAACTCCTGCAGGCCGCATTGTCGGCAGACGGCTTGTCTGGCCTGTTGAGTGATCTGGCTCCAGACTCGCTGGAGTACAAGCGTTTGCGGCAGGTGCTTTACGATTACCATGAAATCGAAAGCAGAGGGGGCTGGAAAACCTTTGCTGCGGTTCAGGTCCTGCGTCCGGGTGATCGTCATCCCTCAATTTTGCTGCTACGGGAGCGGTTGCGTATTGAAGGCGACTATCTCGAACCATCGGCGGACGGGGCTGACTATTTTAATCCACCGCTGGAAGCTGCGGTGAGACGTTTCCAACAGCGCCATGGGCTGGATGTGGACAGCCGGGTTGGCCCGAAAACACGGGCTGCGCTGAATGTGTCCGTGGGACACCGCATTGCCCAGATCAAGGCCAATATGGAGCGTTGGCGTTGGTTGCCCCACTCTTTGGAAGAACGTTACCTGTTGGTCAACACTGCAGGTTTCGAAGTGACGATGAGGGATAAGGGTGCAGTGGTTTTTCGCCGACGCACTGTCGGTGGCAAGCTGAAACGTGAAACGCCCTCCTTCAAAAGCCGGATTACCCATTTGGTGCTCAACCCGCAATGGACGGTTCCAAGACGTATTGCAGTGGAGGATTTACTGCCCAAGCAGTTGCAGGACGATAATTTTTTCGACAGCAAGGGGATTGCGGTATTTCGTAAGGGTGAAGAGGGTGACTGGATTCATGAGGATGCGGTGGCCATCGATTGGAGTTTGTATCACAAGAATGACTTCCCCTTTGTCCTGAAACAGATGCCGGGTCCGCGCAATAGTCTGGGCCAAATCAAATTTCATATGGTCAGCCCCTACGCGGTCTTTCTTCATGATACCCCTGCCAAAGGACTCTTTGAACGGCCATCACGTCCTTTCAGTTCAGGATGCGTGAGGGTTGAGTCTGCCTCCCTGCTGGCGGCACGACTGCTACAAGGGGAGAGCGAACAGGCTTCGGTATCGGCGCTGCAGGAGGGTATCGATTCCGGTCAGACGATGATCTGGCGGCTAAAGCAACCGATACCGGTCTATCTTGCCTACTTCTCTGCATGGGTGAATGAGGATGGCATCCCCCAGTTCCGGGCTGATGTCTATGGCTTGGATGCCCCCTTGATTCAAGCCTTGGCATCCGGCGAAAGGCAGTCGCCCAGTCTGCCGGTGGCTGGACTGCCGGCCTCTTCCGATTTGGCGACTCGCTAAAGCGGGGTGTCGACCCCGCTCAGGAGGCCTGGATTTATGGGCAATCTCCCGCATCCGCACCACAACGACAAGCCGTCAGTGAATCGATCTGCACCTCGGCGAGCGCATCAGAACCGGTGAATGCCACATCGATCTTAAAGAAGATATTATCGCTTTGCCGCTCCAGGATGAATGACGGCGATACGGTGTCACTCACTGGATTGTCATGCGTCCTGCTGAATATCGTCCAGTTTCCATTCATCGTAATAAAATTGGCTTCCGATATCTGATTCAGGTCAGGAATGAATGCCTGCAGTGCCGATACGTCCAAAAATGCACTGGGATCAGTTGTGGAGACAAGCCTGATCGTATCTATCCCTGAGGCATCGATCTGGATAATCGATGGCATCTCTCCAAGTCCTGGTAGATAAGGCAAGGCGGTTTGCAGGGTGAGTGGATTGCTGCAAACGCCTCCCGGATCTGCGGCGGTGATATTTACCGTATCCGCAGTGCTGTCGAGTTGACCGTCATTTACCACAAGCGAGAGCTGGTAGACACCCTCAATATCGGGTGTAAAAACCGGTTGCTCAAGGGTTGGCGTTGCCAGTGAGGCATCGGTCATCATGCTCCCCGGAGGCACGGATTCAAAATGCCAGAGGAAGGTGATTGGGTCCGTATCCGGATCACTGCTGCCACTGCCGTCCAGGGTAACCTGTACCCCTGTTACTGCACTGGACTGGTCGGGGCCTGCATCGGCGACCGGCGGTGAATTGATCATCGATCCGGAGGCACTGATTATTACACTGTCGGCTTCGCTGTTTGCCTGATTATCATTAACGGTCAGCCGTAAAAGATAGTTGCCATTCACCGTCGGGGTAAAGGCCGGACTGGCCTCTCTGCCTTCGGAAAGCAGTGGCCACGCGCCTGGCCAGGATGTCCAGTCTACCGGCGTGGAGACCAGGCTCCAGCTATAGGCCACAGGATCCAGATCAGCATCGCTGCTATCGTTGCCGTTCAATGTGACCGGGAAATTGGCCGTGACATTCTGATCGGTACCCGCATCCGCGATCGGTGGGGTATTTGTAGTGACCTTATAGACTATCGTATCGTAATCGATGCCTTTTGCAGTCACTCTCACAACATAATCCCCCTCCATATCATAATTCAGCTGGCCGCCATTCGGATCATATTGATCAGAAGTCACGACAGTGGCGTTACTGGTGGCCGGTTTGTTGATCAGCCACCAGCTATACCAGGTTGCTCCATCGACCGGGGTGGAGCGACTGGCATCCAGTATCAGGTTATCCGCCCCAGCATAGAAGATCCGCTGATCCGGTCCAAGGAGGGAGACGGATTCAGGCGAGCCTGATGTTGCAGTCACCTTTACCCGATCCTGATATTGCCGGTCATAAAGACTTTTATTATCAGCGCCGATCAGATCACTGCTGCTGTTATATTCACCATTATCAACCGACAGAAAGAGCACATAGACACCATCTACATCAGGGGTAAAAGAGGGTGTCGGGGTATTGGCGTTTGAGAGCGCAGCATGACTGCTCAGTGGCCTTGAATAGAACTGCCATTCATAGGTCAGAGGCCTGCTATCCACATCAAAACTTTCACTGCCGTCGAGGGTCACCTGCGTGCCTGTATCGACACTTTGATCAGGTCCAGCAATCGATGTGGGATGGACATATCCTTCTGAAGGATAGACATAGATATTGATATGATCAGGGGTGCTTACCCACTCATTCTCTTCAATTACATGCAGACGAACCTCATGGTGGCTCCTAATTCCCAGCCTGTCATTCCCATTGAATTCAGCAATAAAAGAGGGATTGACCACCTCGCTTGAAGAGAGCGCTGATGTGCTATCCAATGGTTGCTCCGTCATGAACCAACTATAGGTGAGCGGCATATTAATACGGTCATGGAAACTATCACTGCCATTCAACTCAACCAAGGCACCATGTTTTGCAACAATATCTGCACCCGCCTTGGCAACCGGACGAACCTCATCCGCCTCCTTATAAGCAGTAATTTTGACAGTATCCGACCCTATATGGTCGTCATACCAGACCGTTAGCTGAATAACATATTCACCTGGGTAATAGGTACGAAATGTTGGATTGATAACATTTGTAGCACTGAGCCAGAATTGAGCATCTACCGGTGTTTCTAGCATTTCCCAACCATAGACCACGCTATAATCGCTTGGATCTGTCCCAAGGGGGGTATTACTGCCACTGCCATCAAGATAGACGGTTGACCAATACTCGACGTGCTGATCAGGCCCCGCATCCGCAATGCCGTATGGATCACCAATACCCCACAGATGGCCGCTGCCCTTGCTCGAGCCGAGTATCGACAAGATACCAAAGGTGACCACCAGAATGAGTGAAAACACTCTCCAGGCCTGTAAGCCTATATTGCTTTTAAACATGATCCACCTCCCACCGTCGGACCTTATCTATCGTTAGTAACGCAGCAATGGTGCCAAAGAGAAGAAAGAGCACATCCAGCGGATCGAATGTACCGGTTATAAAATAGGTGTCCGCGACTTCGAGGAAAGGAAAGTCTTCAAACCACGCGGGTATCTTTTCAGTCAGGTATTGTGCGAAAAATGGGTGCTGACCGAATTCAAAAAAGAGTTCTATGGCTATCCAGCCAAGACAGATCAGGATCAGTCCAGCCCTGGAAGGATTAAGCACGATGGCTGTGAGTAAAATAAATGCATAGATATGGATGAAGGAGGGAACCGAGCTACAAACAGTTGCAGCCGGCATGGAGTAACCTGCCGCTTCAGGAAAGATGCTTGCCAGGAAATAGACTGAAGAGCTGTTGCGGCAAAGCAGATATACAAGCCCACCCAACAACAACAGCCCTAGAACCATCGCCGATAAAATCCGAGCCGAACGTCCAAAAGCAGCCATCTGCCGCCTCCTCTACTCCAATACTAGTTAACTTCGTGATGGCTGATTTGCTATTCGGCTGACACTTATGATTCAGATCAATCGTTATCCAATTATTCGAGATGTGGGGTCAATAAACAGCGATCAGGTCGCCATAGATAAGATATTTCGCGTTCCCGTAAACCCCTCACCCCAGCCCTCTCACTGAGGGAGAGGGGGCTGAAAACTGGCCGAATTGCCGCCCAATCCCGTGAATTTGGTCACAGGTTTGGCATTTCTTCCTCATATTCTGTTAACCTTGCCCTCAATTTATCTGCCGGATGGCCGAAAATAGCCAGTAGAAACAACCTGCTGGATGAAGATTGAGGACTCATGAAGTTACAGAACAGAAACTCTGCCGATTTTCAAGACACCATCAGCCGTCGCCGCTTTCTGAGTGGTTGCGCCGTAATGGCCAGTGGTTTGATCGCGCCATCCTGGGTCGCAGCTGCCGCCCGTAGTGAAACACGGAGCCTGGCTTTTCGCCATCTGCATACCGGGGAACGGCTGACGGCCACCTACTGGGCCAATGGAGAGTATCTGGATGGCGGGCTTCAGGAGATCAGTCATCTGCTTAGAGATCACCGTACCGGGGACGCCCTGTCAATCGACCGGGATCTGCTGGATCTGCTGCATACGCTGAAAACAGGACTCGGCTCCAACCGATCCTTCCGCATCATTTCAGGTTACCGTTCCCCCCATACCAACGCGATGCTGCGGGGCAAGAGTGGGAAGAGTGGCGTGGCCAAGCGCAGCTTGCACATGCAGGGCAAGGCGATCGACGTACGCCTGCCCGGGACTGAGCTTCACCATCTTCGCAAGGCGGCACTGGCGCTGAAGGGCGGTGGTGTCGGTTACTATCCCAAATCAGATTTTGTCCATCTGGATACCGGCCGCGTCCGATTTTGGTAGGGCGTTAATCTCTATGGGATTAATTCCCTCGCTCCCTGCAATTTAACTCCTATCTGTTTTTGATTGGGCATCAGTCCATTCCAAAGATCTGTTCGACGGTCTGGCCGCATTTGTTTTCGATATCGCCGATGTCGAAAGCTTTTCCGCTTGCTGAAACACAACTGATCGAGACAATGAATGGCGCCTTGAGTCCCGTGATTCGGGTAACCCGTACAGGCCCTGTTGTATAGCTGAGATCAAGCAGAGCCAGTTTTCTCGAGTGTAGTCTAATGTATTGGCCACTCACCCGGGCTCGCCCGTTGCGCTGCTGCTGGGGGATGTTGTTGCGCTCGTAGGCTTGCTGCAAGCGGTGATTGGCAGCCTCAGCTGTCTGCTGACGAATGCTTTGCAAGTAGTCCTGATCCATCTCTGATTCGGTCAAAGTGCCTGCTGGTTCTTCTGCAATCGTTATGGTGTCTGGTGATTCGCTGACACTGCAGCCGATGAGGGTGAGGCTGAGTATCAGAGACAAGAACGGGAACACGCTGTTCTTACGCCTGAGGGATTGGGTGTTTGGGGTAATATTGGGCATAGTGATACTAAACTACCCTTTCTGTCGGCTGCGGTGTAGTTTTTTGTCGGTCAGATTTTCAATCTCTTTGGGTTTAATCGTTACGGATGTCCAGGAAAAGAACTGATCGATGCCGGCAGCCACTGGATTTTTGCTAACCCGTCACTGGAGAGACCGGCCTAACGGGATCGATCTCGTCTTTTGGGTTCACACCCGGGAAGGGCCACTGCGCTGTGTCTATCCGGGGCAGCGCGCCGTCTGTTTCATTCCATCCGAAATCCAGCTGGGGCCGGATTACCTGCCGGGACGCCGTCCTGAACGCAAGCCTTTGGATCTGCACGGGCTGGATGACAGGGCTGTCGATGGACTCTACTTTTCTGCTCAGAAATCACTGCAGCAGTTTCGTGAACGGGCCGCTGCCGATGCCATTCCTCTCTACGAATCGGACATAAAACCCCATGACCGCTATTTGATGGAGCGTTTTATCACCGCTCCGATGGAGGTGCTGGGTCACCCAGTCCAAAAGGCGGGTTACCGGGAGTTGCTCAACCCACGGCTTCGCCCAGCGACGATCACCCCGGAACTCAGTTATGTCAGTCTCGATATCGAGACCAATGCATTCAGCGGCGAAATACTCTCCATCGCCTTGAGTTGCCGGGGTCGTGAGGCCATTTTGATGCAGGGAGATGGAGCGGACTGGACCACCGATCTGCCTGTCGAATGGTTTCCAGGCGAGCGTGATCTGCTCATCGGCTTTTTTGCGCGGCTGCGGGAGTGGGATCCGGATCTTATCCTGGGTTGGAATGTCATCAACTTTGACCTGAATACCATCGAGTTGCGTTGTCGTCACCATCGTTTACGGTTCGACATGGGGCGCGGGGATGAGCAGGCGGCTATTCTGCAGCCCCAGCAGACAGGACAGGTCAGGATCGCCAGCATTCCCGGCAGGGTGGTGCTGGATGGCATCGATAATCTGAAGGCGGCCTTCTGGCGTTTCGACAGTTTTGCCTTGGGTTCTGTGGCGCACAAACTGTTGGGCCGCAAGAAGCTGATCGAAGGGAGTGTGGGCAAGGTTGAGGAGATTCTTCGGCTCTTCCGGGAGGATAAACCTGCACTGGCGGCATATAACCTGGAAGATTGTCGACTGGTGGAGGCGATCTTTGAAAAGACCGATCTGCTCAATTTCGTGGTTCAGCGATCGGTGATGACGGGGCTTTCACTGGGGCGCCAAGGTGGATCGGTAGCCGCCTTCGACAACCTCTATCTGCCCAGACTCCACCGGGCGGGTGTCGTGGCCCCGGATATCGGCGCCAACACAGACGGAGTTTCCAGTCCCGGCGGTTATGTGATGGACTCCCAGCCGGGGCTCTATGAAAATGTGCTGGTGCTCGATTTCAAGAGTCTCTATCCCAGCATCATCCGTACCTTCCTCATAGACCCGCTCGGTCTGGTCCGCCCGGGAGATGACCCGGTGCCGGGTTTTCTGGGTGCCGTTTTTTCCCGGAAAGCGTCGATTCTGCCGGACATCATCACCGAACTTTGGCAACAGCGTGATAAGGCTAAACGGTCGGGAGACCGGTCACTCTCCCAGGCGATCAAGATCATCATGAACTCCTTCTACGGGGTGCTGGGTTCCAGCGGTTGCCGTTTCCATGATGCCCGGCTGGCCAGCAGCATTACCCGTCGGGGGCATGAGATCATCACTACCAGCCGGGACTACATCGAACAGCAGGGTTATCGTGTTATCTATGGGGATACCGACTCGGTCTTCGTGTTGCTTGGGCAGGATCACGACGAAGCGGCGTCAAAGCGTATCGGCCGGCAACTCGCGACCACCCTCAACCTGTGGTGGAGTGACAAACTGCAGACTGAATTCCGTCTGGAATCGGCCCTGGAGATCGAGTTTGAGACCCACTTCATCCGCTTTGTCATGCCTACCCTTAGGGGGGCGGAAACGGGTAGCAAAAAACGCTACGCGGGTTACGTGCGCAATGGGGCGGGAGAGTATGAACTGGTGTTCAAGGGGTTGGAAAGTGTACGTAGTGATTGGACTCCGCTGGCTCAGGTCTTTCAGCGGGAACTTTACCGGCGGGTCTTTTTCAATGAACCCTGGGACCATTATATCCGGGAGACGGTCGCAAGCCTCAAATCGGGCGCACTTGATGAACAGCTGGTCTATCGTAAGCGCATCCGCAATCCTCTGGAGAGTTACCAGCGCAATGTGCCGCCTCACATCCAGGCGGCCCGCAAGCTGGAGCGGACGGGGCGCTGGATCAGCTATCTGATCACCCTCAGGGGCCCCGAGCCGCTTGCTGATCTGCGGAGTCCCATTGATTATCAACACTACATCGATCGGCAGTTGGCCCCGGTGGCGGATGGCATCCTCCATTTTGTCGGCGGGAGTTTCGAACGTATCACCACCAACCAGATGGACCTGTTTTGAATCTTTTGGGGTAACTATTTAGCAAAATTCAACATAGGTTGGATTAGTCGCGCGACAGCACAAGACTGGAATACGGTACTGCATTTTGTGCGCGACGTAACCCAACAGCGGTTTGTCGGGTTACGATGCGCACGAAGCTTGGAGGTAAAACAAAAATCTGGCGCAATGCGCATCTAACCCAACCTACAAAAAAGCACATTTTCAGAACCAAGCTGAATAGTTACCTTTTGGGTTTAATTCCGTTGACTGCCCCTGCGTGCGTGCAGTCAAAACAGCTCAGCGCCGTTGCCGGAGACAGTCACAGCTCCCTTATTTGATCGCTGTTCCACTTCGCTAACCGGCGATTGGCGCTCACCACCCAGAAACTGGGTTACCAGACTGCCCAGTTGCTGGGCCAGTACCTTGAACTCGTTACCCAAGGCTGATGTCTCGTCGGCGATCTCCATCGTCTCGGTGGACAGAGCGACGATCCGATCCAGATTGTCATCGACACGCCGTGTCTGTTTGCGATTACCGGCCATGGCATCGGCAATGTGCGCGTTCATGCCGGATATCTCCTCTGCGGCTTCGGTAATGGCAATCAGGGCGGTACCGGCCTGCGCAGCCACATCCACGCTGTTGTGGGCCTTCTCGAATGCGCTGCTGATAATGTCCACCCCTTTGTTGGTGGCCGACTGCAATTCTTTGATCTGTTGGCCGATGCGGGCATTCTGCTCTGCCACTTCGTGCGAGAGCGCGCGTACCTCGTTGGCCACCACGGCAAAACCACGACCGTGCTCTCCTGCCCGGGCCGCTTCGATGGCGGCGTTCAAGGCCAATAGATTGGTCTGGTCGGTGATGCCGCCAATCAGCACGACGATGTTGCCGATGTGTTCACTCGCCGCTTTCAGTTCACCGATCGCCCGGTTTGCGCTGTCGACCTGGGCCGCGACTTCGTTGATCGCCCCGACAGCATTTTCCACAATCCGGCTGCCGCGATCCGCCTCGTCGCGCACCATCTTTGCTTTGGTGGCCGCATCGGAGGTCAGGGTCTCGATCCTGGAGAGAGTTTCATTCATAGCCTGTACAGCGACCGTCACCTCCTGAACCCGCTCACTCTGGGTACCTGCACGCTCCCTGTTCAGGCTGGTAACATCGGTGAGCCGTTGTGATTCTGTCACCAGAGTACCCGAGGAGGCATTCACCAGATCCACAATCTGGCTCATCCTTTCTACGAAATTGTTGAAGGCATCAGCGAGTTCGGTGAATTCATTCTTTCCCCGCACCGGCATGCGGCAGCTGAGATCTCCGTTATTCGCAAACTCCTGCATGGCTTTCACGCATCGCCCAAGCGGGTGGGTGAGGAATAGAATCCACTCATGGTCAATAGTAGAAGCAGCAGGAATCCTGCGCCGCCGATCAGGTAGAGACGTTGTGCGCCTCTGCTTAATTGGGTCAATGCCTCGGCGACTACCGCTTCCATCTGAGGCGACAGTGTCAGTGAGGCAACGGCATGCAGGCTCGCTTCGATCTCATGTTGGGAGTGGGCCGCACTGGCCAGGCCCAGAAAGAAGATCAGTCCTATCAATACTGCTCCGGCGAACAGTCGCTGTTTAATGCTGAAACGGGAAAACCCCCACTCCCGGCGATCCAGCATGTTCCCTGTGTTTTTCTCTTCATTGTCCAAGAGAGTTCTCCTTGAAATGTCCGCTATATGACGGCTGCTGGTGATAAGTCATTGGCGAATACCACCCACGGCATTGGACGGTCTAAAAGGTAACCCTGTACCCCATCGCACTCGGCGCCGCGCAGAAACCGTAACTGTTCTCTCGACTGGGGTTTCAAACGCAGGGGGGGGCCGCTGGCGATGCCAGTCGGTTCGGGGGGAGAGGCCTTATTCTTCTGGGGCAAAGCACCCATATCGCCATTTTCCTGAAAAATAGTCAGGCAGCGCCGCTAGGCACTGCAGAATGGCGGTTCGGGGCCGGGAAAGGCACTTAGGCCAATCCTGCAAACGCCTTCGGGGACGGGTCCTGGCCCCCGATAGCGGAAAAAACAGAGTTGCTTACAGATCTTATCGGCCACTCAGGCTGGATCTTTAATCTAAGGAAGCGCTGATTAATTGTCATTTCCATCCTTAGGTTCGTAAACGCTACATCCGTGTAGCACTACTCGAACGCAGTGAGAAATCTTATACCTCAAAACCAGGGCTATGCGCTTTGTAGTTTGAGATCTCTCCCTAAGGTCGAGATGACAGTAACGCAATTAATCAGAGCTTCCCTAGGCTTGAAACTGGCCGCTTCCTATGCGTTCCTGGAAGATACGCTGTTCAGCGTTTCCAGTGCGTTTACAAGATCCTCGGCCACTTCTGTGAGCTTGCGATGGTTGGAACGGGCGTGGTGGCGCAGCATTTCGAAGGCTTCGCGTTCACTTAGGCCTTGGCGATACGCCAGGATGCCCACAGCGGTGTTTATAGTTCGCTCCCCGCTCAGGGCTTGTGACAGTTGACCCTCTTTCTCGCGCAACTGGAGGATCTCGGCGCTGCGTCCTAAAGCCGCCCGTATTGCGGCATGGAGTTGAGGCGGGTCCACCGGTTTGATCAGGTAACCCAGCGCACCTTCCGCCACGGCCCGGTCCACCACCACGTCGTCGTCGCCGTAGGCGGAGAGGAAGATAAAAGGGATGTCGCTATTCTGACGCAGCCAACGGGCGACTTCGACACCGTCTATCCCAGGCATACGTATGTCGAGAACCACTAGATGGTGATAGTGTCTGCTGCAGAGTTCGATGGCAGTTTCACCGCTGTCCGCCTCCGACACTTCGTAACCAGCGAGGCGTAATCCCTCGCCCAAGGTGGAGAGAACCAGACGGTCATCATCGACCAAGAGGATTTTTGTACTGCTCATTGTCATTCCCTGTCTTCATATCCGTTGAACTGCGGAGGGGAGCCGCTCCCTCATTTAGAATACTCCTGCCCATTAACAGCAGATTAGTTCATTTTACTGAAAAAGCCTGGAAATAAAAGGAATCCAGTTCCTGTCACGGTTCTTTTGTACTCCAGATCACTGGAGGTTCCAACAGCAGTTCCGCAACCACATACCCCGATTTGGACTCAAGTGAAAGTTTGGCTCCTTTGGTCGGCAGCAGTGTGCGAACGATCTTGAGGCCCGTCCCAAGAGTCGCTGCTGTATCGAGATCAAGGCTTTCCGGCAGATGCTTGCTGTGGTTACGTATCCGCAGGCGGACACCGGTATCCGTTGTGCTGAATTCAATCACTACCGGTTGCTTCCCGGGTGGTGGTGAAGCGTGTTTGATCGCGTTGGTAATCAGTTCGTTGATCACCAGGGCAACAGGTATGGACTCTTCCCGATTGAGTTCCATCGAGCAGACCTCGTCGACCTCCAGCACAATGTGTGCGGGGCGTGTGTTGCGGTAGACATTGAGGCTGGCCAGGATAAGTTCGCTGATCTTTATGCGTCCACCGCCGGTGTCACACTGCAGCCCGTAAACGGTGGCAATGGAACGTATCTGGGAGATGGCCTTGTTAAGGGCCTCCTCGGCAGGGAGACTGCTCTGTGAAAGATTGTGCAGCAGCCCAATTACCCCCTGAAGATGGTTCTTGATGCGGTGGTGCACCTCACGGACCAGCGTTTCCCGGTGGCTTTTCTCCTCGTCCAGGCGCCTCTCCTGGGCCTGCTTATGCTCGGTGATTTCGAAGCTGACTCCCACCAGTCCCGTCACTGCGCCATCTGTGTCGAATACCGGGGTTTTGGTGGTGGAGAACCAGCGGATGCTACCCGCCGGATCGGGAATCGCCTGCTCCAGGTCGGTAAAGGCGTGTCCATCATTGATTACCTTATAATCGCTGGATTCGAATTCCTTGGCCGTGTTCGGGGGAAAAAGCTCTGCGTCTGTTTTACCAATGATCTGCTCTGCAGACATCTCCATGAAGGCCAGAAATGCCTGGTTCACCGACTGGTAACGCAGTTGGCGATCCATAACATAGACTGGTGCGGGAATGGTGTCGAGCAGGCTGCGCAACTCAGCGTTTTTCTGCAGCAATTCCATCTCGGTTTTTTGGATGTCCGTGATGTCGGTGAGTATGCAGTGGGTGCGCAGGAAGTGGCCCTGCCCGTCATGGGCTATACGGCCGTTTATCGAAAAGAGTTTTTCAGTGCCGTCCTTGCATTGGAACAGGATTTTGACCCCGTCGACCAAACCACACGTCAGAAATTCGGCAAAAGTTTGGCTGAGTTTTACCTCTTGGCCCGGCGCATGGAATTCGCCGATGGATTGGCCAAGAACTTCCTCACGGGTATAACCCAATGTCTCCTCCCAAGCGCGGTTGATGGAGAGAATCCTGCCTTCCTCGTCCAGGGATTGGTAAGGCAGGGGAGCCTCTTCGTAGAGCCGACGAAAGTGTTCCTCGTTGGTTTCGGTCTCTTCAGGAGTCGTACTCATTCCTTTTTCCTGTCAAGGGTTCTGGTGACAGTATACTTAACTCTGGGTTTCTGGGGTGGCGGAAAATGCGCTAAGATATGTTCGCTGTTTACCTCGATCAACAAGGAAAAATGATCATGAAAAAGACAGGGACGAGTCTTGTTATAACGCTGTTTATTCTGCCCTTTCTCACCGCTTCGGCGGATGCGCCAAACCCTCTTCTGCTGCCACCGAACCCAATGACTATCCCTACGGTTTAACACTCTGGTGCACCTGTTTTCCCTGAAACCGCCGTACCAGCGCCTTCTCCCCCTCCACCAGGAACAACACACTGGAGGAGACCAAAAGAATGCGCAGCCACACGTCGGCTCCTATTGCAGCGGTGCCAAACAGGGTCTGTAAAGGCCCCGTATAGGTAAAGGCGAGCTGGAACAGCACGAGGACGGCCACCGCCGCCAGCACGTAGCGACTGCCGAATAGGCCGCGCCGGTTGAGTACCGGCTCGGTGATGTAGCGGGAGTTAAACAGATAGAAGATCTCGAAGCAGACCAGGGTGTTCACCGCTACGGTACGGGCCACCTCGATATTCGCGCCCTGTTCGATCTCCCACACGAAGAGGCCAAAGGTTCCCGCCATCAGTACCAGCGATACGTAGGCGATGCGCCAGAGAAAGTGGCGGCTCAATACTGGCTGGACCGGGTCGCGGGGGGGACGTTTCATTACACCGTGTTCGGGTGGCTCGAAGGCGAGCGCCAAGGCAAGGGTGACGGCGGTGATCATGTTGACCCAGAGGATCTGCACCGGGGTGAGCGGCAGCTCCTGAAAGCCCAACAGCACTGCGCCGAGGATCACCAGCGCCTCGCCGCCATTGGTGGGAAGGATAAAGAGAATCGCCTTTTTCAGATTGTCGTAGACGGTTCGGCCCTCTTCCACCGCGTGGGTGATGGAAGCGAAATTGTCGTCGGCGAGCACCATCTCCGCTGCCTCCTTGGCCGCTTCGGTGCCCTTGTCGCCCATGGCCACGCCAACATCTGCGCGTTTCAGGGCCGGGGCGTCGTTGACCCCGTCTCCGGTCATGGAGACGATCATGCCGCTCTTCTGCAGCAGCGTCACCAGACGCAGCTTGTGCTCAGGACTGACCCGGGCATAGATGTCCACCTTTTGAACCCGCGCCAGCAATGCCTCATCCGAGAGGGCATCCAGGGCCTGGCCTGTGAGGGCATTGTCAGTGTTTGCCAGTTTCAGCTGGCGGGCGATGGCGGTGGCGGTATCGGCATGATCGCCGGTGATCATTTTCACCTGGATTCCCGCCTCGCGGCAGCGGGCCACGGCGGCAATGGCCTCCTCCCGTGGAGGATCGATCAGGCCATAGAGACCGAGCATGGTGAGATCCTTCTCCACGTCTTTGAACTCCAGGTCCAGACGTCCACCGTGAGCCGGGCGCATGGCTACCGCCAGCAGGCGCTGTCCCTTGGATGCCATGGTCTGCATTCGCCGTTCCCAGCAGTCACAGTCGATTGGCTTCTCGCCTTCAAGACTGAGCTGGGTGGCGCAGCGCTCAAGGATCCGTTCCGGCGCCCCCTTTATGAAGATGAAATACTGCCCTTTATGGCTGTGGTGCAGGGTGGCCATGAATTTGTGGCCTGACTCGAAGGGGATGATGTCGTCACGGGGGTAGAGGGCGGCCTCTGTCTCAGGGTCCAGTCCGCTCTTCAGGCCGGCTATCATCAAGGCTCCCTCCATGGGGTCGCCATGGACCTGCCAGCCGTGATCCGAGTGCTGCAGGGCGGTCTCGTTGCACAGCAGACTGGCCCGGAGCATCTTCGACAATACCGGGTGCTTTGCCAGAGTGACCTCCTTGCCCTGACAGGAAAAACCTCCGTGAGGATCATAGCCAGTGCCGCTGATGTCGTAGAGATCGTCGACGGTGGCGATGTTGCGCACGGTCATCTCATTGCGGGTTAGAGTGCCGGTCTTGTCGGAGCAAATGACGGTCACCGCTCCCAGGGTCTCTACCGCCGGCAGGCGGCGAATAATGGCATTGCGTCCCGCCATGCGCTGCACGCCGATGGCCAGGGTGATGGTCATGATGGCCGGCAGCCCCTCTGGAATGGCCGCTACCGCCAGCCCTACCGCGGCAAGAAACATCTCGGAGGATGAGTAGTCACGCACCAGCACACCGAAGGTGAAGGTGAAGACGGCGAGTCCCAGGATGCCTGCGGTGAGCCAGCGCCCGAACTGGTCCATCTGTTGCAGCAAGGGGGTGGTGAGCTGTTCCACCCCGGCCACCATGGCGCTGATGCGCCCGATCTCTGTCTTTCCGGCTGTGGCTATTACCACCCCGGCCCCCTGACCATAGGTCACCAGAGTGCCTGAGTAGGCCATGCAGAGCCGATCCCCTAACGCAGCCTCGGCTGCCACAGCTTCAATCGCTTTCTCCACCGCCACCGACTCTCCGGTAAGGGCGGCCTCCTGGATCTGCAACCCCTTGAGCCGGAACAGCCGCAGGTCGGCTGGAACCTTGTCGCCGGATTGCAGCAGCACCACATCACCAGGGACCAGTTCCTCGGCGGGAATGGATATACGTTGGCCGTCACGCAACACCAGCGACTTGGCAGAGAGCATCTGGCGGATGGCGCGCAGGGCATCTTCCGCCTTGCCCTCCTGGATGAAACCGATGATGGTGTTGATCAACACCACCCCCATGATCACGCCGGAGTCCACCAGATGATCGAGCATCGCCGTCACGATGCCCGCCACCAGAAGCGCATAGATCAAGACGTTGTGAAACTGGGCGAGAAAGCGCAGCAGCGGTCCGCGGGGAAGTACCTCTGGGAGCTTGTTGGGGCCGTACTGTTGCAGTCGCAGCTGGGCGTTTTCGCCACTGAGGCCTTCTTTGACGGATTCGAAGGCAGTGAGTACCTGATCCGCCTCCATGGCGTGCCAGGGCAGGTCGGATTCAGTGGAGGGGGGTGCCTCTTTCTGCGCTGAGGCGTGATGGGTATCCGACCCGGTGTGAGCCATAACGCTGAAATGGGGAAACTTATGCCAATCGAAGAGATTCCTGGCCATGCGAGTACTCCACAAATAGCGGTTATCTCTAAATTTAGGCTAAGAAATGCTTTTCTTAAAGTAACTACTCAGCGAAATCAGGGATTCTGGTGACAGTATACTTAACTCTGAGTTTCCGGGGTGGCGGATAATGCGCTAAGCTATAATCGCTGTTTACCTGGATCAACAAGGAAAAGTGATCATGAAAAAGACAGGGACGAGTCTTATTTTTGTGCTGTTTATTCTGCCCTTTCTCGCCGCTTCGGCGGATGCGCCAAACCTTCTTCTGCTGAAAACCTATCGGCCTGGGATGGAAATCACTGGCTGGTACATGAGTGAAAAGCTCGATGGGGTGCGGGCCTACTGGAATGGCCGGCAACTCATCTCCCGCCAAGGCAACCCGTTCGCCACCCCGGACTGGTTCACAAAAGATTTCCCGCCTTTTGAACTGGATGGTGAACTTTGGATCGGCCGGGGACGGTTTGAGGAGGTTGCCTCCATTACCTCACGCGATCAGCCCCACGATGGCTGGCAACGCGTCACCTACAATATATTCGAGGTGCCCAATGCGCCGGGGGGTCTGGGTGCCCGTCTGGGACGATTGCAGAACTATCTAAAGCAAAATCCAGTATCTCGCATCCGTATCATTCCCCAGATACCTTGTAGTAGCAACGATCACCTGCAGGCACGGTTGGCCGAGGTGGAAGCCGTAGGTGGTGAGGGTCTGGTCTTGAGGACTCCGGATACACTCTACGAATTCAGCCGCAGTGCCAATGCACTGAAGGTGAAACGCTTCGATGATCGGGAGGGCAGGGTAGTCGGTTATCGGCCCGGAAAGGGCAAATATACAGGAAAGGTTGGTGCACTGTGGGTGGAACTGGAGGATGGAAGGCGTTTCTATATCGGTACCGGCCTGAGTGACCGGGAGCGGGAGGATCCCCCATCCATAGGCTCGATCATCACATTCAAACACCAGGGTTACACCGCCAACAGGATTCCCCGGTTCGCATCGTTTTTGCGTATCAGGCAGATACTTTGAATCTAATTTTCCGCAGCTTCCAGCGGCCGATAGCAGGAGCGGCGAGGCGCCGCTCCTACGATTTAATACCCTGTCTGCTTGCAGCGGGATGGTTTATTTACATATTCACACCATCGCCATCCCATATGAAGCTGCCCATGAGGGCATTTCCATCGAGATGAAGTGTGCGTGTGACTTCGAGTGTTTCCATGTCAATTTCAAAAAACACACCATCATGGCTTGCAGCGCTATAGAAATATTTCATGTCCGGGCTGACCGCTGAGGTGTGCGCTTGTGACTTGTAATCCGGAGAAGCAGAACTGGCGACTTCGATGTTCTTCAACCAGCTGTGATCGGTGGTATCGATCACTGTCATATATGTGTCGTTGTGATTGGTTACAAATGCGAGATCACGCATCGGTGCAAATGTTGTGTGGCCGGAACCAACGCCCGTTTCAATCATGGTTTCAACACTCATTGAATCCTTATTGACAACAAAAACGTGGCCTTCAGTGGAACCGATATAAATATGGATGCCGTCCGGGTGGAAGTCGGCATGATGGGCGCCCATTTCAGCTGGATTCAGCATTTCAGGATCATACGCTGCCAGCCATGGAGAGCGAAGCGAAGGCTGGTAGTCCCCGGTAGCCGCGAGGCCGCACTGCTTACCCGGCGTGCCTTGCGCCAGAGGGGAAGCAAAGTAGGCATCCGAGCGCGGCGTCCAGTCATCGGGAGCTGGCAACGGAGCGGCAACGAGCTTGCGAGGTTGTCGCGTAGTGCCAGTGACCGGGACGGCCGGGGCACAAACAGGTTGTCGAAGGCCGAGTCGATTTTGGGGACTGGGATGTCCCAAAATCTATCACGAGGTCGAAGACTCACTTGCTTTTTCTCTGGATGTTAAAACGCAAGATCGATGGTGATATCTGTGCTTCCTGATTACCCTCCGCAACTGCGAAAAAAGTATCGTTATCCACATCTAAAGGTGACTTGAAAATATGGTGTACTGAAGTCGGGGCGGCAAGGGTTGAGAGCAGGTCGCCGTTGCGGTTCCACAGCTGAATCTGACGTGCAGCCCGGTCGAGCATGAAGAAACGCTGATCATCCACCCAGAGAGGGTGACCTGTCGCCAGTGAACCACCATAGTCGTGTGGTTCAGAGAGCTCATTATAACCCACAACTTTGGTCACCACGCCATGATCAACGCGTATGATGCTGGTCATTACCTTATCACCGCCGGATATCAAAGAGAGCCCTGTGTCAGTATTAAAGTTAGTAGAACGGGGTTTATGTTCCAGTTGAATCTGGCCAATATTTTCAATGGCATAATTGTCGACTACTGTCACAGACTCTGTTTTACGGGTTAAAGCATAGGCTTTGGATATACCCTGTTGATCAATGCCGTACGGCCCGTCTCCTGTGTCCTCAACAGTTTTTACCAACACCATATTGTCAACATCGATAATAAACACCCGATTGGCATCCCAGTCGCCATAATAGGCTAGATTTTTTACGCCGTAGATATTGTCACTTACATACCCATCCTGATTAACATAACCCGGATTTCGGTGATTTGAGCCTGGATGATCGGGTCCGTGTGCGGCATGCAGGTTTATGCTCGTAAAGAACATTGAAAACAGTAATGCTGTGTATTTGAAATGTTGTTTGTTCCGCATGGGTTTGCTCCTGTGGAGTGATATTAATAGTTAACAAAAGTGTTGTTAACTCGATTTCAGAACAGAGTTGTTTGTCTGATCTGCTTCTGCGAAAGATTGCCACTGAATGTGGCCAGGTATTGTGACTGGAATCAAAATGTGTACGGAGGAAAGTCACAAAATAAAGCTACAAATCAATATGTTGCGCCATATGGCGCAGTTGTGTGTCAACTGACGCAAGCACTTTTCTGAACCACAATATGGATTCATTTTTTGTTGCGGGATGGTTTATTGTTTGAAGGCCAGTCGTGGGTCAGCGTTTTCGGTCAGGCAATTCCCGGTCAAACCCTTATAATTACCGCTCCTATTATTCGGAGTATGTAGTATGGGTATGTTCACCTGGATTATTCTCGGCCTGATCGCCGGTATTCTGGCCAAGCTGTTGATGCCTGGACGCGATGGTGGCGGTATGATCCTCACCACCCTGCTGGGTGTGGCTGGTGCCTTTATTGGTGGCAAGATTGGTCAGTTTGCCGGTATTGGCACGCCCAGCGGTCTCGACCTGATCAGTATCGCCATGGCCACTGGTGGAGCCTTTCTGCTGCTGTTCGTATTCCGTCTGCTACGCGGAGGTAAAAGTGGTGGTGGCAGTGCTTGACTGCCTTGGTCGGATTCTTCTAACCGGCTGCCGTGCCGACGAGACGGCGCGTCATGTGTAGCCGAACATCAGCGGATTCAGTGATGACGTGGAACAGATGATGGGGGCCGGTGGAGTTGGCGATGATGGCGTCAAGGTCGTCGCGCACCTCTCGATAGATCTCCAGCAGCCGCAGGTCGAAGCGGTACAGGGCCTGGGTCAACGGGTCCTTGCGCTGGCGGGCGAGGATGGTCTCTGCGCCATCCTGATGCAGGTTGCCAAGACAGATATGTACTGCCGAAAAGAGCGTCACCCAGCCGCTGAACCAGAACATCATATCGATATCGAAAACCTCGCCTTCGGGAACCCGGCCCGCCAGCACCTCCTGTAATAATCCCTGGTCCTTGACGAGCTCACCGGCTTCGAGGGTCTCTGCCCGGCCATAGGCGTCGATGGTGGAGCTGGTGAGCAGGATCGGACGATCCGGATAGCGGCTCAGCACAAAGCTGGCATCTTTTACCAACTGTCCCCTCTGGCCCGGACTCATCGGGTTGACCTTCTGGCGCGGTGCAGGCGTGGTCGAGAGGATCTGAAGCTGATGTTTCCGCCGCCCCAGCTCTTCCGCTAACCTGTTGAAGACGCCCCGTTTGAAGAGATCCATGGAGAAGTTGAGATGGGTCTGTTTGTGCAGCAGGCCGAGTTGTATGCGACTGTAGCGGGGTGCCGCCTCGACGATATTGGCGATGCGGCAGACCGGGATGCGCTCCTTGAGGCGGCCGTCCTTGCCGACCACCACCTCCTGATGGAATTCATCGAAGCTGATCTGTAACAGGATCGACGCCCTGGTCCACTTTTTCGGACGCTTCTCAAGCGCCTCGGTCATGCGGCGCAGTACTTCATTGGTGGTCTTTTTATCCACCGCGAAGTCGCCGTTGAGCAGGATGGCGAAGGTGCAGATGTGAGACATCTCGCGGATCGCCCGGTAGAAGTGATCCATATGGCGGGTCAGGTCGCCGCCGGTGAAGAGCACGCTGTCGGTGAGGCTATCCACCAGCTCCATCACCGGCCCGGCGTCAGGTTGATCCTTGCTCGGTGGACGCCAGATGAACATGCAGTGGCGGCAGGTCTGGGGACAACCCATTGCCGGGATCAGCCCCAGCTTGGTGAAACGGCCGGGTTTCACCGGCTGATCCGGCAGGGCATCCACCAGCGCCAGCCGCTGCTGGTCGGCGGCCCCCAACATCTCCCGGTAACGATCCCGCTCCCGGTGCCCCAGTTCGCTGTAGGCTTTGGCCGGTGTCTTCTGCAGCAGACCCAATTCATCCCAGATCGCGAGCACCCGCCGTGTCAGCGTTTGCGGATCGTTATGGCAGTCGCTCAGCAGCCGCTGCAACTGCTGACGCTGTACAGGCCCCTCGTCATCTGCGTTTAACCAGTGGGCAATGTAGCCCTGGATGAAATCATCTGCATCTTCCGCCTCATCGAGCAGGCGGATAAGAAATCCCCGTGAACCCTTGCTGAAACTTGCCAGCACTTCGCTACGGAATGGGGTGGCAACCTGCTGTCTCAGCCAGTGATAGATGTAGAGGTAGCTCATGAGGAAGGCGAGGTCGTCCGCATCTGGCCGGATGCCGAGCAGACGGAGCATGTCACCCGAGGTCAAACGATTGACCTCGGATTTGAAGCGTAACCGCAGTGCGGGCAGGTAGTGGCGCTTCAGTTCGGCCTGACTCTGGCCGACAGCGAGTTGGGCAGTCTGCAGACTCATGTGCATGGTTCGATGGCTGGGGTTGGTCTATTCTACCCTAGAGTCATCGGCTCCGACCCCTGCATTCATCATGATAAAACGCAGTACATTCAAACCGGCCTGGTGGCTGCCTGGCCCTCACCTGCAGACACTTTGGCCGGTGCTGGCACGCCGTCGTCCTGATTTTTCATCGGTGAATGAGAGAATTGAGCTGCCGGACGGCGATTTTCTGGATATCGTTTGGCCTGACAAACAGTCAGGGGAGAGTGTGCTGGTGCTGCACGGACTGGAGGGTTCGATAGATTCCCACTATGCAGGAACCTTGCTGCAGGCGCTTGAACTACATGGCTTCAATCCCGTGTTTATGCACTTCAGGGGATGCAGTGGCGAGCCCAACCGGTTGCCTCGTGGTTACCATTCGGGGGAAACGGGGGATCTGGACACTATCGCCAGGTTGATAGCGCAGCGAATCAACAAGCCATTAAGCGCGGTCATTGGTTTCTCTCTGGGAGGAAATGTCCTGCTTAAATGGTTGGCGGAAAAGTCTTCGGACTGCAGGCTGAAAACAGCGGTCGCCATCTCCGTGCCTTTTCGCTTGGGGGACTGTGCCGCGCGGCTTGAACGTGGACTTAGCCGGCACTATCAGAACCATCTGCTGAAAAGAATGAGACGATCCTACAAAGCACGCTTCAGCCGCATTCCATCCCCACTATCGGTCGATGTCGATCGGCTGGACAGCTTCAAGGCATTTGATGACCAGGTCACGGCCCCACTGCATGGATTTGCCGGGGTAGATGATTATTACGGCCGGTCAAGCTCACGACAGTATCTCAAACAGATTGAGATACCCACCCTGATTCTGCAGGCAGAGGATGATCCCTTCATGTGGGCCGGGACGATTCCAGACGCCGATGAACTCCCCTCTTCAGTCACCCTGGAGTTGTCAGCTCACGGAGGCCATGTCGGCTTTGTCGCCGGTGTTCTCCCATGGCGTCCAAGTTACTGGCTGGAGGAGCGGATCATCGATCATCTACAGGAGGTGTTGTAAGGGGCAAACCCTAAATCCTCTCAGGCAACATTTGACGTATTAAAGTCAGCCACCGCTTCAGCCCGCTCAACCATTTTATGCACAATGGCGTAGATGCCCACATGCCGGTTGGGGCTGAGGTGCTCTGCCAGATGCAGTCGCTTGAACAAGTCATCGACATCCATGGCATGGATCTCTTCGAGTGTGTGGCTGGAGAGCAGATCAACCAACAACGCCAGCACCCCCTTGATGATCGCAGTGTCACAGTCACCGCGAAACCGGATCATACCGGGCTGTTCAGGTATGGCCTCAGCATGGACATGTACGGTGCTCATACAGGGTTTGACCCAGTTCTCTTCGGTCTTGAATCTTTCTGGCAGGGGAGGCAGCGCCTCACCCAGTTCCACCAGATATTGGTAGCGCTGTTCCCAATCGCCGAGAAACTCGAAGTTGTCTACAATTTCATCGATTTCATTCATGTTTCACACGACCCGCCACTCTCTACAACAGACCCAGTTGAAGTTGGGCCTCTTCGGATATGAGAGCCCGACTCCAGGGAGGCATCCACACCAGACGAACCACCGCATCGGTGACGCCGGGCACTGCATCGATCACCCGCCCGACCTCATGGGGCAGGGTGCCCGCCACCGGGCAGTTGGGCGCAGTCAGGGTCATCTCAACCAGGACCTTACCCGCATCATCGAACTCCAGGCGATAGATCAGCCCAAGGTCATAGATGTTCACCGGAATCTCCGGGTCGTGAACCTGACGCAGCGCCTCTATCAGTGCCTCACGGGTCAGTTGCGGTGATCTCTCTTCTGCCAGACTATGCATGAGCGGATGTTTCCAGACGTTGCCGGATCACTTCGCCGAGCTGCTCGCGAAGGGAATCTGACTCGAAGCGTTCGAGTATTTCACTGGCGAAGCCGAGGCAGAGCAGGCGTCTGGCCTGTTCCATATTCAGCCCCCTTGAACGCAGGTAGAAGATGGCTTCTGCATCCAGCTGACCCACGGTGGTGCCGTGGCTGCACTGCACGTCGTCCGCAAGGATCTCCAACTGGGGCTTGGTATCGATTTCTGCGTGGCGCGAGAGCATCAGATTGGCATTGGAGAGATGGGCGTCGCTCTTCTGCGCCTGCTCGCGCACCAGTATGCGGCCATCAAAGACGGCGCGACCCTGGCCGGTGAGTATGCCTTTGAAATTCTCCCGGCTGCTGCATCCCGGCACGGCATGATCTATGTTCAGATGATAATCCACCAGCTGGCCGTCACCCGCCAGATAGAGGCCGTCCAGCTCGCAGTTGGCGCCCGGCGCGCTAAATCGGCTGTTGATCTTGGTGCGTGACCAACCGGCACCGAGAGAAGCCGTTACCAGCCGGTATTCAGCCTGTGCCTGCAAGCCAAGATAGAGTTCACTGAGGTGGTAGGCCTGTGGATTCTCCTGTTCGACCCGCTGGTGGTGAAGATTCGACCCCTCGCCCAACACAATCTCACACACCAGGTTGGTGAAGTGTTCGTCGTCATCGAGAGAGAGATAGCGCTCCACCAGGGTAGCGCTGGCATCCTCCTCCAGGATGATCAGATGACGGGGACGCAGGCTGAGACCGGCAGCCGCCCGGGAGGTCAGATGGAGCAGTTCAATGGGTTGCTCAAGCTTGACCCCGGCGGCGATACGGATGATCGCGCCATCCTGCATCGTTGCCATGTTGAGAGCAGCGAAACCCTGCTCGCCGATCCCTGAGAGTGATCCCAGGGCCTTGAGTGCTGCTTTGTCCCCCGCCGCCATGACGCTGTTCAGACTACTCAGCTGCACCCCCTCCTGGTCTGTATCGGAAAGCTCGCGCTGAAACAGTCCATCGACGAAAACCAGTCGTCCGGCTACGGGTTCGCTGAGGAACTGGCTTTTCACTGAGTGTGGGGTGAAACTGCTCTGGGCATCATCTGCAACAAAGCCTTTTTCCAGCAACCTCTTGATGCTGGTGTAGCGCCAATCCTCCTGACGGGCATTGGGGAACCCCAGCTCTCTGAATCGATGAGCCGCGACGCGGCGTTTATCTGTCAGCCAGAGACCGTCACCCAACGGCAATTGATCGATGTGGCGTTCGGCGGCCTGTTGATAGTCGGCTACCGAGAGGGTTGGTTCATTCATGCCGCCTCCCCGGAGAGCCAGCCGTAACCGCGCTCCTCCAGTTCCAGCGCCAGCTCCTTGCCACCTGAACGGACAATGCGTCCCTTGGACAGCACATGCACATAGTCAGGTTCAATGTACTCCAGCAGACGTTGATAGTGGGTTATCACAATCATCGCCCGTTCCGGCGAACGCAGCATGTTTACCCCGTCGGATACGGTACGCAGTGCATCGATGTCGAGTCCCGAGTCGGTCTCGTCAAGAATCGCCAGACGCGGCTCCAGCATGACCATCTGCAGGATCTCGTTGCGCTTCTTCTCTCCACCGGAGAAGCCGGTATTGACCGATCGTTTCAATAGCGCTTCATCGAGTTTTACCTGCCTGGCCTTCTCACGCACCATTTTCATAAAGGAGACCGCATCGATCTCCTCCTCGCCACGGGCGCGGCGAATCGCATTCAGGGATTCCCGCAGGAAGGTCATATTGTTCACACCCGGCAGCTCCACCGGATACTGCATGGCCAGGAAGATCCCCTGCCGTGCCCGCTCTTCGGTCTCCAGTGAGAGCAGGTCCTGGCCGAAGAATTTCACTTCGCCGGAGGTCACCTGGTATCCGTCACGGCCCGAGAGGATATGCGCCAGGGTGCTTTTACCGGAGCCATTAGGTCCCATGATGGCGTGGACTTCACCGGCCTTGATCTCCAGATCGATCCCCGTGAGGATCTCTTTGTCTTCCACGGTCACTTTCAGTTGTTTGATCGATAACATGTTTACAGCCTCAATTATTCCAGAAAGGGTCTAGGGATCGCTTACGCCTCATGGTCATCCCACAGCACCCTCCAGACTCACCGCGAGCAGCTTCTGCGCCTCCACCGCGAACTCCATGGGCAGCTCCTTGAAGACCTCTTTACAGAAGCCGTTGATGATCATGGATACCGCATCCTCCTCTGACAGGCCGCGTTGACGACAGTAGAAGAGCTGGTCTTCGCTCACTTTTGATGTGGTCGCCTCGTGTTCCACCCTGGCGGTCGGGTTCCTCACTTCTATATAAGGGAAGGTGTGGGCGGTACAGTGATCACCGATCAGCAGGGAATCGCACTGGGTATGGTTGCGGGCGTTCTCCGCCCCGGAGGCCACACTGACCAGCCCGCGATAGGCATTGCTGCCGTGCATGGCGGAGATCCCCTTGGAGACGATGGTGCTGCGGCTGTTCTTGCCGATGTGGTACATCTTGGTGCCGGTGTCCGCCTGTTGATAACCCTTGGTCACGGCAACCGAGTAGAACTCACCCACCGAATCCTTACCCCGCAGCAGGCAACTGGGATACTTCCAGGTGATGGCGGAGCCTGTCTCCACCTGGGTCCAGGAGATATGGGAACGGTCGCCGCGGCAGTCGCCCCGCTTGGTGACGAAGTTGTAGATGCCACCGCGACCTTCGTTATCCCCTGGATACCAGTTCTGCACCGTCGAATATTTGATCTGCGCATCTTCCAGCGCGATCAGTTCAACCACCGCCGCATGCAGCTGGTTCTCATCGCGCATGGGTGCGGTGCAGCCCTCCAGATAGCTCACATAGCTGCCGGCGTCGGCGATGATCAGGGTGCGTTCGAACTGCCCTGTTTTGGCCTCGTTGATACGAAAATAGGTCGAAAGCTCCATCGGGCAGCGCACGCCCTTGGGGATATAGACAAAGGTGCCGTCACTGAACACGGCGGCATTCAGCGCAGCAAAGAAGTTGTCCCGGTCCGATACCACCGTGCCCAGGTATTTCTGGATCAGCTCGGGATACTCCCGGATCGCTTCGGACATGGAGCAGAAGATGACGCCAGCCTCGGCCAGGGACTCACGGAAGGTAGTGGCCACAGAAACGCTGTCAAACACCGCGTCCACCGCCACACCGGCAAGAGCCTTCTGCTCATCGATGGGAATGCCCAGCTTTTCATAGGTGGCCAACAGTTCCGGATCGACCTCATCAAGACTCTTGAGGTCAGCTTTTTTCTTCGGCGACGAGTAGTAGGAGATCGACTGATAATCGATCGGCGGATGGTGTATCGAGGACCAGTTGGGCTCCTTCATGGTGCGCCAAAACCGGTAGGCTGCCAGCCGTCTTTTCAACATCCACTCCGGCTCGTCCTTGCGCGCGGAAATGGTTCGGACGACACCTTCGTTGAGGCCGGGCGGCAGTGTGTCTGACTCGATTTGAGTGACAAAACCTTGGGTATAATCCGACTGGATCAGCTCGTCCATTCTACTATCTGGTAAACCCATGCTATTGCTCCGATCATAACCTAGTAAAATACTGTGGAATTAGGGTAAATTTTTTCAGCCTGAATTATTATCGAGTCCTCAACGGCCCTGTGTAACTTTGTCGGCAACGGCTGCGGCTGAGAATAAAGCAGAGACCTTCAGAGAGAATACCGACGGCAATAAAGACAGCGCCCGGCACAGAAGCGGACAGGAGCAGAAACAGGATGCCCAGCCCGGTAAAGAGCAGGGTCATGGCAAGCACAGGCCCCCCGCAACAGCGTCTGGATATAATTCGCGAATTCCACATGAGTACACCTCTTCCGATTTCACAGCAGCAGTCAGCTATAACCTAGTAATACAGTCAGGAATTATTTTTTACAAGGGAAATACCCAAGATAAAAATCATGGGATATACTTGAATAACAGAACTATTGCTTATTTAACAAATGGATAGCTGGAATGTGAGTAACTTCTCAAAAACCCGTGGCAAGCAGTAAATAATTACAAAAAGCACTTGACAGGATTTTGGGGCAAAAAACTAAAAATCCTGTCATGGCACAACTCTGGTTTGGAAACTGTCATGGCTGATCTTGTAGCGCGCACTATGCCATTTTCATTCTTATTTCGTACAGGCTTGAGGAATGCTTTTTTTATCTCCTTAAAATGACTCCTGCGAAGTCAAATTTGAGTTTCAAAACCGGTGGTAGAATAAGGCTTATTCAGTGATTACTTTAAAAGTCCGTGAAAAAGCTGCCTCCTCTACCCGACATTCCAGAACAAGATCAAACGCCTGTTGTTAAGGCGTTACTCGGTCTGGTTGAGCAGTTAATTGAACGTGTGCAGCAACAGGATGAAGAAATAGCCTTGCTTAAAGATGAAGTCAATATTCTTAAGGGTGAGAAAAAACGGCCCGTCTTTAAAGGTAGCAAACTGGACAAAAACACCGAACCCGATACCTCATCAGAATCACCCCCTAAAAAACGTCCAGGGTCTCGCAAAAAGAAAAAGACCCAGAAGCTGGTGATTCATGAAGATAAAGTGATTAAGCCTGATGTGCCCGTTCCACCGGGTTCACGATTTAAAGGCTATCGAGATTTTGTTGTGCAGGACTTGAATATTGGTACGCAT
>QGON01000047.1 GCA_003660235.1 bacterium endosymbiont of Escarpia laminata | reverse complement strand
TGAGCATATGTTGCAGACGTTGATCATCCGCTTCTACAACGACTTCCTCCATGCGTTCCATGTTCTTTTTCTGCGCTTGCATCAGGCCTTTTAGGTAATGTGTCGCTGGTTGGAAGACGGACCTCGTTTTGCTTCGAAAATGCGATTCGAAACGGTGCTGAAAATTCACGAATCGCTTCGCAATATAATCAATACTGCTTATGCATCTATTAGGTAATTCAAATGACCTTGGCGGTTGTCATTTGACCTCTTCCCTTCAATAATCGTTTATGAGTTTCACGACATATATTTTATATTATTCAGCTAGTTACGTCATGGTGTAATCTGACAAAGTAGAATTAATCGCAAAGGATTAATTCGGCATCATTATTCTTTTGAACAAATAGCCGATGTCAATGTCTTCACACCAGTTGGCGCTGGCCAACTTACGTCCAATACACGAACGAATATTTGCCGCTGTTCCGTGGGGGTAAGTTGGTCTTCTAATCGGCTTTTCAGTTCTTCCGGAGTACGTGGTTTTTTCCCGCCGTCAGTAGCACTGGGAATATGTTCACCCCCGAACCAGAATACGAGGTACACGCCATGTCCCGCAGCTTTTGGGGCAATTGAGTATTGCTCTATCAACTGAGAGCGCAGTGCAATCCAGAGCGTCTTATTACTGTCTCGTTTGATTTCAATTGGCAATTCTAACCGATTGTCGTATGACACGAGAATATCGGCTCGTTTGTCATTGACATGATCCACCTCTGGTTGGCAGCCAATGCCAAAGGGGGTAAGACGAGGCCGCAGCTTGGTAAGCAGGGCATCACGGCAACTATTCTCTTTCTTTGGACAGTTTGGATCAGCTTCGGTCCAGAATAACCTATACCCATCATCATTATCTTGTCGGATTTCCCTGGCAATTTCACTCAGATAATCCAATACGAGAGCGGCAAGGTCGGGGGTGTTGCCTGGTTCTGCGTTAGCGAGGATTTTGGCGACTCCCTTGAGAGGAAGATAGCGGAACTCGCTTTCGCGCTGTTTCAAACGCAATTGGTGTTGAGCCTCTTCCAGCGCAAACTTCAGTTTTTTCAGGACAGGGACTCCGAGTAGCCTCTCTATTTCCCCGGCAGCCTCTTCCGTACCTGACGCTCCAAGTCGATTGACCAAAGAGCGGATATGATCGCCTCGCCGCATTGTCTCGCTGACCACACCGCCTCCACGTGGCCATTCCAGTTCGGCGTGCGGTGCGAGCAACTCAATGAGTTTGCCAATAGTGCTTGCCGATAGGCGGTAATTGGTGCTCATACCGCGGAAATCTCCTCTCAGGAATCCAGACAGATGCTTGGCGCGTGTCCATGATTTACCGATGTATTGCCAGAGAGTGGCTTCGTACTGTCCGGGGTCAAACAGCATACCTGCTGTCAGCCAGTAAATCTTTTGGGCAACATCAATGCTTTTCAAAGCCATCTTTTTCTTCAAGAGCATTGGTAACTGGTCAATGTGATAGCGCAAGGCCGCTTTTAGTAAGTATTCCAAATGGCGTAGGTGGTCGGCTCTGGAACGGACTGGAAAATGCTTCAATATTATTGGTACTGCAATGAGGGCAACCATGCGATAGTCTGGATCGTGTTCGAACTGATAGATAGAATCGATGTGCAGTTGCTGGGTTTTCAGAACTGCGCCAGCATAGTCGATGAGGACTTCAGCGACCAGGGTCGGGTGCTCGACGACGAGATGAGTGAACCAATCAGGCGTATTGTCCGCACCATAGGTTAGCCGGAAGGCGACCATACAGCGTAGGGCATCGTCTGAAAGAGAGTGAATTTGCGATGACCCTTGCTGCCATCGCAACTCCATGCCGATCAGGCACGGCATGCGTATGTAGTGCTCTCGCTGATTAATGGCAAGACCAATGATTTCGGCAACGGTTGGTAGATCAGTCCGTACAGGGCAATGGAGAAAACCGGATTCAGCAGCGGTAAGGACTTCCTGCCCGTTTTCACAATAGTTATCGAAACGTTCAGATGGTGATTCGCCCCGAATATCGATGTAATGATTTTTCCAGATGCCCGCTAAATGATGCATGATATTTGTACTGGCCGTTCCTGTCTTAATGTTAGAGATATACTCACTAATATGAATAGTACGATCCCGTCTATCGTTGGCGCGCTGTTGGTTGCGACCTCTTGCTTTCTCGGCTCGCTCCAATCGCCATTCTGGAATATCCCAAACGAGCAGCGATTGTAGCCACCGCATTCTGTCTGGATAGTTATTAGCCCAGTCTTCAATTTGTTCCAGCGTAAGCGCACTATTACCCAATGGGTACATCAGGGTGTTTACTGCTTCTGAAAGATGGATCTGTGCAAGCGTGTCATGACTTGTTAAAGATGCTTGTTCAAGATGCCAATGCCCAATATTTTTAGGGCTTGCCGCGCCATGCAAGCGGTGCCCGCATATTTGAATGCAGTAACCAGGATGATCATCTTTGTCACACTGGTTGAAACAGAGTAGTAGCAACGCCTTGTAGCGTTTTGGATGAGCCTCAAGCCAATTAGCAATTTGTATTCTCTGGGAATCTTCTCGCTGGATTTCGCCGAATTCGTCGGCGCCAATACCTAGCCAAGCAAACAGGCGCTCATTGGTTATCTGTTCATCCTGCAGCTGGATGCCACGAACTAGCAGCGCGCCAACCATTCCGCTGAGATGGAATTCGTAGATGTTGAATATGGGGTAAGGATCGGCTCGGGCAGCAAGCTTGTCGAGAAGTGTGGATAGATGGGATTCGGGAGCGTTTGATGGCATTTCATGTTCCCAAAACCAGACGAAATGTCCCGATAAACTGGAGTGTTTTGGAGTGTGCAAGTAGCGAAATAAAGTCTCGGGAGCAATGCTCCCTGGATAGAGGTGGAGAAGCAGCAGGCCAGCCAATTCGTCATCAGGGTCATTCACTTGACCCTCTGTGATGGCATCGAGCATGGCGAGTGCTTCATGAGATGTTGTCTCTAGCTTCAGCCACGCCTGAAGTGCGGTCATTCGCACTCTGCCCCAACGAGAATCGTCTGTGGCGACATTTTTTACAACTGCGGCAAGTTGGGGTATGGCCTCTCCCTGGAAAATAATATCGAGAATACAATCGGTGAATGACTGGGTTGCGTTGTCGCGTTCCGGCAATTCCAAAGCTGTAATGAAATCCTCCGCCAGTTCCGGCTCAGCAAGTGCGCCGAGAGAATGAGAGGAGGAGGTACCCCAGTGAAAGGCAGCGTATCGTTTGGCTTCCCGCTTCAACCCCGTGAGGATATGGCGTTTGTCCGTTGGAGATAGGGGTTTGGCGTCGCCATAGACAACAACGGTTAGTGGATCGGCTTCAATCAAGCGGTTACGCGCTGCCTGACAGTGTAGAGTGAGCCAGCCGTAGAGTCCGCGCAGGCTGGCAACCGTCCGGCCATCTCTGCCCAGCATCAGATTCAGGACGCGTCCCAAGGGAAGTCCGTAACCATCAATGCGTGTGGCCAGCCAGCGTGCCGCGAGATACTCCGCAATACTGCGATGACTTGGCACAAAACACTCTTCTTTTTCCTGGTGGAAAAGTGGCCTGCGCACGGCTTCATACGCCATGTCTCTTTCGGGAGGCGCATACTCATCCAGATGAGGAAAACGTTCGTCGGCCTGCTCCGAATCGAGTGCAACGCCTGTCTTGTCGGACAAAAGCATTGCTGCGCAAAGCTGTCCTGCTGCATCCAGCAATTTGTCTGTGGAATATGGTCGGTTGCGCTTAATATTACGATGCCGTTTATTCGATTCTTCGGCAAGTGTTTCGCAAGCGAGCTGGAATGTCTCCTTGCGTGTTGCCGGCCATTGACTGTCTCGAATTGCCTTGGCCAGCAACCCAAGAGTTTGAGGGTTGCCCAGCAGGTTATCCACACCCAGTGTTTGGGCTCTATCGATAAAGGCACTTGGCTTTTTAACTTTGTGATTTTCGTGCAGGATGGCGACTATCTCAACCGTGGTGAGGGGCTCGAGCAGCAATCGTAAAACCTGACCGTCGGGTGATGCGTCTTTGATGTCATCATGATCTGTCGAGCCGTACCAATCTGCTGCACGGCAGGCAATACGAAACCTCGGATTACCAAGATGCCTGAGCTTGCCCCGAATCTGCACCAGAACACTGCCGCTGTCAGAACCTGCACGAACCTCATCCAGCCCGTCGAGGAACAGGGTTTTTCCCTGCCATTGGCTAATCACGTCGGTGTAGATAAATTCGGAAATAGTGAGATATTGACTGTCGGAATCTTTGGCTTCTTTTTTAAATGCTTCGGTCTTGCCTGCTCCGGGCTCGCCTAACAATACCCAGGCGATTTGATCCCGAAATTCGTCCAACGCCTTGAGCGGATTCTCTAAAGGGTAGCCTTCGGAATCGTCTATTTTTCGAACGTGACGGGGAACTAACAGCATGGCCTTAGTCCATCCAATCATCCGCAGGGTGTGACAGGAACTCTGCTAGAGGAACTCCACCCTCTCCGACAATGAGCTGGCGTGCCGCTTTGAATTTTGTAGTGAAGACATTTAATCCTTTGGGCGTAGAAAAAGTAGCTCCGCTTTTTACTTCGATGGCTACGAGCCCACGGAGATTACTCAGTACAAAGTCAACTTCGTCTGGACTTTCGCGCCAATAGTGAATAGTACAGTTATCAGATGCTGTATTAATGAGATGTGCTCCTACGGCACTTTCTACCAGTCTTCCCCAAAAGGTTCGATCATTTTGTGCTTCCTGGAAGGTATATCCGGCCAGTGCCGAAATCAATGCCGTGTTGAGGGCATTCAATTTAGGGCTGGAGGCCCGTTGTCGGTGTTTCTGCCCGGCGTATTTTGAAACCCCTGTAAGCAATCCTGCCTGGGAAAGCAGATCGAGATAGTGAGCAAGCGTTACTGTGTTGCCAGCATCCTGTAACTGTCCCTGAAGTTTGGTATAGGAGATGATTTGTCCAGAGTAGGCGCCACATCCCAGCTCAAACAATCTCTTCAGCAAAGCTGGCTTGTCGACCCGTGTCATCTGGAGAATATCTTTTTCGATGTTCGGATGGATCAAGGCTCCCCGCACATATTCCCGCCAACGTGATTCATCCCGGATAATATCTGCGCTGCCTGGATAACCACCAAAATATACATACTCTTCAAGGGAGAAGTCGAAGGCGCTTTGCATCTCATGATAGGACCAATGTGTCATGCGAATTGGCTCATATCGACCAGCAAGGCTCTCCGTTAAACCTCTTTGCACCAGCCAGGGTGATGAGCCAAGTAAGACTATATGCGGTGGCAGACCATCGGCACGGTCAGCATCCCACAAACCTTTAACCAGTTCTGACCATCGTGGGATCTTTTGAACTTCATCAATTGCCAGCACATATTGCTCTCCAGTTGGAAGTGCTTTTGCCCTGGCACGGGCCTGTGTCCAATGATGTGCCAACCACTCGGCGGTCGGCAGTGCCCCGGCAGAAGCTATGTATTGTGATGTACTTTCCGCTTGCGCACTAAAAGGATCGGTGGTACCAGGCAATGGTTGATCGGCTGCAATGAAAGTCGATCTGGCGGGATCAAGTGCCTGGCGGACCATTGTGGTTTTGCCTATCTGTCGTGGACCAGTAACCACAATCATGAAGCGTGGCGACTCGCTGAGACGTTGCAGTAATACGTTGATTTGATTGCGTTTAAAATCCATACTTAAGATACTGAGTAAATTTACTCATAGTAGTAAACAATATTGTGGTAAACGACAAGTTTATGGCTTTACGGATATCCTGACCCACCGGATTGAGCAACACTCAAATCTCTTGAGGAAAAGCATTGAAACGAAGAGCCATAATTATTCGAGAAGTGATTGCCCGCTTTCACCGGTTAGTCATCAATAAGAAATCGTGCCTAGACGAAAATGGATCGAAACCTGACACCGTCAGTCAGGCCGATTGCAGAAAACCGGCAAAGCCATGACAAAAAATGGTAGGAAAGTGGCAGTAGGGCACTGCTCTTTTGGAGACTTCGCTGGCGGGGTACTAAGGGCGTACATTTGACTAGAGCCGCGTATTAAATTGCAGGAGATTAACCTGCCGAACTATTCCATCCCTGGATTTGTCTCAATCGGGGTTAGTCACTCCTCCCGTCTGGCGGTTGAATATCAGGGGGTGATAGTAGTTTGGTGACTATGAGGTTCTGCTTGACGAAATCTGAAAGGAGCCACAAACTCTATTTGAGGCTGTAACAGAAATCATCTTTTTTTGGACCGCGACCATGACATCAGAAAATTCTTCGGACAAACTTGACCGCATCGTTGCACAGGCCCGCAGTGCCCGGGAAGAGAGGGAGAAGGGTTACCGCGAGAGAGCGCTAAAATTGTATCCCTGGATTTGCGGCCGCTGTACGCGTGAGTTTACCCGCGAAAATCTGCGGGAACTGACGGTTCATCACCGCGATCACAATCACGACAATAATCCGCTGGACGGCAGCAACTGGGAGTTGCTCTGCCTCTATTGCCATGACAACGAACATTCACGCCACATCGATTCAGAATACGGTGATACCTCGAACGACACGAATACGCGCAGCACCACCCATAACCCATTTGCGGACTTGGCAGCCATGCTCAAAGAGCGGGAGTAACATCCCGTCTCACCCGCACGAAAACCCTGATATATCCCGCGCCGTCAGACGTTAGTTGGCGGGGCCGAATCGGACGAGGCTTCATCCTCATGGGCCGCCTCCAACGCATGAGCCTCATCGATATACGGCCCGTGGCTTGGACTGCCATCCTCCTTGAAATACCAGCCTGCATCCGCAAAGAGCGAGCTGACCCAATATACCGATGCCTGATGACCGTTGGTTTGTTCAATCATGTCGAGGATCCCCTTATTCAGGCTCCACTACGAAGATAGTTTCGTCAGGAGCCTGTAGTACACGCTTTCGTGATATCTTTTTTATTACCGAAAGCCCTATTAATCAGGATATATTTTCAGGTCAGGATGTCCATGCGTAATAACCCAACCCTCCATTGGTAATCACCTAAGGCCGAAAAACAGATGCCAAAACAGATCGCCATCGTCGAAGATGAAGCCGTCATCCGGGACAACTATGTCGACTTTCTCTCCCGGCAGGGCTATCAGGTAACGGGGTTCGATTCCCGGCAGACGGCCTCAACTGCGTTTGCAAACCGTTTGCCCGATCTGGTCATTCTCGATATCGGCCTCAATGATGAGATCGATGGCGGCTTTGAACTCTGCCGTGAACTGCGTGCCCGCTCATCGACGCTGCCGATCATCTTCCTCACCGCCCGGGATGACGACTTCGATACAGTTGCAGGATTACGTCTGGGCGCCGACGACTACCTCACCAAAGAGATCAGCCTGCCCCACCTGTCGGCCCGCATCGCTGCCCTCTTCCGCCGCATGCGCGCCATGGAGAAGCCGGTGGCTGAAAACCAGGTTCTGCAACGCGGGGATCTGCAACTGGATATAGATCGCCTGACCGCAGCGTGGAAGGAGCAAGCGGTCGACCTGACCGTCACGGAATTCTGGCTTACCCACTCTCTGGTACGTCATCCCGGTCATGTACGTAACCGTGATCAACTGATGGATGACGCCAACATCCTGGTGGACGCCAGCAGCATCAGCACTCACATCAAACGCATTCGCCGCAAGTTTCAGCAGGTGGATGACCAGTTCGATGCTATCGAAGCTGTCTACGGCGCCGGTTACCGCTGGCATCAACCAGGCAGCTGATCAAAAATGCGGCGGCGATTCTATCAGGGACTGCGCTTCAAACTGCTGCTCATCTCCCTCACCCTGCTGGCCATCCCCTGGGCTGGTTACCGCTATGTCATAGAGACCGAGTCCTTTCTCCGCGCCTCCCAGGAAGAGGTGCTACTGGGCCGGGCCGAACTCATTGCCAATCAGCTCAGTCAATCTTCCAACTTACCAACCATTCCCGCAGACCCGCAAAATCCCGTTTCGATGCTCTACGCTCATCGCCTCACACAGCCGATCCTGCTTGACGGTTACACAGATGACTGGAGAACCCTGCTGGAGCAGAAGCGCTATTTCCGCTCCAGTGAGACAGACCCGGAGGCCGCTGCTTTCTCCCTGCTGATGGGCATCTATGAGGGCGATCTCTATCTGATGCTGCAGATAAAGGACGACACCGTGATCTACCCATCCCCCACCGGTAATCGCATAGACGAGGGAGACCACCTGCGCATCGCCCTCATCGGTGATGATGGAGAGATCGCAAATTTCCAGGTCAGCACAGCCGCCCCTGGCTGGGTGACGGCTGAACCACTGGCTGGCGCCCCCCGCCAGCCTCTCATCAGGGGGGAGTGGCAGGAGACGAAAACAGGTTACAACCTCGAGTTGCGCATCCCACACAGCCTGTTCAAACAGCGCCTCTCTCTGGCGTTGTTTGATCGGGATGGGGAGGCGGATGGGACATTGGCAACTATCGCCTCCACCTCCGGTCTGATGCACCCCGAGTCTCTGGCTTTTGTCGTCACGTCATATGAAGATGTGGAAACGCTGCTGGCCGGCTTCGTCTATCAGGAGAGCCGCATCCGTGTCATCAACCGGCAACGGTGGATAATCGGACAGAATGGCCGCCTCACCCCAGGGAGAACACCAAACACCCAACATAAAGGGCTGCTTACCGGCATATTGAACCTGATCCTGCCACTACCCGATAGCGACTTCCTGGACGACCAGGAGTATGCCGCGAGACTGGATGGCCCTGAAATCCGCCAGGCACTTCTGGGCAATCCGGCTGTGCATCGACGCCGCGCCGGTGATGCGTCGACAGTGGTACTTTCAGCCGCCTACCCGATCAAAGGTAACAGCAGAGTGATCGGTGCAGTCATCATGGAGCAGACCACCCAGCGCATCCTCACAATGCAGCAACAGGCCCTGAAGGAGGTATTCCAGATTACCCTGATTCTGTTCCTGATCACCGGCGGTCTACTGCTCGGGTTTGCCACTCTTCTCACCGGACGCATCCGTCGCCTGCATAACCAGGTGGAGGATGCCGTCAGTCCTGACGGGCGCATTTTGCACAGTCTCAGGCATGAAAAAACAGCGGATGAGATCGGCGATCTCGGACGCAGTTTCAGCAGCGTGCTGGAGCGGTTACAAGAGTACAACCGCTACCTCGAGGCGATGGCATCACGGCTCTCACACGAATTCCGCACCCCGCTGGCAATGGTGAAATCGTCCCTGGAGAACCTGCAGCATGATGAGGATCCAGCGGCCCGGACACGTTATCTGTCACGCGCCACAGAGGGTATCGACAGACTGACCCTGATTCTCGACCGCATGCGTGAGGCGACCCGGCTTGAGCAGACCCTGCAGCAGGCGGAAAAAACGCCCCTGGATCTGGTGGAACTGGTGCGGGTGATGCGGAACAATTATGCCGTCACCTATCCTGAAGTCACCATCGAAGCCCGACTCCCAGACAATCCGGTGGTAATCAACGCCGCTCCGGAACTCATCGTGCAGGCCCTGGACAAGCTTGTCAGCAACGCAGTGGATTTCCACCTGTCAGGTACGTCTCTGACACTCGCGGTGACGCAGGAGACCGTTGACAGGGTTCGTCTCAGCGTCATCAATCAGGGACCACCCCTGCCTGAGACCATGCAACGCCATCTCTTCGACTCCATGGTTTCTGTCCGTCCCCATGCCGGCGATCAGACCCATCTCGGCCTGGGTCTCTATCTAGTGCGATTGATCGGTGAGTTTCACCAGGGGTGTGCCAGCGCCGAAAACCTGAAGTCCGGGGATGGGGTCTCGGTGAGCCTTGTATTGGCAGCGAACCCGTAGCCGCGATGGAGCGCTGCAGGTTCGAGGGACAGAATCCCCCGGAACGTCAGACTAAAGGCGTCTCGACAAACTCCAGGGCATTCTGGTCGGGATCTCGACAAAAGAGCGCCCGCCTTCCGGAGCGGCTTACGGTGTAGGTTATGCCCGCCTGATCGAGTTGGGATTTCAACCGGTCGATATCGCTGACAATCAGCGCCAGATGACGATCTCTGCCACCGTGCTCAGGTCTTCCTTCCAGGGGATCAGGATTGGGCAATTCCAGCAGGTGGATCTGTTGCCTGCCCACCTGCAGCCAGACGCCGGGATAGCCCAGATCGGGACGGCCGCCATCCACTTCGAGGCCCAACAGGTCGCGGTAGAAGCCGAGCGCCCTGGATGTATCGGCGACAATCAGGCTGACGTGGTGCATACCATTGATCAGTTCACCCATTATTGATTCCTGTCCAAAAATCCAGCCAGTGGGCGGCTACGCCGCCAAAAACGATAGCGGTGTTTTTTCTGCAAAGTGTAGCGTTTTCCATTGCAGGGGTAGATGTGGATTCGGGCATTTTTCCGTGCTTTCAGCGATTCTGTCAGCTGCTGCAACTTCTTTTCCAACGCGGCCAATTGCTCAACCCAGCGAAAGGGATCTGCATTCAGTACCGGCGACAGCAGATCGGTGACGGTCAACAAAGCCTCACCTTCTGGAAGACAGACATCTGCAATATTTTCCGGGATCGTTTGGGGTTGCATACCTGCCAGCAGCGCCAATCCCCTGCTGGTGAGATCGTCGCCAATGATCCGCTCAAAGGGAATACTCTTCAGGCTGGGTAGAAATCCCACCCCGGAGAACCAGAGACCATTGATGCTCGGTCTCCCCTCCGCTTCACGCTGCTGATTCGACGGCACATTAAAGAGCAGCATCTGGATTTCGTTGCTCAGGGCACGCCATTTTGCTGCATCTGGGCCATTCGGCAGGAAAGAGTCGATATTCCGACCCACCACCTGTTCCAAACTTGAGGTAACCAGATCGGGACATTTTTCCAGGTGCAGATACCAGTGCGCCGGTAACGGTGTTTCCAGACGAATACCATCTTCGGCAAAATGCGCATTGATCAGGCCGGCAATCTCATCTGCCTCAGCCTGTTCCACATCGAGCAGCTCCGGGTTGAAGAGCAGCAGGCGATCCCGATCCGGACGCAGGTGTACTGGATCGGCACGCAGCCAGCAGGTTTCACCCGGGGTGCCGCCGCTCCCAAGGTGGTTGACCGCGCCCTCGGGCAGATCCCGGCCTGGCTGGGCCGTCATGCCGAATAGGGAAAACAGGGTGGTTGACAGATCGTGTCCAGGCGTCTTCTCCTGATCAGCGCGTGCCAGAATCCGTTCCAGTGCCGGAACACCCACCTCGCACCCCGCCGCCTTGAACGACGGCATCGGTCCGAGCAGACCGGGTATCAGCAGATGCAGGGTTACCGCCATCAGTAGCAGGCCGTGGCGTTACACCAATCAGCCGTCCAACTGCTCCACACGAATGCGCATCACTTCTCCGGCCACGGCATCCAGGGCCTCAATCAACTCGATGGCCTGATTCATCTGCCGCTCTTCCACGCGATGGCTCAACATCACCAGCGGCACGCGGGTCTCCCCTTCTGCGGGCTCTTTCTGCTGGATCGCCTCGATGCTGATCCCAGCATCACCGAGGATACCGGCAATAGCCGCCACCACACCCGGCTTGTCATCCACGGTCATACGCAGATAGTAGGCGGTCTGCACCTCCTCCATCGGCAGAATCGGATGGTCGGAAAGCTCATCGGGCTGGAAGGCCAGATGCGGCACCCGGTTCTCAGGATCGGTGGTGAGCGCGCGCACGATGTCCACCACATCCGCCACCACTGCCGAGGCAGTCGGTTCAGCGCCCGCACCGGCGCCGTAGTAGAGGGTCGGACCCACGGCATCACCCATCACCAACACGGCGTTCATCACACCGTCCACATTGGCGATGAGTCGCCGCTCGGGAATCATGGTGGGATGAACCCGCAGCTCGATACCCGTCTCTGTCTTGCGGGTCATGCCCAGATGTTTGATGCGATATCCCAGCTCCTCCGCATACTCCACATCCTGCCGTTCGATTCTGGCGATCCCTTCTGTATAGACCTTGTCGAACTGCAACGGTACGCCGAACGCGATGGATGCCAGGATAGTCAGCTTATGGGCGGCATCTATGCCTTCCACGTCGAAGGTGGGATCGGCCTCGGCATAACCCAACTCCTGAGCCTCTTTCAGCACGTCGTCGAAATCACGCCCCTTGTCCCGCATCTCGGTGAGAATGAAGTTACCGGTGCCGTTGATGATGCCGGCAATCCACTCGATGCGGTTAGCCGCCAACCCTTCACGCACCGCCTTGATGATCGGAATACCACCAGCCACACCGGCCTCGAAGGCGACGGTGACGCCCTGCTTCTGCGCCGCTGCGAAAATCTCATTGCCGTGCAATGCGATCAGGGCCTTGTTGGCGGTTACCACATGTTTGCCGTTTTTGATCGCCTTGAGCACCAGTTCCCGGGCCGGGGAGTAACCCCCGATCAGTTCGATGATGATCTCCACCTCCGGATTGTCCACCACCGCAAAGGCATCATCACAGACCTCGACCCGATCCAGCCCGAGCAGACCTTCTGGATCGTAGGACTTGGCTGCCGCATGTGTGATCTGGATACCGCGTCCGGCACGACGGGCAATCTCTTGTGCATTGCGGGTCAACACATTCAGCGTGCCGCCACCCACAGTGCCCAGCCCCAACAAACCAACTTTGACCGGATTCAACGTTTTTTCTCCTTAGTTACTGATAAGGCCATCACGACGAAACATGTCGCGAATGCCGCGTACCGCCTGACGGGTGCGATGTTCGTTTTCGATCAGCCCGAAGCGTACGTGATCGTCGCCATGCGCCCCAAAACCAATACCGGGAGAGACCGCCACCTTCGCCTCCTGCAGCAGTTTCTTGGAGAAGGCAAGGGATACACCCCCCTCTTCATCCTTGTACTTCTGGCGATAAAACTCAGGGATCGGCGCCCAGACGAACATGGTCGCCTTGGGCTTAGTCACCTGCCAACCGATATTATTGAGGCCATCACAAAGTGTATCGCGCCGATTCTGATACATATCGCGTATCTCTTCCACGGCTTCCTGGGGGCCCTCAAGTGCAGCGATCGCCGCCACCTGAATGGGGGTGAAGGTGCCATAATCGAGGTAGGATTTGATGCGCGCAAGCGCTGCCACCAGGGTCTTGTTACCGCACATAAAACCAACACGCCAGCCGGGCATATTGTAACTCTTCGAGAGCGAGAAAAACTCCACCGCGATCTCTTCCGCGCCAGGTATCTGCAGTATCGACGGCGCCTTGTAACCATCGAAGACGATATCCGCATAGGCCAGATCATGGATCACCCAGATATTATGCTCTTTGGCAATCTCCACCACCTTCTCGAAAAAATCGAGTTCGACACAATGGGTGGTCGGATTACCAGGAAAATTCAGCACCAACATCTTGGGTTTGGGCCAGGAGTCGTTGATCGCGCGCTGCAACTCCTCAAAAAAATCGACACCGTCGATCATCGGTACATGGCGTACATCAGCACCCGCGATGATGAATCCATAGGGGTGGATCGGATAAGCCGGATTGGGTACCAGCACCGAGTCCCCCGGCCCCATGCAGGCCAAAGCCAGATGAGCCAGGCCCTCTTTGGAACCGATAGTGGTGATGACCTGGGTCTCCGGATCGAGATCCACGTCGTAACGATTCTTGTACCAGCGACTCATGGCCCGCCGTAGCCGTGGAATACCCTTGGACATGGAGTAGCGGTGGGTATCCTTGCGATTGGCCGCCTCGCAGAGCTTGTCGACGATGTGCTGAGGGGTCGGCTGATCCGGGTTGCCCATGCCGAAGTCGATAATGTCCTCGCCCCGCGCTCGCGCTGCTGCCTTGAGTTCATTCACAATGGCGAACACATAGGGCGGCAACCGCTCGATTCTGCGGAACTTTTCCATCTCGGACGTAGACACGAATACCTCTGCTCTATTTAGAGTCGGCAAAAGGGATAAAGGTAACCGACAGACAGTGAAATATCAATTTCGCAGCACATAAACTTGCCCTGAAGCTGTGCTTTTTTCAGCCTCAGGAATACGGTATCTTCTGTCTATGAAATTTACTCAGGATGATCAATCCCAGGGGTATGTGATCCACGCCTACGAAAATGGGCGGATCGCTATCAACGGCAAAGACTATCACGACAGTCTGATTCTGCTACCAAGGCAGATCATCGAACACTGGCGCCCGGACTCCTTCGATACCCTGACCAGAGAGGATTTCTCGGAGATCGCTGAGTTGGCGCCAGAACTTCTGCTACTGGGAACCGGCGCCACCCATCGATTCCCCCAGCCGTCACTTCTGCAACCGCTGGCGGACTTGGGCATCGGCGTCGAGTCGATGACCACCGCCGCAGCCTGCCGCACCTATAATATTCTGATGTCAGAGGGACGCAGGGTTGCAGCGGCCCTGCTGATATAACGCACTAAGCGCCAACTAATGGTCGTACACGACCTCTTCCACTACCACGATATCATCCGGCGGCGGGTACTTCTCGACCAGACGATCCGGCAGTTTGTGCAACATCGACTGATGCAGTGCATCTGACTCCATCAGGATCAACACCAGCACGGTGACCATGATCGGCAGTCCGCCTATACCACCGATCAGTGCGTAGACCGCCACCTCCATCATGCCGAAGTAGGTATAACCCGCCCAACCCAACAGAGATACAATCAGCCCCAGCAACAGCATGTAGATGAAGATTCGACTGCGGGCGGCACAAATCTGCCAGTGACACATCACGTACCAGCCATCGATCGCCTTCGAGCGGCGCGCACGCCAGATCGTGTAAGCCAGAACACCTAAGGAGATGAAGGGGACCATTGCAACAGGCTGCCAGTAGGAGTTGGCCAGACCCAAGGCCGCCACGAACCAGAGGATATGGTTGCCAATCAGATTGGTAAGGAAAATTTCGTGGGGAATCTTGGCCTTGCTGGCCACTTCTTCGGCAATCTCGAATTTCATCTGAACAGACTCTGGGTCAATGGCAGGGATACAAAGCCACAGACGTTACCACCAGACGAAACCAAATGCATCTCTTCAGGGAGACTCTCTGTTGCTATCCATCTTGGCGAACAGCCATTTTTTCAGTCCAAACAGCGCCAGAAAGAGGGCGAAACCGACAACCAACCCAATCCAAGGCTGTTCTTTGAGAATTGTTATAAGCCAAAGACCGTTTCCCATTGTAGAATCCCCACTTTGCTGAACATTTGTTCATCTTAGCGCCGAACTCCACACGCTACGATGTGTTTTATCAATTACCCCAAGGTTCATATCCGATGGAAAAAAAGATCTTTTTGTGGGTGCTTTCCCTCACCCTCGTCGCATTGGCGCTTGCCCTGATCCTACCTGGAGGACGCGCACCGGATCCCAACCCCAAACTACCCTGGGACATTAAGGTGGATGGAGCAGGTGGTTCCGAGGTATTCGGCTTGAAACTTGGCAGCAGCACTCTGCAGGAAGCCAGGGATATCCTGCGTGACCAGGGGAAGGTCAGCTTGTTTGTCACCAAAGGAGGAAAGCCTGAGATTGAAGCCTACTTTGAGCGTATCTTTCTCAGCGGTCTTAAGGCCGATTTCGTCCTGGTGCTTGAGGGCGATGAAGAGATCCTGCAGCAGATCCATGATCGGGGCAGCCGCATCAGCCGCACCACTGAGATCACCCGAAAGGTGGAGATTGCCACTGAAGATCAGCTTCTGGTAGCAACTTTTCCCATAAAACTGATCAACTATATTCCCCAGGCGAACCTGGAAGCAGAACTGTTGAGCAGCCGTTTTGGAGAACCCCTACAGAGGATTCCGGAAGCTGAAACCGGTGTGGTGCACTGGATCTATCCCGACATTGGGTTGAGCATCGGTCTGAATCCCGAGGGCAAAGAGATCTTTCAATATGTGCCGCCAAAAGAGATCGACGCATTGATCGACCGACTCAACGAGGCCGCGAAAGAGGAGAGAGTTGTAAACTGACGGTTGTTGCCGGGTTTCAACACAGGCCAAGGCCGTAGATAACCCCCTGCTGCTGGTATCAATGGGGGTTGTACACGAAAGTTCATTGCGTAGGCGCGATCAAGCATAGCGGATCGGGCGTTATTGAGTGCGATTGCCGGTTCCGCTGCGCTTGAACCGGCCTACGACTAAGTTATGTTCAGGATTTTCCGTAAGAAACTGGAACAGTATGCTTCAATGCTTATCCTGATCTTCGGCATCGGGCATCATCGTTTTTGGTTTTTTCTTTTTAACAACAATATCATCATCCATAAGAATCCGGTGGGCCTCACCTTCCAGATCATCAAACTGACCACTGCGGGCAGCCCAGAAGAGTACTGCAACCGCCGCCAGACCGAGCAGGATCATACCCGGAATCAAACCATAAATGACTTCCATAACCGTGCTCCGTAAAGATCAGAGTGAGTAGGATGTGGTGAGGAACGAACCGCATCGATCGTGAATGATGCGGTTCGCAAGCTCACCTGCATCATTGCGCTGACAAGTCGCCCATCAGACTGCTGACTGAAATAGTTACAGGACCGTTTAATTTTACCGGGCTTTGATGCCCCGGAACAGGGTGCGAATCCGGGCAGAGTTCCCGATCACTGCCAGTGAACTCAGGGGCATCGAGATCGCAGCCACCAGGGGCGTCACGATTGCAGCCATCGCCAACGGCACCATAATGAGATTGTAGACAATGGAGATACCAATATTCTGCCGGATGGTTTTCAGGGTCCGCCGCGAGAGTCCGGCGGCCAGACGAACCTTTTCAAGTTCATTGCTCATCAAAACGATATCGGCACTGGCGATAGAGACATCCGTGCCGGACCCCATGGCGATCCCCACGTCAGCCCGCACCAGCGCTGGTGCATCGTTTACACCATCGCCCACCATGGCGACCTTTCTCCCTCCTGCCTGTAGCGATTGGATGACCTGATCCTTCTCCTCAGGCAGCACCTCAGCTATCACCTCCATGCCCCCCAGACGCCGGGCGATCGCCTCGGCCGTCTGACGCCGGTCGCCGCTCAGCAGAGTCACTTCCATGCCCTCCGCCTTGAGATCGCGAATCAGTGCAGGCGCCTCTTCACGAATCCGATCCTCGATACCGATCAACGCCACTTCTTTGCCACCCAGTGCAATCCGGATAAAACTGATGCCCTGTTGATCAATCTCTGTTGCCCGCTGCTCCAGAGAAGCCTGCAAGTCGATTCGATTATTTTGCAGCCAACTACTGTTACCGGCCAGCAGCAATGCGCCCTCCACATGACCGCGGATGCCAAATCCCGGTCTGTTCTCGAAGTCCGCGGTCGTGATCGAGCGAAAGTTCAACCCCTGTGACTCGATCCAGGACAAGATTGCCAGCGCCGTGGGATGCTCTGAGTAGCGTTCCAGGGCCGCCAGCTTCGTCATAAGTGCTTCGATTTCGGCAGATACTGTCTCGCCATCGGTTCCATGCCATTCACAGCTCTCCATTTGTACCGAGACAACGGGCATTTTTCCCTCAGTCAGGGTACCGGTTTTATCGAAGACAACATGGTTGATGGATGAGAGCGTCTCCAGTACCTCGCCATTCCTGACCAGAATGCCGTACTTCGCCCCCAGACCCGAAGCGACGGCGATCGACATGGGGGTGGCCAGGCCAAAAGCGCAGGGGCAGGTGATGATCAAGACGGAAGTTGCGGCCAGCAGGGCGATCTCCAGGTCGGTCCCCACCCACCAGAGGAAGGTGGCGGTGGCTAGGCCCAGGGTCACCATAACGAACCAGGGGACGATCCGGTCCGCCATACACTGAATCGGCGCCTTCGAGGCCTGCGCCTCCTCCACCAGGCGGATGATCCGCCCCAACGCCGTATCCTTCAGTGAACTGACCACCTTCAGCTGCAGCATTCCGTGGCCGTTGATGGTACCGGCGGAGACGGAAGCCCCAACCCTCTTGGGTACGGGCTGCGCTTCACCAGTCAGCATCGCCTCATCCACAACACTCTGCCCTTCGATCACCGTGCCATCGACGGGGATGCGCACACCCGGTTTGACGAGCACCGTCTCATCGACGGCCACAGCCCGGATCGGTACAATCTTCTCCTCACCATCACGGATGACCGTCGCCACCCGCGGTTGCAGGTCGAGCAGACGCTGGGTCGCCGCCACTGCCTGCCGTTTGGAGATCGCCTCCAGATAGCGTCCCACCAGAATGACGAAAAGAAAGTTGACGACAGTATCGTAGTAAACCTCACCCGTCTGAGTCCCAGTGACGGTAACATAGACTGAATAGAGGTAGGTGATGCCGGCGCCGATGGCGATAGGCAGGTCCATGCCCAGGTGAAAGTTCTTTATTCCCGACCAGGCACCCTTGAAAAACGGAAAGCCTGAATAGAGCAGTACCGGGGTTGCCAGCATAAAGCCGACCCAGTGAAACAGACCGCGGAACTCTCCCTCATCCGCTCCGGAATAGAGCGCAATGGAGATCCACATCAGATTCATCATGCCGAAGCCGGCAAATGCCATCCGATACAACAGGTTGCGGTTCTGCTGCTTCAGCTTGCCCTCGGCAACCTCAGGATCATAGGGCACCGCTGCATAACCGATCTGCCCCAAGCGGCTGATGATGGCTGAGAGCGCGACCTGTCCGTTGTGCCATTTGACATGCAGCCGCTTGCCCGAGAGATTGACCCGCGCCTCGATAATGCCGGACATGGCGTTGAGGCTATGTTCGATGAGCCAGACGCAGGCAGCGCAGTGAATCCCCTCCACCAGGAGATGGATATCCCGGGCCTCGCCCAAATCACCGACGAACTCTTCCTGAACTTCATCCAGATCGTAGAGCGCAAGTTCCTTGGGAATATCCGGCGGCGGCGCCAGTGACGCATCTTCCGGGGTTCGCTGGTAGAAACCTTCGAGTCCTGCCTGATAGATCGCTTCACAGACCGACTTGCAGCCATTACAGCAGAAATGTTGCTGCTCATCCTCGATCTCGGCAATGATCTCATCCGCCGGGGGGACCGGCAGGTTACAGTGGAAGCAGTGCCGCTCCGCGCTCAACTCTGTCATGATACGACTCAGGGTTGCCAGTCGATACCAACCCCGACACGTTTAGGGGTATTGTATTCATCTTCGCCAAGTTTGGCGCTGACGAGCATATCCCAAGCGCCGATAAGCGGGAAAGCCACCTGGGTTTCGTAGACGCCGGGCTCAACCGCTTTCATCGGTAGGGAGAAATCCTGCTTGACGCTGGAAGGACGATAGACATAAAGGATAACCGCGTCTGGCGTTACCGCCTTCCCCGTCTTGTCTTTCACCACGAAACGGCAGAGGACAGACTGATTGATCTCGATCTTTTTTGGCAACTGCACTTCCATCTGCCAACCGGGATCCCGTGCCTGACGCTTGAGCATGTTCTTTTCATAATCCTGGCCACGCTCATAGAAATCTTCTACGACCAGCCCGGACTCATTATTCACTGCCAAAAAGATCATGATCAAGTTCATGGTAAAAAAGATGGCCACCATAGCCACCCAGCCGATGACCCAGGGACTTCTCCAAGCAGAATTTTTGTTTGCCATATTCATCAAATCAAATCGTTAAGAGGCCAAAACCACAAATAGTAAAGGGGCGGACTTCTCAGCCCACCCCCTCCATGCGACAGGGATTATATCAGTACTTTGGTCCGATAAAGACACTCATACGTGTGCCCATGAACACCTCACCACTCATTTCACCCTCGACCTGGAAGATGATCGGGGTATTTTCCCCTTTCAGATTCGACTTGGGAACCCGCAAAAACACCGTTCTCGGCGTTACCTTGCCGTGCTTGGCGATAATGCCGTCAGCATCAACGAGAATCAGTCCCTCAGGCCCGGTTGCAGTAATCGTCACCGGCACATCCTTGGTCATCTTGTTGAGCACTTTCAGGGTGTATTTGTTCTGAATCGAACCGGTGCTCAGCAGCACGAAGAGCGGCTGCCTGGCATGGATCACCTTCAGTTCCAACGCATCGAGCGTGCTAAGTCCATAGCCGATTCCGGCCAGAGCGACTGACATGATCAATCCATAAACCCAAACACGTGGACGTTTGAACAGCGGACGATTCTCGCCGCCTTCAAGCACATCAAGGGATTCGTAGCGAATAAGGCCCTTGGGCCGGTCAATTTTTTCCATAACCAGGTCGCAGGCATCGATACACAGACCGCAGGTAATACAGCCCTCCTGCTGACCGTGACGAATATCGACTCCAGTGGGACAGACTGCAATGCACTGCTTACAATCGACGCAGTCGCCGGTAGTACGCTCATCCTCGGACTGCCCTTTTACAATTCGACCACGAGGCTCACCCCGTTTGAAATCGTAAGTGGGAACCAAGGTGGTATTGTCCACCATAACGCCCTGAATACGGGCATAGGGACAGAGCCAGAAACAGGCCTGTTCGCGCATATAACCAGCCAGTACATAGGTGCCCGCAGTAAAAAGTGCGATGGTACCGTATGCCGTAGATCCCGCTTGCAGGCTAAAAATATCCGACCAGAGATCATATGCGTCATAAAACCAGGCAACAAAACTGATACCGGTCAACACAGAGATCAACAACCAGATAAAATGCTTGGTGAACTTGATACGGAATTTGGTGAAGTCCAGTTTAGCCTTGTCCAGTTTCCGGCGCTTCGGCGGTGTACCTTCCAGTTTCTCGTCCAGCCAGGTAAAGACATCGGTCCAAACAGTCTGAAAGCAGAAATATCCACAATAGACCCGCCCTACCAATGCGGTTGAAACTGCCAGCAGTAAAGCGAAAAACAAGAGCAGCAGAGAGAGCATCCAGAAATCCTGTGGCAGGATCGTCATATTCAGGATGTGGAACTGACGGTTGGGGATATCAAAAAGAATCGCCTGACGATCACCAATTCTGAGATAGGGAACGATAAATAAAAGGATCCAAACCGAGGCTGACAGCCATTTTATTTTTCGCCAGGTACCACCCATGCGTTTCGCATGAATGGTCTCCTCACCGGTATTCAGATTCCAGTGTTCCGCCTCATCGTAGAGTTCATCTATCGCAGACTGTTGGGGGGATTTCTGTTCGGCGCTCAAGGTGGATACCTCACGTTAAAATATTTGTCGTCGCAGGATTCTACGTAACATTATTCTTAAAACTAGCACATGAACCAATGCGATTTGTCAAAACGGATACAACAATGGTGTTTATCTATGCCTACGATGAACTACGATACATACCCAAAAAAAAGGGGGGATTAATCCCCCCTTCTCTAACTAAACAATCACCGATTATTACTGTTTGTGTTTCTCCGCATCACTCTTCATCAAGGCGCCGACCTTAATAATGACAAAAACAAAGATCACAATACAGATCACCACCGCAACAATCGAACCTATCGTTACCGCATCCCAATGCATAACATACCCCTTAAATTATTGCCGCGCGTGACGGAATACACCGTCACGCGCGCTTACAAGGAAACAAGGCCCTTACTACTGACCGCCGCCGAACTTGTAGACGAAGACGGCCAGTTTTTTGATCTCGTCTTTTGACAGACGATCACCAAATGAAGGCATTACCGCCTCACGGGTCTGCGGATCAGTCACATCGTTGACACCATGCAGAATGGTCTGCTTGACGCTGTCCTTGATGGACTGGCCTTCTCCCGGAACGAAGCGGTAGATGCCATCAGTCAGGTTAGCCGAACCCAACATCTGCATACCTTTACCATCCATGCCGTGACAGGCGATGCAGCCCTTCTGCAGGAAGTTAGGATCCGACTGGGGGTCACCCGCCACGATCGCATCAACAAGTTTATCGGCTTCTGCATCGGAAAGGATCTTGCCGTGTGCAGTCATGATACCTTTCCGACCCATGGTGATGGTCTGCTGGATAGTTTCGACAGTACCGCCGAAAAGCCAGTCATCATCAGCCAGAACAGGGTAGCCTGGACCACCCTGACCACCGCCGCCGTGGCATGGCGCGCAGTTGTCACCAAACAGCACCCTGACGGAAGCCTCGGTGTAGTCAGCCAGCCCAGGATTGGCCAGGATCTCTTGCGCAGTCATCTCCTTCAGCTGATTTTCAAACTCGGCACGAACCGCCATGACCTCATCAAGACCTTCCTGGTACTCCTTGATTTGGGTCCAGCCCAAAACACCCTGAGTCGGCTTCTGGCCGATCGGGTACATGGGATAGAGCACACCATAACCAAAGAAAAAGATGATGGAGGCCCAGAAGGCTATCATCCACCAGCCTGGCACTGGGTTATCAAGTTCTCGAATGTTGTCATCCCAGATATGTCCGGTATTGTTTTCACCCGGATATGGATTGTTATCCGCCATTTTTATCTCCGCTATCTATTCGATCTTCATCCATCGGGATAAACCGGTTCTTCTCCAGCCTATCCCGATTTTTTGGACGTAATGCGTAGAAATACAGACCTACCATCAGGAGGAAAGTAACCACCGTCATAACCAGGCCTACCCAGTCATTGGTGGTCATTGCCTCCCAATCGGTATGAAAGTACTCAGCCAAACTATTCACGATAAGCCTTGCTATCGTCCAGCTTGGCCATGGTGCCCAATACCTGAAGGTAGGCAACCATCGCGTCTTCCTCGCTCTTGCCCGCCAGTTCAGCATTTGCGCTGGAGATGTCCTCATCAGTATAAGGAACACCCATCAGCCTCATGACGCTAAACCGGATCTCCATGTCCACACCCTCCACTGAGTTCTCCTGGAACCAGGGATAGTTAGGCATGACAGACTCAGGCACAACCGAGCGAGGCGCACGCAGATGCTTGCGGTGCCAGTCATCGGAGTATTTGCCGCCGAGACGGGCAAAGTCAGGACCGGTACGCTTGGAGCCCCACTGGAACGGATGGTCGTACATCGACTCAGAAGCCAGCGAGTAGTGACCATAACGCTCCTTCTCATCACGGAACGGACGAATCATCTGGGAGTGGCAGAGATAGCACCCTTCCCGCTGATAGATGTCACGACCCGCAAGTTCAAGAGCGGTATACGGACGCATCCCGTCACCCGGCTTGTGATCAGCCAGGGTCTGGCCTGCTTGGCGCTGCCAGACAAGCTCAGGCGCCTTGTTGTGCTCGTATGTATCATCCATCAGGAACAGCGGAACGATCTCCACGAGACCACCGACGGACAGTGCAAGAGCCAGGAAGAACAGGAACATCCAGACGTTTTTTTCCATCTTCTCCTGAAAACCGACTGTTTCATTATTATTCGCCATTTTGACAAACCCCCTCAATTAAGCGCTAACGGCAGCTGTGGAAGCCGCACGTATACTGCCTTCGCTGGCGGCCTTGCGGACCGTCATCAGCACGTTGATAAGCATCAGCACGGCACCTGTCACGAAGATCATGCCGCCAATGGCACGCATTGCGTAATAGGGATGCATCGCTTCAACAGATTCTGCGAAGGTGTAGGCCAAGGTGCCGTATTCGTCATAAGCACGCCACATCAGACCCTGCATGATGCCGGATACCCACATAGCCACCACATAGACCACGGTACCGATGGTAGCAGTCCAGAAGTGAGCGTTGATCAACTTGGTAGACCACATTTCGGTGTGGAAGGTACGGGTCATCATGTGGTAGATGGCGCCGATGGCAACCATGGCAACCCAGCCCAACGCACCTGAGTGAACGTGACCAACAGTCCAGTCTGTATAGTGGGAGAGAGCATTAACCGTCTTGATCGACATGATCGGACCTTCGAAGGTCGACATGGCGTAAAAGGCCAGGGACACGATCAGGAAGCGCAGGACATAGTCAGTACGCAGTTTGTCCCATGCACCGGAGAGGGTCATCATGCCGTTCACTGCACCGCCCCAGGAAGGGATGATCATTGCGATGGAGACAGCCGCTCCCAGAGAACCGGTCCAGTCAGGCAGAGCGGTGTATTGCAGATGATGCGCACCCAGCCAGACATAACCGAACATCAGCGCCCAGAAATGGATCACTGACAGACGATAGGAGTAGACCGGACGGCCCGCCTGCTTGGGCACGAAGTAGTACATGATGCCCAGAAAACCGGCAGTCAGGTAGAAACCCACCGCATTATGACCCCACCACCACTGGATCATGGCGTCCTGTACGCCGGCGAACAGTGAGTAGGATTTGAACAGGCTGACGGGAATAGCCATGCTGTTGACCACATGCAGATAGGTGATCATCACCATCATGCCCAGGAAGAACCAGTTGGAGACGTAGATGTGAGAACTCTTCCGCGTCGCCAGGGTCATGATGAAGTTGAACGTATAGGCGAGCCAGACCACGGCAATGAGAAGATCAATCGGCCACTCCAGCTCAGCATACTCTTTAGCCTGGGTGATACCCAGGGGCAGAGTGATGACAGCGGCGACGATGACCAGGTTCCAACCCCAGAAGACAAACCAACCCAGTTTGTCACTCCACAGACGAACACCGCAGGTGCGCTGAACGCTGTAGTAAGACGTTGCCATCAACGCACACCCGCCAAAGGCGAAGATGACTGCGTTGGTGTGGAGCGGACGCAAGCGTCCAAATGTGAGATACGGAATATCAAAGTTCAGAAACGGCCATGCCAGTTCTGAGGCGATGTATGTCCCTGCCAGAGTGCCCACCACCAGGTAGACTACTGCCATGACGGTGAACCATCGCACAACGGCATAGTTGTACTTCTGTTCTGCTACGGCGTCCATGAACCCCCCTCTTTACAGATTATTGAACGTTGCGTGAATTTTCGGGAAACCCCAATCGCCCACTATGTGAAATCACACAATGAGGCGTGGCATATCTCACTCTCAATCCTGATAAATGTCAAGATCCAATGCATCGATCAAGGCCGCCGTATAGCATTCTTAGTCGTTGATTATCCTAACATTAAATTTTTTATTATTATTTGATTGATCCAAGACAAAGGAATCATTAATAAACTAATTGAATTTCCGTATGTTTTTTGTGTCATTACACAAAAAACAAGCCTGCCGGCAAGAGGAAAGAATGACTTTAGTTGGGCTCTATGATCGACATCAGCCCGAGGTGGTCCCGAAGCAGAACCTGCTTTCGCCGCAGGGTAATCAACCCATGATTCTGAAACCGGGTCAACAGTCGACTTACCGTCTCGCTGGCCAAGCCGAGGTAGTTGGCGATATCGGCGCGGGACATCTGCAGGTTGAATTCGCTCTCCGGCAATCCACGCTCTAAACGGCGGTGGGAGATATTCAGTAGAAACGCAGCCAGTCGTTGCTCGCCATTCTGTTGAATCAGCGCGGTGGTGACAATATGGCTGAAGGCCACTTCGCTGCCGAGCAATTGGATCAGCGCCTGCTGGACGACCTCATTGGGACGACCCGCCTCCGGTAATCGGGAAATCCGCAGTTCGCATACACTACTGGGTTCCAGCGCCCGCGCCGTGCAGGGGTAGCTGCCGCTGGAGACCGCCTCGACGCCGATCAACTCGCCAGGCTGATGGAAACCGATCACCCGATCGCCACCCCCAGGGGAGGGAATAAAAGTCTTAAAGGAGCCGGATTTGATTGCATAGATGGAGCTGAAGACCCCGTTGGCTTGAAACAGTGTCTCACCTCTGGCCACCGGCTGCCGGCGCAACAGGACGCCCTCGGGCACCCCGCTGCCCACCTCGGCATAATCAAGCACCTGACAGATGGGATCAAGGCCGCAGGCATCGCACTCCACTTCGAGTGGGCTTTCCGCCAAACACTGCTGAGTCCGGCAAACACATGGAGAGACACTGTTCAAAATAAGGTTTCCGCCGTAGGTTCCTACTTAAATATAGTATCCACGGAAAAACCGTCACGTTCCAGAATATCCCTTAAACGCCGCAAGGCATCCATCTGAATCTGCCGCACCCGTTCACGAGTCACACCCAACTCGTTCGCCACCTGCTCAAGTGTGGAGTTCTCGTAACCATGCAGCCCAAAACGCCGCTCGACAACTTCGCGCTGCTTATCATTAAGTTTCTCCAACCATCTGTCCAGATTGGCATTTAATCCATCATTCTGAATATCGACTGTGGGATCACTGGCCCGTTCATCGGGGATGGTATCCAGCAACGGTTTATCCGCATCTTTTCCGTAGGGGGTGTCGACAGAGGTCACCCGCTCATTGAGTCCGAGCATACGTTTGACCTCACCGATGGGCCTGTCGAGCAGATCCGCGATCTCTTCTGATGAGGGCTCGTGATCAAGGGTCTGCGCCAATTTTCGCGCAGCCCGCAGATAGACATTGATCTCTTTGACCACATGGATGGGGAGGCGAATGGTGCGGGTCTGATTCATGATCGCACGCTCAATGGTCTGACGTATCCACCAGGTAGCATAGGTGGAGAAGCGAAAGCCCCGTTCAGGATCAAATTTCTCCACCGCGCGGATCAACCCGAGATTCCCCTCTTCAATCAGATCCAGCAGCGCCAGACCGCGATTCATATAACGGCGGGCAATCTTCACCACCAGCCGGAGATTGCTTTCGATCATGCGCTGGCGGGCAGAGTGATCCCCCTTTTGGGCCAATCGGGAGAAGTAGACCTCCTCTTCCGCCGTCAACAACTTGGAGATGCCTATCTCGTTGAGATAGAGCCGGGTGGCATCCATCTGCGCATCATTGGGCTCCCGCCCAGCAGGTGCTTTGGGTTTCTTCAGCGCCTTGACTGTCTCCGGTGCGGAGGAGACTTCAGGTTTGTCGCTTGACACCGGGCCTTCGCCAGCCGTCTTTGCATCATTGGGTTCGTCCATCAGCGCCGTCTCATCGCTCCCACCTTCGCTCATCCATCGTCCTCCACTCAGACATCGACTATCGGTTGCGTGGCAAAAGTCCCAAGGGATTCACCGGCTTACCCTGTTTTCTGATCTCAAAATGCAGTAGGGGTTCCGCTCCCTTTCGAGGCAATCCCATAGCCGCAATACGGTCGCCTCTTGCCACTTTGTCCCCCTCTTTTACGAGGAGTTTTCGATTGTACCCATAGGCACTTAGAAATTTTTTATTATGTTTGATGATAATAAGGTTTCCATAGCCGACAAGTCCACTGCCGCTATAGACCACCCTGCCCGCTTCCGCCGCTTTCACCGGCTGGCCGGGGTGGCCACTAATGCGAATTCCTTTGCGGTTCCGGTCCCTGGAGGAGTAAGTCTGCACCACTCTGCCATTTGTCGGCCAGCGCCAGCTTAACTTGACCGATTCTTTGCCGATCTTTGGCGCCGTTCCCATTTTGGCCTGTTTTGGCACAATTGGCTCTACCTTCACCCTCTTCTTTGCTGGGGTTACCTTGGGCTGGCTTTGCGATCTCTTGGGCTTAGCAGGCGCCGTATTTCTGCTTGGAGGTCGTGTCAGGCGCAGCCTCTGACCCGGATAGATACGGTATTTCGGACCTCTGATACCGTTCCATGCCGCCAACCGATGATAGTCCAGGCCCTGTCGCCAAGCGATCGCGTAGAGCGTATCTCCAGGCCGGATCTTGTAGTATCCGGTAGTTTTTACAACTTTGTGTTCCGCAGTACGACTGGAGACCGGCGCACCCCCACTGGTGGAGCCACAGGCCGTCAACCCTCCTGCCAGCCAGGCAAAACCGATCACCAACAGACCATCCGTCATCCATTTGGACAAGCTGATTCTGAGCGGTTTCAATGTGACGCCTTGCCTCCAATAGTGAGCCTGGCTACCCCTTCAGGAGCACAAGGGCAACAATAAACACCACCACCAGCGCCCAACCAATTCGGTCGATATACCTGTGCAGTGCCGCCTCCATGCGCTCACCGCCCCAGGCCATCAGAGCGGCCACCAGAAAAAAACGGGCTCCACGGCCAATCAGAGACGCCAGGGTAAACGGCAGCAGCGGCATGGAGATGACCCCCGCCGTAATGGTAAAAATCTTGTAGGGGATCGGCGAAAAACCCGCCAAAAATATCGCCCAGAATCCCCATTCGCCGAACCAGACCTTGGCCTGCAGATAGCGATCCCAATACCCCAGGTCGTGCAGGTGGGGTTCCAGCAGGTCGAAGAAAAAGACGCCGATGGCATAGCCCAGCAGCCCCCCCAGCACTGATGCAACGGTAGTCAGCGCGGCAAAATACCAGGCGCGCGCAGGGTTCGCCAACGTCATCGGGGCCAACATCACGTCGGGGGGGATAGGGAAGAACGAAGACTCAGCAAAACTCAGGCCTGCCAGATAGCGCGGCGCATGAGGATGGCGCGACCACTGCATGGTGCGACTGTAAAGGGACGAGAATAGACGCATTAAAGCACCCCTCCTTGCAAGGGTACGAAGTTGACCGCTTCGAGTTGTTCCTGTTCAAAACCGCGTGACGTACGGGTCACCCGTAACAAGATCTGTCGACCTTCTGATTTGCTCGGCAATACCAGACGCCCGCCAGGATTAAGCTGATCCAGCAGAGCACGGGGGATACCCTCGGGCGCGGCGGTGACCAGGATACCGTCAAAAGGGGCATACTCCTGCAGGCCGATACCGCCATCACTGTGTTTCAGGCGAATATTGCGCAAACCCATATCACGTAGCCGTATCCGGGCGCGCTCCTGCAAGGCGCCGATTCGTTCAACGCTGTGCACACGGGATACCAGCTGTGCAAGAATCGCACATTGATAACCCGATCCGGTCCCGATCTCAAGCACCTTATCCATCTCTCCACCCTCCAACAGGGCTTCCGTCATGCGGGCCACAATGTAGGGCTGTGATATGGTCTGGCCATGGCCGATCGGGAGCGCAGTATCTTCGTAGGCCCGGCTGGCCAGGGCTTCGTCGACGAAGATGTGCCGCGGCGTATTGCGCATCGCTTCGAGGACACGCAGATCGTGGATACCGTTCTGCCTGAGGCGTTGAATCAGGCGCTCCCGGGTACGTGGGGAGGTCATACCTATACCCTGATGCTCGGGACGCATCACGTCTGCACCAGCCAGTCTTTGATGCTGTCCAAGGCGTCATGCCGGGTCAGATCCACCTGCAGAGGGGTGACCGAAACAAAACCCTCCCGCACTGCATGAAAATCTGTTCCTGGCCCTGCATCCTGCTCCGCACCAGCGGGTCCGACCCAGTAGATAGTCTTGCCACGGGGATCCTCGGTCTTCACCACGGGCTCCGCCTTGTGGCGGTGACCAAGCCGGGTGGTGCGAAAACCCTGTAACGAGTCATAGGGCAGATCCGGTACATTCACGTTGAGGATCACATCCGTTGTGAGCGGTTTCTCGCAAAGTCGCTGCACCAGTTCCAGCGCCACCTGCGCTCCGGTCTCATAGTGTTCAGGGTCATGGGAGTTCATCGAGACAGCAACAGCCGGCAGACCGAGAAAACGCCCTTCGGTTGCCGCCGCCACAGTGCCTGAATAGAGCACGTCATCCCCCATATTGGCACCGGAATTAATCCCCGACACCACGATGTCCGGCTCTTCATCCAGCAAACCAGTGATGGCAAGATGCACACAATCCGTCGGCGTGCCATCGACACGGATAAAACCATTGTCCATGGTTCGCGGGCGCAATGGGTGATCGAGGGTGAGAGAGTTGCTGGCACCGCTACGGTCCCGCTCGGGCGCCACTACCAGAATCTCTCCCAATTCGGAAAGACGTTCTGCCAGCGCCTGCAGCCCGGGCGCCTGATAGCCATCGTCATTGCTCAGCAGGATCTTCATATTGGAGGGTAAATATACTGGAAATAGCCTGCGGTAACACCTTAATTTATAAACGCATCACCCGCCGCATTCGAACCCTTTAATTCCACACTTCAGACACCGATACCGCGTAGCCGCGACAACATCTCCTCCCGTCTCCGAACATCCCTCGCCACCTGTTTGTAATAGCTCCGCAGAGATTTCTTGAGGTGGCGCAGCACCACCTTGTCAGGCATCTCTTTCAAGACCGCAAACATCGCCAGCGCGTAGGTAATATCGAATTGAGACAGATAGTTGGAGCGCTCTGCCTGAGCACCGCCACAACTGCCGCATGAACTGACCTTAAAACGAGAGGCACTATTGGCAAACATCAGTCCAAATCCCAGGAACACCGCAAGCACCTCAGTGCAGTGGGGCCAGTTCTGCTCCCCACCCGGCGGTGGCTCCTGGGCGGCAGACCCCAGGTAGTGGGCCAGCATATGGGCGTATGTGGCGATAAGCGCTTCGGGATTGTTCACCAGGGCGGGATCGTAGGTGATGGTCAATCGGTTCACCTCATCGACGGAATCGGGAACACTACCCTGTAACCCGCGCAGAGCGCCCCCGATCTGCAGCTTTGGCGGCGCCATGATGTGGCAGCTACTCTGATCGATCAGCCGGGTTGGCCAATGCGCCATCCCCGCATATCCCTTGGCCTGTTCGAAAATCAGATTCGCCATCCCATGAAGCGAGCTCTCCCTGCCGGGAAAATGCTCGTTAGAGGGTACAACCAGGATCGTTTCGTGGTAAAAAACCCCGGCATCAAAATTTCTCAGTGCCCAGGCATAGAGGCTAAACAGCCACTCGATCGACGTTTCGTCGAGGACAGGTTTATCTTTCAGGAAACCGAACATCAATGACTACCACCCTGTTTGAAAAAGAGGATCTTATCTCAGTTGCAAGCATGCAGATGCCTTTCGGCAAATACAAGGGCCGACCACTCATTGACCTGCCTGAGCCCTATCTGCTCTGGTTTTCAGGCAAAGGATTTCCACCGGGTCGACTCGGTATGTTGATGCAGCTGACTTTGGAGATAAAGATCAACGGTCTGGAGTATCTGATAAAACCGCTCAGGTAGGGCAGCCGGTTTGAGAAAGGGCGGATTCCTCCCTACACTGGGAGACTGTCGGGTTTAACACTGTTTGGCTGCAAATCCCTGGATGACGATCAACTCAGCTTCTCGAACTCGTTAAATAGGTCCACTATTCGCCTCGTTCGATAAACTGATTTGATTCGCCCCCAGTGATTTTCGCATCAAACGGATAAACCCGACAGCCTCCTAGGACCTGACGCACTGACAACTGAGATCATGGGTAAAAAATCCAACCAGAAAGAGGAGTCAAATCTGTTTCGGGATTCGCTGGACGATACCAGTCCGCTTCCCCAGGACAGGACCGAACCGTATAAGAAGCGTCTACCTCCCAGACCCCTTGATCTGGAAGATGAGGATGACGACGGTTTTTCCGCTACCGACCACTACTCCGACACCGAGATCGAAGCCACCGATGAACTGCTGTTCAGCCGTCCGGGGGTACAGGATCGTGTGATCCGCGATCTGCGCCGGGGACGGTTCGAAATCGGCCTTGAACTCGATCTGCACGGACTTACCGTCGCTTATGCGCGGGAGAATCTGGGGATCTTCCTGACCGAGTGTCAGCAACGGCATATCCGTTGCGCCCGCATCATCCACGGCAAGGGTTATGGCTCTGAGGACCGCCAGCCGGTGCTGAAACAGAAGATCAACCTCTGGCTGCGTCAGCGCGAGGATGTACTTGCCTTCAGCTCCGCCACCCAGCGCGACGGCGGCACCGGCGCCGTCTATGTTCTGCTGCGCAATCCAAAAAAAAACCGGCGATGACATCTTTGCGGCTGAAATCTTTAAGGCGGTGGTTTCTGGCGGGATTGTCCTGCTGGTTCTGCATAACGCGCCCCTCTCTGGCTGCCCCAAAGCTGCATTTTCACACTATTCCGCTACCTGTGACAGCGGAGGCACAACAACTGACCCGCACCTCTCCAGCGGTCGACTTGGGGGAAGAGACAGTTGCCATCAGCTATCACCCGCTCTTCCGCAATGGGGATCGTTTTGGTGATGAGACCTTCGGCCTGCTGTACGACTCTCGCGGCCAGCCTCTGAAAAAAGAGGATGGCAGCCCACGAATTTCCAACAGCAACGACTTCTCCTCCCTGTTGCAGGTAGACGGGCAAATTTTCCTGCTCTCTCAATTCGAAGACATGCCCGCTGGAATCTATCTCAGCGAACTCCAGCAGAGTGCCGAAACCGGTCTTCTGAAGGTAAAACGCACCCGGCCACTCGATCTGTCGCCACTCAACGGGGCCTGGAATCTCTGTGCAGGCAGTGTCACGCCCTGGAGCACACACCTCGCATCGGAGGAGTACGAACCCAACGCAGCGGTCGTCGATGACATTCCCGATCGTTCCTATCAGTCGATGGCCAGCTATACGGGTGGAGATCCGGCTCAACTCAACCCCTACGACTACGGCTGGCAACTGGAGGCCCGCGTCGACTCGTTCGATCAGGTCCAACTCACCCGGCACTACGCGATGGGGCGTTTCTCCCCGGAAGCCGGCATCGTGATGCCCGACCGCAAAACCGTCTATATCACCGATGACGGCAACAACACCGCACTGTTCCGCTTTGTGGCCGACCGGGCCGGAGACCTCTCCAGCGGGAGGCTCTTCGCCGCACGCTGGATCCAGACCAGCCGTAGCAATGGGGGCAGCGCAAAACTGGACTGGATTCCACTGGGACATGCCGATGATGCGACGATAAAAAAGCAGATCGACCGGCGCATCGATTTTGATGAGATATTCCGCTATAGCCATCCCGGTCTGGGTAACGAATGCCCCAACGGTTACCGGGCCATCAATACCCGCTGGCAACACGAGTGTCTGCGGCTCCGGCCAGGCATGGCACAGGTCGCGTCCCGCTTGGAGAGCCGCCGTTACGCGGCCCTATTGGGGGCGACCACTGAATTCAGCAAGATGGAGGGGGTGACCTACGATTCGGCAACCAACCGACTTTATGTCGCCATGACATCGCTATCGAAAGGGATGGAGGACAACCGAAAGAAAAATCTTCCCAACGACCGGTGGGACCGGGGTGGTCCCAACCATATCCGCCTGCCCTACAATCCCTGTGGTGCCGTCTACACTCTGGAACTGGACGAAGCGTATGTGGCCCACAACATGCGGGCGCTGGTGACCGGGCGTCCAGTCAACGGCGACCCGGATAATCGTTGCGATACCGCCGGCATCGCCAACCCCGATAACCTGACCTTCATCCAGGGTCAGGACACCCTGATCATTGCCGAGGATTCCTCTAAAGGCCACCGCAACAATGCGCTCTGGGGCTACCAGGTCAGCAGTGGAGAACTGACCCGCATCCAAACCGCCCCGCTCGGCGCAGAGATCACCGGCGCCTACCATTTCCCCGACGTCAACGGCTGGGATTATCTTTTCAGCGTGATCCAACATCCACTGGATGCAGCTTCGATTACGGGCTACATCGGACCCTTTCCCACCGATACTACAGCCGGCCAGCAAAGCCGATAACCTATTTGCTATTCCGGAATAGAGAAGGCTCACTGACCCGCAGCAGCTCCCGCAACATTACCGTCGCATAGCAGCCTGCCGGAAGAGAAAAGCTCAACTGTAATACACCCGATTCGGAAAACGCCCACTCCAGACCATCCACACCGATCCGCAGGGCACGGCGGTCCTGCTCCAATCCAACGTGTTCCAGACTGTTGCGCCATTCAGCAAAGGGGGCCAATACCTGCTCTTCGAGCGCCAGAACTTCCCCTTCGACCGGCAATCGACCCCGCCCCCAGAGAGGGCCGCTGGGGTGGATATCCTTCTCATGGCAGCGACGCTGGATCTCTTCATCGATCTCCTCCACGTTAAACCCGGAGCGGGAGCCATCCAGCGAAGCACGTTCTCCGGGCAGAATTCGATCCCAATCCTGCCGACGAATGCGCTCTGCCAGTACCTGATTGAATAGTTGCGACCTTACTGCGGAGATCAACAACCCGCGCAGTTTACGGTCGATTCGTCCGCTTTGACCGGAAAAAAACAGGTCGGCCTGTGCCAGATTGCCGTAGTCGTGACCAAATCGCTGTGTTCCAAAGTAGTTAGGAAAACCCAGCGCCCGAAGCTGCCGCAGACGCTGTTCCAACAACTCTGTATCGGCATCAATCCCGCGCACCAAGAGGCGAAAACGGTTGCCCCGCAGGGCGCCCTGTTTAAGCTTCCTGCGATGCCGCTCGTGGACAAGTACTTCGACCAACTCAGAGTTAAACGCCTCCCAGTCGGGTTCCGACCGACCGGCCAAGCGCACGGAAAACCACTGGGTCGTCACTGCATGCCGGTCTTTAAGGCCCGCGTAACTCACATCCCTGGCAGGCACATCGGCAAACTTTGCCAGCTGGCGCGACAGCCAGACAGTGTTGGTGTCCCGTTTGCGCAGCTGGATCAATACATGTTCGCCCTCACCATCCGGAGAGAAGCCGAGGACCTCCTCCACCTGAAAATCCTCCGCCGAGCCGCGAATCAGGCCGGCCCCCACCGGCCCGCCGTGTGCAAACGGCATCTCATCGAGTCGTTGCCAGGTCTGGCCGGTCACGCTGATCCCTCCACCAGCAGCGCTACGGCATAGGCTGCGATGCCCTCACCCCGCCCCGTGAATCCCATGCCTTCGGTAGTGGTTGCCTTCACATTGACCCTGGCCGGTTCGACCTGCAGATCACTCGCCAGTCGCGCCTGCATGGTATCGATATAGGGTGCGAGTTTAGGCCGCTGCGCCACTGCGGTAAGGTCCACGTTGCCGACACGCAAACCTGCGTCCTGTACCAGTTTCACCACTCGCTGCAACAGCCGGCGGCTGTCGATCCCGGCATATTCATTGGCGCTATCCGGGAAGTGGCGGCCGATATCCCCCATCCCGGCGGCACCCAGTAACGCATCGCAAAGCGCATGAATCAGCACATCTCCGTCAGAGTGCGCCTCGAGACCCTGATCGTGCTTTATCTCCACGCCGCCCAACAGCAGTCGTTTTCCACTTTCAAAACGGTGGGCATCATAGCCCTGGCCAATGCGCATCACTTTCTCCTCGACAGAAAAGGAATCTAAAGAGTTTGCCTCTGCGGACGCTAACCAGTCAGAGAGCATCGGTGAATTCTAACGATCCCCGCTGTGGAACCCAACAGGAAAAGCGCAAACCTTATCCAGCGCAAGTTGAGAAAAAACAGATGAGTCACAACGTTGTAACAGCCACTGCCAGTGAAATTCTGCGCTTTAATCCAATCAGGAAGCTTCCTGCGCGTGTTCTGGAGTATGTCGCCACCTTCGGCACGGTGGAGCACTTCAGTAGTGGTATCCAGGTTGTTACACAGGGGACAAAGGACCCATTTGTCAGCTACCTGATGCATGGCGAAGTGGATATCGACTGCAGCGATGGCACCCACCTGAACCTCAAGGCGGAATCGAACCGCAGCACCTACCCACTCTCGGTGAAGCAGCCTCACGCCTGTAATGTCACGGCAAAAAGTGCAGTCATCCTGTTGAAGATGCCACGGGAGATCATCCAGGGCATCGCCTCTCTACCCGCCGATGAGTCCGGGCGGGATTCACAATCGATAGAGTTGAAGGAGACTGGCGGCCCTGAGGCCCGTCTCTACTGGGAGTTTCACGAAGCAATGAAAGATGGGCACATCGAGCTGCCCAGCATGCCGGATGTCGCTACCCGAATCGCAAAAGTGGTCAACAACCCCTCAACGGACAGCGACGACATTGCCCGCGTGATACAGGCCGATCCAACGATCGCTGCACGGGTTATCAGCGTCGTCAACAGCGCCGCCTACCGCGGACAGGACAAAATCGGTGACCTGCCGGAAGCAGTGACCCGCCTCGGGCGCAATGTCACGCACAATCTGGTGATCAGCTTCGCCTTGGGCTCCCTCTTTAAAAGTCGTTCGAAACACCTGCAGCGGCGCATGATCTCCAGCTGGAAACACGCCTGCCAGGTGGCGCCGATCTGTCATGAACTGGCCAGGGTCACCCCTGGACTCAGTCCGGACCGGGCGTTGCTCAGCGGCCTGGTGCATGATATCGGCGCACTACCGATCATCAGTGCCGGCAGAAGCCACCCGGAGATATCCGAGAATCCACAATTGCTGGATCAGGTGATCAACAACCTGCAGGCGGAAGTTGGCGCCATGGTATTGAGAAAATGGGGGTTTGCGGACGAGTTCGTTCAGGCGGCGCTACATGCGGAGGACTGGATGGCGGATGACGGCGATCAACCCAACTATGCCGACCTTGTGAGGGTCGCCCAGTTACATGTCTATATCGGCACACCTATGATGCGTTCCCTGCCGCGCATGGACCTGACCCCCTCATTTCACAAGCTGGCGCTGGGTAAACTCACGCCAAGTTGCTCACTGGGTATCATCGAGCGGGCAAAAAGCGATATCCGGGAGATGCAGCAACTACTCATCGGAGGATGATTGGCGGTCCAGGAAGAAGGCTGCCAGGGCAAGATCTTCGGGACAGGTAACCTTTATGTTATCGCTTCGACCCTCCACCATCCTGGGCTGAAACCCGGCCAGTTCCATGGCGCTGGCATCATCGGTCACCCGTTTGCCGCCTTCAAGCGCATCACTCAGTGCCTGACGCAACATGCCCAGCCGAAACATCTGCGGCGTGAATGCGCGCCATAGATGCTCCCGCGGAATCGTTGCCACGACCCGCTCTCCTGTCTCGACCGATTTCACCGTATCGTGTAGCGGCACGCCGAGCAGGCCACCAACAGGATCATCGTCGAGCTGATCCATCAGGTTATCCAGATCCTCTCGATGGATACAGGGACGCGCCGCGTCGTGTACCAAGACCCAATCAGCTTCTTCTGCCTGTTCCCCCATGGCCTGCAAAACATTGAGCACGGAGTGACAGCGCTCCTCGCCGCCTCTGACCCGGACCACCCTTGGATCATCCGCGAACGAGGTTGAGGACCACCAGCCATCCTCTTCTGCAAGCGCCACGAAAACGCCTGAGATTTTGGGGTGCGTCAACAATCGTGACAGGGTCTGCTCAATCAGGGGACGGCCCAAGAGAGGAATATACTGTTTCGGCACCGCGCTGGCCATTCGTTTGCCAACGCCTGCGGCGGGAACCACCGCCCAAAAGCGATCACTCATTGGGTCGTGATCTGGGATTGATCGATCACCTGGTAGAAGATCTCACCCTCCTTGATCATGCCCAATTCACTGCGAGCCCGCTCTTCAAGTGCCGCACTGCCGCTGCGCAGATCTTCAACCTCTGCCTGCAACGCACGATTGCGCTTCTTCAGATCGACCAGTGCCGCCTCTTGGCGGGTTATCTCATTTTCCAGGTTGTTCACTTCCGCCAGACTCCCCTCACCGACCCAGAGACGGTATTGCAGGAAGAACAGCAGTAAAAACAGGATGGCAACTAGAATTCTCATATGATCAACTCTCTCGGCCCAGATGCCACCCGTTCCAGGAGGACTCAGATGTCGACGGGGAAGGCATCCGCCCCCGCGTAGACAGCCGTGTCACCCAACTGATCCTCAATGCGCATCAGCTGATTGTATTTCGCGACTCGGTCGGAGCGGGAGAGAGAGCCGGTTTTGATCTGCCCGGTATTGGTAGCCACCACCAGATCTGCAATGGTGGTATCTTCGGTCTCACCTGAGCGGTGGGAGATCACTGCACTGTAACCCGCCGCTTTCGCCATATCGATGGCGGCGAGGGTTTCGGTCAGGGTACCGATCTGGTTGACCTTGATGAGGATGGAGTTGCCGATCTTCTCCCGGATACCGCGTTCAAGAATAGCGGTATTGGTAACAAACAGATCGTCGCCCACCAGCTGCACTTTACTGCCGAGTTTTTCCGTGTGGTATTTCCAGCCTTCCCAGTCACCCTCGTCCATACCGTCTTCGATGGAGATAATCGGATACTGATCCACCCAACCCGCCAGGTAGTCGGTGAACTCTTCAGCAGTAAATTTACGGCCTTCAGAGGCCAGATTGTAGAGCCCGTCCTCGTAAAACTCGGAACTGGCCACATCGAGGCCAAGATAGATATCCTTGCCGGCGGAGAAACCCGCCTTGCCGATCGCCTCCAGAATGACCTCGATGGCCGCCTCGTTGGAGGGCAGATCGGGTGCGAAACCACCCTCGTCACCCACGCTGGTGGCCATGCCACGGCTGTTTAGCACACTGGCCAGGGCATGAAATACCTCGGCGCCGTAACGTACCGCTTCACGAATGGAACCCGCCCCCACCGGCAGGATCATGAACTCCTGCAGATCGACGCTGTTCTTGGCGTGCGCGCCGCCGTTGATGATGTTCATCATCGGTACCGGCAGTCGGTAGGGTCCGTCAGAGAGCGAACGATAAAGCGGCAACTCCCGCTCCTGGGCTGCCGCATGAGCGGTCGCCAGGGAGATACCCAACAGTGCGTTGGCCCCCATGTTGGCCTTGTTTTCCGTACCATCGAGCTCAAGCATGCAGTTGTCCACCGCCGCCTGATCAGTGACATCCATGCCGACCAGCGCATCCCGCAGGGGACCATTGACGTGGGAGACCGCTTTCAGCACGCCCTTGCCCAGATAACGCCCTCTGTCCCCATCTCTCAGTTCCAGTGCCTCGCGGGAACCGGTGGAGGCGCCGGAAGGCACCATGGCGCGGCCAATGGCGCCATCGGCGGTAAATACATCAGCCTCAATGGTGGGATTGCCCCGGGAATCGAGGATCTCCCGTCCACGAACATTAACTATTTCGGACATACTGTCTCCGTAATTCGATCTAAAAAATTCTGTAGTAAACCGCAGAAATATTCTCCGGCTATGACAAGTTCTGGTCAGATGGTGGACTCGATAAAAGGCGCCGCCTTGACGGTACTGTCGATGGCCATCAAGGTATCCAGCAGCTCCCGGATACGATCGAGAGGCCATGAATTGGGACCATCACTCAGAGCCTTCTCCGGGTCGGGGTGGGTCTCCATGAAGAGGCCGGAGATGCCCGCCGCCACCGCCGCCCTCGCCAGCACGGGGATAAACTCCCGCTGCCCCCCCGAACTGCCGCCCTGCCCTCCGGGCAGTTGGACGGAGTGGGTGGCATCGTAAACCACCGGGCAGTGGTTTTCGCGCATCGCCGCCAGCGAACGCATGTCGGAGACCAGGTTGTTGTAACCGAAGGAGACGCCACGATCGCAGACCATGATCTGCTCGTTGCCCTCTGCCCTGGCCTTGTCCACGACATGTTTCATGTCCCAGGGGGCGAGAAACTGGCCCTTCTTGATGTTGACCGGCAGCCCCTGACAGGCCACATTGCGAATGAAATTGGTCTGGCGGCAGAGAAACGCCGGGGTCTGCAGCACATCCACCACATCCGCCACTTCAGACAACGGCGTATCTTCATGCACGTCCGTCAGGACCGGCACCTGGATCTGCTCCCGTACCTTTTCAAGAATCCGTAACCCCTCTTCCAACCCGGGGCCGCGAAAACTGCTGCCGGAGGAGCGGTTCGCCTTGTCGAAAGAGGACTTGTAGATAAACGGGATACCCAGCTCTCCGGTGATCGTCTTCAACCTGCCTGCAGTATCCAACGCCAGCTGCTCACTCTCGATAACGCAGGGCCCGGCGATGAGAAACAGGGGTCTGTCCAGCCCGACTTCGAATCCGCACAGATTCATGCCATACCTTCCCGGTGCTTCCTGGCTGCCTCTACGAAACCGGAGAATAGCGGATGGCCGTAACGCGGCGTGGAGGTAAATTCGGGGTGAAACTGGCAGGCCACGAACCAGGGGTGATCCGGAATCTCCACGATCTCCACCAGACGGCCGTCAAGTGAACGACCGGCGATCTTCATGCCGGCAGTGACAATACGGTCCTGATAGCTGTTGTTGAATTCATAACGATGGCGGTGCCGTTCGACAATGACATCTTTCTTATAGAGGTCACGGGTACGGCTGCCCACCTCCAGCTGACACTCCTGACCGCCAAGACGCATGGTGCCGCCCATGTCTGAATGTTCATCACGGACCTCCACACGCCCATCCGCATTGAGCCATTCGGTGATCAACCCTATCACCGGGTGCGGCGTGGTGCGGTTGAACTCGGTGCTGTGGGCATCCACCAGCCCGGCCACATTACGGGCATATTCGATAACTGCAACCTGCATGCCCAGGCAGATACCCAGATAGGGGATCTTCTGCTCGCGTGCGTACCGGGCAGCGGCAACCTTGCCTTCGACCCCCCGTTCACCGAACCCGCCGGGGACCAGAATGGCATCCATACCCGCCAGCAGCTCCATGTTGCCGTTCTCCAACTGCTCCGAATCCACATAGTGGATATGCACCCGGTTTCCGGTATGCACTCCGGCATGAATCAGCGCCTCGGAGAGGGATTTATAGGCCTCGGTCAGATGGACATACTTGCCCACCATCGCCACCTGCACCTCCTGCTCCAGCGCATCCAGTCCATCGATAAAATGCTGCCACTCATGCAGATCCGCCGGGGGCAGGTCCAGACCGAATCGCTGCACGACGATCTCATCCAGACCCTGCTCATGCAGCATGAGCGGTATGCGGTAGATGGAGTCGGCATCCTCGGCAGAGAAGACTGCCTCTTCCGGGACGTTGGTGAACAGTGCAATCTTTTTCCGTTCCGCGTCGGGCAGAGGGTTCTCCAGCCGGCACATCAGCACATCGGGTTGGATACCGATCGAACGCAGTTCTTTTACTGAATGCTGTGTGGGTTTGGTTTTGATCTCGCCGGAAACCTTGATGTAGGGAACCAGTGTCAGATGCATGAAGAGCGCCCGCTGATGGCCCATCTCCACACCCATCTGCCGGATCGCCTCCAGAAACGGCAGGGACTCGATATCACCCACTGTACCGCCGATCTCCACCAGACAGACATCGGCATCTCCGGCACCGCGCAGCACACTCTCCTTGATTTCATTGGTGATGTGCGGGATCACCTGCACGGTGCCACCCAGATATTCTCCCTTGCGCTCCTTGCGGATCACGCTTTCGTAGATCTGACCGCTGGTAAAGTTGTTGCTCTGCCCCATCGTGGTACGAATGAAGCGTTCATAATGTCCCAAATCCAGATCGGTCTCGGCACCGTCATCGGTGACAAAAACCTCTCCGTGCTGGAAGGGACTCATGGTACCGGGATCGACATTGATATAAGGATCGAGCTTGATCATTGTGACCTTGAGGCCACGGGCTTCGAGCAGAGCAGCGAGTGATGCAGCCGCAATGCCTTTGCCAAGGGAGGAGACCACTCCGCCCGTTATGAAGATGAATCTGGTCATGAATTTTGTGCGCCAGGAAAGGAATGAGAACAGACGGGCGTAAAAGTACCAGAATGGCTCTTTTCCCTCAATCAAAAACCCGTTTTTTACCAGCAGACACGTCTTCCCTGAAAGATCCCCAAGAATTTAATGTTGAATCTGCCGAACCACTGTCTATAATTTACTCGCGGATAGTCGCAAATAATTACAATTCGGCCAGCGATAAGGGATGAGGGAGTCTGGATCTATTCACACCTCCTCTTCGGATTGACAGGCGCTCTCGCATTGATGCAACATGGCCTGTCCCGAACTTTTTTCCTGTCGGGTAGTTAATACTCAATGTCCTAATTTTATGAGGAACGTACGCATGCGTAAGATTTCTATGTTACTGGGCGCTGCAGCCCTGATTGCTGTCTCTTCCACCGCTTCTGCCTGGTGGGGCGGTCCTGGTTATGGCAACCGTGGTTGGGACAACAGCGGCTGGGGCGACGGTTCTGGTGACTTCAGCTTCGGTATGAGCGGTAGCGGTAGCGGCAGCGGCCGCGGTTACGGTCGTGGTTACAACGACTACCGCAGTGGCTATGGCTATGGTCCTTATGGCGGCGGCTACGGTGCTCCTTATGGCGGCGGCTACGGTGCTCCTTACGGCTACCCGGCTGCACCTGCTGCACCTGCTGCACCTGCCAAATAAAGCAGGTTAGATACACGCAGTAGCTAAAAAGTCGCGTCCTTGGGCGCGGCTTTTTTTGTCTGAAACAAAATAATTCAGGCAATTTTCAAACCAATTGCGGCAATTAATGCGTAAAAACACTTGATCAAGCTCAATACAAATTGGAAAATGGAACTCCATCTCGATTCATACGGACTGGAGCTGTATTTTGACAAACCGGAACGTAGTTTCCTTTGAGAATATCAAAGTCGCCTGCAAGAACTGCAGTCTGGCAACACTCTGTCTCCCCATGGGACTCTCCCCTGAGGACATGGAGCGTCTTGACAGTATCGTCAAACGCGGCAGGCCGTTTCATCGTGGCGACCATCTGTTTCGTGAAGGCGATAACTTACACAGCCTGCGGGTCATCACCAGTGGGTCGGTAAAAACCTTCACCCCCAGTGAGGACGGCGGCGAGCAGGTTCTCAGCTTTCATCTGCCGGGAGAGCTGATCGGTCTTGACGCCATCCAAAACGAGTGTCACGCCTGCTCCGCCAAGGCGCTAGAAACCACCGCAGTCTGCGAGATCCCATTCCACAATCTGGAAGAACTCAGCAGCAGCATGCCCAGCCTGCAACATCAGATGTACCGGTTGCTAAGCCGGGAGATCGGCCAGGATTCGGAGATGCTCACTCTGCTGGGTAAAAAGAGCGCGGAAGAGCGCCTCGCAACCTTTCTGTTGAGTTTCTCGGAGCGTTTCAAAAAACGCGGTTTTTCCGCCACCGATTTTTTTCTCAGCATGTCGCGGCATGAGATCGGCAACTATCTGGGCCTGGCGGTTGAGACCGTAAGTCGGCTTTTCACCCGCTTTCAGGAAGAGGGACTGCTGCATGTAGAACGCAAGCATGTACAGCTGCTGGACCTGCCACGCCTCGCCACTATCGTATATGGCAACGAAAACGGCCGATCACGCCAGGGCCATCTGTAATTTCATGACACTGATCCGGCCGCAAACCTAGCCTGCAGAACCGGCAAACACCATTGTTGCGACAAGCCATTTGCCTGATCCGCCACGCTTGATCAGGCCTACGAAGTTGGTGAGCGATTCGGACTAGTCCTCTTCCCGCAGCCAGACGCAACCATCGCCCATCTTCTGCAGCTGCGCCTCATGCACAGCCAACTCTTCCCCGCTGGCCCGCACTACCTTCAGCCGGGGCCGTTCGCCGGACAGACGGCGAATATTTGATGCCGCCCCAGCCTCATTACCCTCCGCCCCCCGGCTGTCCAGAAACAAGGCAGTCTGTCCGCCCGTCATCAGCAGATAGACATCGGCCAGGATCTCAGCATCGAGCAGAGCGCCATGGAGTTCACGGTGAGCGTTATCGATATCGTAACGCTTACAGAGCGCATCCAGGCTGTTGCGCTGCCCCGGGTGTTTCTTCTTTGCCATCACCAAGGTATCGGTGACCGCGCAGAGATCCGCAATGCGAGGCGAATCCTCATCCAGTCTCAGCAGCTCATGATCAAGGAATCCGACATCGAAGGGGGCATTATGGATAATCAGTTCTGCGCCACGCACATATTCCAGGAAGTCAGCCGCAACATCTATAAAGCGGGGCTTGTCCTCGAGAAACTCGTTGGTGATGCCGTGTACGTCGATCGCCGCGGCATCGATCATCCGGTCCGGCTGAAGATATTGATGAAAGTTGTTGCCGGTAAGACGGCGCTCGATCATCTCCACACAACCGATCTCGATGATGCGATGACCCTGCGCCGGCTCCAGGCCGGTGGTTTCTGTATCCAGTACGATCAAGCGCGTCATAGATTCAGTTCCTCTATGCCCTGATTGGCGAGCTGGTCGGCCAATTCATTTTCCGCATGACCACTGTGTCCTTTGACCCAGGCCCACTCAACGTCGTGGGCCGCTACTGCGCTATCCAGACGTTGCCAAAGATCGGCATTCTTTACCGGCTTCCTCGCCGCGGTTTTCCAACCGTTCCGCTTCCAGTTGAAAATCCACTGGGTAATGCCGTTTTTCACATATTTGGAATCAGTGGTGACACGCACCCGGCTGCGTCGCTTCAGCGCCCCGAGCGCCTCGATCACCGCCAACAGTTCCATTCGATTGTTAGTGGTCTCAGGCTCGCCGCCACAGAGTTTTTTCTCATGTTTACCATAGCGTAACAGCGCCCCCCAGCCGCCGGGGCCGGGATTGCCTTTACAGGCGCCGTCGGTATAGATATCAATCAGTTCGTCCATTTGGTTCTCGTTGTAGGCTCCACTGCATTGGCAGGCAAGACCCGTTTTCCCATCCGCCAACGGGGACGTATCGGCGTCAGCGTGACGGTTCGCTTGACTGCCTGCAATACATACACACCCCCTATCACCGGCCACCACCTCTGCCCCATACCTTCAAGAAACTCGAGCCGTTGCATCAGCGCCGGGTTTCTCAGGGGCGGGCGATACATCAACTGATCACAGGATTCCAGATCAAAGCCCAGCAGCGTGAGCCAGTCATGGATTCGCCAGGTAGTAAAAAAACGGCCATTCCAGGGCGACACCCCACTGCGACGTCGCAGCAGCCGCCAGCCCCCCCACAGACTCCAGGGATTGAAACCGATGATCAACAGCCGCCCTTCGGGAATCAGGATCCGCTCCACCTCACGCAGTACCTGATGGGGATGACTGGAGAAATCGAGGGTATGGGGCAGCACCACCGCATCCACACTGTCTGTGGCAAAGGGCAGTAGCGCGGGATCCGCGCATAAATCCAACTCCGGGTGCCCCCCCCTCAACGATTTGCCCAGCACGGCATGATGCCGCGCCGGACTCTTCTGCAGCAAATCAGCAGTGGGATTGGTACAACCGATCTGCACAATGTGATGCCCGAACAGGGAGGCTACCCGCTTATCCAGACACGCCTGCTCCTGTTCCGACAGGAAGACACCCGGACACCCCCTGAACCAATGCGCCAGTTGGTTTTGTGTGCTGGTTCCCAGTTTTTCCCCGTTTCCAACGCCCATAATTCTAAACAGGTCCGACCTCATTTCATTAAGATGGAAATCATACTCAGATTTGATATTATTTTCCGCTTGGGAAGAAACAATAATTGTCTGTTATGTTGAACTATAAACTGAGTCGCTTTTTTCTGCTCGCTCCACTGGTTGGAATTTTCACAGCCTGCAACTCTCTGCCGGAAAAATCGCCGGAGAATACCCCTGAGCCAGTCGGGCAGACAGAGGTTATTTCCGAACAGCCGGTCATAATTGCGGGCAACGCCGTATCTGAACTTCCCATTCTGAAGTCGGATGAAGCAGTTATTGAGCTGCTTCCGCGCAGCGCTTCCGCAACGCCCATGGAAGCCGTCTCCCCACAACCTCCCCAGCCACCCACAGATGCCTGGAGCCGAATGCGGGACGGTTTCACCCTGACGGTCCCTCAGTACCCCAGGGTTACTCAGGAGATCAACTGGTTCCGCAAACACCCTGACTATATCGACCGTATCCAGCAACGGGCCGAACCCTACATCTACTTCATTCTGGAAGAGATCGACAAACGCGGCATGCCGGCGGAGCTTGCCCTGCTGCCTGCCGTGGAGAGTGCCTTCCAACCCTTCGCCTACTCCCCCGGCAGGGCTGCCGGCATCTGGCAGTTCATCCCCTCGACGGGCCGTTACTATGGCCTGAAGCAGAACTGGTGGTATGACGGCCGCCGCGACATTGTCGCCTCCACCCGCTCGGCCCTGGACTATCTGCAGGTTTTGAACCGCCAGTTCGACGGCGATTGGGAGCTGGCTCTGGCAGCCTACAATTCCGGCGGCGGCACCGTTCGCAAGGCGATCAAGCGCAACCGCAAGAAGGGCAAACCCACCGACTATTGGTCGCTTAAACTGCCCAAGGAGACCAGCAGCTACGTACCCCGTCTGTTGGCCATCGCCACCCTGTTTGCAGATCCCGACAGCCACGGCATCGCTCTGCAACCGATTCCGAATAGCCCCTACTTCGAGACCATCGAAATCGAGTCTCAACTGGACCTCGCCCTGGCCGCTGAGATGGCGGACCTGTCGATCCAGGATCTCTACCAGCTCAACCCCGGCTTCAACCGTTGGGCCACCGACCCGGACGGCCCGCATCAACTGCAACTGCCGCTGGACAAGATCGATGATTTTCTGGCACAGCTGAACCAGTTACCTGCGGATAAGCGTCTGCGTTGGAAACGTTACAAGATCCGTAACGGCGATAGCCTCAGCGTGATCGCCAGAAAACATGGCACCACTGCGAAAATCCTGCGGCAGGTCAACAAGCTGCGGGGGAATAATATCCGCGCAGGCAAACACCTGTTGATTCCCGTATCCACCAAGAAGCTCAACCACTACGCCCTGAGTTCAACGCAACGCAAGGCAAAGATCCAAAATAAAAACCGTGGCGGCAGCAAACAGAACTACACGGTAAAAGCGGGAGACAATCTTTGGGATATCGCCCGGACTTTTAAGGTCAACCACAAAAAACTGGCGAAATGGAACGGCATGGCGCCGGGTGATCCGATTCGCCCAGGACAGAAACTGGTACTCTGGCTTCCTCAGAAGAAAATATCCAGGGTCTCTTTTCCCGACACACAGCCTGCCGGCATCCAAAGCACGGTGAACTACCGGGTACGCAAGGGTGACTCCCTGTCACGCATTGCCAGCCGGTTCAATGTGACGGTGGCGGATCTTAAACGCTGGAACAGTCTGCCAAAAAAATATCTACAACCAGGGCAACGGCTGAAACTCTACGTGGACATCACTGCTCAGACACTTTAAATCGTACATTATGTAGGAGCGGCGCCGCGGCTGGGCGTAATATCGAGCATTCGCCGCGAGGGCGCGGCTCCTGCAAGGATGGAGTATTGCCCGGTATGTCAGCAAACAACATGGAATAAAAATGGAATTCATCGAGTCTGAAATCCAGCCGCTGCTGGATCTTTTTGCGGGCCAACCCTATATCCAGTCAGCCCTGGTGGTGATGCTTACCCTCATGCTGGCCAAGCTTATCACCTGGTTCGTACTCGGCATCTTCCAAAGATTGACCAAGCTCACCACTGCACGACTGGATGACGTCATCGTCCAGGCACTCTATACCCCTATCTTCTACACCATCATCATGGTGGGCTTCTCCATTGCAGACCACTTGCTGCCGGTCAGCCTGGAAGTGCAGGATACAGTCATTGCCATCCTGCGATCGATCGGCATCTTCGTCTGGATGCGATTCTTCATCACGATTTCCAAAGCCAGCCTGAAAAGTCTGGCGACAGACAGTAACCGCTTACAGTTCGTCCAGACCCAGACCCTGCCTCTGTTCCAGAATCTGGCACTGCTTGTCATCATCGCCATTGCGATCTACCTGATCTTCGATGCCTGGCACATCGACATGAGCGCCTGGCTCGCCTCCGCCGGTATCGTCGGCATCGCCGTGGGTTTCGCCGCCAAGGACACTCTGTCGAATCTCTTTTCCGGCGTCTTCATCCTTGCCGACACGCCTTACAAGATCGGCGATTACATCGTGCTCGACTCAGGGGAGCGCGGAGAGGTGACTCATATCGGCATCCGCAGCACCCGCATGTTGACCCGGGACGATGTGGAGCTGACCATTCCCAACGCGGTAATGGGCAACTCCAAGGTGATCAACGAAACCGGTGGTCCTCACGAAAAATACCGCATCCGGATACCGGTTGGGGTCGCCTATGGCTCGGACATCGATCAGGTAAAGGAGCTGCTGATGGGGATTGCCATCGATTCCCAAAGTGTCTGCGCAGATCCGAAGCCACGAGTCCGGTTCCGTGCCCTTGGAGCATCGAGCCTCGACTTACAGCTCCTCTGCTGGGTTGATGAACCGAGTCTGCGGGGCCGGGTGATCGACCAACTGCTAACCGAAATCTACAAGTGCTTCAATCGTGAAGGGGTTGAAATCCCCTATGCCAAACAGGACGTCTACATCAAAGAGATGCCTTCCCGGAGTTGATTTTTGTGAAGCCCAGGGAAAAATGTCACGGCATCACCCTGGTAAATACCGGCGACGGCAAAGGCAAATCATCCAGTGCATTCGGTGTGGTCTTCCGTGCCGCCGGATGGGGCATGAAGGTCTGCGTGATCCAGTACATCAAGGGAAATTGGAAGACCGGAGAACAGCAGGCCGCACAGCGTTTCGACAATATCGAATGGCATGCCCTCGGGGATGGATTCACCTGGGATACAGAGAACCCGGAGCAGGATCGCAAGACCAGTCGGGAGATCTGGGCCTTCAGTCAGGAGAAGATTCGCAGTGGTAAGTTCGATCTGGTAGTGCTCGACGAGATCAACTACTGCTGCGGCTACGACTGGATCAGCGGAACGGAGATCGCGGACTTCATCCGCGAGCATAAACCTGCCTGGATGCACCTGATACTCACCGGCAGAAACGCGCCGCCGGAACTGATCGAAGTCGCAGATACCGCCACCAGCATGACCCCGTTAAAACATGCCTTCGATAGCGGCATCGAGGCGGAACAGGGCATGGAGTTTTGACCCATATAAAAAAGCAGGCCGGTTCAAGCGCAGCGGAACCGGCAACCCTATAAAACGCCCGATCCGCTACGCTTGATCGTGCCTACACCTAAAACAATCAGGACATCCCTAAACATCCCAAATGAAAACACTGATTCTCGGCGGCGTGCGCTCAGGAAAAAGTCGGCTGGCGCAACAGTGTGCACTTGACTCAGGACTGCCGGTCTCCTACATCGCCACCGCCCGCGCGGAGGACGATGAGATGCTGCAGCGCATCGAACAGCATCGCAACCACCGTCCCGCTGATTGGTTATTGGTGGAGGAACCGCTGGCCCTGGCGGAGACACTGCTAACCCACGCCGCCCCCTCCCGCTGCCTGCTGGTGGAGTGTCTGACCTTGTGGTTGACCAATCTTCTGCTGGATGAAGATGCACAACGGCTGGCGCAGGAGAAGCGCGCGCTGTTGGCGCTGCTGCCGACCCTGCCTGGGGAGATAATCCTGGTGACCAACGAGACAGGGCTGGGCGTGGTGCCCATGGGCGAGTTGAGCCGACGTTTCTGCGATGAAGCTGGCATGCTGCATCAGGCAATCGCACAACGCTGTGACAGGGTGGTGCTCACGGTCGCTGGGCTGCCTCATGTTCTAAAGCAACCTGAACAATAACAGCAGGTAGGATGTGGTGAGGGACGAACCGCATCAATCGCGAGCGATGCGGTTCGCAGGCTCACCACATCCTACACACTTGAATGATTGGCAAAACAGACAATGAAACAAGAATATTCTGATTGGGTTCATGCCCCTGCCGCAAAACCGGATACAAACGCCCAAGAGGCCGCCGAAGCAAGACAGGCCCAACTGACCAAACCACCCGGCGCACTGGGTCAGCTGGAGACAATCGCCATCCGCCTGGCCAGTCTGCAAGGCAGCGTCTGCCCAACTATCGAGCGAGTCCAGATCACCCTCTTCGTCGGCGACCACGGCGTGGTTGCGGAAGGGGTATCCGCCTTTCCCCAAGCCGTCACCCTCGAAATGGTGCGCAACTTTGCGTGTGGAGGTGCCGCGATTTGCGTCCTGGCAAGAGCGCTTGAAGCCGACCTGGAGGTTATCAACCTCGGCACCATTGACCCATCTCCCCCGGAAATTCAGGGACAGGTGACCGACCGGCGCATCGCCGCAGGCACCGCCAATTTCCTCCACGGTCCAGCCATGAAGCAGGCACAACTGCAGGCCGCCCTCGACACTGGCAGGGAAGCCGTCATACAAGCCAAAGAGAGCGGCACACAACTCTTCATCGGCGGCGAGATGGGCATAGGCAACACCACTTCAGCGACGGCACTGGCCTGCGCCTTGCTGAAAACTCTTGCAGATCGGCTGGCAGGCCCAGGCACCGGACTCGATCCAGACGGCGTTTCCCACAAGGCGGCAGTGATAGAGAAGGCTCTCACACTGCATCGCCCCCATCTCACCGATCCACTGGAGTGCCTGCGTCGATTGGGTGGATTCGAGATAGCCGCCCTCACCGGCAGTTATCTGACCTGCGCGCAACAGGGCCTGCCGGTTGCGGTGGACGGTTTCATCGCCGGGGTCGCCGCACTGATTGCCATCCGGCACAACCCGGATGTGGCCGACTGGTGCCTCTTCTCCCACGCGTCTGCCGAACCGGGACACAAAACCGTCATGCAGGCGTTACCAGCGAGACCTCTGCTGGATCTGGGCATGCGGCTGGGCGAAGGCAGCGGCGCGGCGGTCGCTGTACCGCTGCTGCGCCTCGCCTGCGCCCTGCACGCCGGCATGGCGACCTTCGGGGAAGCCGGGGTATCAGAAAAGGATGACTGAACCCGGCGAACTGCAAATCGATCTGCTGCGCCATGGGGAGACCCAGGGCGGGAACCCTCTACGGGGCCGCACCGATGACCCACTGACCACCAAGGGATGGTCACAGATGGAGCAAGCGGTTAGCCAGCAACAATCCTGGCGTCAAATCATCAGCTCTCCGGCAAAACGCTGTGCCGATTTTGCGACATCGTTTGCCAACCAACGGGATGTACCCCTGCGGCTCGACAACAATTTTTGGGAGATGGACTTCGGCAGGTGGGAGGGACAAACCATCAGCGATCTGATGCAGCGCGAGCCGGACACCCTCAGCCGTTTCTGGCAGAATCCAATGACACAGACACCACCCGGTGGCGAACCCTTCGCAGAATTCCGGCAACGGGTGCTCAACGGCTGGCAACAACTACTCAATGAACATGAAAGCGGGAGACTATTGGTGATCGCCCACGGCGGACCGATTCGTCTCATCCTGGCGGTGGCGCTGGGTTTACCGATGGAAAACCTGCTGCGTCTGGAGTTACCTCACGCCGCCCTGAGCCGGATACGGGTCAGCCGCGATACAAGCGGCACCCTCTACCCCTCCCTGGTTTTCCACAACCGGAGCCTCCAGGAATGAAACCCTTTTTCATTGCCCTGCAGTTTCTGACCCGTCTGCCCAGCCCACGCTACCCTGAACTCACAGAACAGGAAATTGGCCGTTCTCTACTCCACTACCCACTGGTGGGACTGGTCATCGGCATCCTGTTGTTGATCACCACATGGCTCACGGCCGGTATCGACCCCATGTTGAGCGCTGCTCTGCTGCTGTCTCTCTGGACCCTGGTCACCGGCGCCCTGCACCTGGATGGACTTGCCGACAGCGCCGACGCCTGGATCGGTGGCGCGGGAGACCGGGAACGCACCCTGGCGATCATGAAGGACCCCTACTGCGGTCCCGCTGCGGTGGTGATCCTGGTGTTGCTGTTGCTGATCAAGTTCGCCGCTTTGACTGTCATCATCCAGCAATCGGACTGGAGCTATCTCTTGCTGATCCCGTTTATCGCCCGGGCACAACTGCTACTGCTCTTTCTCACCACATCCTACGTGCGCAAAGACGGACTGGGATCGGTTCTGGTCCAACACCTACCGGAAAAGGCAAGTCTCGTAGTGTACGGGCTGACCGCGTTGCTGACATTGATCGGCTGGGGCTGGGATGGGATAACACTGTTATTTACCGCCATTGCCACCCTGCTTCTACTGCAGAAGATGATGCTCTCCCGTATCGACGGAACCACCGGAGACACCGCCGGTGCACTGGTGGAGATTTGCGAAGCGGCTTTGCTTGTTGCAGCGGCAGCAATAGGGTAGATGGTGGATCTAATCAAGCAAGCAGATATGGACTGAGCTGACACACTCAGATAACCTTAAATTTCCTGTGGCGTTTCGGTGAGCCGCCGGGCACAGAACCAGTCTTCGGGAGTGCATGAACATGAGCAAACTAACCAGGAGCTTTCGCATAGGCGAAAAAATTGGTTTCGGCTTTGGGCTTGTCGGTCTGATTTTTCTCATTGTGATCTGGCAGTATCACGATACCCTGCGGCAATCGCTGGGCGACTATCAACAGCTCCAGAATATCTTTGTTGCCAAGAAAGTCGATATGTTGTCAATCGAAAGCAGCATGAGGGGAGCGCGCCAGGCAGAAAAGGAATTCCTCCTCTACCGGGACGAGGCGTTTGCCGGGGAAGTGGATCGCCAGTTGCAGCAAGCCCTGCTCGCCGCCGCCGATCTGGGCAGGATCGACCCGGAGTCGATTCATATTGCAGAGCGGATTACCGAACTGCTCAAAATCTATCAGCAGAAATTTCAGGCGACGGTGCTCGACTGGCGCAAGATGGGACTGGATCACAATTCGGGCCTTCAGGGTACGTTTCGTGATGCAGCCCATGAGTTGGAGGCGATGGCCGGACACCTCAGGGTAGACCGCCTCTATCTGCAGTTGCTCCAGATCCGCCGCAGTGAGAAGGACTTGGGGCTAAGGCGGGAACAACAATACCTGGCGCGGGTACTCGATCTCATCCAGGAGTTCGAGAGAAAAACAGCGGAGTCGCAACTCGAGGTGGGGGTAAAAACCCGGCTGTTTCATGAGATAGAGACCTATCGAGAGACATTCGAAACCTATGCCCGAACGGTGCTCTCCGACGAGGACATTCATGGCGGCAAGGGACCTTTCCGTCAGGCGGCCCATAGGATAGAGGCGATACTGAACAACCACCACATTCCCGAGCTGGCAAATAATATTCTTCAATTGAGACGGCGCGAAAAGGACTACCTGCTAAGGCATGACAAGAAGTACGTCGATATGGCCCTGCAGGAACTGAATCGAATCCACGCGCGGGTTGAACCGTCGGCCATCACCGCCGAACAGAAAACCCTCTTCCTGAGTCTTTTGAAAAACTACCGCCGGGACTTCACTGCATTGGTCGAACAGAATGACCATATTGACCGCATGGCCTGGGAGATGCAGAGGGCGGTGTCTGAAATCACGTTACTGGTCAAGGAGAATGTCGCGACCGCCAATCAGGTCATGGCGCAGATGGAAAAAGAGATCAACATCTCATCGGATCAAAAGGAGCACTTCATGCTCTGGTCGGTTGCCGTGGCCACACTGTTGGGTATTGTTTTTGCTATTTCCATCACCCTGCGTATCGTTCGCCCGCTACGGTCGATGGCCGGCATGCTGGACCAGCTTGCCTACGAAGAGACCACCGAGCGTCTGCCCTTCTATCCAAGCGCAAGAGATGAAGTCAACGCAATGGCCGGCTCGGTCAATACCATGGCCGACAACAAATCACGTTTCATTGCCTGGTGGAAAAGTTCAATGCGCGAGGCTGACGCCTGCGAGAATCTAGAAACCATTCTGCAACAAACGTCAGACAAGCCGGAAAGGGATGAAGCTGAGCGGGAGTTCAGAAATGCATTGGCGGCTCGTCACGAACTGCTGTTCCAGCAATATCACAAACTGCACGTCCTGAACGGGGCGGTTATCGAACAGGCGGAGGCGCTGCAGAAGGAGGGACACTCAGGAGAGACCCAGATCAGCATCAACACCATCCGATACTCGTGCCACTCAATGCAGAATATTCTTGAAATGGTTGCCTTCCAGGAGAATCAAAAACGGACTGCGGTGTGATTTCCGGTAAAAGCGATGGCTTCCCAAGTCGCTCGGGGGATATGAACAAACCGGTCATAGGAGGTCCTCCTCTCCTATGGAAAATCTTGCTTTCGAATCTATCAAATGAGTCAGTTTGTTACCGCGCGATATTATGAAGAATAATGAGCACGAATACCTATAAAGGCGGTTGCCTTTGCGGCAGAGTCCGTTTTGAAATAACCGGCGAAATAGAGAACATCATCTATTGCCACTGCTCACAGTGTCGAAAAGCACAAGGCAGCGCGTTTGCAACAAATGGGAATGTAGATGTAGAAGAATTTAATTTTATATCGGGTGAGGACGAGCTGACAGGTTACCAATCGTCACCAGGGCAAACAAAATATTTCTGCAAACACTGTGGTTCGCCAATCATCAGCAAAAACGAATCATTCCCGAACAAAGTGCGGGTTCGTCTTGGCACCATCGAATCAGATATACGCGAAAGGCCAATCGCGCATATTTTCGTCACATCAAAAGCGAACTGGGAAACGTTGTCCGATGATCTACCTCAATACGACTCCTATGAGCCAGGCAGATAGATGCGCTCTTAATCCGACCTGAGCTAATTCTGGCCTTCTCCACTAGCCAATTTTCACAGTTGAATTGCCGAACTGGCGTAGGCACGATCAAGCCTAGCGGATCGGGCGTTTCTAAATAAACAGAACATAGTGTAGCTGACGACTCTCCTGCTTCAGGCCTGTACCGTTTACCAAAGTTATGGAATCATGGTCGTACCATCAGAACGGGGTTCGGCTGAATACTGACGCAGAACCAAGCGAAAGCGCCCGGAACGGAGACCATGAAAAAAGAAGTAAAATCGATCATCCGCATCTTCGTCGGCTCACCCGGTGATGTGGAAGAGGAGCGCGAGGCCGCCTTTGAGGTCATAGATCGGTTGAACAGCCACCACTGGCGACCCCGCAACATTGCGGTAAAGGGTTACGGCTGGGACAACACCCACTACCCAAAACTGATCACCAACTCACCACAAACCGACATCGAAACCAGCCTGCCAAAGATGTCAGAGTACGATATCTGCGTCTTCATACTCTGCCATCGTCTGGGTACGCCGTTGGACGAAAGTTTCGACCCTCTGGAAGACGAAGGCCGCCAGCCCACCGGCACCGAGTATGAGTTCTACGGCGCACTCGGTGCTGAAACACCACCACAGATCCTGCTCTATCGGCGCATGATGAAGTTCTCAGCTGAAGCCGGTGTTGACCGAAAAAAGAGAAGAGAGGCGTTTGAACAACTGGAACTTGTGGATGATTTCATTGAAAAAAACACCAAAGAGGGCAAAACCTTCACTGGCGACTACCACAAACATAAAACAGACGACGACTTCAAAACACGCCTGGAGAAAGACCTCACTGCCCTGGTCAATCGACTGCTCAAAACACCCGCACAACCGGATAAACCCAAAATCGATCAGCCGCTGTCCATCCCCAGCAGCTACCTGAATTGGCTCAGACACAAAGCCAGCGATATCTCTCTGCTCGGGCTAGACAACAAAGAGGCCCACAACGTCCGCCTGCCGCAGGTCTACGTCCCGGCAATCACTCCAACGCCCGCAGAGGAAGGGGAAGAGAAAAAAGCCCCCTGGAATATGGAACGCGGAGGCCATGATCTGTTACTGACGCGGCTGAACCAAGACTCCCTCTATCTGCCGGGAGCACCAGGCAGGGGCAAAACCACCTTCTGCAACTGGGTCTGTTGGGTTGTGGCCAGCGGCGCCATCCCCGGCGACGACCACGAACTGGCCGCTGAGTACCGGGAAGAACTGCCACAAGATCTGCTGGGCCGTCTGCCCATCCTCTGCCGATTACGCGAATTCTGGGGACACATGACATGCCGGAAGGACAACGGCGACTGGACCCGCGCCCAACTTGAGACAGCCCTCTGCAACTGGCTCGACAAGAAAAAACCTGACGGCTTGACTTCAACCCTCTTTCTGGAGCATCTGAAACAGGGTAACTGCCTGCTGATCATCGACGGCTTTGATGAAGTCCCGCCAAGCCGTGAGTACGACGGCCACGTCGAATACCCCCGCGCCGCCCTGCTCTCCGGCCTGAAGAAGGCGCTGCCTCACTGGATCGAAACCGGCAACCGCATCCTGCTCACCAGTCGCCCCTACGGCCTGAATCCGGGTGAGCGTCAGGGGCTGGGCCTTGCAGAAAGTGAGATCTCCGCTCTCACTGGCGACCTGCAACGGCTCTTCGTTCAGCGCTGGTTCCATGCAGCGGACAGAGAGAAAGGCAAAATAAAGGCCGTGGGGCTGTTGCAACAACTCGACGCCCGCCCCGACCTTAACGAGTTTCGTACCAACCCCATGCTGCTGACCGCCCTCTGCGTGAAGTATGACGAAGGGAGCAGGCTGCCCAAAGATATCCACGATCTCTACAGCGCGGTGATAAACCAGGTACTGCACAACCGCTATCTTGACCGGGCGCATGAGGTGGCGAAGGTACGGCGGCGACTGGGGGTCATCGCCTGGGAGATGCACAGCGGCGATCTGGCAGGTAAACAACGCAGCGTACCCGACGCAGAGATCCACGAAGAGGAGATCGAGGGGGTATTGATAGACTATGCCCGTTCCAAACCCCACGATGAGGGCGGTGAGGACGAGGCGGCGGACAAGCGGGAAGACCTGCTCTCGCGCTCCGGTCTGTTACTGCCGACAGAGAACAATCAGGCGGAGTTCTATCACCTCAGCTTCCAGGATTTCCTCGCTGCAGAGCGTTTTGTCCGTTCTGGGCAATCGGTGGAGGACCTGGTCGCCTCCCATGCGGGCACCTCCCAGTGGCGACAGACCCTGCTGTTTCTCTTTGCGCGGCTCACCAGCCGGGAGGATCTGGATACCGCCCTGGAGCGTTTCTCGGTACTGGGGGATTATCTTGACCGGGATTCACTGCGCCAAAACCCGCGCCCCGCCATTCTGTTGGGTGACTGTTTGGAAATTGCCCAGGCACGGGGAGAGATAGGCGAGTGGAGCAGGATCTATCGCCAGACATGTTATGCCGCACTGGAAGTGGTAGAGAACCCGGAACATCGTGAAGCACTGTTTCGCGCACTGGGTGCAGCCGGTCTCGATGATCGCCCCGGTGTGGGGCTGGATGAAAATGGCCTGCCCGATATCGCTTGGCAGGATATTCCAGCAGGTGAAGTCACCCTGTCCGGCAATGCGGGCGCTTTCCCGGTAGAGACCTTCCGCCTCTCCCGCTACCCCGTCACCAACGCCCAGTTCCAGGCCTTTATCGATGATGACAAGGGGTATAAAAATCCTGAGTGGTGGGCAGACTTGGAGGTGGAACCGGACAAATCTTGGTCCTCACGATGGAAGGAAGACAACCATCCCCGTGAAACGGTCTCCTGGTACGAGGCGATGGCCTTCTGTGCCTGGCTATCCGACCGGCTGGGTTACCGGGTGAGTCCACCGACAGAGTGGCAGTGGCAGCATGCCGCCACCAGCGGCAATCCGGGTCAGGACTACCCTTGGGGTTCGGAGTACGAAAGCGGGCGGGCCAACATTGATGAGACTGTAAGAGGTGCAGGTTCTCACTATCTGCGCCGAACCACGGCCGTGGGTATCTATCCGCAGGGGGACTCTGCGCAAAGGGTATCGGATCTTGCTGGAAACGTCTGGGAGTGGTGTCTAAACTAGTATGACGATCCAGCCAATATACAACAAGGGGGAGCCTTGTCCAATATGAAATGAGTCTGAACGAAGGGCTCAATTCCAACGTGAAATGAGTCTGACGCGGCGGAAGTTCCTGTTCATGATAGGTTACCTATGGTGACTTACATGAACGACAAGAAGATCCAGACCCTGGACGATATCCGCGCCTTTCTGGAAGGGACGGCGGAGATAGAATTTGCAATTGAAGGGAAAGATGAGCGCTATCGGTGGATTCAGGCAACATTGGTCAGGTTCCGCTATTTCTCCCTTGGCCGGGCTGAGCGAGGACTCATACTGCGTTATCTGGGACGAGTCAGTGGCTATTCACGCCAGACCGTCACCCGCCTGGTGGCACAGTACCGCAAGACCGGAAAGATACGGCGCCGACAGCGTACCGTGGCCGGTTTTCAGCGTTATTACACGTCTCGGGATGCCATGCT
>QGON01000048.1 GCA_003660235.1 bacterium endosymbiont of Escarpia laminata | reverse complement strand
CAACGCTTTGCTACCGAAGGAGCCTTGCTCGGCAGCGTCTTACGACATGGTCTGTGTGATGATCTCACCATCGTCAGTGATGATGCCGGGCAGTTCGACATCTTATTACATGCCTTATGCTGGGTGCATACCGAACGACTCATCCATAAAATGCTGCCACTCAACGAGACACACCGACGGGAAATAGCTCAGATTAGAGATCAGATATGGCGCTTTTATGCACAACTGAAGCGATATAAAAGCAAGCCCGATAAAAGTCAGCAAAAAATACTCCGTCATCGATTCGATGAGATATTTACCCAGAAAACCAGCTACGCCACCTTAAACCAGACATTAAAGCGAATCCATAATAAAGCTGAACTATTAGTGGTTCTTGATCGACCTGAAATCCCTTTGCACACCAATGGCAGTGAAACGGATATCCGTGATTTTGTGAAGAAACGAAAAATCAGTGGTGGAACCCGCAGTGATGAGGGCAGGCGTTGCCGAGATACTTTTGCCAGCTTGAAAAAAACCTGTCGTAAGCTGGATATCTCGTTTTGGCATTACTTAACAGATCGTTTGGGTATTGGTGAACAGACCATTGCTCCATTACCCGATATCATCACCGAGCGGGCTGCTCTTGCCACGGGTTTTTGAGAAGTTACCATGCTTTTGGTGTTCTTTGCACCTTTACGAGAATTATTGTTTTTGGCCGTACACTACTTATGATCGTTTTTTGCGGATTCGTCGATCTTGAGGTGGCTGATATCCGGTAACGGTGCCGCAGGGGTCGGGATTTGGCAATCCTCCAGACTTCCTTCCCGTGCCTGACTGACGGAGAGTTCCCCTGTATCGATGTTAGCGGGTGGCGGAGGCTCAGTTTCATCAATAAGCGTTCCCGGTGCATCCAGGTGGATGGCGCTGATATCGGGAATGACCTGAGGTTTCACTTCCATAGCGCAGTCGATCAGGCTGCCGGTGTTGGCAGGCGATAGGTCGTAATCCGGTGCGGTGGGAGGTGCTGTTGTTTGGGGTTCTGCCGCTGGCGCTGCCTGCCTGGGCTGCTCGATCGGCCGGATCTCCACCAGCGCACCTGCATCCCTGAAGGCGACGCGGTATTTCACCGCCTGATCCATGTCGATGCCTTTTTTGATGGCCACAGGCTGGCCGGAGAAGAGCCGCTCCAGTTTTTCACCTTCCAGTTTGAATAGGGCACCGACCTTGTTACGTACTTCAGCGGGGTCTTTGCCCTCGATGATCCTGCCGGCGAAATAGACGTCGTAGGTATCGAAGCTCATGGCTGATTCTCCTAATAATCCCGCCAGTGTACTCCAGACGTTTTCATCTACAACCCCGAGCTTGAGAATTGTCATCCGTGTGGAAAAGGGATTGGCGTAGGATTCGCGATTCGATAAAAACTTAAATTTGTGGACTAGGAGGGCTCATGATCCGCAACAAAAATACGCATATTTCACTCATCTCCCTTGCCGGACTTCTGTGCGGTACGTTTTTTCAGACATCACTCGTTGCCGCCACATTGGATGGCAATGAGGTGCCGATGCATCTGGTCAAATCTGAAACCTGCAAAGAGTGTCATAAAAAGATCTACAAACAGTGGAAAGGCTCCATGCATGCGCAGAGCACGGCACTGAAGGATCCGATCCATGGCGCGTTCTACCGGCAGGTGGTGGGTGATCCGACGAAAGAGGGTGTCAAACACAAGGCCTCGGGTAAATATCCGGTCTGCCTGCAATGCCACTCCCCCAATGCAGCACTGGATAAGACGACAAAACTCGACGCATCGTCAGCCTACAGCGAAGGGGTCAACTGTGTTGCCTGCCACACCCTGAAAAACTACAAGGGAATCAACGGCGCCGATGGCAAGATGAAACTGGGCGCCAAGGCTTGGGACCACTCCGATGCGCTTCAGGGGCCCAACGGTTTCCTGCATGAGCAGGGTGCGAAGGCCGACAAAGTGCGTTTTATCGCAGATGATGAGGGTGAGCTGAATCCTCATCTTGGCCGGGATAACAGCGGCAAACCCTACATGTCCGAAGAGGATATGAAGGAGATCAATCTGCCGCTGGAAGGCAATTCTGCGATGAAGACCTCTCAGGCCTGTCTCGGTTGTCACGACAAGCGCAACAACCCCAAGGGCGTTTCACTCTGTCAGACTGGTGATGAGTATCTGGAGGGCAAGAGCCGCGAGACCTGCCAGTCCTGCCACATGCCGATGAGTGAGGGTATTGCCGATCACTCAATGGGTGGTGGACATAATATTGCGATGCTGCGCCGGGCCGTTCGCTTCGAAGTTCAGACAGAGAAGCAGGGCGACCAGTTGGCGGTAAATGTGGAGCTGGAGAACCTGCAGCCACACAACGTGCCAACTGGTGCGCCGTTTCGCAATATTTATGTGAAGGTGACCGCGCTCTCCAAAGAGGGTGAAGTACTCTGGAAGAACTTCCAGAAGCACCCTGCCAAAGAGGATCCGAAGGCCTTTTTTGTCTACACCATGACCGATGATGCCGGGCATCCTGCCCCGCCACCCAAGGCATCGGCTGTTGGCAAGAACACGCGTTTGAAACCCTATGAAACGCGGGTGCTGGGCTATCAGATGCCGGCAAAAGGCGTCGATTCCGTGCGCGCTGAGCTTTACTATAATCTGCTTTGGCCAGGACTGGTGAAGAAGTTCAAGATGCTGCCGGAGGATCTTAAGGCGCCCAAGCTGATTGCCTGGTCGGAAAGCAAGCTCTGACACTGAGCCGGGTATATGCCACCGGAACCCGCGATGGTTCCGGTGGCGATGAATGCCGAGGTTGAAAATACCCATCATAAAGTAGGCCGGTTCAAGCGTAGCGGAACCGGCGATCTCATGGGTAGTGTCAGTTCGAAGTGCCCGATCCGCTACGCTTGATCGGGCCCACATCCTCTGAGTCCTCAGGCGTTGCCCTTTTCCTTCATGCCGATGTCATGTGTCCTGGCGAAGTCCAACATGCGCTGGATCGGCACCACCGCCCGTTCCTGTATCGCGGGATCGATATGGATTTCATTGGCGCCGCTCTCCAGCACCTCAGCAAGATTTTGTAGCGCGTTCATGCCCATCCAGGGGCAGTGGGCACAACTGATGCAGGTTGCGCCTTCGCCGGCGGTGGGCGCTTCTATAAGCACCTTGTCCGGGGCCATCTGCTGCATTTTATAGAAGATGCCGCCATCGGTGGCGACGATGAACTCCTTGTTCTTCATCTCCGAGACTGCCTTGATCAGAGCGGTGGTGGAGCCAATGACATCAGCCTGGTCGACGATATTTTGTGGCGATTCAGGATGCACCAGCACTGCAGCATCCGGGTGCAGTCGTTTGATCCGCTCCAGGGCCACAGATTTGAACTCTTCATGTACCACGCAGGAGCCGGGCCAGAACAGCATCTCGGCACCGCTAACGCCTTGGACATAGTTGCCCAGATGTCTGTCCGGCGCCCAAAGTATCTTCTCGCCCTTCTCTGCCAGATACTTGACGATCGGCAGAGCGATGCCGGAGGTGACCACCCAGTCGGAGCGGGCCTTTACCTCCGCGCTGGTATTGGCGTAGACCACCACCGTATGGTCGGGGTGTTGGTCGCAGAAATCGCTGAACTTGTCTGCCGGGCAGCCTTCATCCAATGAACAGGTTGCGCCGAGATCGGGCATGATAACCCGTTTTTCCGGGTTAAGTATCTTTGCGGTCTCACCCATGAATCGCACGCCGCAGACGACCAGGGTTTGTGCGTCCTGAGCGGCGCCGAAGCGGGCCATCTCCAGTGAATCAGCTACGCAACCGCCACTCTCCTCCGCCAGCGCCTGCAGGTCCGCATTCGTGTAATAGTGGGCGACCAGTACGGCATTCTGTTGTTCCAGCAATTTTATAATGCGTGTCTTGAGTGCCGTTTTTTCACTGTCCGAAAGGGATGGCCACTCAGGGTGGGGCGGAACGTCTATGGTGGGTAAGTTGAGAGGGGATTGTTGTGAACTCATGACCTGATTTTGATGCGATGTTATTTGGATGATTTCTTTCCGGTTCTGGTGTCTGGACCTAGGCTGATGTGCGCGAGGGAGCGTTGCTGATTCCTGAAAAACACGGTGCTATCAGGATACTTTAGTAATGCTCCGATGATACAACGAAAGGCAGCTCCTTCGATACCGCAAGCCTGTTTATGTTTGCGGGGCAGTTTTCCGTGATTTATTATTGCGACTTAAAGTTGTATTGTGGGTTTATGCTGTCCTGTGGCCTAAAGAAAATGACTTATGTGCCGATTAGATGGGTATCTGAAACCATCGTGGATTTGAAAAAATGGCTATAGCACAAGCCGCAAAACAAAAAATCATACAGATCAAACATCTGCCGCCTCTGTCGGGTACAGCAAACAGTCTGCTCGGCATGGTGTCCGATCCAGATGTCGATATCGATGAACTTTCCCGGATCATTGGTCAGGATCCAGGGTTGGCAGCGCGGATCCTTGGGCTGGCGAATGCGGCCTATTTCGCCCAACCGCAGCCGGTCAATACCGTCAAGGAGGCGATCATCCGTGTGCTGGGACTGAATATGGTGAAAAGTCTCGCGCTGAGCATTGCCATGTGCGGGGCTTTTGATACCTCCAAGTGTCCGGGTTTCGAGCTGGAGAAGTACTGGTACTCCGCCTTGGGAGGGGCAGCGCTTGCCCGTCGACTGGCGATGAAGATGGCACCGGGAGAGCGGCCTGATGCGGATGGCGTCTACTTGGGTGGTCTGCTAGTTGATTTAGGAGTTTTGGTACTGGTAAACAGTTTTCCGAAGGAGTACTCCCAGGTACTGCAGCGACAGCAGCGCGAACCGGAAGGGGAGATGGTACAGCTCGAGCAGGCGCTGATCGGACTCACCAGCAGTGAGGCGGGCAGCTGGCTGGCGGATCGCTGGCATCTCCCTGAATTGGTCGTGCGTGTGATTAATTACCAAATCTATCCCGATGATTTCCGCTCGACGGGGGAGCGGAGTGAGATACTACTCGTCGGAGCCGCTCTGCGCTGGATCAAAGGTTCGTTGAGTGATGACCAAATATCGCTGAAAGAGGATATGGTGTTACAACAGGGTTTGGGAATCCCGGCTGAGGTGCTAGAGTCACTGGAAGTCGAATTTTCAGAAAAAGAGGATGAAATTCGGATACTCGCGAGAATGTTGGCGGGATAGAGGCGTCTTATGGATTTGTCCTTCAATCATACATCAATGGATTTACGTGAAAGATTTTTCAGCTTGCTGGATTCTCTGTCCGCGCTCAGGGCTCTCACTCAGCTTGAACTTGATGGCCTGACGGAAGAACAGGTTATCGAGAAAGCGCTGGGAGAGTTGGTCAGATATCAGAATCTTGAGAACTGTTCCATATTCCGGCTTGAAGGTAGTGAGCTGCGCTGTGTGGCAGGTACCAGCATCAATGAATCCCACGGCATGGTTGCGGGTGGTAAGACCGATTTAAAGACCCGGCAAAATTTCATGCGGTTTGCTTCCGGCGAAGGGATTATGGGCATTGCTTTGCAAACAGGACAGTTACAATATTGCCGTGACTGCGCGCAAAATGCCAGTTTCAAACCCAACCCCTTGCCAGGTGGAGACCTGCCTGGTTCATTGATCTGTGTGCCGATAAAGATGGCCGACGAGGTGCTGGGTGTGCTGAACGCCTCACATCCTCTGCCTGAATATTTTGAACCTTGGCAGCAGCACACCCTTAGCCTGTTTTGTAGTTCGCTGGGGCAGATGCTGCACAATCACCGAATGCTGCACGACCTTGAATATCTGGTGGATCAACGTACCCATGAACTGCGTACTGCGTTGCAGGAGGCAGAGGGACTTAAGCAGAAATATGAGCAGCTCTCTTCGGTAGATGAGTTGACCGGGCTGCCGAATCGCCGCTACTTCTTCGACGAGGCGGAAGCGCTGGTTTCGCGGGCGAAGCGTTATGAGCTGCCTTGCAGTCTGATGTTGATGGATGTGGATTTCTTCAAACGGGTCAATGATAACTGGGGGCACGCGATTGGCGATCGGGTGCTCTGCATGATTGCGGATGTTCTCAAGGATGAGATCAGAAGTGGGGATATCGTGGCCAGATTGGGCGGCGAAGAGTTTGTGATTCTTCTGCCCAATACAGGTGAAGAGGGTACCGAACTGATTGCGCAACGGATTCAGGAGCGGTTGGTCAAGATCGAACTGAAAGATGAAGCGGTAGCGAATCTGGAGATTACCGCCTGTATCGGTATCACTCGTCTGCGTCCGGAAGGCCAGGAAGAGATGTCAGATGGTGAGCTGGTGGATCAGCTCTACACTGAAGCCGACCGCGCCATGTACCAGTGCAAACGGGAAGGCCGCAACCGGCGCAAGGTGTTTGACGGGAGCGAACGCGGTTAAGCACAGCCCTTCCACCGCAGGAGCGGTGCCCCACCGCGATTTTTCCATCAATTTCGCGGCGGTGCGCCGCTCCTGCGCTCTTCTCAAGTGTTTTCGATAGTGGCTTCCTGTTTAACCGCTGGTTCATCGGCGAAGGAGGGAGGCGCCTCATCCATGGTGATTTGTGCTGAGCCAGAAGGGTTGGTGAACTGATCGTTGAGGGTCTGCACGTAGAGATCCGTCTCCTGCAAAACATTTTTTAGCTGTTTACGGGTCTTGCGGCCCCAGCCGGCGGGATTGCGCCTGAAAATGCTGCGCCAGGGCTTGATGCTGCGCAGAAAGCTGCCAATCGGGTTACCCTTCAAATCGGCCTTTTCAGCCTGTTTTCTCAGTGAGCCCAGCAGGGTCTTTGCCGCCAGTGATCTGATACCGAAATGGACCAGAGTCAGCACTATCAACAGTCCGATCATCATCAGCCATGGCTGGATGCTGCCGGGGTTGGTGTCGAGCCAGGGAGGGGCGAAGCTGAGGCCTTGCCAGTACCCGGCATTGATGGTGAATCCCAGCAGGAGCAGTAGCAGGCCGCTCATGACAATGCCGTCGCCCCAGAGAACCCGTCTACGCCAGGTTTCGAGGGTGCGGATAACCATCGGGATGGTTCGCTCCTGGATATCCCGCGCAGTCTTTTCCAGGGCGCCTACGATGCGGTAGGCGCGTTCGATCTCGACCTCTTCCATGCGGCCATGAATCTCCTTGAGATCTTCATCCCGTTTTGATTCATAACGTTGGCGCAGGGCTTCGTCTTCGATGGGCACTGCGGCATCGGGATTGTAGATGGCGTAGAAACGTCCGGCGGTGAGACCACGTTCACCCAATGCACGCTGCCAGGCTGCAATGACATCTTCCGGGTTGTTTTCCCGGGCTGTGGTATCGATTTGGTTCAGGATGTAGAGAAATTTCCCCGAGTCGGGGCGTTTGATGGTGTGTTCTATCAGATGGCTGAGCGTGTCCTGCATTGCTCCGGGTTCCGGGTGTCTGGCATCAAAGAAGACCAGTACCAGGTCGGAGAGATCGATGATGTGGTCGGTGATGCGCAGTGTGGAGGTGCGTTGTGCGTCAGCATCGAATCCAGGGGAGTCGATGAGTATCTTGCCCTTCAGTTTTTGGCTGGGACAGGTCTTCAACTGCAGATAGGCGTCGATGCGGACGCCTTCGCCGACCGCAACCTTCTCGATCTCGTTGGACATCTGATAGAAAGGAAAACGGGGATCGGAATCCAGTGCCACGCCGGGCAGGGCGTGCGCCGTCTCTTCCCGGCTATAGCAGAGCACAGTGAACTTGTCGTCCACGGCCTGGTTGCCGGAGCGTTGCATCTTGTGCTGGATATAGTGGTTGATGAAGGTCGATTTGCCCGCCGAGAAGGTGCCAAGGATCGAGATAAGGGGCCACCAGGGGATCTGAGTTGCGAAAGAGTTGTCCCCCTCCAACAACCCAAGCCTGAAGGCGATGCCGTCAAGCATGCGGAAGCTCTGCACGGTTTTCAGCAGAACCGGGTTTTCCTGTTCGAGGTGGGATTCAAGATGTGCTAAACGCGACTCGATAATCTGTCCGGCGGGGTGCATCTTCAAGTTTGACTCCTAAATTGCAAGCGGGCACTTTTTATTCTTTATGCGGTAAATACTAGCGCGTGAAACAGGGCGGCAACAGACCTATTTTGAGTTTAATTTTCCCGATAATCGAACGTTCTTTGGTTGTTGTTTCTAGGTCTTTGATAACTATATATTTAGGAAATTGGTTAATTACTAAAATTTCTATATGACAGGCGTTTTTGCGGGCTGTTTATTTGCATTGGTAATCTGCTTCGTGGATACTGATAGGTTCCGAGACACTCCCTCCAGCGGGGCTTGTCCCGCGATATTTCAACTGAATGCAAGCCTGAGGAGGCGATATGGCCGATCTGTTTTCCGATGAGTGGATGAAGAGCTTTATGGAGCACTGGAATGCCGAGCCCGAGTTGTCAGATGCACTGGCACAGATAGGTTTCAATAGTGTGATCGGATATGGATTCGATGGCGAAGCAGAGCCCAAGGGCGTGCTCGTCGTGGAAAACGGCAAAGGGACAGCGGCCGGTGCCTTCGATGGCCAGGAGATGAATTGGGATATCCGCGCTTCTGATGAGCAGTGGCGCAAATGGATGACCAAGCCGCCTGGAATGATGGGGCTCGGCTTGGCATTTACCTCGCGCAAGATGAAGTTCGTGGTTGGAGACTATTCCGCCATGGTCAAGGATCCGCGCATGGCGAAGCCGTTTATCAAGAGCTTCTCAGTGATGGGGCGCGCCTGATTATTGAATGGTTTTTCATCGCTCTGCTACTACCCCATGGCATCGAGGATGGCAGTTGCATCGGCTATTATTCCACCATTTCACTTCAAGCATTGGATAGTACGGAACTATGGGTGACAGACTAAAGGCGTTGATTTTGAGCGTCGGGATCGCATCTGCAATGGCGGTATCGGCCAGTGCAGTGGCGCAGGTGCCACTGAGTGGCGGCGACTACTTTGTTGTACAGCAGTCGCAGGGCGTGCCGCATGTCTCTCTTGGTGGCACCGTGGTGCCATACAAAGAGGTTACCCTCTCAGCGCAGCTGCCGGGTCGGGTCACGTTTCTCGCGGGTATCGAAGGTGATGCCTTCAAGAACAATGATGTGCTGGTGGAACTCGATGAGAGAGAGTTACGCGCCAAGCGCCAGGCCGCGATGGCGCAGTTGGCGAATGCTGATGTTCAGCTGCGAAATGCGGGCGTACAGTACAATCGCGAACTCTGGTCGCCCAAGACCAAATCCTCGATGGGCGGCATGGGTGTACCCAACCTGTTCGATCAAATGTTCACCAGTCCCATGGAAGACATGATGGGTGAACGCGACCGCGATGTTGAGCGTGGCGCCGATATCTACTCTTCCCAGACCCGCATCCAGTCGGCGCGCAATACGATCGTGCGTGTTCAGTCCGAGATCAGGGCGATCGATGCCAAGCTCAGGGACGCCAAGAGTGTGGCGCCGTTTAACGGCATGATCATGAAAAAGTTTGTCGAGGTGGGGGACACTGTCCAGCCGGGCCAGCCCCTGTTGAAATTTGCCGATGTGGAGTATCTGCAGATTGTTGTGGATGTCCCGGGCCGTCTGCGTCCCGGTCTGAGTGAAGGCATGATGCTGCGGGCGGAACTGGATATTGGCGATCAGGAGATCCCGGTGCGGGTCGCGCAGATCTTTCCCATGGCTGATGCGCAACGTCACACCGTGACCGTCAAATTCGATCTGCCCCAGGGAGTCTCTGCGCCCGGTATGTATGCCAAGGTGATGGTGCCGGATTTCAATGCGCCGGCACGCAGCAACCCGGTTATCCCCAGTAGCGCAATTCGTTACAACGGCAGTCTCCCCGGCGTCTATGTGCTCGGTGACGAAGGCAAACATCAACTGCGGCTGATCCGGGTTGGCGAGCAGCTTCCCGGCGGCTATACCACAGTCCTGTCCGGTCTCAAGGCCGGCGAACGGGTGGCGCGTAATCCCGGTGTCGGCATCAGTGCCGGTTGGACCTCACCGTCCAGATAAGCGGCGTCTTCCCAGTCGTCCAGCATAACTTTAAAGACATTTGAATCGAGGGGAGGCGTGCCTCCCCGGGTTTTTGCCCTGAACCCTTGCAAGATCATAGGATCCTGCAGTTGCAGATACTTTGAGACCGCACATGAGTCAGAACGACAATAATCTCAACCAGTCCCATTCGATGGATCCCAATAACGACGCCCATCTGGGTCTGGCAGGCAGAACCGCCAGATTCTTCATCGAGTCGCCTCTCTCACCCCTCTTCTTCATGGCCATGATGCTAATGGGCTTGCTCGGCCTCGTTGTCACGCCCCGCCAGGAGGATCCGCAGATCTCTGTGCCGATGGTGGATATCTTTGTTCAGTATCCCGGTGCGGCTGCCGAACAGGTATCCGGTCTGGCCATAGCTCCGCTGGAACGGATCATGTCGGAGATTCCGGGTGTGAAGCACGTCTATTCTGCAGCTCAGCGGGGAGGCGGTATCGTCACCATAGAGTTCGATGTGGGCCAGAATATGGGGCCGTCGTTGGTCAAGGTCAACGACAAGATCGACTCCAACATGGATCTGATTCCGCCTGGTGTGATGCCGCCGTTGGTGAAGGCCAAGGGGATCGATGATGTGCCTGCGGTCACACTGACGCTCTGGTCCATGGATGTAGACGGTGACGGAATGCCGGATGTGGATGACGGGCAACTGCGCATGTTGGCTCACGATGTGCTGCAGGTGATCAAAGAGCTGCCGAATACCGGCAGCGGTTTTGTGGTGGGCGGCCGTCGGGAGCAGGTGACGATTGAGGTCTTCCCGGAGCGGCTGGCGGGTTTTGGCATTAGCCTAGATCAGGTGGCGAACACCATCAAGACCGCCAACAGTGAACAACATGCCGGTGGTGTTGAGGCGGGCGATACCCATTTTACGGTGGTAACCGGCTCGTTTCTCAGGTCTGTGGATGACATCAATCGCTTGGTCGTCGGCACCCACAACGACGTGCCGGTTTATGTGCACGATATCGCGCGGGTAAAGCAGGGACCGGAGGATGCGAAGCAATTGGTCGCGTACTATACAGGTGCTGCGAGCGAGGCCGATTTCAAGGCTGATGGCGTGCCCGCAGTAACCATTGCGATAGCGAAAAAAGAGGGCTCCAATGGGGTCACCGTTGCAAGTTCGATTATCCAGCGGGTGAACAGCATCAAGGGTTCGTTGATCCCAGATAATGTGAAAGTGAGCATCACCCGCGATTACGGCAAGAGTGCGGATGACAAGGTCAGTGACCTGCTCTTCAAGCTGTTCGTAGCAACGGGATTTGTTTTCTTGTTGGTATTGGTTGCGTTCCGTGCCTTCAGACCCGCTATTGTGGTGGTCTTGGTTATTCCTGTGGTGCTGTTGATGACCATCTTCAGTGCCTGGTTGATGGGTTACACGATTGATCGGGTGAGTATGTTCGCACTGATCTTCTCCATCGGCATCCTGGTGGATGACGCCATTGTGGTGGTTGAGAATATCTACCGCCGCTGGCTGGAAGAGGGCAAGACCGACGTCGATACCGCAGTCGATGCGGTGCGTGAGGTGGGTAACCCAACGATCCTCGCCACCTTCACGGTTATCGCGGCGCTGCTGCCGATGGGGTTCGTCTCCGGCATGATGGGACCCTATATGGAGCCGATTCCGGCTCTTGGCTCGTCGGCAATGCTGATCTCCGTATTTGCGGCATTCGTTTTTACCCCCTACCTGACCATGTCCCACTGGCTGCGGCCATCGATGAACTATCTGGAGACGGCGGGTAAAAGGGAGCATAAGGAAGCGGAGAAGCTGGAAGGCATGTTCCGGCGGGTTCTCATTCCCATGATCGAGAAGCCCGCCAAGGCGCGTCTCTTCAAGCTGGTGATGTGGGGTTCGTTTGCCGTCGCCTGCTCCCTCTTCTATTTCAACGCGGTGGCGGTAAAGATGCTGCCGTTGGACAACAAGCCTGAATTTTCCATTGTCCTCGACATGCCCGAGGGGACAGCGTTACCGGTGACCGCCAATCTGGCGCATCGGATGGCGGAGATGGTTCGTCAAATCCCCGAAGTGACTGCGGTACAGGTCTACGCTGGAACCGCGAAGCCATTCGACTTCAACGGCATGGTGCGTCACTACTACCTGCGCAAGAGTCCTTGGCAGGCTGAAGTGCAGGTACAGCTGCTGCATAAAACGAAGCGTGATCGCAGTAGTCATGAAATTGCCACCCAGACCCGTCAGGATCTCAAGAAAATGGTGAAGGGTACTGGTGCCAAATATGCTGTGGTAGAGATGCCGCCGGGGCCGCCGGTGCTGCAGTCCGTGGTGGCCGAGGTACATGGCCCGAGTCCCGAAGTTCGCCGCCAGGTGGCCCGCGATCTGACTGAGATCTTCCAAAAGGCGGAGAGCCTGCGTGATGTGGATAACTACATGCGCGACTCCTATCAGTACTGGCGCTTTATCGTGGATACGGAGAAAGCGGTCAGGCGTGGTATCTCCGTGGACACTATCAACCGCAATCTGAGCATGTCTCTGGGTGGTGCGTCGTTGGGGGATGTCAAGCAGCGAGCGGGTCATGAGCCGATTAATATCGTCATCCAGGTGCCGTTGGCGGAACGTTCTGAGATCACCCGGCTGGGGGATATCCCCATTATGTCGACCAACGGGGTCGCTGTGCCGCTCAGGGAACTGGGGCGCTTCGAGCAGGTGCGCGAAGAGGACATCATCTTCCATAAAGACTTGCGTGCCGTGGAGTATGTAGTCGCCGATGTTGGCGGCAAGCTGGCGGCGCCGGTATACGGCATGCTTCAGGTTCAGGATCTGCTGGAACAGGCGCACTATGTCACGCCTGACGGCGTTGCACTGGATACGTTCTGGTTGGGTCCGCCAGGGGATGATGCGACCTCTGCGATTGAGTGGGCGGGCGAATGGACCGTCACTTATGAGACATTCAGAGATATGGGCGCAGCCTTTATGGTGGCGCTTATCATGATCTATATTCTGGTGGTGTGGGAGTTTGGCAACTTCCGTATCCCCGCGCTGATCATGGCGCCGATCCCGCTGACCCTGTTGGGTATCATCCCCGCGCACATGCTCTTCTTTCAGGCAGGATGGGGTGGCGAATTCACGGCAACCTCAATGATCGGCTGGATCGCATTGGCCGGCATCATTGTGCGTAACTCCATTCTGCTAGTCGATTTTTCCATCCATGAGATCCAGCGCGGCAGTACGGTTGTTGAGGCGGTGATTCAGGCGTGTAAGACGAGAACACGTCCGATCATGATCACTGCGTTTGCCCTGGTATGTGGCTCCTCGGTAATCTTATTTGACCCGATTTTTCAGGGCATGGCGATCTCCCTGGCTTCCGGTGTACTGGTCTCCACGGTATTGACCCTGATCGTCATTCCATTGGGTTGTATCAATGCCAGTAAGGATTTGATTGAAGTTGCTGCTGCCACCTGCCCGCCGGGAGTGGAGATGCCCGCGCTGGAGACTGCAGGCGCGGCAACCCCGGTCCCAGGGGAGCCGGTGATGCCTGAAGCTGCTCCGGCGAAAACGCCGCTGTGGGTGGTGGTTTGGGGTAAGTTGGCTGCTGTACTGATGATGGTTTTCTATTTGATCAGGGGCATCTTTCTATTGCTGGCAGATCTGTTTAAAAAATCTTCCAAACGGGGAGGAAGCCCACCCACATCCCCCACTTCCGGTGGGACAGGTGGTCCGGCTTCTGGTGGGGGTGGTGCGTTCTCACCCGCTCCGGCAGGGACTGTTCCGGCCCCGGTGGCAGCGGCTCCTGTGGCTGAAAGTTTTCAGGCAGCCGAATCGCAAGTATCTGGCAAATCGGCTCCTGACAGCGGCTCCCCCGATGAAGTCGCAGCTGAAAAGCCTGCCGAGAAGCAGCAAGAGACCGTAGAAAAGGTGCCTGAGAAGGCGGCTGAACCAGTCGCTACCAAGCCTGCTTCACCCGCCAAAGAGAGTGTGGAAACAACTGAAGTCAGTTTGGCTGCGGCTAATGAACCTGATGCCGCTGTCGACGTGACTAAAAGTGACCAAAAGGAGGCTGTAGTGAATCTGACTGCAGACTCACCTGAAACCAGCACCAAACCGGTTGCAGCGAAAGTAACCCCGAAGCGGGCGAAGAAACGTCCTTCGACGCGGAAAAAAGTTGCGACCAAGAAAAAAGTCGCAGCCAGTGCAAAGAAAACCAGCACTACCACTCCGGCTAAAGCGAAAGGTAACGGCAACGGTGCAGCAAAGCCTGCTAAAAAGGCCGCAACATCCGTTTCACCCAAGGTCAGAACGCTTCCTCTGCGTAAGAAAACGGCACGCCGGGGGATTCGTCTGAAATAATGGGCTGGTTTTTCTGATGAGTAATTGAGTTACAGATAAGGGGACAGAATACTCGGTTTTCTGTCCCCTTGACGTTTTTGAGGGCCGGTTCAAGCCGGTGTTGCTGCTGCTAATACCTAAGTTTCTGGACATTCTGCTGCTTGTCGGCTTTTATTGTTAGCATCTGCATGAATAATAATAGGTGATCACTTTGCTTCGGATAGGCTGGTTGTCTCTGAGTTGGTTGTTGGCGTGTGTTTTAAGCATGACTGAAGCCGTAAGCGATACTCGAAGTTATGGTTTTCGGCCGCTCGAAGAAGCTTCCTCTTCCAATTCAACAGCAATCGGCGGTGTCCGCTCTTTTCAGTGGCGGCCATTGATCCAGGAAGGGTATGGGTTGCCTGCATATCAGACGCCGAAGGCATTGGAGCACAATGTCGAGCCTGCCCTCCTGCCCCCAAGCTTAGTGAATCCCCCAGGTCTTCCACGAGGGACCTATCGCCCGGTCGAGGAGATGCGCCCTATCTCGCCACAGATAGGTGCGTTTCGATTTCGAACCATCGAACCTGACGAGCAATTACGGCTACATGGACTGAATCCGATTTCACCGGCGGGACAGCAAGCACAGAAGAGGGAAAACAGATACCGTTTTAGAGGGGATCCAGCGGAAGCAAAGTCGCATAGGCCAGCTCCCATTGTGTGGGAGGGCGCCAACAAGATGCTGAAATATCGCCCGGCTAGACGATTTTCGGATAGTAACAACCGCTGGTCACCATCTCAGGCGAGAGACTATACAAACAGCTTTAGGCCACTGGATTCAAACAGGTCGGCTAGATAGCGTGGATTGTTACTTTTCTTTATCTGAATATCGTTAAAATTTCACCAAATGAGGGGCAAACGGTTTTTCAGAAGGGAGTTTGCAGTTAAACTGTGCATTGTGATTGAGACATGGAACGTGTCTCGCTTTTTAGATGAATTCCTGCATATTGAAACAGGTGGAAAACAGATGAATTCCAAAGGTTTGCGTTTTTTTTCCTTAGGCGCGCTTTTTTTGCTGGCACTTCCTGGGGCATCGGCTTGGGCCTTTTATCCGTCATCAGCAGGATATCAGACAGCGCCGACTGCGTGGCAAGCTGATCGTTATGCGCCGCAGTGGGGCCAGGTATCCAGGCAACAGCAATATCAGCAGAGACACCATCGTCCCGATTGGAATCGTCAGGCAGGATTTTCCGGTGGTTACGAGAGCATGCGTGCTTACCCTCGTGTGCCGGCAAACTATTATCAGGGGTACCGCTTCAGACCCTTGCGACAGGCAAATGCCCCGCGTATGGTGTTTCGCGGTCCCGTACCTGGATATCCCGTTCCGGCAAACCGGTGGCGTCCACAGCATCAGTCTTATCAGGGCCGGGGATTTGTCCCCCCTGTCTATGTGAATCCTCAGCCTCGTTATGCCGGACAATATGCAGTAAACCCTGCACCTGTCCGATATGCGCCCCAGTATCGTCCTCAAGTGGCTTATAATCATCATCCCATTCCTGCCCCGGTCTATGTTGCGGGATATCGCTTTCGACCGCTGCAGAAAGCCTATCGACCCAATAATCAACAGCTTCCACGCATGGCCTTTCAGCCACCCCGCGCTGCAATGAGATATCGGCCACAGGTCCGGCAGCATATATCGCAACCCATGTTTCGGCCGATGAATGTTTTGCCGGTACAGAGGGACCATCGTGCGTTGGCGCAAAGGCAAAGATCCCTGCCTGCTGCCAATCCGCAGTACAGGCCTGCTGTAAATAAGCGTACAACTGTTGTCGCGAAAAGTACTGCCTCCCGTAAATTGGATAGGTATCAGCCATACCAACGCTACGCTTTTCGACCGGTGAATCGTGCTGCCGGTCAGCCGGGCGCAAGGATGCCCGTGCTGCCCAACCGCAGGATTGAACCCCCTGTCCTGAGGAGCCGCTATCCGCAGAGAGAATATACTCCTTCGATTTCGGTCGGGAGGCAGGTTTTCAACAGCAACCCCTACCCGTCGTCATTCCGGGAGTGGAGAGAACCGCATGCTGATTACACGGGGATCAATGGACGCGCCAATGAGCCGCGTTACCCGGGCGCCTACCAGACGGTAGATCAGGACTGGTATCAAATTGAGAGAAGCCCATATGCCGTGGACGGATTTGATTCATCACCAACAATGAGTCAGGTAGATTATATTGACCATTTTCCACTGATGGAGTGAAATCGGGCCTGTTGGTTAAGGTAAATGCTACACCACAGACTTGAAAAGGGGAGTGCATGATAACAGTAATAGGGAGTCTCAAGGGGGGATCCGGAAAGAGTACGGTGACCTTCAACCTGGCTGTGTGGTTGGCATTGGCAGATGCAAAGGTGTTGGTTGTTGACGCAGATCCGCAAGCGACCTTAACGGATGTTGTGGATGTCCGGGTGGAAGAGGGTTATGAACCCAAAATCCAGGTCGTGGATGCATCGGGATTGAACCATAAAAAACGCTTCAAGGAATTTGATGAGGTGCTTATCGATGTTGGCACCGCAGATATCGAATCGATGAAGCGAGCCTTGACGCTGGCGGACCGGGTTGTGATTCCGGTGCCCCCCTCACAGGCGGATATCTGGTCGACCCAGAGGTTTATCCGTTTTGTCGATGATAACGTTGACGGCAAGAATCCTGAACTTTTAGCATTTATCAATCGTGCGGACACCCACAGGGCGATTCGTGAGTCAGATGAGGCTGCTGCAGCACTGATCTCGCTTTCAGACATCAGCTTTGTTAAGCAGAGACTGTGTCAGCGTACGGTTTTTCGGCGCTCATTCAGTGAAGGGCTTGCTGTATTTGAGCTTGATCCACGGGGTAAAGGGACTCGAGAATTCAATGCATTGACAGTAGCGGTCTACCCGCACTACATTGGTTAGCTATTGACAATAATTAGTGTCCGTCCGGAAAATCATATCCAACCACAAGGAATACAAAGAGCACTAAGGCAATAGATTGATTAACAATATTTTCTTTCGCCAGCGGCTTTGTGCGCTTTGTAGTGAATTATCTTTTCTGATGAACACTTGAATAAAAGTGACGTGATTTTAGCGCGTCAATATAATCATAATGATGCGGACTCTATGGGCATCAGATGAGATTGATGGAGAGAGAGATGGGATTTATCAGAAATATATTGGCGCTGATCGGTCTGGTCGCGGTGCTTGGGATTGGAACGCTGTATGGTAAGTATAGCGACGCCTTATCAGGTTTCGACCCAGGGGCAGGAAAGGCCTATATGGAGATGGTCGAGAAGCTTTTGGAGACCAAAAATGCGGCAGAGGCCTCGATCTGGAGAGTTCCGGTTGAAGAGGGGCTAACGGCGGAAGAGGTCGAAGAGACCATGAAGTTCGTGGCTAACGAACATAATATGTCGCAGGTGGGTGAACTGCCGCTTTCCAAGGATATCGAAGCGAAAAAAGGGGAGAGTTACCGATTCGTCAAGATCTTTCTCTTCTGCAACTCCCTGACTGCAGCGATGATGCTTGACTATTCCGACGCCTATTCGGCCTACTTGCCTTGCCGGATCACATTGATCGAAGATCAGGCAGGAAAGCTCTGGCTGGTTGCACTCAATATGGACCTGATGATCTATGGCGGCGAACCTTTGCCTCCTGAGTTAAAGCAGGAAGCTATACAGGTGAAGGAGTATATTCTTGATATTATGAATCGGGGTGCTACCGGCGAATTTTAACGTCAAGGTCCTAAATGCTTAACTGAAGCCCGGCTCTGCCGGGCTTTTTCGTTCCAGTGGGTGGATGGGGAGGATTGAGTCGAGAGAAACGAACAATAAAAGCCAGTCACCTGGAATATATTAGAGTATTAATATATACTTCATGAATTGTTGTGATAAGTCTGGTCTATGCTAGACTTAACAGCTACTCATATGTGAGTAAGGTATTGTATTGATGACTGAAAAAGAGAAGGCTGTAGCTGAAAAAACTGCCGAAGCCGACGAGAATAAACGTGAACAATACGGCATGGATAGGCTTTCCTTGGCCTTTGAAACCAGCGCAAGGCGCTGGGAATTGATTGTTTACCCATCACTCTTTGCTTTTATTTTACTCGCCGCCTATGGATTCTATCTGGTCTTCAGCTTGGCGAAAGATGTCCATTTTCTAGCGCTCAGTGTCGATTCAAACATGAGTATCATGGCAAGCAATGTGCAGAGTATGACCGACAGTATGGGGCAGTTGACTGCAAATGTGCGCACCATGGCTGTCAGTGTTGATTCGATGGCTCGGGATGTAAGGACTTTGGAGCCTATCCTGACAAGTATGGATACCATGAGTGAATCGATGAAGTCCATGACCGAGTCAACCTACTACATGTCGCACGATATGCGTTCGATGAATCGTAATATACGGGATGTTTCCAGACCCATGACAAAGTGGAACTCGTTTATGCCGTGGTAAGTTTTGCTGGCCTCAGCTGAAAAGCCCTGCCGGGACTTCCTGCGGGGCTTTTTGTTGTCCGCCAGGAAGACTGAAATGCTTTGATTTTTCAGCTGTCAGGATTGGTTGAAATCGTAGCTGATGGTAGGGGAGGGTTCCTGTAGGAAATATCCCCTTATATAGTTCACCCCAATGGACCAGAGTATCGCCAGACTATTGGCGTCTTCAATGCCGGTGGCGACGGTTTTGACGTTGTAGGATTGGCCGATCCTGTTGGCTTCATTTAGTGCGTCCTGTTTTTCCTGGTTGCCGGCCAGGTCATCGAGAAATTTTGGATCGAACTGAATGTAGTTGATCCGCAGGTTACGCAGCAGTGTTTCCGGTTTGGGGTTGAGCCCAAAGTGGTCGATGGAGAGTTGGCATTTGATCTTCTGTAGGCCTTCAGTCAGCTTCTGCACTTGTTGCAGATGAGCGCGAGCGTCACTGTCGCTTATCTGGAAAATGACCCAAGGCCCCTTGGCCTCAAATTCTCGCAGGCAGTCACAGACCCATAACAGCAGGGTATCGTCTTCCAGTGTCGTGCCGGAAATATTGATGAAAAAGTTGATCTTGCGACCTTTCTTCCGCTGTACAGAGAGTTCTGCAATGGCATGCCGGATAACCCATCTGTCCAGCGCAGCCATCTTTCCCATCTCATCGGTTTGCTTGAGAAAATAGTTGGGCTGAATTTCCTCATTGTTGTGATCGATGAGTCGCACCAGTACCGCGTAGTTTTCCCTGGTATCCCCCTGTAAGCTGATAATGGGCTGGTAGACCAGTTTGAACTTATCATTTTCAAGGGCGTGCTGGATCAGGTGGCTGAGATCTGTTTCATTGCCGGCTTTATCCTCTTCTTCCTGCCGGGTCGCTGCGATAGCGACAGAAAACTGATTTCCACCCTCTTGACGCGCATTTTCGCATGCATGGTAGGCAAGGTTGAGGAATTCCTGGCCACCGGGTATCTCCGCTGATGAAAAGGCGATGCCGACGCTACTGGTTGGGCTGATATAACTTGCAGTCTCGGCGTATTCGCGAGCATCGATTTCGTTGCAAATGCGAACAGCGAGTGATTCCACTTCTTGTCTGTCTGTCAGTGGTGTTAGCAGAGTAAATGTGTGATCCCCGAAGCGGGCAAGCAGATCGTCAGTATGGGTCAGGCCGGTCAGGAGTTCTGCGACCTCATTGAGCACGCTGTCACTTGCAGCGATTCCGGCACTGTTGCGAATCTCCTGAAAATTGTCCAGTGTGATGTAGAGCAGGCTGTGAGTCGGTGAATCCTGATCTTGCTGCTGACGCGTGGTCTCCTCCAATATACTGAGAAAATGTTGTCGATTGTAGAGGCCGGTATGTGAGTCCTGGGTGCTTAGCAGGCGCAGTTTATCTTCTAGCTGTCTGTCGTTCGTTTGGTCACGAATAACCAGTTGGGTGCAGGGTTCGCCATCAATACTGGCAGGGGAAAAACTGAGCTGGGCGCAGAACTCCTTTTCATCGTCACGCAGGCAACTGATCTCTATCTCTGCAGTCTGTTCATGATCTGCGGAAAGGGAGCGTAGAATTTTTTTGAATTTCTTATGTTCTGACGGGGCAATCATATCGAGGATCGGCAGACCTTCGATCTCCTCTTGCTCAACCTGACCGAACATCTGGAGATAAGCCGGGTTTGCCTCGACATGCATGCCCTCATGGATATAGGCAATGGCCTCACGTGAGCTCTGGATCAGTGTGTGACAACGTGCTTCTGCCTCTTTCAACTGAGATTTGGTTTTGTCGAGTTTGCGCTCCGTGAGCAGGCTGCTGAATTCCCGTTTGACTGCCAGGGTGAGATGTTCGCTGTTTTTGCGCGTAACAACATCCTTCACGCCTTGATTCATGGCGTTGACGACGAAATCCTCATTTCCTGGCTCGCTTAGGGCGATTACCGGAACAGCAACGTCATACTCCTGGAGTAGCGACATCAGATGCTCGATGCCGATATCACCTGATTCGGCGGTATAGATCACCATGTCGAGTGATGAAGCGGAGCGGATCGCCTTGGCAATTCGTTGATCATCCTGATTCAGGCGATTGGCGTGAACCGTTACACCTGAGTTTCGCAGGGATGAGATGTAGCTTTCCACCTCAGTCATGGCGTTGCCGATGATGAGTATTTCGATCGCTGGATCAGGCATGCACGATTATCCTGCAGTTAAGCGGAATGATTTTTCCCATTCGAGATTACTGCCAAGTAAATGAGGGGTCAACTGGATTGGTCTGGGAATTTGTGCTGGCGCACGTTTTATCGGCAGATACTGGTTTCTATTGTCGATAACTTAGTGTTTCTTCCGTCTCTCACCAACAGCACTGGCCAGCTCTTCAAGTAGTGGTGTGCTTTCATCCCAGCTGATGCAGGCATCGGTGATGCTTTGGCCATAGGTCAGTGGCTTGGTCCCCTCACGGTCTTGTCTGCCGGCGACAAGGAAACTTTCAATCATGGCGCCCATGATACGTGTATCACCGCGGCTGATCTGACTGGCGATATCCAGGCCAACCAGCAGCTGGCGCGCATGCTGCTTGCGGCTGTTTGCATGGCTGAAATCGACCATCATGCGTGGTTGCTGGCCGGTGGCTTCCATCTCATCTGCGGCAATATTAATGCTTTCGGAGTCGTAATTGGGCCGGCTCCCTCCGCGTAGGATGATGTGGCAATCATCGTTGCCGCGAGTCGAGAAAATAGCGGAACGGCCCTCTTTCGTGACTGAAAGAAAATGGTGCGGCCGGCAGGATGAACGGATGGCATCGAGAGCGACCCTCATGCTGCCGTTGGTGGCATTTTTGAAACCCACCGGACAGGAGAGTCCTGAGGCCAGTTCACGATGTACCTGACTTTCAGTGGTGCGGGCGCCGATAGCGCCCCAGCTGATCAGGTCTGCAATATATTGCGGGCTGATCAGGTCAAGATATTCGGTGCCGGCAGGAACGCCGAGATTATTGATGTCGAGCAGTAGTTTCCTGGCCAGTCGCAGGCCTTTATTGATTTCAAAACTGTCATCGATATTCGGGTCGTTTATCAACCCCTTCCAGCCGACGATGGTGCGTGGCTTTTCAAAGTAGACGCGCATGATGATCTCAAGATCATCTTTCAGTGCTTCACGCACCGGCTGCAGTCGTTTGGCGTACTCCAGTGCGGCCTCCGGGTCGTGAGCCGAGCAGGGACCGATGATTACCAGCAGGCGATCATCCTCGTCGTGCAGAATGCGGTGAACCGCCTGTCTCGCAGCATAAACAGTATCAGCGGCCAAATCGCTGATGGGAAGTTCTTCATGCACTTGGGCAGGGGAGCTCAGTTCTATGATCGCTTTGATGCGAAGGTCGTCAGTCTGTTTCATGCGGATCGGATGACCACTCGGTTTGAAATTGTTCAGGTGAACAAAAAATTATACACGCTATTGTGGGCTGGGATAAGTGACAGGTAACAGGGCGATTTAACATAAAATGTCAGATAAGGGCTTGACGCGTTTATCGGCAAAAGCAAGCTTTTGGAAACCTGAAACCTGAAACCTGAAACCTGAAACCTGAAACCTGAAACCTGAAACCTGAAACCTGAAACCTGAAACCTGAAACCTGAAACCTGAAACCTGAAACCTGAAACCGTTACTTCGTCAGCGCCATGAAGAGTTTGGGGAGCTGCTCCGGTAGTCGCTCGACACGGTCTATGACGGTGTACTGGTTGCCGAAGATGTCTTTTACATACTCATCGGCCTTGGGGTCGAGGTTTATGCAGTAGGTGTAGATCCCCTCCTGATCCGCCTCAACCACTGCCTTGCGGGCATCCTCGATGAGCTGCCGGTCATCACTGGTGTCGATATCCGAGGGTTCACCATCGGTGAGGATCAGCAGCAGTTTTTTGTCGGCTTGGCGTGCCCCGAGATAGTGGCAGGCATGGCGTATGGCGGCGCCCATGCGCGTCGACCAGCCGGCCTGCATGGCGGCGAGACGTCCCTTGACGGTGTCATTCCAGTGTTCACCGTAACCCTTGATGTGTTGGTAACGGACCTCGTGCCGGGTGTTGGATGAGAAACCGGCGATGGCGAAGGCGTCTCCCAGCTGTTCGATGGCCCAGCCAAGCAGGGTCACCGCCTCTTTGCTCAACTGCAGTATCGACTGGTCGCAGCCGGGAGGGATCTGATCGACAGATTCCGACAGGTCGATGAGCAGCATTACCGCCAGGTCACGACCATCGGTACGGTGGCTCATGTTGATGCGGGGGTCGGGTTGGGCGCCGCTCTTGAAGTCGATGAGTGAACGGATCGCAACATCCAGGTCCAGTTCGCTGCCCTCTTCCTGGTAACGGATGCGTACCAGTTGTTGAGGCTTGAGCATTTCGAGCAGTCGTTTCAGATGTTTGGCCAGACTGCTGTGTTTGGCCAGCAGGGCGTCGATCTCAGCCGCGCTGCCACCGGGGTGCAGGCTCTCGTAGAGGCTGACATAGTCGGGGTTGTAGGTCTTGGCCTTGTAGTCCCACTCCGGGTAGTGGCGGGGGGGCAGGCCCTCCAACTTCTCTTCTGACTTCTTGCGTTTCGATTCTGCATCGAACATCTCCTCTTCATCACCCTCTTCGATGAAGATCCACATGTGACGGTTGTCATCCCTATAACTGATCTCTGTGTCCTTGAAGTAGACCTTGGCGGCGAGATCGGCCTGACGGCGGGTGCGGGCGATGTAGGAGATGGCCAGACTGGAGATATCCTTGGTGCTTGATTCGCCTTGGGTCATGGTTTCGTGGAAGCGTTGTACGAACTCCAGCAGGTCAGGGTTCTGGTAACCGTGGTCGGGGTCGAGCAGGGCGTAGGAGAACATTGCCAGGCGGTGGCGGATGCAGGACTCCTGCTCCGGATGGCAGTCGTCTTCGATGGGTTTCGGATGCAGCGCCAGCCAGAGTCGGCGCAGACCGGGGTAGCGTTGCATCGTCAGATACTCGACCCGTGAGTCTTCGAGCATCTCGATGGCAATCCGCTGGAAGGGGCTGAAGTTATCGGCAACGATCTGTCGGGTCCAGGTCTTGTGTGCGGCGACGTGGGCGAGCAGGGCGCGATAACGGTCTATACCCTTGATGCCATTGATGTCGTCGTAGACATCGGGCACGCGAACGCCCAGGGGGTCGTAGTAGGGCATGGGTTTGCGCAGTTCGTCGAAACCCTCGGAGTAGGGCACCAGCTGCTCTTTGATCTCCCAGAGCGCCCGCATATAGTAGTCGAGTTTGCGCTCATTATCGTAGAAGAGCGTACCGTGTCGCTCACGCTGCAGAATGGCGCGGCTGTCGGCGGATTGCAGGCTGAAGTAGTCGATCTGACGCTGTGGATTCTTGGTGTAGTTGCGAACACCGTAGTCGATCCAGTTTCTCAAGCCGTTGCAGGAGAGCTGGCTGAGCAGATAGGGCATTTTCTTCAGCAGATCCGGTAGCGAAGGGCTGGGGATGGTGGTGTGAAAGCCGTGGACGGAGCCGGTGGTTCTGTCCATGGTATCCATGATCAGCTCGATGTAGTTCTCCAGGAGCTCAAGGCTGCCGAGCCGGCGGCTGGCTTCTGCCAGTACCTGAAGAAAGGGCAGGATGGATTTGCCGTTGGGGGTGCGGGAGATGCGCCATACGGTCTTTGAGACCAGGGACAGAGCAGCTTCGCCCACCTGTGCCGCCACCTGAGGCATCTCTTCGAGATAGATGATGACAGGCTCCACTCCGCGGCCGATCTTGCAGGCCATGGAAGCGCCTTCCAGATAGTCGTCGATGCCCTGTTCGGAGAGAAGCGCAAGCGCCTCTTCCATGCAGTCACCGAAGATCGGGTCCAACTGCTCGAAGCCGCATGAGAGCTGGTCGCGATACTGTTCTAGCTGATCTGAGTTGATTGGCATGCCACACCTGTTGCCGGGGTTGTTTGAATATTGGGTCCGCAGTAACTATTCAGCGCAATCCAACGTAGGTCGGGTTAGTCGCATGACAGTGCAAGACTGAAATACGGCACTGCTCTTGGTGTGCGACGTAACCCGACAAAGAAGCACATATTCAAAACCAAGCTGAATAGTTGCAGCCTGCGGAAAAATAACCAAAATCAGCCAAAAACGGCGTCGATTGCGTGGTCCAGGGTGGCGACAATATCAGCGTCATCGGTGATTGGACGCACCAGGGCCATGCGGCAGGCAGCCACCGGATCTATGCCCCGGTTGATCAGTTGCGCCGCGTAGACCAGCAGACGGGTGGAGATACCCTCATCCAGGCCATGTCCCTTCAGATTGCGGGCAGTCCCACCGATGGTGACCAGTTTCCCGGCAATCGTCTCGTCAATGCCGGTCTCTTTGGCCACGATGCCTGACTCCAGGGAAGCTGGAGCATAGTCAAAATCAAGGGCGGAGAAACGCTGCTTGGTTGACTGTTTGAGATCCTTCATCAGCGATTGGTAGCCGGGATTGTAGGAGATCACCAGCTGGAAATCGGGGTGTGCGGTGACCACCTCGCCCTTCTTGTCCAGGGGCAGGGTACGGCGGTGGTCGGTCAGCGGGTGGATCACCACCGTGGTGTCCTGACGCGCCTCCACCACCTCGTCGAGATAGCAGATGGCGCCGATGCGGGCAGCAACGGTGAGTGGTCCGTCGAGCCAGCGGGTGCCGTCGGCATCGAGCAGATAGCGTCCCACCAGGTCAGAGGCGGTCATATCCTCGTTGCAGGCCACGGTGATCAGGGGTTTGTCCAGTTTCCAAGCCATGTACTCGATAAAGCGGGATTTTCCGCAACCAGTGGGGCCTTTGACCATCACCGGCAGGCGAGCCGCATAGGCGGCTTCGTAGAGTTCTACCTCGTCGGCCTGGGCCTGATAATAGGGCTCTTCTTTGATGAGATACTGGTCAAATTCGCTCATATCCTAATGTCCATCTCGATTTGTTGTCTGGTGCAGATTGCACACTGTCAAATGACTTTACAGCCTACCGATTATCGGAGCTGCAACCAAGCGGAAAATCCGCTCAATGATTGAGGGAAGGCAACAGTTTTCCATTTAAACCTGCGTATTGCACAGAGCCGACTACACTTGATCCCCTATGGACTCTGTTTTTCGTCTACTTGACACATCCTGTAGTGAGTCCCATTCTGGCTCAGGGAGCCTGTGGTCTGTCCCCTGGCGGATGACGGCAGTTTTGGCCGATCAGAAATAATACTTCAGTGAAGAGGCATGAAAATCTCAACAGAGACCCTGACTGCGCGTTATAGCTTGGGCGAAGAGATTGCCCATGCAGTGACTCATGGTGTGGGCATTCCTCTCAGCATCGCGGGACTTGTCATCCTGGTGGCATTCTCTTCGCTCTATGGCGATGCCTGGCACATCATTAGCAGCACTATCTATGGCGTCACTCTGATCCTCTGCTACACTGCCTCCACGCTATATCACGGTATCCCCTTGCCGAGGGCGAAGCCGTTGCTAAGGCAGCTGGATCACGCCTCCATCTTCCTGCTTATCGCGGGTACCTATACGCCATTTACCCTGGTCAATCTGCGGGGACCATGGGGCTGGACGCTTTTTGGTCTGGTCTGGGGTATCGCGCTGGCCGGCATGGCACTCGAATTGATCGCCCGTAAACGCTATAAGCGTCTCTCCATCAGCCTCTATCTCGGGTTGGGCTGGCTGGTCGTCATCGCTATCCAGCCGATGCTGGAGTCTGTCGGCACTGGCGGACTGCTTCTGTTGTTGGCCGGTGGACTCTGCTATTCGCTTGGCGTCATCTTCTATGTATGGAAGCGTTTGGCTTACCACCATGCCGTCTGGCACCTATTTGTTCTGGGCGGCAGCATATTCCACTTTTTTTCCATACTCTTCTACGTCGTGCCGAATGCTCCAGGCTGAGATCAGCCTGACTGGACGACGTTTTTCATGTCGATAGCTTGCTCTGTTCGATTAGTTGGACCAGTAGTTCGCTGCCGCGACGTGTCAGTTTTTTGCACTGACGCTTGTTCAGATTACCTATTCCCATCTGTTTGAGTATCTCTTCACAGATCTGTCCTCCGGCCTCCTGTTCCAAAATTTCATGGTAACGTGAGGCCAATTCCCGGATCTGTCTGTTACCGCCTTTCTGCGGTGCTTTTCCCGCCACCAAACCGAATGCTGCCGCCCCGCTGGTGAAGACGCCGCAGGTGGCCTTTTTGTTGCCCATGCCGCCGCATAGACCGCTGGCAAGGCCGGCAATCTCGGTTTTGGCGCTGTTAGGATAGATATCGGCCATGGCGAGCAAGATCGCCTCGGAACAGCAGTAACCTTCAGCGAAATAGTGCTCGGCGCGTTCTCCCGACCGGAGGATACGCTGGTTGCTTTTGTGGTCTTCGTTCAATGTGTTGACCGGGGTATGTTCTGGGGGGCGAAGGGTAGCATACAAATTCAGGAGGCGGGCCGTGTGAGGTGACAGGCGAGTTTACAAAATTATTGTTAAATAGGGCTTGACGTGTTTCCGGGTCGACACAAACTCCGGAAACCGGTCACCAAAAAAAGCCCCGCCGAAGCGGGGCTTTTCTGTACTGGTTTGTACGTAACCGTTCGATTACTTGTGTACGCCCAGCTTGTCGCGCCATCCTGGGAAGATGGAATCGGCGTCGTGCTCGAAGGATTCGAAGGCACGAGCGAACTCTTTGTGCTCTTTCGCGTATTCGATAGGATCCGCACCCTCTTTCCAGCACTCGTAGGCCTGACGTAGTGAGATCGCACCCGCAGCCGGAGAGTCGATGTGGCCGTATGCGCCGCCACCTGAGGTGTTGATGACGTTGCCGTGGCCCAGGTTCTCGAAGAAACCTGGCAGACGCAGGGCGTTCATACCACCGGAGATGATCGGGGTGGTGGGTTTCATGCCGTACCATTTCTGGTAGTAGACAGGACCCTGACACTCATCACGCTCGATCATGTAAGCAATGATCTTGTCAGAAGCATCACCTTCCATCTTGCCGTAACCCATGGTGCCCACATGGATACCGGACGCACCCATCAGACGGGACATCTTGGCGAGGATGAAAGCAGTGTAACCACGCCTGGAGGAGGGGGACGTCACTGCGCCGTGACCGGCACGATGGTAGTGCAGGTACTGGCTGGGGTAGTTGCGACGTGCAGTGGTCACCATGCCAGGGCCGCCAACGTAGCCGTCGACCAAGAAGGCGACGTGAGAGGCGTTCTCGCCGAAGGTCTCCAGGATGTAGTCAGCACGGGCGCACATCTCATGATGATCGTCAGCGGTGATGTTGGCGGAGAAGAGCTTGGCTTCGCCCGTCTCGTCCTGGGCGCGGGCCAGGGCGTCTGCAACCAGAGGGATAACTTTCTTGGTGGGGCAGAATACCTGGTTGCCCTGAGGCTCATCGTTCTTGATGAAATCGCCACCCAGCCAGAACTGGTATGCCGCTTCCGCAAATGGCTCGGGACGCAGGCCCAATTTTGGTTTGATGATGGTACCGGCGATGTAACCGCCGTTCTTGATCGGGCGGCCAAGAATACGCCACATATCAGAGATGTCCATTGAAGGACCGTCGAACAGTTGCAGCATCTTCGGTGGGACGAAGAAGTCGTACATCTGCGCCTCTTTAACGTCGCCCATGCCCTGGTTGTTACCGATCGCCAGGGTCAGGAAGGAGACGATCATGGTGCGGCCATCAATGATGTTGCGGTCGAACAGCTCGTTCGGGTAGGCAATCTTCATGATGCTCTTGGCTTCGTCGATCTCGTATACCAGTGCGTCAACACCTTTGGTGAAGTCGTCAGTGGTGGAGACCTCGACGTTGGTACCGGTGGATGACTCTGCAGCAAAGTGAGAGGCAACTTCAAGATAGCCGAAACCTGCAGCAGGGGTCATGGTGTAGGCAACCAGGATATGACCGCCGCCAGCCAGCAGCTCATCTTCTTTCAGGCTCAGATCCGAGTAACGATTGGTTTGGTCTAATAAGGCCATTGTTCGCTCCTAAATGTTTCGAACGTGAAGAAACAGGGTCTCCGGTGTTGTTGACTCAATATTTATGAGAACAACCTCGGAACGTGGAGGGCAATCTATAGTGGAATCATTCATAAGTGAAATCAGAAATATTAATCCGAACCATAAGTAAATATTTATGGATTGGTCGGCAGACGGTTTTTCGCCTGATTTGGCGACAGGAGACAAGCAGAATTCAGTCAGCAATCACGACTCGGTTGCGCCCGGCTCTCTTTGCCTGGTGCATGCTTCGGTCTGCCAGGGAGAAAAGGGTGTTGGGTGCGGATTTTTCCGCTGGTGATGTGTAACTTCCGCCGATACTGATGGTGATGTTGACCAGGCCCTGGGTAGTGAAGTGATCGGTTTCGGTGAAACTCTCCCGTAATCGTTCGGCAGCCGTTGTCAGTTCTTTCCTGCTGTCGACGGCAACCAGAGCCGCAAACTCCTCCCCACCCCAGCGGTAGATGTTGTCTGCTGTGCGCAGGACTTCGACGATTCTGCGGGCTGTTCCCCGGATAACCTCGTCGCCGACTGCATGGCCGTAGCGGTCGTTGATGTTCTTGAAGTTGTCGATATCAATAAAGAGCAGTCCAAGCCCCTCCTTGGACCGTTTGGCATGGGCCACCCGCTTTTCCAGATCCCGTTCGAAGAGACGGCGGTTGCCGAGATGGGTGAGGCTGTCTTCGGCGGCCAGCTGCCGCAACTGGCAGTCGATGCGGTGACCGAGAACACCGATGATATCCTCCGAGGCGGCCTCCATGTCCATCAGGTAGTCAGAGATGTTGAAGGGGCGCTTGGCTTTAGCTTCGCTCAGGATGCGAACCCCCAGTAGATGCAGGCGCTCGTGAGCAGCCAGAAATGCGTCCTGCTCATCTTTCGGAATCTGATTGAGGCCACCTGTATTTAGCCACTTGCCCAAGGCGCAGGTATCAGAGGTCATGGGCAGTTTCTCATTGTCCAGTGGTTCGCCCAGTGCCAGCGCGTAGGCACGCAGTTTCCATTGGTAGTGATCGATGTAGGCCTTTTTCAGGCCGCTTGGCGAGATGTCGCCATGGTCTGTAGAGCAGGGCTGCTGTATTCTGGCCAGGTCAAACTCAGCGACCCGGCGTAACCGGTCGAGAGTATGAGCCAGATGAAAGACCATCGATTGCACGGATTGGGTGAGGTCGATGACGCGGCAGAGGGCTTTTGCCAGATCTGTCTGGCCCTGTTTCTGGGCGATGTCGATAAACAGATGTCGCAGGGTGCTCTGTGCGGCCAGTGCGTGCTCGGCGCCCATGCCTTTTTTATGCCAGTGGATCGCCTGATTGTATTGTATGGAGCAGAAGGTTTCATCGTAACTGCCGCCGATATAGGATTCGCAGACGCCGTCCAGCAAAGGATCGCCATTTTTCTCTGTCCAGCCGAGGTGCTCCCTGAACCAGTTGTAAAAGTCCACGCGACAGTGGTTGAGAGAGGCACGAAGGTAGTGTTGGTGCAATTTTATCAGCCGGCAGTCGCTGTCCGACAGGCCAATGGTGATACGCAGTTTTCCGGCATGGCTCATGGTGATCGGCGGTTCATGGTGTTGGCTGCGGCCTCGGTTACTTAATCGAAGTATAGGTGATAAATTGCTGTGACTTGCGCCATATCGTGACTTAACCCCCCGTAAACTATGAAGAATGGAATGGGTTTGCTTTGTGGTTGTGGCAGGCGGCCAATAAATAGATGAGACACCATTATGCGTGTGACGCTTAGACAGTTGTCTGTCTTCGAAGCGGTTGCCAGACGATTGAGTTACACCCGGGCGGCGGATGAATTGCATCTCAGTCAGCCTGCGGTCTCGATGCAGGTGAAGCAGTTGGAGGAGACGGTCGGACTGCCTTTGTTTGAGCAGACGGGGAAAAAAATCCAGCTTACCGATGCCGGTCGGGAGGTCTATCAATATACCCGCGCCATCTTTGGCATGTTCGAAGAGATGGAGGAGGTGCTGGCGGCGTTGAAAGGTGTTGATACCGGGCAACTCGACATTGCAGTCGCCAGTACTGTCAACTACTTTGCGCCGAGGCTTCTGGCAGCTTTTCATCAGCGCTATCCGGGCATAGATCTGCGTCTGGACGTGACTAATCGAAAGCAGTTGATGGCGTTGCTGGAGGCCAATGAGACCGACATTGTGTTGATGGGACATCCTCCTGAGAAGCTGGAGCTCGAATCGGAGGCGTTCATGGAAAACCCACTGGTGGTGATAGCACCGCCAGGCCATCCTCTGGATGGGGTGCCCGGGATTCCCCTCTCCCGCCTTCAGGATGAGACCTTCGTTATACGGGAGAGCGGTTCCGGCACCCGTCTTGCGATGGAACGGTTCTTCAAGGAGCATGGTCTCGAACTCAAGAGCGGCATGCAGATGACCCGCAACGAGGCGATCAAACAGGCGGTGCGGGCGGGCATGGGGCTCAGTGTGGCTTCAGAGCACACTATCGAACTCGAAGTGGAGACGGGGCGTTTGGTGATCCTCGATGTCGAACAATTTCCGATTCTGCGCAAGTGGTATATGGTCTATCGGAAAGGAAAACGGTTGTCGCCGGCTGCCGTTGCCTTCCGGGATTTTGTCCTGGCTGAGGCAAAAAACATACGTCGCGAGGCAGTATGAAATGCGCCTTAGGCCATGATGCGTTAGACTAACCAGTTACACTATCATTCAAAATCGTAGGGTTGGCAGTCGGTTGCATCCTGATGGGGTTTGATCTGAACAGCTACCTTTTGGAATTGGCGCTAAATGTCTGAAATTGAAAACCAGCAAACAGGCGACGCTGCACCCTCCGGCGGCTACGTTTTGCTGGAACAGGTCGATCTGCCTGCGGACCTGAGACGTTTAGAGCCCTCCCAATTGCCGCAACTGGCAACCGAATTACGCCGGTTTCTGATTGAAATCGTCTCTCAGACAGGCGGGCATCTGGCTGCTGGGCTGGGTGTGGTGGAACTGACCATCGCGCTGCACTATGTGTTTGATACCCCGGCAGACCGGTTGATCTGGGATGTCGGACATCAGGCCTATCCCCATAAGATTCTTACCGGACGCCGTGAGCGCATGCAGACTCTGCGCCAGAAAGGCGGTCTATCCGGTTTTCCCAAACGCACCGAGAGCGAATATGACGTCTTCGGCACGGGGCATTCGAGTACCTCTATCGGCGCCGCCCTTGGGATGGCGGTGGCGGCGAAGCAGAGGGGTGAGTCCCGCAAAATCGTCGCAGTGATCGGGGACAGCGCGATGCAGGCAGGGATGGCCTTTGAGGCACTGAATCATGCGGGAGCCCTGGATCAGGATCTGCTGGTGGTGCTCAACGACAACGATATGTCGATCTCCAAACCGGTTGGTGCCTTCAGTAACCATCTGGCACGCCTGCTCTCCGGGAACTTTTATACTCGGGTGCGCGAGGGTGGAAAGTCCGCCCTCAGCCATTTGCCACCGCAACTGGGCGAACTGATGGGAAAATGGGAAGAGCATATGAAGGGCATGGTGATGCCTGGCACGCTCTTTGAAGAGATGGGTTTCAACTACATTGGTCCAATCGATGGCCATGATCTGGATACCCTGACTAAGACCCTGCGCAATATGCGCAAGATGTCCGGGCCGCGGTTGCTGCATGTGGTAACCCAGAAGGGACGCGGCTTTAAGCCCGCTGAACAGGATCCCTGCTTCTATCACGGAGTAACGCCGTTCAATCCCGCTACCGGTGAGATGCAAAAAAAGGCAGGTGGGCCGACCTATACCCAAGTCTTTGGCGACTGGCTTTGCCACGTAGCGGCAGAAGATGAAAAATTGGTGGCCATCACGCCTGCGATGTGCGAAGGCTCCGGTTTGGTTGAGTTCTCCCGGCAGTTTCCCAAGCGCTATTTTGATGTCGGCATCGCGGAACAGCACGCCCTGACCTTTGCTGCCGGTCTCGCCTGTGAGGGAGTGAAGCCGGTGGTGGCCATCTACTCATCCTTCCTGCAACGGGCCTACGATCAGTTGCTGCACGACATTGCCATGCAGAATCTCGATGTCACGTTTGCGGTGGATCGTGCCGGGCAGGTGGGCGCGGATGGTGCGACCCATGCCGGCAGCCTCGATCTGAGCTTTGTCCGGGTAGTACCGAATATGGTGGTTATGACCCCGGCTGATGAAAATGAATGCAGCCGGATGTTGCAGACCGCCTACGAATACCCGGGGCCGGCGATGGTCCGCTATCCGCGGGGGAGCGGTCCGGGTGTGGCTGTCAGCCGTCCGGTTCACCCTTTGCCCCTCGGAAAAGGGGAGATTCGGCGGGATGGACAGCAGGTCGCTCTGCTGGCCTTTGGTTCCCTGTTGGCGCCGGCGATGGAGGCTGCGGAGTCCCTGCATGCCACGGTTGCCAATATGCGCTTCGTAAAGCCGCTGGATGAGGCGCTGATTCTTGATCTGGCATCACGGCATGAGATTCTGGTGACCCTGGAAGAGAACCTGGTTCAGGGTGGCGCAGGTTCGGCGGTCAACGAGTACCTGGCCAGGGTTGGACACCAGGTAAGGGTGATGAATCTTGGTCTGCCTGATCGATATATCCATCACGCGAGCCACCAGGAACAACTCAGCGAATGTGGTCTGGATGTGGTGGGTATTCTGGCGTCGGTGAATCAGGCGTTGCAGGAGAATCCGCTGAAAGCCGTGAAATCGTCTGCCTGACGCTGGCCTGCTCCTATGTTTGATGTCACCCCGATCCCCAGTTTTGCCGACAACTATATCTGGCTGATATCCGAGCCGGGCGTCTCCCTTGGGGTTGTGGTGGATCCCGGAGAAACGGGGCCGGTGGCGGCATACCTGGAACAGGCATCCCTGAAGCTGGGGGCAATTCTGGTGACTCACCACCACTCAGATCATGTCGGCGGAATTCCCGGCCTGTTGCAGCGGTTCCCGGACATCGAGGTATTCGGTCCCGCAAAGGAACCGATACCCGGCGTGAACCGGCGGGTAACCGAGGGTGATCTGATCGAACTACCCGGCATGACGACGAGGCTCAGGGTGCTGGATACCCCCGGCCATACTGCGGGTCACGTCTCCTATCTTGGTGAAGATGCCCTGTTTTGTGGCGACACGCTCTTCGCTGCCGGGTGCGGCAGAGTCTTTGATGGTACCCATGAGGCACTGGCCGCATCACTGCTGCGCATTGCAGGCTTACCTGCGGAGACACAGGTCTACTGCGCCCATGAGTACACGCTGGATAACCTGGGTTTCGCCGCCTGGGTGGAACCGGAGAGCGAGGCGATCAAATTGCGTTTGCTGGCAGACCGGGCCAGTCGGGAGTCGGGTAGGCCGACACTCCCCGCGCCGCTGGCTACCGAACTGGCCACCAACCCCTTCTTGCGTACAGGTGTAAAGGATGTGATTGTCGCCGCTGAACGTTATGCCGGCAGAAAACTTACCGGCAATGAGGCAGTCTTTACCGCGCTGCGAAACTGGAAAGACCGGGAGTACGATTAGGAGGCTGTCGGGAGGGCCATTGGCGGCCAAAAAAAACCGCGGCGACCGTAAGGCCACCGCAGTTTTTTTCGAAGGCAGGCGCTAGACCTAACGCGCATCCATCATGCGTTCGATGATGGGCTGCAGGATGATCTCCATGGCGAATCCCATCTTGCCGCCGGGCACCACGATGCTGTTGCGGCGTGACATGAAAGATCCGTCGACCATGGAGAGCAGATAGGGGAAGTCGGTACCGAACTTCTTCGTATCCTTAAAGCGGATAACCACGAAACTCTCGTCAGGAGTCGGGATGTCACGGGCGATGAATGGGTTGGAGGTGTCAACCGTGGGGACGCGCTGGAAGTTGATGTCGGTGCGTGAGAACTGCGGGGTAATGTGGTTGATGTAGTCGGGCATGCGCCGCATGATGGTGTCGACGATAGCCTCCTCGCTGTAACCACGCTCGGCGTTGTCGCGGAAGATCTTCTGAATCCACTCCAGGTTGACGATGGGTACTACGCCCACACCCAGATCCACGTGCTGGGCGACGACGTCGTCACCGTTTACTGCCAAGCCGTGCAGGCCTTCGTAAAACAGCAGGTCAGTCCCCTCTGGAATCGTCTCCCATGGGGTGAACTCACCCGGTTTCTTGTCGACGCCAAGACGGGCGTTGTGTTCGGCAGCCTCCTCTTCGGAGTGCAGGTAGTAGCGTTTCTGACCGGAACCGGTCTCACCGTAAGTCTTGAACAGCTCTTCGATCTTGTCGAAGCGGTTGGCTTCGGGACCGAAGTGGGACATGCCCCCTACCATTTTCTCGCGCATCTCGACGCGGTTGTAGCGGTGGAAGCTGTCGCCCTCAACTATGGCGGGGGTGAAACCATCGCGGTAGAAAATGTGCTCTAAGGCAAGCTTGACGGTAGTGGTGCCAGCTCCGGAAGAACCGGTAACTGCTACGATTGGGTGTTTCTTAGACATGAATTACTCCCCTATGCAATCGTTTTGACCTAACCGGAAACCGCCCCAAAAGGGTGCGTTACGCTTCAGTTTTCGGCAAGACATGAATTCTGAGTGGGGCCAACTATACCACGGAGAATGGGTAATTCCACAGGGCGGAAGGGATAGGGAAAAGGCCCGCCTGTTGGCGGGCCTTTAAGGCTGAGTCAGAAGAGGTGCGAGTTGATCCAGATGTGGGTGAATATGCTGGCCACGTAGCCCAAGGCTATCACCGGCATCCATTTCATGTGGCCAAAGAAAGTGTACTTGCCCCGGGCCTGACCCATCAGCGCTACGCCGGCTGCGGAGCCGATGGAGAGCATGCTGCCGCCAACACCGGCGGTCAGGGTGGCCAGCAGCCATTGACCCTCGGACATCTCCGGCATCATGGTGAGTACCGCGAACATCACCGGAATATTGTCGACGATGGCGGAGAGTACACCTACGGCCACATTGGCTGGGGTGGCGCTCATCTCGGGGCTGAGGCCCATGGTAACGCCCCACTGGGTGTACATGACATCGGAGGCCAGTGCCAGATAGCCGATGAATCCCAGACCGCCGACACAGAGCACCACGCCGTAGAAGAAGAGCAGGGTGTCCCACTCCGCCCGGGCGATTTTGTTGAAGATGTCGAAGGCGATGGGGTCACCCATCTGCTCATCGTGCTCCAACTCGGTGGTGGCTTCACCATTGGTGGTGGCCAGCTCTTTGTGGTAGGTCTTCTTCAGGTAGTAACCGAAGAATTGCAGGTAGGCCAGGCCGGTCAGCATGCCGATCACGGGTGGCAAGTGGATGAAGTTGTGGAAACTTACCGCAGTGACGATGGTGGCCAGGAACAGCAAGATGATGCGCTTGGCGCCGCGCTTCATTTTGGCATCCTCACCGCCACCCGCAGGCTTTTCGTTGGGTACGGCGAAGGTCATGATCACAGCCGGAACCAGCCAGTTGACCACCGAGGGGATAAAGAGATTGAAGAACTCAAAAAAGTCGACGGGGCCCTGAGCCGTGGTGATGTTCTTCTGCCATACCATCAGGGTGGTGATGTCGCCGAAGGGGCTGAAGGCACCGCCGGCGTTGGCCGCAACCACAATATTGATGCAGGCAAGCAGTATGAACTTGTTGTTGCTGCCGCCCACCGCCAGTACCACCGCGCACATCAGCAGGGCGGTGGTCAGATTGTCGGCCACCGGGGAGATGAAGAAGGCGAGTCCGCCGGTGATCCAGAAGAGTTGGCGGAAGCCGAATCCTTTGCGTACCAGCAATGAACGCAGTGACTCGAACACATTGCGTTCATCCATGGCGTTGATATAGGTCATCGCCACCAGCAGGAATAGCATCAATTCAGCGTATTCGAGCAGGTTGTGTCGTACCGCAACCTCAGCGGCGTGAGGCAGGCCGTGTTGCTGATAGTACCAGGCGACGATGGCCCAGATCAGGCCTGCAGCCAGAATCACCGGTTTTGATTTGCGCAGGTGGGTAAATTCCTCCGCCATAACCAGCAGATAGGCCACCACAAAGATGGCGATTGCCGTAAAACCCACCCAGTGGTCGGTAAGAATCAGGTGGTTTTCGCCACGTCCGGACGCAAGGCTTATCCCAGGCAGAATCAAGAGTAGAAGTGGTAACAGGAATCGCACAGCGCTTGCTCCCTTGGAAGTTATTAGTGTCTTAATTGACAGCATTTTGCCGGCAACAATAGTCGAGGTGCTGCCTTCATGCCCTTTTAGTAGCGGCAGGATTTTATATCACTTTAACGCATGTTACCGCAGATTTATTGAGTCGTTACATTACTTTCGGTATGCCCTCGTAAAAAGTAGTTAATTAGTATAAACTTATTTGCTGCCCAAATTATCGATGGGCGGCGCTGGGTCGGTCGGCTGGAATTCAGGGTGTCGGGCATTCTTCACTGCTGGATACTGTTGCTCTTTTGACAGCCAGATAGCGGTGATTAACTTTATTTTCTCAGGGGGTTACAGTGATTGGGCTAAACGACGTAGTCGCTTACTTGCGGCAATGTTTCCTGCCGTTCTTCGGCTGGATTGGCGAACTGCGCGACGGTAAGGTCCTGAAGGCCGACATCCTTGCGGGGATTACTGTTGCGCTGGTACTGGTCCCCCAATCCATGGCCTACGCTCAACTGGCAGGTTTGCCCGCCTACTACGGACTTTACGCCTCCTTTCTGCCGCCCATGATCGCAGCCTTCTTCGGCTCATCCCGGCAGTTGGCAACCGGGCCTGTCGCGGTGGTCTCCCTGATGACGGCCGCCGCACTGGAGCCGATCGCCGCAGCCAATCCCGAGGGTTTCCTGGTCTACGCGGTGCTGCTGGCGTTATTCGTCGGCGTATTCCAAATCTCGCTCGGTCTGCTGCGCCTTGGCGTGCTGGTCGATCTGCTATCTCACCCTGTGGTGGTCGGTTTCACGAATGCCGGGGCCATCATCATTGCCACCTCCCAGTTGAGCAAGCTGTTCGGTGTGACCGCAGAGAGTGCGCCCCACCACTCTGAGAAAGTCTACAATGTGGTTGTTGCGGCCATGCATGATACTCACATGATGACGCTGGCATTTGCCGTGGTGGCCATCGGCATTATGGTCGGGCTGAAGAAATATTTGCCAAAGATCCCCAGTGTGCTGGCGGCTGTGGTGGTGACTACCGTCGCGGCCTGGTTGCTCGGTTTTGAGAGCGACATGGGAGGCAAGGTTGTGGGTAGCATCCCCGCTGGACTGCCACCCATCGCCATCCCCAGCGGTATTGACTGGGACATAGCCACGCAGTTGATGACTACGGCGGTGATCATTGCGCTGATCGGCTTCATGGAGGCGATCTCCATCGCCAAGGCGATGGCTGCCCGCACCCGCCAGAAGCTGGATGCCAACCAGGAGCTGATCGGACAGGGCCTGAGTAACATAACCTCCGGCCTCTTCTCCGGCTATCCGGTTTCCGGCTCCTTCTCCCGTTCCGCAGTCAATATCGATAACGGAGCGGTCACCGGTTTCTCCTCGGTCGTCACGGGTCTGGTGGTGGGTATCACGCTGCTGTTCCTGACTCCGCTGCTCTATCATCTGCCCCAGGCGACCCTGGCCGCAGTCATCATTCTGGCGGTTATCAATCTGATCAAGATTAAACCGATCATCCATGCCTGGAAGGCTGAAAAGCAGGATGCGTTCGTGGCGGTGGTCACCATGTTGCTCACGCTTTATATGGCGCCGCATCTGGAGATCGGTATTCTGGTGGGTCTAATACTCTCCATTTCATTGTTTATCGTGCGTTCCATGCGCCCGCGCGTGGCAGTGCTCTCCCGTTACCACGATGGCACCATGCGGGATATCTCCGTGCACCCGCTGCCCACCAGTGATTATATTCAGCTATTGCGTTTCGATGGTTCGCTCTATTTTGCCAATGCCGGATATTTTGAGGACAAGGTGCTGGAGCTGGTGGCGAGTAAACCCAAGCTGCGCTATATCATTATCGATGGCGAGGGCATCAACCAGATCGACTCCACTGGCGAAGAGGTGCTGCGCCATCTGGCCGAGCGTCTGAAATCGAATAATATCGAATTTCTGGTGGCGCGGATGAAGAAACAGTTTATGGATACTATCCGTAATACTCACCTGCTTGAAGAGATTGGGCCGGACCATTTCTTCTCGCGTATCCAGTTCGCTTTGAACTATGCCTGGGATGGCTTGGGCGATGATTATGATCGCACCCAGTGCCCGCTGCGGCGTCAGGTTGATTGATCTTTAATCACCGACAGGCAACAAAAAACCGGCTTGATGCCGGTTTTTTGTTGCCTGGGTTCACCGGAATGCCTGATCCGCTACGCTTGATCAGGCCTACATCCTGAGAAGAACGGTGGCGGGATGGTTTATTCTTGGGTAGGCCGGTTCAAGCGTAGCGGAACCGGCAACCCCGGCTTGGCTTATTGCAGCGCGGCTACCTGATAGCTGCCGTTGACCTCGTTGAAGTTCAGAAGATCGACGGAGAGTTGATTCATATCGGTCGAGACTTGTGCGAGCTGATTCTTCGCCTGAAAATGGGTCTGCTGCTTGATTGCGGCGTAGACCAGGCCGCCAGGGGCAAGAATAGTGATGGCGACATCGAGAACACCAAAGGCGCCTTTCTCTACGCGTTGCTGAAGTGCGATTTGCTGGTTTTTTAGATTCTGTTGCAGGTTGCGAAGCTGTTTCGACAGAGCTGAGGTGTCTACCGTTCTGAGACTGGTGCAGAAACCCTCTTCATCGACAGTCAGGGTTCGCTCTTCTGCGATAATGCAGGTCGAGGCGGTGCCAATCGCAAGCAACAGGGCCAAGCTCAATGATTTTTGTCTCAGGTTGTTCATGTTGGTTGCCTCTGCGAAGTCGTTACCGGGTCTGATTGGCCGCTCCCTGGTTTTATCCCTCTCCTGTGGCTTCAGATTACGGCCGAACAGAGAAATATTTAGGAACTGCTTCACATTGAGTCGGCAGAATGGCCGGAATCTGAAACCCGGGTCACAAAACTAAGCGGTGCTAGGGAACACTTTTCCCGGATTGAGAATATTCCGGGGATCGAACTGCCGTTTGATGCAACGCATCAGTTCCAGGGTAACCGGATCGATCTCACGATCGATATAGGGCTGTTTGACCAGGCCGATGCCATGTTCACCGGAGAGGGTGCCGCCGAGGCTCAGGGTCAGATCGAAAAGGCGGCTCAGGCACTGCTCGCCAAGGCTCATCTGCTCAGGGTCATCCGGGTCCAACAGCAGGTTGACATGGATATTGCCATTTCCGGCATGGCCGAAGTTGATGATGGTGATACCGGTGTCAGCGGAGAGTCTCTCCAGACCGCCTATCAGATCGGGGATGCGCGAGACGGGCACCACCACATCCTCATTGATCTTTTTGGGTGCCACATTGCGCAGTGCCGGTGAGAGCGCCTTGCGGGTCTTCCAGAGTGAAACGACGGCCTCTGTTGTCTCTGCAGTGTGTATCTCCAGCAGTCCCGGATTGGACGCTGCTTCTGAGATGGCGGCGGTCTCATACTCAATGCTGTGTGCGGAACCGTCCACCTCGATCATCAACAGGGCACCCACCGCGGGATCGAGTTTGAGATCCGAAAAGTCCCGTACCATCGCCAGTGCCGCACCGTCCATGAACTCCAGCGCACAGGGGGTGACAGGCTGTGCCATGATGGCGGAGACCGCATGGGCGGCGGTGTGAATATCTTTGTAACTGGCCTGCAGGGTTCGTTTGGTCTCCGGTAGCGGAGTCAGCTTGAGGGTGGCTTCTGTGATCAGACCCAGTGTACCCTCGGAACCGATCAGCAGGCGGGTGAGGTCGTAACCCACCACGCCCTTGGTGGTGTTGACGCCGGTATGGATGGTTTGACCGTTGCCGAGGACCGCTTTGAGACCGAGGGTGTTCTCGCGAGGGGTTCCATATTTTACCGCCCGGGGACCCGCGGAATTGTAGGCAAGGTTTCCGCCGATGGTGCAGATCGATGCGCTGGTTGGGTCTGGTGGCCAGAAAAAACCCTTTTCCGCCAGTGCTGTTTGCAGCGTCTGATTGGTAACACCTGGCTCCACCCTGGCCAGGCGGTTGTCGGGATCGATCTCGAGGATACGATTCATGCGTTCCAGGGAGAGCAGGACGCCGCCTTCGATGGGCACAGTGGCGCCGGTGGTGCCGGTCCCCGTGCCTCTGGCAACCAGGCTGATCCGTTGCTCGTGGCAGAAACGGGCGAGCGCCGCCACCTGCGAGTGTTCGGTGGCGAAGACCACCGCTTGCGGCATTGCCTGCAGGCGGCTGTTGTCATAGCCATAGGGCAGGCAGTCGGCAGGATCGGTGAGTACCGAGTCGTTGCCGACGATCCCCGCCAGGGCGTTGCGCAGTGAAGAGGTGTTCAACCTGGGTTCAATCTAGATGTACTCGAAGACCCGCACCACCCGGCGAACGCCGCTGATGTGCCGGACCAGATCGGTCACTGCATCGCCTTCGGCCTGGGTGAGGAGTCCCATCAGAAAGACAACGCCGCGTTCCGTGACGACCTTGACCCGAAAGGTATCGAAATCGGGCAGGTCGATCCCGGTCAGTTTGAATTTTACCTCGGTGGTGAGGGCCGAGTCGCGGGTCCGCTCCCCGATGGAGGCTGCAGTACCGATCTCCAGTTCATTGACCACCCGGCGGACACGCTCGATACCCTTTACCATCTGCTCCGCCCGGGCACGGATCGCCTCTGTCTCAGCCTGGCCGGTGAGCAACACCACCATGTTATAGCTGGTGATGCTGATTTTGCTGTGTTCGTCGAGAGAGGTGTCGCTGCCGAGCCGTTCCATGGATTTCATTTCGATAGACTGATCTTCCACGATGACACCGGCAGTGCGGCGATCATGGGCCACACTGGCTGTGGTGGCCGCGCCGCCGACGATGACAGCGGCACAACCATGCAGTAGCAAACCGGTGAGCAGAACGATGGCGAGGATGATCGATTTTGATTGCTGCATTTTATTCACTTCCCAATAGCTGTTGGTCCACCAGATCACACAGGCAGTGTATAACCAGCAGGTGAACTTCCTGAATGCGGGCGGTTGAGCCCGACGGTACGCGAATTTCGACATCGCCAGGCACCAGGAGTTTCGCTGTCTCCCCACCTTCTTTGCCGGTCAGGGCGATGACAGCCATCTCCCGTTCATGGGCCGCATCGATGGCCGCACAGACGTTGTTCGAATTGCCGCTGGTGGATATCGCCAGCAGCAGGTCGCCAGGCTGACCCAGGGCCTCGATCTGTCGCGCGAAGACCCGTTCGTAACTGTAGTCGTTGGCGATCGATGTGAGGGTCGAGGTGTCGGTGGTAAGGGCGATGGCGGGCAGGCCGGGGCGCTCCCGTTCGAAACGGTTGAGCATTTCGGATGAGAAGTGTTGTGCGTCTCCGGCGGAGCCGCCGTTACCGCAGCTCAATATTTTGCCGCCCTCCAAAAACTGAGCCACGATAAGCTCTGCGGCGCCGGCAATCGGATCGACCAGCAGTGGCATCGCCTCGATTTTGGTCTGGATGCTCTGCTCAAAAATCTGTTTGATTCGGTCGTTCAGTTCCATGGTTCTATAGACTACCTGTAGATCAGGCGCTCTGGAAGGCGTCCTTGATCCATTCAATGTTGGGGTCGCGTTCGCCGGTGATGCCCACCACGTCGAAGCGGCAGGGCCATGAGCTGCGTTGCCGTTGCAGATAGTGGCTGGCTGCAGTGATCAGCTTGCGCTGCTTGCTTGCTGTGACCGACTCTGCTGCCGAGCCAAAACTGCTGCTCTTGCGGAATCGCACCTCGACAAATACCAGACTCTCCCCATCCCGCATGATGAGGTCGATCTCTCCTCCCTTGCAGCGGTAGTTCTTCTCGACGAGTTGCAGCCCGGTCTGTTGCAAATGGCTGCAGGCAAGGGTTTCCGCCAGATCACCCTTGCACAGATGGCTGGCTTTTCTCATGGCCTCTGTGGGGCCCTGCTTGGAGTTACGGATGTTTCAGTCATCTCTTGAGGCATGTTGTCCGTGGTGATTGTAGTGGATTCGTCAGGTAATCCCTGGATTGGATGATTAGGGGATGGCGTGTTTTCCGGTACCTCCATGCGGGGAGCGAAACCGCTCATCCTGACTTTGCCATTCGCCATTTCAGCCCATGCGAGCTGGCGGTGTAGTCTGTTTGTGGTGTCGATGTAGAGGTTGCCGGTTTTGCCGTCCTGTGTGAGTCCTGGTTGATCACTCAGCTGTTGCAGGTGGGGCAGCAGATTGAAGGCATCAATGCCCATGGCGTAGAGCCGGGTATAACGCTCTTCGACCCCCGGCAGAAGCTTCGCCAGACTGCTGCGTGACAGGGGTTGCTGATGGTCATCTTCCAGCAGCCAGGGAATGTCGACAAACTTGATCTTGCCGATATCCTTGTCTTTCTCCTGCGCCTGTTTGCCGCTGTAGATGTGGGAGGTGGCATAGACCGGTAGATCCCCTGCATGGTGGAACTGCAGTTGAGGGCGCAGCTGTCGTGCCTTCTGTGGGCGGGCGGCGAGGAAGATGAAGTCGGCATCCGCCCGGCGCCTCGGTTCGTATTCCAGAGAAACCCCCAGCACCTGTTGCACTGCCTGCTTGCGGGCGTTGCTCTCATCGATATTGAGCAGTTTGCGGATGGGAGCGGAGAAATCGTTCTCCTTGGCGATGTAGGACTGCTGTTCGACTGCCCGGCCGCCAAGTGATTCCCAGCGTTCCCGAAAACTTTCATAGATCCGGTCGCCCCAGCTCCCTGTTGGCGTCAGTACCAAGGCGTTGCCGAACCCATCGAGCCAGGCACGTTCGGCCACCTGCTCAGCTTCATCTTCTGGTGACAGGCCAAACTGGTAAAAGTTTGCAGATGGATGGGGCTCACCGTTTGTCCGGTTGAGGGCAAGCAACGGGATCTCAAAGTTCTCCTTTTGCAGCAGGGCCTTGAGCGCCGCCTTGCTGATCGGACCGACCGCCATTTTTGCCCCTTGGTCGATCGCCAACTGATAGATATCGATGATCTTAGTGGGGTCGCTGCTGTCATAAAAACGCAGTTCAGGACGGTTATTGGCTGGCCGCTGGTACCAGGCCGACATGAACCCGTCGCGCGCGGCGGCAGCCACTTTGGCGTAAGGACCGGTACGGGGCAGCAGTATTGCGATGTGACTGACCTGTTCAAGCAGAGACTTGCCTTGATCGAAATAGCCGACAAGCAGTGCCGGGAGGGCGGGATGGTTGTGGTACTCCTCCCGCCAGGCATCCAGTTTTGTCTCGACAATGGCTGGGTCGTCGCCTCGGTTTTTGACGATCCGGGCAAGGTCCATCCAGCCGCCCAAGGTGCCAGGTGGATCCGGCTGCAGCAGTGCCAGTGCCGTATCAGTCATGGCGGAGAGGGTCTGGATCAGCATGGCCTGATTCTTCAGGCGGCGCTCGGGGTCGAGCAATACCATATCGAGTTCGCCCAGCTCCCGGGCACTCTCCAGAAGATTACCAACGAGGCGAAAACTCTCCGCAACGTTTTTGTGAAACCGCTGGCGCAGACCGAGAGAGCTTTCGGGACCTGGAGGAGGTTGCATCAGGTCCAGTGCCTGATCGACCTGGCCCAGTTGCAACAGTCTTTCGGCCTGCAGCATACGCAGCCGCAGGATGAATTCCGCATCGCTGCCGGGGCTGCGGATCTCATTGGTCAGGGATTCACTCTTTTCCCAGTTACCTGCCTTGGCCCAGTTTTCCGCCGCCTCCAACAGCAGATCCTCCCGCCGGGGAGGAAGGCTGTCGCGGGCCAGTGACTCGATCAGCACAGCCGCCGCAGCAAACGATTTAGCCTCGATGAGACTATCCGCCTGCAGCCGCAGGGTGACCCCCTTTTCAGGTTCGGCGTCCGGTTTTGTGACTGGTGCGGTGCAGCCCTGGAACAGAAGCAGCAGTGAGAAGATCAGCAGTAGCGGCGAAATACGTTGAATCACTTGCATGGTTTCGACCGGGTGTGCAGGATGGGAATCCGGTCAGCTCCTGTTAAATTTAGGTATCTATGTTGTCAAAGGGCGTACTTTACGTTGTTGCCACCCCAATCGGCAATCTCGATGATTTTTCTGTGCGTGCCGTCAGGGTATTGGAGACGGTGGATCTCATTGCGGCGGAGGACACGAGGCACACACGCCCCCTGCTCAGACGCTACGGCATCTCTACTCAAATGGTGTCCCTGCACGAACATAATGAGCGGGAGGTGATGGGGCGGTTGCTGCGACAGCTGGAGGAGGGACAATCCCTCGCGCTGGTCTCAGATGCGGGTACGCCGCTGATCAGTGACCCCGGTTTTCCGCTGGTGCGGGAGGCGGGTCGCTTGGGCATCCGGGTAGTGCCTGTGCCTGGGGTCAGCGCGGCGATATGCGCGCTCTCCGTGGCGGGTCTGCCCACAGACCGCTTCCTCTTTGCCGGGTTTCCGCCCCGGCAATCATCCGCCCGTCAACGCTGGCTTCAGGATCTGGCGGCCCAGAGCGCCACCCTTGTGTTCTACGAATCGAGCCACAGGATACTCTCCGCCCTCAAGGACATGGCCGAGGTGTTTGGTGCAGCGAGGGAGTCAGTGGTGGCCCGCGAATTGACCAAGGTGTATGAGACCCTGTTACGCGGGAGACTCGATGAGCTGATCGAAATCGTCGCGGAAGATCCCAATCAGCAGAAGGGCGAGTTTGTCGTTCTGGTGCAGGGGGCAGGGAGAGAGCAGCCTGATCAGAAGACCGTGGAAACCGAACAGGTACTCAAGGTGCTGCTGGATGAACTGCCGTTAAAGCAGGCCGCTGCACTGGCGGCGAAGATCACCGGTGAGAAAAAGAACGCCCTCTACCAACAGGCGCTCGCCTGGAAACAGGATTCTTAAAGCAGAAGGGCCGTTACCGGCCCTTCCGTTCGCCTAGTGGTTCACCTCGATCCGCTTCGGCGATGTCACGGGCATCTTGGGGATGATGACCTCGAGTACACCATTGTTACCGGTGGCTTTAATGCCTTCCGGGTCGGTGTGATCCGGGAGTGTAAAACGGCGATAGAAAACACCACGAGCGCGTTCGACACGCTTGTAGTTCTCCTTCTCCTCCGTCTTCTCGAATTTTCGTTCGCCCCGGATACTCAGAACACCATTCTCCATGGTGACTTCGATATCCTCCGGTGCCACACCCGGGATATCCGCATGCAGTACATACCGATCATCCTCTTCCTTGATGTCGACCGCCGGTATCCAGTCCCCACCAACCACATGGGATATATCATCCCGCTCGCCTGGGGTGAGGGGCCTGTCCATATCTCGACGCCAATCGTCCATCATCTGCCAGGGATCATATCGTGTGATGTTCATAATGACCTCCTCTTCAGAATTACCCTGTCCTACTTTAATAATGGGTCTGAAACTGGGTTTTTTCAAGGGTGTGTTGAAAGGGGGCTGTGATTTTATCTTGTTGATAGTTATTGATTATCACTGATTTTATTGGCTGATTTATCTGGTGTTTTTGGGTTTTTTTGACGGCTCAGACTTAAATGATTTTTGGATGCGAATCAGATTGTAAATAGAGTATTCAATACTGTTCTGTAGCGTTATTCTAATGGCGTCCCTACGATCCCTGCCGAAAAAATAAATTGAGGTTCTCATGGAAGACTTTTCTCCCTCTGACCTGAAAACAATACTCCACTCCAAGCGCGCCAATCTTTACTACCTGGAACACTGTCGTGTGCTGGTCAATGGCGGACGGGTTGAGTACGTCACCGATGAGGGCAAACGTTCTCTCTATTGGAACATCCCCATCGCCAACACCACCTCGATTTTGTTGGGTACGGGTACTTCGATTACACAGGCGGCCATGCGAGAACTGGCAAAAGCCGGCGTACTTGTCGGATTCAGTGGTGGAGGAGGAACGCCCCTGTTTAGTGGCGTCGAGCGAGACACTGACATCATTTGGTTCTCACCCCAAAGTGAATATCGCCCAACCGAATACCTTCAGGCCTGGGTAAAATTCTGGTTTGACGATGAGCGGCGCCTTGAGGCGGCGAAAATAATCCAGCGCACCCGCATTGATCGACTCCAAAATCACTGGCTGAAGAATCGCGCGCTGGCGGACAGCGGATTTTCAATCGACCCTGCGCGTCTTGAAACACTGCTGAGCGGGACGCTCAACAGTATCGAAGATGCAATAGATGTAACGGCTCTGCTCACCGCAGAGGCCCGGCTGACCAAACAGCTCTTCAAGCTGGCTGTACAGACCGTCGGCTACGGCGATTTTGTGCGGGCAAAGAAAGGTACAGGCACCGATCCGGCCAATCGCTTTCTTGACCACGGTAACTACCTGGCTTACGGATTGGGAGCCACCGCCACCTGGGTACTCGGACTACCCCACGGGCTGGCGGTACTGCATGGCAAGACAAGGCGGGGTGGTCTGGTATTCGATGCGGCAGACTTGATCAAGGATGCGGTGATCCTGCCCCAGGCGTTCATCTCTGCCATGGCCGGTCATGAAGAGCAGGAGTTTCGCCGTGCTTGTATCGAATCCCTCACTCGTAGCGAATCCCTGGATTTCATGATCGATACGCTTAAAGCCGTGGCCATTGAGCTTGGGAACGATTCATCATGAACGTGATGCTCATCTCCCAATGCAGTAAAAATGCGCTCAAGGAGACCCGACGCATTCTGGATCAGTTTGCTGAACGGCGCGGTGATCGGAGCTGGCAAACTGCAATCACCCGGCAAGGACTGGTAACCCTGCATCGCATGTTGCGCAAGACGGCGCGAAAGAACACCTCGGTTGCCTGTCTGTGGATTCGTGGCAAGGATCACAGCGAGTTGATCTGGGTTGTGGGTGACAATCGTCGTTTTAACGATCAAGGTGGAACGCCGACAAACACCACTGAGCGTGATGTGTTACGCAGCCAAGATGAAAACGACTGGCATCACGCGGAAGATATTCGACTACTGACCTCGCTCGCCGCCCTGTTTCACGATTTAGGTAAGGCCAATCAGGCATTTCAGGAGAAGCTAAAAGGAAACAAACCCCTGGCAGATGCCTACCGCCATGAGTGGGTTTCACTGCGCCTGTTCGAGGCATTTGTTGGCGTGGATGATGATGCCACGTGGCTGAAACGTCTGGTCGAACTACCCGATGCTGAAGATAAGACCTGGCAAAAAAAGCTGCAGCGTGACGGCATCGACCAAAAGACTCCCGCGCCCCTGAAGAAACTACCACCACTGGCTCAAGCCGTCGGTTGGTTAATCCTCTCCCATCATCGAATGCCAGCAAACCCTATTTCAGATGATGGCATTAGAACCTCTACACTGGAAAAACTGCCGGAGAATATTCCCGCTGGTTGGTGTGGGGCCAGAAATAGACGTGACGAAGAATCCAGCGCGAAATATTCCAAGGCAAGGGCGGCCTGCTGGAAATTCAGCAAAGGCATCCCCTTCAACAGCAAACACTGGCGGCAACATGTTTGCCGAATCGCCCAGGCGATGCTGAAACGCACCACGCTACTCGAAACGCCTTGGCTGGATGATCCCTACGTAATGCATCTCTCCCGCATGGCGCTGATGCTGGCGGATCACTTCTACTCCAGTGAACCCAGCCATCCGCGCTACGGTGATGCTGGATACCCGCTGATCGCCAATACCGACCGTGATACAGGCAAAGCAAAACAGCGATTGGATGAACATCTCATTGGGGTAGAGGTGAATGCCTCCCGCATTGTTCGCAGCTTGCCGCATCTCGAACAACAGATGCCACGCATTGCCCGTCATAAGGGTTTCCGTCAACGCAGCCGCGACAAGCGTTTTCGCTGGCAAGACAGGGCCTTCGACTTGGCGGGTGGGCTACAAAGCCGCGCCGGAAAACAGGGGTTTTTCGGTGTCAATATGGCCTCTACAGGCTGCGGCAAGACCCTCGCAAATGGCCGTATTCTCTATGCACTGGCGCATCCACAACAGGGCGCAAGATTCAACATCGCCCTGGGGTTACGCGCCCTCACGCTACAAACTGGCGATGCCTACCGAGAGCGTCTGGGGCTGGGCGCTGAAGACATGGCCGTTCTGGTCGGTGGCGGCGCTATTAGACAGCTGCATGAGCATCAACAAAAGCAGGGAAAATTGGAGCAGGCCGGCAGCGAATCCAGCGAATCACTCTTGGCCGAACAGAATTTTGTACACTTCGAGGGCAGTCTGGAAGATGGCCCCCTCAACAAATGGCTGAAGAAAACCCCTGACGCCCAAAAACTACTTAACGCCCCCATTCTTATCAGCACTATCGACCATCTTATCCCTGCGACTGAAGGCACCCGGGGCGGCCAGCAGATAGCCCCTATGCTGCGTCTGATGACATCGGATCTGATACTGGACGAGCCGGATGATTTTGGCCTGGAAGACCTGCCAGCCCTCACCCGGCTGGTACATTGGACCGGACTGCTCGGCGGCAAGGTCTTACTCTCCTCCGCCACTCTGCCACCCGCCCTGATTCAGGGTCTGTTTCAGGCCTATCGTGAGGGGCGGCGCATCTATCAAAAGAATCGGGGTGAGCCGGGACAACCACTCAACATCTGCTGTGCCTGGTTTGATGAATACAATGCCGGGACCAGCGATCACGCTGAGGACGACAGCTTCCAACAAGCACACCATCGCTTCGTCGAAAAACGGCTGATAAAACTGGCAGAGGCCAAACAGCGCCGCAAGGCCATCATCCATCCTCTGTCCATCGCCCAGGGACAAATCCGTGAGCTGATCTGCCAGGATCTGGCCAGATCTCTGCTTGAGCAAATACCCAAGCTGCACTCACACCACCATAATCAAGATCCGAAAACCGGCAAGCACGTCAGTTTCGGTCTGATCCGCATGGCCAACATAAATCCACTGGTAAACGTGGCTGAGTCCATCTATGCACTGGGAGCGGAAAAAAACCAGCGCATCCACCTTTGTATCTATCACTCCCAACATCCACTGTTAGTGCGTTCCGGCATAGAAAAACGTCTGGATCGACTGCTTAACCGCAAAGACCCAGGGGCGATTTTTCAGGATGAAGAGATGCGTGGCTGGCTTGATCGATATGCAGAACAGGATCAGATATTCATTGTTCTCGCCACCGCAGTCGCCGAAGTAGGGCGGGATCACGACTACGACTGGGCGATTGTTGAACCCTCATCCATGCGCTCCATCATTCAGCTTGCCGGTCGAGTTTGCCGTCACCGTGATGAGATTTGTGAAACACCTAATATTCATCTGCTGGATACCAATGTTCGTCATCTTGAACGGGGATCAACAAAGCCTGCCTTCTACCGCCCAGGCTTTGAAGGTGAGCGATATCTGCTTGAGCGCCATCATCTAACGGACCTGCTGACAACAGGGCAACTCGCGCGTATCGACGCCAGCGCCCGTATTCGGGAACGTGACCCGCTCACGCCCCAGCAAAATCTGGTTGATCTCGAACACGCCCGCTTGCGCGCTCTGATGCTGGATGAAAAGTTTCCGGGCATGCCGGGCCAGACCTCTGTGCAGGCATGGTGCAACACCCGCGCAAATCTCAGCGGCGAGCTGCAACGCAAACAACGCTTTCGTAAAGACCCCCAAGGCCGACGCCGCTACGGCCTGTTGCCGAATGAGGATGACGAGATTGAATTTCGTCGTTTCGAGCGGGAAGGTGGAACCACTAAGCAGGACGGACTCAAGCACGACATCCAGTTGGAACCCGGCCCCCGTATCAACTTCTGGGGCGAACCTGATTATGAGGGCGCACTGGAAGCATTGGCTGAATCTCTGGGGATGGGGACTGCGGAGTGCGCCAGGAAGTTTGGCGTAGTGGATCTACCCGAAAAAGGCTGCGATCAGGGTTGGTATTATCATCCGAGTTTGGGTTTCAGCCGGTACACGTAAGAAAAGACACTAGGGCGATGAATAGCGCCCTAGTGTAGGGCTACCTGTCTAAGATAGGGCTGCCTATACGGCAGTAAATGCTACTAATTAGCTACCTTTTCTAAACTACCTATGCGGTAGTGCGAACCATTATTACATGATCGGCATAATTCCTGAGAAAGTAATAAGATAGCCCTGCTAATAAGATACCTGGTTGACAATATTGAATTCCTCTTCTATTATAAATAGCACAAAAGAAAAGGGGCGCTGGAACGCCCCTTAGTGTGTGCAATATCTCGTATGTGACGAGATCCCAACCCCAGGGTTTGATGCGGTTAGGAGGATATTGAGGTGCATGACAACCCCCTTGTTAGAAGAGTCTAGCCTCATGGTCCCGAGCTACTTTGCACGGGACCATGATAACGCAGCAATCAGTTCCAATAAATCCATTAATCAAAAAGGACGTGTGTATGGACACACCAATCAATCAATCTGAAGATAGCGCCCGCATCCAAGCCGTCATCAACCAATTTCTGCAGGAACGCCTGCAACCTAAGCTCGACAAACTCAAGGAGGGTGAAGACGAAAAGCGTCAAAAACTCCTGGAGGCACACCAACCGGAAACCTGGATAGCCGATGCCGCCCGGCGGGTCGGACAGATCCAGCAAGTCACTCACGCCATCAAGTACACCCACCCAGACGCCAAGGGCACCAGTCTGAATAGCCAGGGTAATCCTGCGGCTGGTGAACATCTCGTTGGCACTCATACGCTGAATGGTTCAGCCCCCTCCGATGTGGTTGGGAATGCAGCGGCGCTCGATGTCTACAAATTCCTGCGTCTGGAGGTAAGCGGCAAGACGCTACTTCGCCTTGCCAGTGATTCAGCACCGGCACTCGCCGCTGCATTATCTGCCGACATGGAAGTTGCACAAAGCTGGATGGCCGCATTCGCCAACCTCACTGAACCGAAAGGAGAACCCACCTCCCATAAACTGGCCAAACAACTTTATTGGCCCTTGGGCAGCAACGAATATCACCTGCTGGCCCCGCTTTTTCCTACCGCTTTAGTACACGGAATTTACACCGGCATACGCGAAGACCGCTTCTCTGAAGCCGCCAAGGCTGCCCGTGAAGCCCGCCGGAACAAGCAGCCCCACGACCAGGGTTTCCGTGAATACCCAAATTTCGCCATCCAGAAATTTGGTGGCACCAAACCGCAAAACATCAGTCAGCTCAACAGTGAACGATACGGTGAAAACTATCTGCTGGCCGCTGTTCCACCCAGTTGGAAAAGTGAACGCATAAGTCCGCCCCTAAAAACCGATAGCATCTTTGACCGCTGGCTGAATCGTAACAAACGACTCTACCAACTCACCAAGGCCCTCCGAGGCTTCCTGGTCAAGGTCCAGCCGGTAAACAACATCAACATCCGTGACAAACGCGCAGAATTAGTCGCATCCATCGTCGATGAAGTCATACAGCTTTCCGCCCAGCTACGTGAGTCGTCCCCGGGATGGAGCCAGCACGAAGATTGCCGTCTGAACCCTGACGAGTGCTATTGGTTGGATCCATATCGAGGTCTGGATGACAAGGAGTTTGCCGCTGCACGTTTAAAAAACAACTGGCGGGAAACCATTTATGACCGTTTTGGTAACTGGTTGAACGCCCGCCTTAATACCGACAAAACTTCCATGAGTGATGTGGAAAATACAGAGTGGCGCAGTGTATTAAAAGCAGAACTGGGCATGCTGCGAGAGGAGCTGAACTACCATGAGTAATACCGCTGCTGTACTGCTTGTTCCCCACCTACAGGTGCAAAATGCCAATTCGATTTCCGGCCCATTCACCTGGGGGTTTCCATCGCCAACTGCATTTACCGGCTTTGTTCATGCGCTGGAGCGTCGACTCAGCAAAGAATTTGATCTGGAATTTGGCGGTATTGGTATTGTCTGCCATCACTTTGAGCCGCAGGTCTCACAGCCAGCCAACCGGCGGCATCAGGTTTTTTGTCTGACACGAAATCCGCTTAACCGGAGCGGAGCGACCGCTGCACTGGTCGAAGAGGCCCGCGCCCACATGGAGATCAGTCTGGTGATCGAAGTACTCACCGAGCTGGATGGTGAAGATCAAACAGAGTTGACAGAACGTTTGCTAACCACCATTCACAGCATGCGTCTGGCCGGTGGCAGCATTCTTCCCCGTTATAGCAAACGCCATCAACCTGAGTGGTTTGGCTGGTGGGATGACGAAGCAGACAACATCACCGCATTTCGCAAACTTCGCCATCATCTGCTACCCGGCTTCGCACTGATTCAACGTGAAGACCTGCTGGTAGAGCATCTACAGGAAATGCGCACACAAAATGCCGAGAGCACTGTGCTCGATGCACTGATGGATCTCTCCCGTCTGAACATGGAGCCGAGCGGCCCTGATCCTAAAAAACCAAGTGAAACCCTGTGGAGGGCCCGTAGCAAACCCGGCTGGCTGGTTCCGGTTCCCGTTGGCTATGCCGCGCTCTCGCCCCTCTATTCATCTGGTGAAGTTACCAACGCCCGAGATGAAGTGACACCTTTTCGATTTGTCGAAAGCCTCTACTCACTGGGTCAATGGATCAGTCCTCATCGACTGACCGAACTCAATCAACTGCTATGGCGGCACGAAGCCGATATCGAAACCGGCATCTACCGTTGCACCAATCAATACGCCAACACCCTAAACAACGCATAAGGAATCGCACCATGGCCAAGAATGAACTGAAAACCGCCTCCGTCCTCGCCTTTGAACGCAAACTGGATCCATCTGATGCCCTGTTTCGCGCAGGTTGTTGGGATGATCAGGTCAATGCCGGCAGCTGGCCAGCCATCAAGATCAATGAGAAATCTGTCCGCGGCACTATTTCAAACCGCCTGAAAACCAAGGATCAGGATCCGGCAAAGCTTGATGCCTCAATCCAGAATCCCAACCTGCAGACTGTCGATTTTGCGACTCTGTCCAGTGAAGCAGACACATTGCAAGTTCGTTTTACCCTGCGAGTGCTTGGTGGCGCGGGCACCCCTTCCGCCTGCAATAACGCTGATTACCAGAGCAAACTCTCCAGTACGCTTCAGCAGTATAAGGATGAACTCGGTTTTACCGATCTGGCACAGCGTTATGCGCACAATCTCGCCAATGGCCGTTTTTTATGGCGCAATCGAATGGGAGCTGAACAGATTGAGATCGACATTCGCCATCTACAACAAGGTGAGGCCGTCAAACAGTGGAAGTTTGACGCCACAAGTTTTTCCTTGCGCAGTTTTGAGGCACCATCTGACGCTGCCCATGAACTGACTGAGCTGGCCGAAGTCATCAAGCACGGGCTGGATGGCGCTGAATTTGTCCTGTTGGAAATCACCACCTACGCGCGTATGGGCGATGGCCAGGAAGTCTACCCATCCCAAGAACTTATCCTCGACAAAGGCGATAAAAAAGGACAGAAAAGCAAAACCCTCTACAAGGTAGGCGACACAGCCGCCATGCACAGCCAGAAAATCGGCAACGCCCTGCGTACCATTGATACTTGGTACCCCAATCCAGATGGCGAAGAACTTGGTCCCATCGCCGTGGAACCCTACGGTTCTGTTACCTCCCAAGGTCGTGCCTATCGACAGCCGAAACAGAAGATGGACTTCTACAACCTGCTCGACCACTGGGTACTCAAAGGTGAGACTCCGGCTCCGGAACAACAACACTACGTCATGGCCAATCTCATTCGTGGTGGCGTATTCGGCGAAAAGGACTGAGCCATGGACCATTATCTGGAGATCCGGCTGCTGCCCGATCCGGAATTCGTCCCCTCGGTGCTGATGAACGCCCTGTTCGCCAAATTGCACCGTGCGCTGGCCGAACTGAAAAGCAACGCCATTGGTCTTAGCTTTCCCGATATGCGGCAGGAGTCGCCGGCGATTGGAAACCGCCTGCGCCTGCATGGCAAGTCGGATGATCTGCAACGCCTGATGGCATTGAACTGGCTCATGGGTATGCGTGACCACATCACTCTGACCGAACCAAGCCCGGTTCCAGAAAATGTCGGTCACCGAACCGTCCGGCGGGTGCAGGCTAAAAGTAATCCTGAACGGCTTCGCCGACGCCTGATGAAACGCAAAGGCATCACCGAAGAGGAAGCACGCCGCGCAATACCTGACAGCGCAGCAAAGCAACTAAAACTGCCTTTCGTTACGATAAAAAGTCAAAGTACAGGTCAGGGCTTTCGACTCTTCATTGACCACAAAACGATCCAAAGTGAGTCGATAGCAGGTGAATTCAGCTGTTACGGGCTTAGCCCCACGGCCACCGTGCCCTGGTTCTGACCCTTTTTTTCAACCTGGCGGGAGTGGTCTGATAATCAAAGACTTAGCTCCCGTCGATAAAAACAGGGTGCGCCAGCTTAAATAACCGTAAGCTCTTTAACAATAAGGATTTTTTCAGTAGTATCTGTAGTTCACTGCCGTATAGGCAGCTCAGAAAGTTTCGCAGATCTTCATCAGTCAGTAGTTGCGGTTCACTGCCGTATAGGCAGCTCAGAAAGATAGTCCTGACATTTGCAGCGCCACGAAACAGTTCACTGCCGTATAGGCAGCTCAGAAATCATTGGATTGAAAAGATACGGTCTTCTGCCGGTTCACTGCCGTATAGGCAGCTCAGAAAAGTGCGAGATAAGCAAAAGCATTGCCTGCTTAGTTCACTGCCGTATAGGCAGCTCAGAAATGCTGGCCTCTCAACTGCTGGAATACCTGATGGTTCACTGCCGTATAGGCAGCTCAGAAAATGTGGTTTGCGCATGAGGCAACTGCAGCACCGTTCACTGCCGTATAGGCAGCTCAGAAATATCGGTAGTATCCTCGTGAACGGCCCTGGAAGTTCACTGCCGTATAGGCAGCTCAGAAAAAAAGAAAAGGGGCCGGATGGCCCCTTTCTGTGTTCACTGCCGTATAGGCAGCTCAGAAATCAACCCGCCGCCGAAATGGCATTTGTTTATGGTTCACTGCCGTATAGGCAGCTCAGAAAACCACGGGCGGCGGCAAAACCCAAGCCGTTAAGTTCACTGCCGTATAGGCAGCTCAGAAAAGATGATGATTGGAGCTTTAGCGAGAAAAAAGGTTCACTGCCGTATAGGCAGCTCAGAAAGAGATCAGAACGGCAGAGGCTAAGGCCGTCCCGTTCACTGCCGTATAGGCAGCTCAGAAAGACCATAAAGGCGCTGCCCTCGGTTTCGCCAAGTTCACTGCCGTATAGGCAGCTCAGAAAAAACCGATAGACCAGCAAGCGCCGCGCCATAAGTTCACTGCCGTATAGGCAGCTCAGAAAATCAAGCGGGGCAGCAAGGCTGCACGGCAGAAGTTCACTGCCGTATAGGCAGCTCAGAAAATCAATAGCCAGTATATTCGCCTGAACCAGCTGTTCACTGCCGTATAGGCAGCTCAGAAATGCATACAGCCTGCCTTGGCCTAGCACTAGAGGTTCACTGCCGTATAGGCAGCTCAGAAATCTTCGAAAAAGTCCCGCTTCAGGTCCTCCAAGTTCACTGCCGTATAGGCAGCTCAGAAAGAACGGCATGGCAACGGCACCGTCGTTAAATTGTTCACTGCCGTATAGGCAGCTCAGAAATGCTGATCCTTCCGTAACGGCTGTTGCCTATGGTTCACTGCCGTATAGGCAGCTCAGAAAAGACAGGCTTCGAACTGCAACTGCTGCTGGACGTTCACTGCCGTATAGGCAGCTCAGAAACGGCCCAACTGGTTAACCGCTTGAGTTTTGCCGTTCACTGCCGTATAGGCAGCTCAGAAACACTGCGCGGCGTTCATCTTTCGTGCGATGTCGTTCACTGCCGTATAGGCAGCTCAGAAAGTCCATTTCCGCATCAACGAGATAGCCGCCATGTTCACTGCCGTATAGGCAGCTCAGAAAGCAGGAAAATTGAGGTTCTCGATAACGAAAAGGTTCACTGCCGTATAGGCAGCTCAGAAATGGACTTGCCTGTATCCCCGCCTCTTCCGCGTGTTCACTGCCGTATAGGCAGCTCAGAAATCAGCCGCGAATGGCTCTGCCGCATCATGATCGTTCACTGCCGTATAGGCAGCTCAGAAACATGCGCCGATATTTCAAACCCGGACATCATCGTTCACTGCCGTATAGGCAGCTCAGAAAAACAGCAACACCCCAGCCGCCCCCGCCATGATGTTCACTGCCGTATAGGCAGCTCAGAAAGGAAAATATCAGCTCTACGGGTTGGTGAAATCGTTCACTGCCGTATAGGCAGCTCAGAAAGATTCGGTGAACTTACGGCCCATGAACTTATCGTTCACTGCCGTATAGGCAGCTCAGAAAACCTTAATTTTAATAGCAGGATCCGCTTGCTTGTTCACTGCCGTATAGGCAGCTCAGAAATTCTGCGCGTAACTGGGCTATATTCAGTCTAAGTTCACTGCCGTATAGGCAGCTCAGAAAATCGACATAACCCGCCACTTTAGCTTTAATGGGTTCACTGCCGTATAGGCAGCTCAGAAAAACAAGCATAAGAAAGCCGGGATACTCTGTTAGTTCACTGCCGTATAGGCAGCTCAGAAATCATTAACCAACTGGACATAACCCAGGTTGTAGTTCACTGCCGTATAGGCAGCTCAGAAAGGATGCTGAAAATGACACTGATCGTCATTGTTGTTCACTGCCGTATAGGCAGCTCAGAAAGGGTAGCTAAAGGTGCAGACTGTGACTTTAAGGTTCACTGCCGTATAGGCAGCTCAGAAATGCTGCTGAATGAAGGCATTCAACTGCTGGAAGTTCACTGCCGTATAGGCAGCTCAGAAAATGATTTCCAAACAGTCGCCTTGCCATAATTCGTTCACTGCCGTATAGGCAGCTCAGAAATGTAGCTGATGTCGAAATCAATAATAGATTGAGTTCACTGCCGTATAGGCAGCTCAGAAAAAGAATAGCTGATGACAATTTGACAACCGATGGTTCACTGCCGTATAGGCAGCTCAGAAATAGGGGTGTAGTATAGAGGGATAGTGATTATAGTTCACTGCCGTATAGGCAGCTCAGAAAATAGCCATTATACACTATACGCCCGAACACACGTTCACTGCCGTATAGGCAGCTCAGAAAAATCAAGAAGGATTTATCCTATCGCAATATTCGTTCACTGCCGTATAGGCAGCTCAGAAAATTAGTTTAATATTAATCAGCAATTCAAGCTAGTTCACTGCCGTATAGGCAGCTCAGAAAGCAAAAAGAGCGATTAATGGCAGTATTAACAGGTTCACTGCCGTATAGGCAGCTCAGAAAAGAGGGAGCAGAGCAGCTAGCGAGTTCCTATTGTTCACTGCCGTATAGGCAGCTCAGAAAGATTGCTGGGAATGGAAAGCTAATCAAGCCAAGTTCACTGCCGTATAGGCAGCTCAGAAAAGTGAGTCTAATTGGACTCACTATCTCTCATTGTTCACTGCCGTATAGGCAGCTCAGAAATGTCTTGAGCATTAATGATTGCCTGCTGAAGTGTTCACTGCCGTATAGGCAGCTCAGAAATATATTTGTTACCATATAATACAAATTCAATAGTTCACTGCCGTATAGGCAGCTCAGAAAAGAGTGAAGCGGCGGATGCTGCTGCTAAAGCTGTTCACTGCCGTATAGGCAGCTCAGAAATATCGCGCTGGTGCTCAGTGGTTGATGAACGAGTTCACTGCCGTATAGGCAGCTCAGAAAACTAATAATAATGTTCATGAATTCATGAATTAGTTCACTGCCGTATAGGCAGCTCAGAAAATAATCGGCATGACTCGGAACGATCGACATATGTTCACTGCCGTATAGGCAGCTCAGAAATAGGTGCTTGCGAGATAGGGTATCAACTGCGTGTTCACTGCCGTATAGGCAGCTCAGAAATCCGGTCCGGTGGGTAGATCAGCGCCGATGATGTTCACTGCCGTATAGGCAGCTCAGAAAGCATCAGCCGTGCCCTGCGCTTGCGCGATCAGGTTCACTGCCGTATAGGCAGCTCAGAAACGCCAATCCGATAATCAATTCACTCATTAAAAGTTCACTGCCGTATAGGCAGCTCAGAAATTGTTATACCAATGTATGAGGCATTGAATAGTGTTCACTGCCGTATAGGCAGCTCAGAAAAAAGACAATACGATTAGATCCAGCAACTACCGGTTCACTGCCGTATAGGCAGCTCAGAAACCAACAGTTTATTGATCTCTACTGCGGCGATGGTTCACTGCCGTATAGGCAGCTCAGAAAAAAGATGATCTCTGTGTCGTCCGGCAATCCATGTTCACTGCCGTATAGGCAGCTCAGAAAAGGCATCGTCTTATAAATGCTATCGTCACGCGGTTCACTGCCGTATAGGCAGCTCAGAAACTCGCTCCGTTCGCAGCGCGATATATTCGCATGTTCACTGCCGTATAGGCAGCTCAGAAAGCAGGGCAGGCGTCAGGATTAAGAGAATTGTTGTTCACTGCCGTATAGGCAGCTCAGAAATGACCATGTACCGCCATTTTCTATCAACAGTTGTTCACTGCCGTATAGGCAGCTCAGAAATGTGAAACCCAGCACACTGTTAATGATTAACCGTTCACTGCCGTATAGGCAGCTCAGAAAGGAGAGAACCTGATTCACGCCTATTCGATGGCGTTCACTGCCGTATAGGCAGCTCAGAAATTCTTGAGTCTGAAATAGCACCTGTAGAGGAAGTTCACTGCCGTATAGGCAGCTCAGAAATTCTAAAATTTAATGCTTCATTTCAACTCCTCGTTCACTGCCGTATAGGCAGCTCAGAAACACAGCCGCCTACACGTTAGCGTCCACGATCGGTTCACTGCCGTATAGGCAGCTCAGAAAAACAACGCCAGCAGGCGCGGAGACAGGCGGGAGTTCACTGCCGTATAGGCAGCTCAGAAAACGTCGAGTGCTATAGAGGCACGATAAAAACCGTTCACTGCCGTATAGGCAGCTCAGAAAAAGTAACCAAGTCAAAATTTTTGACTTACGCAGTTCACTGCCGGACAGGCAGCTCAGAAAAAAAGATAGAGCATGATGGTAAATTCTCTTATGGTTTGACGAGGGGGCCAAGGGAAATGATTAGCTGTACAGGCCATCAATCCGGGTGCTTAATTCTACTTTGTCAGATTACACCATGACGTAACTAGCTGAATAATATAAAATATATGTCGTGAAACTCAAAAACGATTATTGAAGGGAAGAGGTCAAATGACAACCACCAAGGTCATTTGAATTACCTAATAGATGCATAAGCAGTATTGATTATATTGCGAAGCGATTCGTGAATTTTCAGCACCGTTTCGAATCGCATTTTCGAAGCAAAACAAGGTCCGTATTCCAACCAGCGACACATTACCTAAAAGGCCTGATGCAAGCGCAGAAAAAGAACATGGAACGCATGGAGGAAGTCGTTGTAGAAGCGGATGATCAACGTCTGCAACATATGCTCA
>QGON01000049.1 GCA_003660235.1 bacterium endosymbiont of Escarpia laminata | reverse complement strand
AGGTGACAGGTGACAGGTGACAGGTGACAGGTGACAGGTGACAGGTGACAGGTGACAGGTGACAGGTGACAGGTGACAGCAGGATTATTGCGGGAGCATTTTTTGAGTCAAGTAGAAATTATCATATTTCTCACTCCGCCCCTGCAGAATTGTTCCCTCCCCTGGGGGGGAGGGAAAGGGCATCAAAACAATCCTGATACCTGTCACCTGAAACCTGTTACCTTTTTGACCGCCTCCAAACTTTCCATCTTCCAGCGGGGATTGGCGGAAAACCGCAACGGCTCACTCTGCCCTGCCCGCAGACGCTGCCAACCCGCGTAGGCGATCATCGCCCCATTGTCGGTGCAGAATTCCGGTCGCGGATAGTAAGCGCGTCCGCCCTCCTTCGCCATCATCTCACCAATGCATTCACGCAAACGGCGATTGGCACTCACCCCGCCCGCCATTACAAGTGTCTTGACGCCGGTCTGCCTTACCGCACGGCGACATTTGATCATCAGGGTATCCACCACCGCATCCTCGAAGGCCCGGGCAATATCCGCCAGGGTCTGCCGGGGCAGCGGATCACCTTCCTCCCGCCTGGCCGCCTGCTGGGTGTTGAGGGCAAAGGTCTTGAGTCCACTAAAACTGAAGTCCAACCCGGGACGATCTGTCATCGGACGCGGAAAACGGTAGCGTTTCGTATCTCCATCCAGTGCCAGCTTCGCCAGTTCCGGCCCCCCGGGATAGGGCAGATCCAACAGTTTGGCGGTCTTGTCGAACGCCTCACCCGCCGCATCATCCAGCGACTCCCCCAGTAGCCGGTATCTGCCGATCCCATCCACTTTGACCAGCTGGGTATGTCCACCGGAGACCAGCATGGCGATAAAAGGGAAGCCAGGCGGCTCCTTCTCCAGCATCGGCGCCAACAGATGCCCCTCCATGTGGTGCACGCCCACTGCCGGCACCTGCCAGGCCCAGGCCAGACTGCGCCCGATCGCACTACCCACCAGCAGGGCCCCCACCAGGCCAGGGCCAGCCGTGTAGGCCACGCCATCGATGGACTCGCTGTCGATCTGCGCCTGACGAAAAACTTCCCGAATCAGCGGCAAAGCCTTGCGCACATGGTCCCGCGAGGCCAGCTCCGGCACCACTCCACCGTATTCAGCATGGATTTCGATCTGACTGTGCAGCGCATGGGCCAGCAGGCCACCATCGCTATCATAGACAGCCACACCGGTCTCATCACAAGAGGTCTCTATTCCCAAAACCCGCATATTCTGTCGTTTCCCCATAGAGCATGTACGATTAACTTTGCAAAACTCGGCATCTGTGCGTAAAATTCGCGCTCTTCACCGTTTGCAAAGCTTAACAGAGTCCTAGGAAGCACACACAGATGCCCAACGTACGCGTCAAAGAGAACGAACCTTTTGAAGTTGCCATGCGCCGTTTCAAGCGCTCCTGCGAGAAGGCCGGCGTCCTCGCCGAAGTCCGTCGCCGCGAGTTCTACGAAAAACCCACTTGGGAGCGCAAGCGCAAGGCAGCAGCAGCGGTCAAGCGTCACCTGAAGAAGGTCTCGCGCGAGAACCGTCGCTGGGAACGCCAGTACTGATCCTATCTGACCGACGCTTCAGCAATGTTGAAACAACGGATCCTGGATGATGTAAAGACCGCTATGAAGGCGAGGGACAAGCCCCGGCTTGGCACCCTTCGCCTGATCACTGCGGCGATCAAGCAACGCGAAGTCGACGAGCGTATCGAGCTCGACGACACGCAGGTGCTGACCATCCTGGACAAGATGATCAAGCAGCGCCGGGATTCGATCAGTCAGTTCGAACAAGCTGGACGCGCCGAGCTGGCCGAACAGGAACAGCGCGAAATCGAAGTCATTCAGGACTATCTGCCGGAGGGCCTGAGCGACAAAGAGATTGCCACAATGATCGACGAGGCCATCAGCGCCATAGGCGCCAGCGCCATGCAGGACATGGGCAAGGTGATGGCCCAGTTGAAGCCAAAAATGCAGGGGCGCGCCGACATGGGCAAGGTCAGCGGACTGGTAAAGCAGAAACTGGCTGGCTGACAGCCCACGTTCAAACCCTCCACCGGCAACACGCATTTCCGCTATCCTTAGCAAAACCCTGTTGCTGAGCACCGCCAGATAACCATGGCCGGAAGAATCCCCCCTCAATTTATCGATGACCTCCTCACGCGCGTAAATATCGTCGACGTGGTCAACCACCGCGTCCCCCTGAAGAAAGCCGGCAGAGACTATCAGGCCTGCTGCCCGTTCCACGACGAAAAAACCCCCTCCTTCACCGTCAGTGCCGAAAAACAGTTCTATCACTGCTTCGGTTGCGGCGCCCATGGCTCCGCCATTGGGTTTCTGATGGAGTATGACAACCTGGGCTTCGTCGAAGCCGTCGAGGATCTCGCAGGCATGGCGGGCCTGGAAGTCCCCAGAGAGGCTGGAGTCTCACAAGGGCCGGATCTGCGACCGCTCTACGATCTGCTTGAAAAATCCGCTGACTTCTACCGCAGTCGACTGCGCGAACATCCCCAGGCCCCGCAAGCGGTCCAGTACCTGAAAAACAGGGGTCTGAGCGGCGAGATCGCTGCCGCCTTCGGCATCGGTTACGCCCCGCCCGGCTGGGACAACCTGCTGAAACATTTTGGCACCGATGAACAGGCCATCGGCAGACTGCGCGAAACCGGGCTCATCTCGGAGCCCGATGACAAACGTTACGACCGTTTCCGCAACCGAATCATCTTCCCCATTCGAGACCAGCGCGGCCGAACCATCGGCTTTGGCGGGCGCGTACTGGACGACAGTACACCCAAATACCTCAATTCACCGGAAACCCCCCTGTTCCATAAAGGCCGTGAGCTCTATGGGCTTTATGAGGCCAAGCAGGCACTGCGCAAGATCGAGCGTCTGCTGGTGGTCGAAGGTTACATGGATGTAGTTGCCCTGGCCCAGTTCGGCATTCGCAATGCCGTGGCCACATTGGGCACTGCCACCACGCCGGAACATCTGGAGCTGATCTTTCGCACCTGTCCTGAGGTGGTCTTCTGTTTCGATGGCGACCGGGCGGGACGCGACGCTGCCTGGAAGGCGTTGCAGACTGCCCTGCCTGTGATGCGCGAGGGGCGCGAAGCCCGTTTCCTCTTCCTGCCGGATGGCGAAGACCCCGACACCCTGATCCGTAAGGAGGGTAGCGAAGCATTCGACCTGCGTCTGGATCAGGCACAGCCACTCTCAAACTTCCTGCTCGAACACCTGGCGTCCCAGGTTCGCATGGACACCATCGATGGACGCGCCCGGCTGGCCGAACTGGCGAGACCCCTGCTGGAGAAACTGCCTCCCGGCATCTTCCGTCGCATGATGTATCAGCAACTGGAGCAGACGGTGGGCCTGCAGAGCGGCACTCTTGGCAATAGCGCCAATCTGCCCCAACCCGGCAAGCGCCCTCCCGCATCGGGGGGAGAGTACCGGAAACAGCGACCCAAACTGATCAGCAACGCCATCGCCCTGCTGCTCGACATGCCAACCGTGGCGCCGGTCGCAAAAGAAGTGCCCGACGACTGGATAAACTGGGACACACCGGGAATCCCGCTACTGCACGAATTACTTGAAATTATCCATACCCATCCTACGCTTAATAAAGCAACACTACTCGAACGCTGGCGTGATCGGGATGAGTATCGCCATCTGGCGAAGATTGCGGCACGCCGATTTGATTTTCCAGGCATGGATCATGAGGCGGAGTTTCGTGACCTACTGAACAGGCTTGTCGATCAATATAGAAAAGCCAATACATTGGCACCAAGGAACGCGCCGCTCAGTGAGATGTCTGAAGAGCTGTCGGAGCTTAGACAAAGATTTCCCGGCAAAATCGAGGCCGACGATGACAACGAATAGCGCACAGGGACAACTGACATAAAACACAGACCCGTCACATTTCGGATAAAACACATGGAAACAAGGCACAATTCAAGGCGTTGCTGGAAAAGAATTAAAAAAACGTGCTAGAATGGGTAGTTCGTTTGTCGGCTCGTAACGCACCCGTATAACAAGGTAAAAGATGAATCAGGAAACACAGCAATCCCAGCTAAAACAACTGATTGCAAAGGGCAAGGAACAGGGATTCCTGACCTACGCGGAAGTTAACGATCACCTGCCCGAAGGCATTGTCGAGCCGGAACAGATCGAAGATATCGTGCGGATGATCAACGACATGGGGATCACCGTCCACGAAACCGCTCCCGACCTCGAAGACAGGAACCTCAGCGACAACGCCGTCTCCACTGACGAAGACGCCGCCGAGGAGGCCGCTGCCGCCCTCGCCAGTGTCGACAGTGAATTTGGCCGCACGACCGATCCAGTCCGCATGTATATGCGGGAGATGGGCACCGTAGAACTGCTGACACGTGAGGGCGAACTCCGTATCGCCAAGCGCATCGAGGACGGCCTCTTCCAGGTCTCTGCTGCGCTTGCCACCTTCCCGATCACCATCGACCTGCTGGCAACCAGACTGGAAAACGTCGAGGCCGGCGAAACCCGCATGACCGATGTCACCAACGGTTTCATCGACCTGAACGAAATTAACGAGATCCCCACTCCTGCCAGCATCGCTGCCAAAAACAAGGCCCGCGAGGAAGCCAGAGAAGCAAGAGAGGCAAATGGCGAGGTGGAGGAGGAACCGGAAAATACCGGCCCCGATCCTGAAGAGGTCGCCGCCAAAGCGAAAGAGCTGCGCAAGTGCTACAAAGCACTCTGCACCACACTGAAGAAAAACGGCCGGGCCAACACCAAAACCCAGAAGGCTGTAGATAAAGTGGTTGAGAGCTTTCTTGAATTCAAGCTGGTACCCAACACCTTTAACCTGCTGGTCAATACGCTGCGCAGCTCCATCGTGCGCATCCGCGCCCAGGAAAGAATCATCATGAGCCTGTGCGTCGACAGGGCCCGCATGCCCCGCAAAGAGTTTATCATCTCTTTCCCGGACAACGAGACCAACCTGGACTGGATCCACGACCAGATCAAAAAAGGCAAAGGCTATTCAGAGGCACTGGAAGAGTACGCAGACGAGATCCTGCGGTCACAGAAACGCCTCCTTGCCCTGGAAACCGAATGCATGCTGACAATCGGCGAGATCAAAGAGGTAAACCGCAAAATGTCCATCGGCGAGGCAAAGGCTCGCCGCGCCAAGAAGGAGATGGTGGAAGCCAACCTGCGGCTGGTCATCTCCATCGCCAAGAAGTATACCAACCGCGGCCTGCAGTTCCTCGACCTGATCCAGGAGGGCAACATCGGCCTGATGAAGGCGGTGGACAAGTTCGAATATCGTCGCGGTTACAAATTCTCCACCTACGCCACCTGGTGGATTCGTCAGGCCATCACCCGCTCCATTGCGGACCAGGCCCGCACCATCCGTATCCCGGTGCACATGATCGAAACCATTAACAAACTCAACCGCATCTCCCGTCAGATGATCCAGGAGATGGGCCGGGAAGCCACTCCCGAAGAGCTGGCTGTACGCATGGAGATGCCTGAAGACAAGATCCGCAAAGTCTTGAAGATCGCCAAGGAACCGATCTCCATGGAGACCCCAATCGGCGATGACGAAGATTCCCACCTCGGCGACTTCATCGAAGACTCCGGCGTTGTCTCACCGGTAGAGTCTGCGACTGCGGAAGGCCTCGGCGAAGCAACCCAAAACATGCTGAGCGGCCTCACCGGTCGCGAGGCGAAAGTCCTGCGCATGCGCTTCGGCATCGACATGAACACCGACCACACCCTGGAGGAGGTCGGCAAACAGTTCGATGTCACCCGCGAGCGTATCCGGCAGATCGAAGCCAAGGCCCTGCGCAAACTGCGTCACCCTTCCCGCTCCGACCGACTGCGCAGCTTCCTGGATAACGAATAGAACGCCACAGCACAAAAAGGCCGCGGGTACGGCGAGCGCACCCACGGCCTTTTTGCTACAATCCTCACGCCCTATTCGGGCCCTTAGCTCAGTTGGTTAGAGCAGGGGACTCATAATCCCTTGGTCGAAGGTTCAAGTCCTTCAGGGCCCACCAATAATTTCAATGAGTTAGTGGAATAATAAACTTCCGTGACTTTTTACCGGTGCACAATGTGGTGCACATCTGAAGCTGAATAACATACCCTAAAGGAATTAGGAGAACTCGCGTGGTTTCATACACAAAAACTAGCCACCCTTTACAATCCTGCCGCCCAACAACTGACAGACGTGCCAGATAAACCAGCCACCGATGACTAATCTTCGATCTAGACCACTTTAAAGCACCCTTTAGCGGCCTCTTAATTGACCCCTTTAGCGATCCCTTCTATCCTTCTTATGAAGACTCTGCCTCGCGGATGCTGTAGAAATTCAGAGGCAAATCTCTTCGTCTCCCATGGGAGACGAGATAATTCCAGAAAGACAACTTAGGGAACCAAAGCCGGTCCCTTTAGCCAAAAAGGCGAAAATCATGCCACACGCAATCCTTGCTGAGTTTGTCGGCTCAATTTCCGAACTAAAGCGCAATCCCTCCAAGTTTGTCTCGGCGGGGCACGGTGAGCCTGTGGCTGTGCTCAACCGAGATACACCCGAGTTCTATTGCGTACCAGCCGAATTATTTGAAGAGATGGTGGGGCGCCTAGATGATATCGAACTTGCCACCATCGCCCGTGAGCGCCTGAGCCGTGCTGATGAGGCAATTCCGGTTTCGCTGGATGACTTATGAGCTGAAATTCATGCCAGAGGCGCTGGACGAGTGGAACAGTCTCGATCAAAGCATTCGAGGGCCACTCAAAAACAAACTTGAGAAAGTCCTCGAAAACCCTATCCGCCCTGCCGCCAGGCTGTATGGAATGCCGGATTGTTACAAAATCAAACAACGTGGCTCCGGTTACCGGCTGGTCTACCATGTGGACCAGGGAGAAGTCGTTGTCTTGGTCCTCTCCGTAGGTAAACGCGAGAGAAATCGAGCTTACAAGACGGCCAAAAAACGACTTGTCGAATAATGACTAATCACCAACAAGGACGACGGTTAACCATCGCTCACCCTCACCACGGGATTTAAGAGCATGTCAGGCCTCTCTGGAAGATCATGGAGAAACTGGCGTCTGTGCCTTGGTAGTGGTGGACTGCTGCCCATGGGCAATGGGAGCCCCGTCCTCTCTGTCAGGTCGCCATCGCCTCCAGTCGTACTGGCGCATCATTTTCCACCACCTGCCAATCCCACCATGCTCCACCCCTGACAGAACCCACACGGTCCAGGCGCATGGCATGATTCTGGCCTGAATACAGGGATGCTATACAGCCACAGTGCCACCCACAGTAAGATCAATAAATACGTCGTCTAAAGTGGCCCCCAGTAGTCGGACAGGAAAGCTGAAATTATAAGTGTCTTCTGCGAATATTCTAACTGAATAAGAGAGAGCAGAAGATGAGAAGAAAGAAACGTAATCATTCATCGGCCTTCAAGGCCAAGGTTGCTCTGGCAGCCATAAAAAATGACAGGACACTCGCGGAGCTGGCAGAACAGTTCGACGTGCACCCAAATCAAATCCAGGATTGGCGTAAGCGGCTTCTTGAGAACGCTGATACCGTGTTTGGACGTGGGCAGCAACAGCGTAAGGAGGGATTTCTGGGGACAGTATACCCAATTAGCAGCAAGACTGAATTAAGTATACTGTCCCCAGAATTCTCAATCTCTACTGAACACCTTCTGGCTGACTGAAAACAACTCCCTCCATCATCTGCTCCCTTAAAGACCAGCTATTTGCATAGCGGGCATGCCCATTCCAGGCCGCCATAGAGGCCGTCACATCACCCAAACCGATCTCACCCAGCCTATATGCTGCTTGCAGCTCTTTTAGGCGTTGCCAACGCCGGGTAACCGTTGGACGAACAATACGGCGATAGTGAGGGAAGTGACGAAAGCCAAGAAAGGTAATGCCATCCCGCGAGGGGTAGACTCGGCTCTTTCCCGAATGCAGCCGCAGCCGCAAACCTGACAAAAAGGATACCAATTCAGCCCGCCAATCATTCAATGTCCGCTTATCAGCAGCGAAGAGTAAAAAATCATCGCTGTAACGCAGGTACGCCCTGCACTTCAAATGGCGCTTGATGAACTGATCCAGCGGATCCATATAGAGATTGGCCAGGAACTGCGAGGTCAGATTACCAATGGGCAGCCCCTGCCGCCGCTCTAACGGGGTAAACAGATCATCACCAGGAAAAGTTGCGTAGACAGCCTCCTGTTGATTGCTGCCATCGATAATACGCTCCAGCAAGAGAAGCACTCGCCTATCTTTCAGGCGGCGATGAAGTTCGGCCTTGAGGATCTGGTGATCGATGGAGGGAAAATACTTGCGAATATCACACTGCAATACATAGGGGTAGCACCTCATAAAATCACCGCAGCGCAGGATGGCACGGTGAGTTCCCTTACCCTTGCGATTGGCGTAACTGTCATAAATGAAGGAGCGATCGATCAGCGGCTCCACGATGTTACAAAGGGCATGATGCACCACACGGTCAGAAAAGTGCGCTGCGCTGATCAACCGGGTTTTGGGTTCTCGGATCTCAAACGAGCGATAGGGGCCAGGCTGCCAGGAGAGATCACCCAGTGAACGCTGCAAGCAAATCAGGTTATTTTCAAGATCGGCAAAATAGCGCGCCACATCGGGTTTGTGTCGTTTGCTTTTTCTGGCTTTGTTAGCCGCCAGATGGAGGTTCTCGAAACTGACCAGCGAATCAAACAGATTACCGTGACGCTTCACCCTGTACCGCCCCCTGCTGCTTCATCCAACCGCCGATCATCCGCCCCATCTCCTCCATCTTTTCAGCCAGGTAGCCGTACTGACGAATAGAAAAGAACTCCAGATCCTTTGCCATTCGAACCAGATAACGCAACTGTGCCAACTTGATACCCGCCTGTTGCAGCAGTGCCCGCTTATCGCGGGTGAAACTGGCTTCCACCAGCAAGCCCTGCATATCCAATCCCACGCCCAACAGTCGATCCCCCAGGACAAACCGGTGTGAGCGGGGAAACTGCGGCACCTGCTTCTGCAGCCACAGCAGCAGATCGTACTGTTTCTCCAAGATGACTGGCGTGGTGGTTCTCCGTTTCTGACTCATGGTGTACACCCAGTTTTACGCGGTGGCGCTATCGCGCCATCAAGGGTTAAAGGGAAAAAGGCTCAAGGATTACAAATCAGTTCTGGCCACACGAAAACCCCCGTAGTTGACCCAGATTTCAGGGACGCCGTCGTAGTAGCGGCAGCCACAACGGGCGTCACGCGGAAGGCCGTGGAACGCGCCGCCGCGCAGACCTTTGCCACTCTCACTCTTATCGTACCAGTTTGCCTGCCACTCCCAGACGTTGCCTGACATCTCGTAGCAGCCGTTAGGCGATACTCCATGAGGAAAGGCAATCACCGGGCTGGTCTGCCCTAGTTTGGAATCACCGATATTGCAGCGGCGCTGGGGCGAATCATCTTGCCAATCCCTCCAGGGGTATTCCCGTTTTCGCTCCCTCTCTGTATCCCAAGAGGCAGCTCGCTCCCACTCGGTTTCACGGGGTAACCAGGGGCAACTATCATCTGCCTGTTCGGCAGGGGATGGTAGAGGCTCGTCAGGCTCAGCCAGCAGGGCATGAGCGCAGGCACGGGACTCAAACCAGGAGACACCCACTACCGGCGCACCTGGATGGATATAATCCGGGTCTTTCCAATAGCGCGGTTGATCCCATTTATCGCTATTCAATGTTTTTCCCCGGTTGCGCAAAAAGCGCTGAAAAGCGGCTGTCCCCATGAACCGGGCATACTCGGCACGAGTCACGGGAAACCTGCGCATCCGACAGGGCTTGCTGATCTCTGATCGGGGTGGGTTGTCTGATTCATCCGCATGCCCCATCTGGAACTTGCCTCCCTCCATCTGCACGTAGAGGTATCCATCCAGCCGCTGCCGCTCCTCTCTTGCCTTTGATTCGGTTTTCTGACCTGTCGCCCAGCCATAACCAAGCATGGAGAGGGTCAGGGCGCGACAGTGGTTGAGGTAGGCTTGGGTGTCGTCAGTCAGACATTCGTTGAGCCATTGGATAATTTCAGGCCGGTCTTCTAACGGACATTCAGCCAGCATCATCATGCAATGGGCCTTGGTCAGATCATCCAAGGCTGGGTTTTCTATCAGCCCCCTCAACTCACTCCAGTTCCATTCCACACCGGCAGCCATTCGCAGCCGGTGAAACCAGATGGCCGACCATGCTCGATCGCGAGGTGATACCGTTATATCCAATAATTTTTGGCCAAAACAATTGATCAGCTTGCTTAATAATCCTGGCTTGGAAAAATGCTCAAATGATGTAAGAAAAGGTCGGCTCGATGATTCGAGCCAGCTGATCCTTTGCATCGCGAACCATAACTTATCTGCCTGTGTGCCCTCTTCCACCATCTCAGCGGCGAAACTGGCCACCTGTATCCATCGATCATCACTTGTCAGTTGAAGTGGCTCCTGCATCGACGAAACCAGATATCTTGCTGCAAGGAATTCCTGAAACTGTTGGTGGGTGAAGCGGATGAAATCGGTATGTGTCTCCCGAACCAGAAAACTCACGTCCCCCTTGAGCAGTTTCACCATCTCATTTGCCGGAATGTCAGCCGACCCGTTTTGTTGACACCATTGCTGCGATTGTCTTGTAACAAATGAAAAACTCATGGCGTTACCGCCATCCGTTGTGCCGCCTGTTGCCCCCGCCTCCACAGCATGCCAGGCCAGATACTCGCAAAAATCGATGAGTTGTGCGCATTCCGCTTCACTAAGCTGCAGTTTCCTCTGCCAACTCTCCAGGGAGAGTTGTATCAGACGGTCGAAAACCAAGGCACGCTGGTCTGGAATTTCAACATGGTGTTTAGAGAGCCGACAGACCAGATCCAGCAACAGCGGCACTCGAAGAAGCTTATTAAATGACTGGTTTTTTTGCTGAATGCGGTCGAGTTTATCGAGCAGGCTATCTCTATGTTTTTCTACTGTCCGCTCAAGATCAGGGGGAGTATCACTGCGTGTCGATTCTTCCCAAGCACGCATCCAGTGGGTAATGAATTGCGGGATCTGTCCTTCATCCAGTTCTTCCAGTTGCCAAGCGATACAGCCTGTATTGATGAAGTTCGTCTTACTGTCAGGGATATCCGCCTGGCTGCGGCAGGTGAATATCAGCATGGAATCACCGTTTGTCTTCCGTTGCTTCAGTCGCTTGCATTCACCAGAAACCCATTCGACCAACCGTTCTCGCTGCACCATGTCTGGCACTTGATCCAGGGCATCGAAAATCAACACAAGGGGCTTTTCCAGCAGCTCTTTCAGCTGGCTAGCCACGATAGATTCCCGACTCCCACTGGCCCTGAGTATTTCCCTGACATGTCGCTCGATGACCGTCTGAAAACTACACTCCTCCCCATCCAGATCGATACCGGCAAACTCAACAAAGAGAGGGAAAGGCGCATTCTCCCAATCTGGCAGCTCGCTGAATTCACTGGCTGTTGGTGATGATGCACCTATTGCCTGGGCATGATTGCGCATCCAAAGCGCTGCATAACGACTCGCCAACCACCGACTTAAGGTGCTCTTGCCGCTGCCCGGCCCACCCTTGATGAACATGGCAGGAATAGCGTCCAGACGCTGGCTGGCCAACTCAGGCAGCGCTGCTTCATTGCTCCAGATATCGACAGTCTTGCCAACAGCCGCAGAGAGCGAGCATTCATCTTCATCCGTAGGCTGACTGTATTCACCCCGGCCTGCTGAGAGGCGTCGAAGCCTGGGTGTAAGGTAGGCAAGTCTCAGCCTAAGCGGCTGATCCATCAACTCACCAACATGACTCTCTGGCCGGTCGCCACCATCGATAAAATCACCTTCCCTCAATAGATAATCGAGGTAATCGATACGCCATCCCGGTTGTTTTTTCTTAATCTCCCAAACCTTTTTTCTGGACCAAAAGTCCAACCGCTCCAATATTGGAACCAGGTAACGTTCGGAGATTAATTTTCCCGCTGTCTTTTCCGCTGAGCTGGTTACTTCAGAATCCATGAAAATTTCACTAAATGACTGCAGTGATGTTCGAGTTGCCGCACCCCGGTGCTTCGCCCTTGGGGCTACCACAGCGGGACACGGCGTTTTATCTTTGGCCCCCGGCTCCGCCGCTGGCCGGGACAAACCCTGAACTCCCCTTTGCACGCCGACAAGGCGCATATGCGCCCTGCCGCTCTCGCGATGGGGTGTGCTGGCCACACGAAAACCCCTGTTGTTGTTCCTGATTTCAGGGTTGTTGTTGTTGCGGTAGCCACAACGGGCGTTACGCGGATTGTTGTTGAACGCGCCGCCGCGCAGACCTGGCCGGGTTTGCCCCTGTCACACAGGTGACACCCCACTATAGAAAGATATTTCTTATGCGGCAAGGTTATGGTGTTGAATCATGCAGACCGAGAAACTCTCACCTCAAAACAACCTGGGGAAAATAATTAATCACATATCATTCCGGCGCCTTACCAAACGGTTGTCCATGCTGTTTATTAACATCCGAAGCCGACATTCCAGACAGATATTTATAGCCCCCTATAGAAACAATAGGGTAGAGTAGAGAGCAGGCATCTCACCAACGTAGCCCAAACCTAACCGTTGCCGTCCCTTTCGTTTGACGGTGCCTCAGTAGTCTGGACGTAGCCACAAACTGGTATTCAACCACGAAACGCCCCGGCCACTTGACATCTTTCGAGGTTTTCCATAACACTAGAGATTAAACTTACAGTTGCGCTTCGCGGTTGAATGCATGATGAAAAAGAAAGAAAAGAAAAAGCTAAAGAAGAAAGACAAGATTCGCGCTCCGAGCGCCGTAGAGGATCAGGCAGGCATCCGGGATCTTAAACAGAGGATCAAACGACTGGAGGCTGAACTCAAACACTGCAAAAACACAATTGAGGCCCTGCGCCACCAAGTCAAGGACGGCAAAACCGAAAAAAACAAAAAGAGGAAGCCGCGTAATAGTGCCGTGAAATCCCTGCGGGCCCAACAGTCAACCACAGTAGCCGTTGCCCAAAGAAATGCCTGGAAGCGCCACCGTTACCTACGGGACAGGTACGATTTTCATCTTGATAACCGCCATGATAAACCCAGTGCCAGAGATCTTGCCGATAAGGATCTGAGACAGGAGTACGGAGAGGATGCCGGTTTCTCTAAACAGGAATTGGAGCACATATTATCCTGACTGAATTGGCGCATGCAGCCATGCGCAGAGGTTGGTTAGGCACCGGCAGTTATTACTCTGAACCTAAATATCCGAATGATTTTATAATAATTATCTCGTATTACAATTGAAGTTAATGCATGCGAATATGAGCACTGTATCGTGCCATGCACAGTCAACCATGATCCCTCCTGAATCATTTTCTGCTGCCTTATCGTCGTTTACCCTCATCGCCTTGGCGGAGATCGGAGATAAGAGTCAGCTAGTGTGTATGACTCTGGCAACACGCCACCGTCATTGGCCCGTACTGCTCGGTGCTACGTTGGCATTTCTCGTATTGAATGCACTCGCAGTTTTGTTCGGCGCAGGTATTGCAGCATGGGTTCCTGAGCGCGTACTTGCTGGCGTTGTAGCGGTGATGTTCGGCGTCTTCGGTATTCACACCCTTCTTCACAAGGATGAGGAGGAGTCGGATGAGGTGGAGGAAAGACCGGGCCACGGTATCTTCTACACAACTCTGCTTTTGATCCTGGTGGCGGAATTTGGTGACAAGACCCAGATCGCGGTGGCGGGCTTGGCTGGCAGTATGGCACCTTGGCCTGTGTGGCTGGGGGCAACAGCAGCCCTGATACTGGTTACAGCGCTTGGGGTCTGGGCAGGGCGTACGCTGTTGCAACGCATGCCACTTCGTTGGCTGCACCGGCTAAGTGGTGGGTTTTTCATGACGTTCGCATTGATGGCTGCATGGCGAGCACTAGTCTGAGGTAACTCTAACCTGTCCTGTTTTGTCTCACTCGGGACACAACGCCTGGTTCGTGTCGGAAACGATTCATAAACCAGGCTTGGTCTCACTGCCCTCTTAAAAGCACCTCGAACTCCTCTGCCGGAACAGGTGGGCTGTAGAGGTATCCTTGCCCCTCATCACACTGAAGCGCATAGAGAAACCGCGCCTGTTCCTGATTCTCTATGCCCTCGGCGGTGATTTTGAGACCTAGACTGTGGCCAAGCGAGATCACAGCCGTCGTAATCGCGCGATTCTCCGGGTCATCCAATATGTCTTTCACAAACGAACGATCGATTTTTAGACGATCTATTGGTAATTGTTTCAAGTAGGCCAGTGATGAATAACCTGTACCGAAATCATCAATCGCCAAGCCGACTCCCAGTGAACGCAGCCGTTCAAGAGAACTGATAGTCTTTTTGGCCTGCTGCATGATGAAGGTTTCGGTAACTTCAATCTCCAGCGCGCCGGGTTCAAGACCGGTTTCAGCCAGGATTCTCTCGATGGTGGCCACGATATTGCCGCGCATCATTTGAGGACCTGCCACATTGACTGCGATGTGCTCCATGGGAAGTCCACTTCGCCGCCATTGCGCAGCCTGGGCGCAGGCGGTTCGCAGCACCCATTCACCAATGGGAATGATCAGGCCGCTCTCTTCCGCAATGGGAATAAAGCGTAAGGGTGAGATAATACCCTCTTCGGGATGAAGCCAGCGGATGAGCGCCTCTGCACCAACGATTTTTCCCTCCACTGGAGAGTATTTGGGTTGGTAATAGACTCTGAACTGATCTTGTTCGAGCGCCTCTCTCAAGCCCGCCTCAAGTTTCACTCGCTCGTATGCGACTGCTGTCATCTCCTTGCGATAGAAGCTGAACGCACCACGCCCTTGCGACTTGGATCGATACATCGCCGTGCCTGCGTGCTTGAGCAGTGTCGAGACATCGGTCCCGTCCTCCGGAAATACACTGATTCCCATGCTCACACTCGTTTGCAGCGTTTGGCTTCCGATGCGGATGGGCTGCTTGAACACCGACAATATCTTCTCAGCCGCCACTGCGGCGGCGCCGGCATCGGGAACTCTTTCCAGGATGACCGCAAATTCGTCTCCACCCAGGTGCGCAACTGTATCCTCCTCCCTGAGGATCGATCTGACGCGCACACCAACGTCCCATAGCACTTTGTCACCGACCGGATGCCCGAACGCGTCATTGATGTGCTTGAAGTGGTCAAGGTCGAGATACAGCACCGCCACCTGATGGCCTTCACGCTGTGCCTGTTGCAGCGCGTGCTCACAGAGTGTGTTGAACAACAGCCGGTTGGGCAGATCGGTAAGTACATCATAATGGGCCAGCCGGGAGATCCTTTCCTCAGAGAGCTTCTGTTCTGTAATATCGGAAAAGATACCAATATATTGCGTAATGTTCCCCTGTTGGTCATGAACGGCGGAAATGTTCTGCCAAACCGGAAAAACCTCCCCGTCCTTACGCCGGTTCCATATCTCACCGCTCCAGTGTCCCTTTTCGGCAAGAGTCGCCCATAATCTCTGGTAGAAAGAATCATCATGGTGCTGGGAGCGCAGAAGCCCCGCTTTTTGACCAATGACATCTTGTGGCGAATACCCGGTGATCTCGGAAAAAGCCCGATTGACGCGCAGAATCCTGCTATCGACGTCGGTAATCAAGATGCCTTCGGAAGCGTTTTCAAACACGCTGGTGGCCAAACGAAATTCATCCTCATCCTGCTTGCGGTCAGTGATGTCCTCCGCCATGCCGGCAATGCGATAGATTTCCCCTGCGGTATTGCGGACAGGGTAGCCCATAGCTTTGATCCAGCGCACCGAGCGATCCGGAAGAACGATGCGATATTCTGGAAATTCGATATCTGTCAGATCACCCTGGCTCTTCTCGGTGATGTAATCCGCGACCCTGCTCAGGTCATCAGGATGAATCGCATCCAGCCAGGAGAGTGGCTTCTGATAGAGCGATTCACAGGAACGGCCCCATACCTTTTCATAGGCGGGACTGACATAGATGATCTTCTGCCAATCGGGAGTCACGAGCCAGAAGACCTCACGGATATGCTCGGTAAGCTGCCTGAAGTTCTGTTCACTGGCGCGCAGGTTCTCTTCCATCTGCTTACGCCCGGTAATATCCCGTACGACTCCCCGATAACCCAGATAGCCACCCTCTTGGTCGAATTTCAGGATACCGCTGGTCTCAAGGTACACCAGCCGCCCTGTTTTGTGCCGGCTGACATATTCAAGTCCCTTAAACGGCTTACCTGACTCTACGATGGCGTCGTACACAGCCGACACTCTTTCCGCTTCATCCCGTGGCATCAAATCGAACGGCGTTTTGCCAATTACCTCCTCGGGCGTGTAACCGAGCATCCCCTCGATTTTGGAGCTCACATAGGTATATCGTGCGTCCGGCCCCACTTCACAAATACTGTCACTGCTTACCTCCAGCAGATCGCGGTATCGCGTTTCACTTTTCAGCAGGGCAAACTCGGCTTGTTTGCGTTTGGTGATGTCCTGGAGTGCGCCGATGACTCCATTCGGTCTCCCCATGCCATCGAAGCGGCAGGCAACCCAAATTCCATAAATACCGGTACCACTGGATAAATTCAGAGGGAGCTCGGTGTATCCCTTCTGGTCGCCGGACAGCAATCTTTCGATCAGTTCGCGGAATCCAGCCCGGTCTGGCTTTTCGAGCGCCTCCACCAGGCTATCCATGTTTGGGTAGACCTCTGAAAACGGCGTTTCACTGTACGGACAGGTTTCTTCACTCCACAACAACTCGTCCGAGTAAAGATCGTATTCCCAGATTATCAGTCCTGTAGCCTTGACCGCCAGGCTCAACCGGGCCTCACTGTTGACCACATCCTGGATCAGCTCCCTGGCCTGTACCTCATAAATCCCCTGCCCGGTATTTTCACCGGTGGGTGCCCCCTCTCCCTCGGCCAGCCATCGTTTGCTCACGTGAAAATACTGGGTCAGACGATTGAGCTTGGCCGTTGATATATTTCCACCGTTGAGCCAACTATGCAGCGATTGCCGTGAGACCCCCAACGCTTTCGCCAGCTCGCCGGGAGAGAGATCCTGTTCTCCGACAAGTTGGGACAATCGCTTTCCAAAACCCATATCCATAGAGGTACCACGTCCATTGCTATTTTACGTTTTGACATTATTGGACATTTTACCTGCATATTACAAGGGTGAAATTCCAAGGCAGTTCTCCCAATTTTTAGCTGAGATGGATCGACCTGTTTCCAGCTTCCATTCCCAAGCAAACGAGAACTCAAGGCGACTCACTGACGCACTGCCTCCAAATCCATTCCCAACTATGCTTAGATATATCCACTGATACAAAAAATCCGGACTTTTTCAGGCAGTGCCCATTACTTCCGACACCACAGACTTGGATGAAAAACAGACCTCCTCGCAGCTGCTTGCCGTCGTGGGTGAACTGGTGGCTGAACTTCATTCCGGACAGCCCAGTCTTCCTGAGCCAAAACTGGCCGACAGACTGGACAGTGACCTCGGTTTCGACAGCCTCAGCCGGGTTGAACTGCTGAACCGGGTGGAACAACAATTTGCCGTACAGTTGCCCGAACTGCTGTTCGCAACGGTCGAAACACCGGCGGATATCCTCCAGAGCATCCTCTCCACAGATCCTACGCAGCAGGAGAAGATGCGTACTCGACCCCATCCACCCGCAGAAGTCACATCTCTCGCCCGACTCCCGGAACAGGCAAAAACCCTGCCGGAGGTACTTGAATGGCACAGCAGACAGAGCCCCGACCACACCCATATCCTTCTTTATGGTGACGGCGAGCAGCCCACACCAATCAGTTACAAAGAACTCTGGCAGGGTGCGCGCAGGGTTGCGATCTCCCTGATTGAACACGGCCTGCAACCCGGTCAAACCGTTGCGATCATGCTGCCCACCGGGGCTGACTATCTCTTCAGTTTCTTCGGAATTCTGTTGGCCGGCGCCACCCCTGTTCCCATCTATCCACCCGTCAGACTCTCCCAGATCGAGGACCATCTGAAACGGCATGTGCGCATCCTGGAAAATGCCGGCGCGGTTATGCTGATCACCGTCCCGGAGGCAAAGAGCGTCTCCATCCTGCTGAGGAATCTACTCAATCAGGATCTGCAGATCCTGGTATCAAATGATCTCGATCGTGAGTCTGTTTCAACCCCGCTGCCGCGTTCCCGACCTGATGACATCGCCTTCATCCAATACACCTCCGGCAGCACAGGCTCGCCAAAAGGAGTACAGCTAAGCCATTACAATCTGCTGGCAAATATCCGTTCTATGGGGGAGGCGGTGGCGATCACTCAGGAAGATGTCTTCGTCAGCTGGCTGCCCCTCTATCACGACATGGGATTGATCGGCGCCTGGCTCGGCAGTCTCTATTTCGGCATTCCCCTGGTGCTGATGTCGCCCCTGCGGTTTCTTGTCAGACCACAACGCTGGCTGTGGGCGATTCACGATCACAAAGGCACTCTCTCCGCCGCACCCAATTTCGCTTACGAACTCTGCCTGAAAAAAGTTCGGGACGAGGAGATCGAAGGCCTGGATCTCAGCAGCTGGCGGATGGCTTTCAATGGTGCCGAGCCCGTAAGCCCAGCCACTATCCGCCGCTTCAGCAGCCACTTTTCCAGCTATGGCTTTGCCAATAATACGATGGCGCCGGTCTACGGCTTGGCCGAGTGTTCAGTAGGGCTGACATTCCCTCCCCCCGGCAGGATTGCCCCTATCGATCGCATTCAGCGCCGCCCGATGCGGGAGTCCGGTCTGGCGCTTGTGGCCGGGGAGAGCGATGAGTACCCCCTGGAGTTCGCCGCCTGTGGGGCGCCATTGGCGAATCACGACATCCGTATCCTGGACAAAAACGGCCGGGTGTTGCCTGATCGACAGGAGGGCCACCTGCAATTTCAGGGACCTTCCGCCACCCGCGGATACTTTCGCAACCCCAAAGCCACCCACCAACTGTTTGACGGCGACTGGCTCGACTCCGGCGACATGGCCTACCGGGTTGGAAATGAGATCTATCTGACTGGCCGCAGCAAGGACATGATCATCCGTGCCGGCCGCAATATCTATCCTCAGGAGGTGGAAGAGAAAATCGGAGAGATCGAAGGTATCCGCAAGGGCTGTGTAGCGGTTTTCGGTCACCTGAATGAGGCAACAGGCACCGAGGGGTTGGTGGTGATGGCCGAAATCAGGGAGACGGCGCCAGATACACAAGAGCGGTTACGCACCGAGATCATCCGCTCACTTAGCCAACTGATCGATACACCACCGGACAACATTGCCCTGGTGCCGCCACACACCGTACTCAAGACATCGAGTGGCAAGATACGCCGCTCTGCCTGCCGTGAAGCCTATGAACAGGGAGAACTGATCAAGGGCCGTCCGCCAGTCTGGCGGCAGTTTGCGGATCTGATTGCCGCCGGTCTGCCGGTGCAGTTGCAGAGATGGCGACACAAAACCGGCGAGTGGCTCTACGCCGGATATGCCTGGACCCTGTTCCTTGCCGGCGCCACGATTGTCTGGCTGCTCGTGATACTGCTTCCAGGCACCAGCCTGCGCCGCCGTATCATGCACCACAGCGCCAGGCTGCTGATGAAACTCTGCGGCATCCGCCTGCAGGTCGAGGGACTGGACCATATACCGGAAAACCGGGTCTCGGTACTGGTGGCCAACCACTCAAGTTATCTGGATGGTCTGATTCTGCTCGCAGCAGTGCCGTTCACCTTTCATTTTGTGGCAAAGGCGGAACTGCAAGACAAATTCATTCCCCGGCTGTTTCTGCAACGCATCGGCACCTTCTTTGTCGAACGTTTCGACCATGGTGGCGGAGCCGGCGACACATCCTTTCTGTCTAAACAGACACAGCAAGGGGAGACACTGCTGTTTTTTCCCGAAGGCACCTTTACCGCCCGTGAAGGCCTGCAGCATTTCCGCCTGGGAGCATTTGTCACCGCCACACAAAACAGGGTTCCGGTAATACCGGTGACCCTCAAGGGCAGCCGAAAACTACTGCCCGCCAACCGCTGGAAACCCCAAAGAAATCCTCTCAAAGTGATCGTGGGGGAACCCCTTACCCCAGCGGGGGATGAGTGGCAGGACGCCATCGACCTGCGCGATGGCACACGGCGAGTCATACTCGAAACTTGCGAGGAGCCGGATCTCTCCTGGACCCCGTAGACAAAAACAGAACTATACCCGCATTAAATTCATGTTTTGGGCTATCATGCCGATATAAGTAGAAGAGTGCTTTCACTATCACTCCATTTAATCCAAGGCAAACCCTGAATTCAAATATAACTATTACTATGATTCAAAATACTGGCGAATTGGCAAAGGACGCTAGTGCGGAACAAAATATCAAAGCAGAGCAGACCCGGCTGATCTACCGGTCGATGCCGCTCTCTCTGCTCGCCATCCTGATCAACAGCTCAATACTGTCGCTCGTGCTGTGGCAGGTCATTGACCACTCGAAGATCATTGGATGGCTTGTTGCTGTCTATCTGACAACGCTCTACCGCTTTCTGACCTATCGCAACTTCCTCTCCACCACGCCAGCACAGGATAGGATCGAGTTTTGGAGAAGACTGGCAATCCTCGGCGCCACTCTCTCCGGCGCACTATGGGGCGCTGCATCTCTGCTGCTTTTTCCACTGGAACATGTTGCCTATCAGGCACTTCTGGTTTTTGTCATAGCCGGGATGTCGGCTGGAGCAGTCACCACCCTCTCCTCCATCTTTACGGCAGCGGCAGCCTTTCTGCTGCTGACGATGCTACCGTTGATCTGGCGTTTTCTCTCCCTGGAGTCAGATGTCGGTTACGCCATGACAGCCATGGGTATCCTTTTCGCGATCATGGTGGTCACCTCGTCCAAGCGGCTCAACCAGTCTATTCAGGAGTCACTCAAGGTACGTTATGAGCGGCAACTCGCAGAAGAGACTATCATCTACCAGGCCCACTATGATGAGTTGACCCAACTACCGAATCGCCGTCTGTTCATAGACCGTCTCAATCAGGAAATCACCCGTGCACAACGGCATCAACATTTTGGCGCAATCCTGTTTCTCGATCTCGACCATTTCAAAAACATCAACGATTCCCTTGGTCACCGGGTGGGTGATAAACTCCTGCAGCAAGTCGCCCAACGACTCCGGCATCGAATCCGCAATGAAGATACCGCCGCCCGCCTGGGCGGTGACGAGTTTGTCATTCTGCTCACTGAGATCGGCGATAGCAGGGAGATAACCTCCAGTTGGGTGCAGAATTTCACAGCGCAGATACAACTGTTATTCACAGAACCCTTCATGGTCCAGGAGCACGAACTGCACTTGAGCGCCAGTATCGGCATCACCCTGTTTCCCATCAATGGCGCTGTACCGGAAGACCTTCTGCAACAGGCCGATGTGGCGATGTACCGCGCCAAGGCAGAGGGGCGGGATCAGAGCCGCTTCTTTCTACCAAGCATGCAGGAGGCTGTTCATCAGCGCCTGGAGATCGAAAAGGGTCTGCGCAGAGCCTTGGCGGCTGGTGAGCTGGAACTCTACTATCAACTGCAGGTGGATATTACCGGTACATGTATCGGCGCAGAAGCGCTTTTGCGGTGGAACCATCCGGAACACGGCCTCATCGCCCCAAACGAATTCATCTCCGTGGCGGAAGAGACCGGACTCATCTATAAGATTGGTGACTGGGTACTCGCCACCGCTTGCAGGGATATGGCACAGATCGGACTCCACAGGCCATTCAGCCTCTCTGTGAACGTCAGCCCAAAACAGTTTCGTGAAACCAACTTCGTCGAACGTGTGCAGAACATTATCAACAGGTGCCGGATCAACCCCTCACAACTGCGCTTCGAGATCACGGAAAATGTGCTGATAGAGAATTTCGAACAGACAGTAGAGCGCATGCAGCAGTTGAAAAAGTGCGGCATCAGTTTCTCTATCGACGATTTTGGAACCGGCCACTCTTCACTGGCCTACCTCAAACGACTGCCGGTTGAGATGCTGAAAATCGACCGCTCGTTCGTGCGCGACATCTCTACCGACCCCAACGACGCCATCATTGTGGAGACGATCCTCGACATGGCAAGGCACATGGGGCTGAAGGTCGTGGCCGAAGGCGTGGAGACCCCGGAAGCCTTTGCATTCCTCAAGGAGAAAGGGTGTGAATATTTTCAGGGCTATCTATTCAGCCGTCCTGTGCCGCTACAGGATCTGCTCGGCAAAATTGAGTCCACAGCCGCCTGATCCACACGGAAATAACCAGGGATTTTATAGGTATTCACCAATTACCCAAACGCCTTGAAATTACCTATAATCGGGTCGTTTTCACGTCAAGTTTGATCCGGGTGCAGTGAGTCCCAATCCGACTGGCTCTATTATGTCAGCAGCGACACAGCACCTGAGACTGCCCACACCTTGGGGAATTCCATCCTGGGCGGCACAACCTCTACCTGATCAGTCAGATCTGCCGGCAATTTTCAAACCGTTTTCAGATCCCAAATACGGAGTAGCCGATGCCGCACACTAAGCCCCTGCTGATATCCATTCTGGCCTGCATTTTCAGTTTCGGCCCACTGACCGTGCAAGCTGATCAAGCCTATCAGATCATGAAGGTCAAACGTGAACTGATACCCTTGACCATCGATATCGCAGGCACTGTGGCAGCACGCAAGACCGTGCAGCTTACTGCACAGATCCCAGGCCGCATCAAACGGATCGCCGGACAGGAGGGTGACAGGTTCAGTCGAGGCAACGAACTGATCAGCATCGACGACAGCGCCCTGCGCGCAAAGCTGGATGCGGCTGTTGCCCAGAGGGATGCGGCTCTCGCCTCCATGCGCAATGCTAACGTGCAGCTCTACCGCGAGGTCAGATCACCTCAGTCCACTGCCGGCAGCGCCGCTCCAGGCGGTATGGGCATGCCTTCGATGATGGATCAGGCGTTTACCAACCCAATGCAGAATATGATGGGCATGCGCAACCGGGGGGCGGAACGCCACTCCGATGTCGTTAACCGCCAGACCCAGGTCGCCCAAGCCAATACCCAGTACAAACAGGCCGAAGCACAGATCAAGGAGATTCAGGCCAGCCTGCGGGATGCCCGCAGTATCGCCCCCTTCAACGGTGTTATTGAATCGGTCAATGTCGAGGTGGGTGACACAGTACAGCCAGGCCAACAACTGTTGGTCTACAGTGAGACCTCAGGTTTCCAGGTACTGACCGACGTACCGGTTCGCCTGCGTCCGGGTCTGAGTGAAGGGATGTCGCTTGAGGTCAGACTGGACGGCGCGGATCCCGTCATTTACGCCAGAATCAGCCGCATCTTCCCGGTTGCCGACCGCACCCAGCACACGGTGCATTTCGAACTGGATCTGCCCGGCAACACAGTCACCACCGTCGGTCAGTATGCGGAGGTAAGCGTGCCCGACCTGAGCACACGTCAAAACAGCAATCTGGTCATCCCGAACAGTGCGGTGCGTAAGAAAGGCGGGCTGCCGCTGGTCTTCGTCGTCGATGCCAAGGGTTTTACCAAGCTGCGCGTGGTGCGTCTCGGGGAAGCTGCCAACGCTGGCAACACGGTGGTCCTCTCCGGCATTCGGGAAGGCGACCTGCTAATCAATAATCCACCACCAGGCCTGCGTGCAGGCACTCAGGTGATGGCGCCTGCTGAATCCGCACAAGCCCCGAACAACAATCAATAACAGGTGCCTGCCGTGTCTGAGATCAACCAAAAGAACCTTGGTCTGGCGGGCAAAACCGCCCGCTCGTTCATCCACTCCCCCCTCTCCCCTCTGCTCTTCCTGGCAATGCTGGCGATGGGCATCCTGGGTCTGATGGTCACCCCCCGGCAGGAGGATCCGCAGATCTCCGTGCCGCTGGTGGATATCTTTCTGAGTTATCCCGGCGCCAGCGCCCAGCAGGTGGCGGATATGGCGGTCAATCCGCTGGAGCGGATCATGAGCGAGATCCCCGGTGTCAAACACGTCTACTCCGCCAGCGCCCGCGGCGAAGGGGTGGTCACCGTCCGCTTCAAGGTCGGTGAGGAGACTGGACCCTCACTGGTCAAGGTACACGACAAACTCGCCTCCAACCTCGACCGCATGCCCAGCGGCGTTCAGATGCCACCACTGGTCAAGGTCAAGGTCAAGGGCATCGACGACGTGCCCGTGGTGACCCTTACCCTCTGGTCCAGCGAGTTGGATGGCGGCAGTCTGCGACGCCTGGGCCTGAATCTGTTGCAGGAGTTAAAACAGATCCCCAATACCGGTCAGGGCTTTGTGGTGGGCGGCCAACGGGATGAGATACGGGTCGAAATCCTGCCCAGCAAACTCTCCGGATCCAATGTCACTGCCGAGCAAGTGGCAAACGTGATCCGTGGCGCCAATGCCGAGAATGTGGTGGGCTACGCAGAGGCGGATAACCGTAACCTGCGAGTCTATGCCGGCAGTTTCCTGCGTAATGCACGGGATGTACAAAATCTGGTGGTGGGTGTGAACGATGGTAAACCCGTCTATGTGCGCGATGTGGCCCATGTCAGCCACACCATGGAAGAGATCGATAACTATGTAAACTACTACACCGGTCCAGCCTATGCCCAGACCGAAGGCGAAGAGATTGCGGCTGACGGCGAACAGGCGATAACGGTAGCCATTGCCAAGAAAAAAGGCTCCAATGGGGTCACAGTGGCCAATGCGATCCTGGAGATGACCGACTCCCTCAAGGGGCGGTTGATCCCGGATCAGGTCCGGGTCGAAGTAACCCGCAACTACGGCGCCACTGCCCAGGACAAGGTCAACGAACTGCTCTTCAAACTGGTCGTGGCCACCGGCATCGTCACCCTATTGGTCTGGTGGGCCTTGGGATTCAAACCGGCGATCGTGGTTACCGTGGTAATTCCCGTGGTGATCCTGATGACGGTGTTTGCCGCCTTCGTGATGGGTTTCAGCATCGACCGTGTCTCCCTCTTCGCCCTCATCTTCTCCATCGGCATTCTGGTGGATGACGCCATCGTGGTAGTGGAAAATATCTACCGGCGCTGGCTGATCGCCGGTTCACCGGACACCAATATCGCCGTCGACGCAGTCCGGGAGGTGGGCAACCCCACCATCCTCGCCACCTTTACCGTGGTCGCCGCCCTGCTGCCGATGGCCTTCGTCAGCGGCCTCATGGGACCCTATATGGCGCCGATTCCGGTGCTCGGATCGGTAGCGATGATGATCTCCCTGTTCGCCGCTTTTGCCTTCACCTCCTATCTGGTGATGCGCATCCGCCCCTCCATGGAGAAATTGAAAAAAGCCGAAGAGAAGGAGCACGCCTCCAACGAGAAGCTGGACAAGCTGTTTCGCAAACTGATCCCCGCACTACTCGACAACAAGCGGTTAGGCTGGGGCTTCCTGATCGGCCTGATCCTCACCTTCTTCGCCGTCTGCGGCATGTTCTACACCACTGCGGTGACAGTGAAGATGCTGCCCTACGACAACAAACCGGAGTTTTCGGTCATCATCGACATGCCGGAGGGCACCGCCCTGCCGACCACCAGCAATCTGGCCAGGGAGCTGGCGGAGGAGTTGCTCAAGGTGCCGGAAGTTACCGCATTGCAAACCTATACCGGCACTGCCCGCCCCTTCGATTTCAACGGTATGGTGCGCCACTACTACCTGCGGGAGAAATCCTGGCTGGCTGAAATCCAGGTTCAGCTGCTCGACAAAAAAGCGCGCAAGCGTACCAGTCATGAGATCGCCGAAGCGGCGCGGGCCACCCTGACCCCGATCGCCCGAGCCATGGGTGCAAGAATCACCGTGGCCGAGATGCCGCCGGGTCCACCGGTGCTGCAGTCCGTGGTGGCGGAGATCTACGGTCCGGATGAGAAGACCCGCCGTGAGGTTGCCCGCCATATGACGCAACTGTTCGATGCCGCCGAGGGTCTGGCCGATGTCGACAACTATCTGATCGAGCCATATCAATCCTGGCGTTTCGAGATCAACACCCGCAAGGCCTCCATGCAAGGGATCTCAACCGATGCGGTCATACAGGCCCTGTCGGCGGCCATGGGAGGCTACCAGATCACTGACGTGCGCTCCGGCTCGGCGCTGGAATCGACCTGGATCGTCATGCAGGCCCCCCTCGCCCTGCGCGCCAATCCCAAGGCCCTGAGCGACATGCCAGTAGCAAAGCCCGGTGGCGGCAGTGTACCGCTGGCCGAACTGGGTCATTTTGTATTGGTCGAGGAGGAGCCGGTTATCTATCATAAAGATCTGCGTCCCCTGGAGTATGTGGTGGGTGATGCGGTGGGCCGCCTGGGCGCACCCATCTATCCGATGCTCGACATCGACGAGAAGCTGCAGGAGTACACAACACCGGATGGCGTCACCCTCTCCGGTACTATGACCGGCCCACCAAAAAACAGCGGCATGTCCGCCTTCGAATGGGGTGGAGAGTGGACGGTAACCTATGAGACCTTCCGTGACATGGGCGCGGCTTTCGCCGTGGCACTGGTGTTGATCTATATGTTGGTGGTGGGCATGTTTGGCAACTTTACCGTGCCGGCCATCATCATGGCGCCGATCCCCCTGACTCTGCTTGGCATAGTACCCGGACACTGGCTGCTCGGCGCCCAGTTCACCGCCACCTCCATGATCGGCTTCATCGCCCTGGCAGGCATCATCGTGCGCAACTCGATTCTACTGGTGGATTTCGCGGTGGAAGAGGTGCGCCAGGGTCATGATGTGCGGGAAGCGGTACTGCGCTCCTGTAAGGCCCGCACACGTCCCATCATGATTACCGCATTCGCCTTGATGGGTGGCGCCAGCGTTATCATCACCGACTCCATATTCCAGGGCATGGCGATCGCCTTGATGTTCGGAGTCTTCGTCTCCACCGTCCTCACGCTGATCGTTATCCCGATGGGCTGTGTCAAAGCGGCAGAGAGCATGAAGGAGATCGCAGCTGCACGCGGTGATTGAGGGGGTGAATGTGAATCAACCCGCAGAGTAGGGATCTGTTCTCTGTTACGTCAACCGGCGCAGAAAGACCTTCATCTCCTTGGCGGCCTGGATGTCACCCAATGACTCGGCAACGACAATGCCTTTTTCGTAGGCCTGTCGTGCCGCATCATTTTGTTTTGCAGCCACCAGTGCCTTGCCATATGCCTTCCAACTGGCGGAGTGCTTGTCGTTCTGCTGCAGAGCCTGTTCAAGGTGCTCCACGGCGGATTCCAGCAGTCCCTCCTTGAGGCAGAGCGTACCCAACGTATACCTGAGCATGGCATTGTCCTGCCCCTGACTGAGCATATCCTCCAATACTTTTCTATCCATATTGCCTCCCTTACAATCCACAACTCATATTGCCGGGCAATGCAATATCGATACGTTTTGGCGCAGGTAATGCCATGGCATCCATGATATGAATATAATCCTTGCGGCTCTTGCCACTGAGACGAGGGTTCAGGCACTTCTCCTCGCCGATGGAGGAGACGGTAAAACCCTGGTAGTCATGGCCGGGATAGACCCTTGTTTCATCAGCAAGCGTAAACAGTCGCTGAGTGATGGAATCGTAGGCAGCACCTGGATCTCCCGACTGAAAGTCAGTGCGGCCGCTACCACGAATCAACAGCGTATCACCAGTAAAGACAGCGTCGTCAGCCAGATAACAGATATCCGTATTGGTATGGCCCGGCGTATGGATGACATTCAGCCGCTGAGCGCCAAAGCAGATCTGGTCCCCCTCATCCAGCCATAGATCGGCACACTCCGCCCGACTGTTTTTATGCACACCGATGCGGCAACCAAAGCGTTCGCGCAACAGACCGCCACCAGTAACATGATCTGCGTGGATATGGGTCTCAAGCGAATCGAGTAGATTCAGGGATAGCTCCTCAATCAACCGACTGTCCCGGTCGAACTGTTCGATCACCGGGTCGATGATAACGGCATCAGCCGTGTCACTGTCCCATAACAGGTAGCTATAGGTACCCGTTGCATTATCAAAGAGCTGACGAAGTTGCATAAAGCACCTCTGTTTTGAGTACGATCCCACTATCTATCTATATCGGTTCGACATCAAGTTGATTCAACCTGCAGAAAAACAGGGGAAGATCGCCTGCGTCACGCAGAAAAAACGCAGCTCAGAAAATTACCCTATAGTGGAGAGTATCGGATAACTATCGGTGCAATACCCAGAGAGATCAAACACAGGGATAACAGATGAGTCGTCTTGTCCTACGTTTAGCATGGATTTTGTTGGGCTGGATTGAGCTGATCCTGCTTACGCTGGTGCTCTATACACTCTCTTACCTGCCGGCACGACCTACACCCAGACGCTGGTATATACGCCTGTTCAGGTTGTGGTCTGGAACCTTCGTTCATGCATTGGGTGTCGATCTGCGCCTGCATCAGAAGAACCAACACCCGTTGCCAAAACAGTTTATTCTGATCGCCAATCACCCCTCTGCATTCGAGGATATCGGCATCCCCGCTCTGTTCGATGTCCATTCCGTGGCCAAGGTTGAAGTGCGCGACTGGTGGATCACAGGCAGAATAAGTGCAGCGGCAGGAACGCTCTTTGTTCGCAGGGAATCCAAAGAATCCCGCAAGAATGTTACTGAAGAGATTACCAATGCGTTACGCAATGGTCTCAATATTGCGATCTACCCTGAGGGTGGCATCAAGGGGAAACGTCTGCAGGACGATTTCCGCTACGGCATCTTTGACATTTCGATGCGCACCGGCGTGCCTATTCTACCCGTCTATCTGCACTACGAATCACAGGATGACTTTCATTGGGGCGATCAGCCACTCGCGCAAAAGATCGTTGAATTCATGCTGACGAAAAACAACAGGGTCAATTACTATCTGTACGATGCAATTCAACCGGAACAGTTTGAAGACAGGGAATCATACTCCCGGTTTGTGCATGAAAAATATCAGGCGTGGCAGAAAAAATATCTTGATTGAAATGGGCCAGCTGCTGGGCCGTTCCTACAACAAATTAACTATCTCCAGCTTCCGAAAGCTGGAACTGCAACTTCCCGCTGGCAATCTGCCTGACCCGCCCCCTATGCACCAACCTGAGCGAAAGAAAGCGGGAGAAGAATCGCCAATAAGGTGGCGCCACGCCCAGCATATGCAACAACCTGAAGGCACGCACTGTCATCGGATTACTGGATGGATCTTCCGCCGCATGCACAACATTAGGACAAACCGATACCGCCTGATTCACCCGGCGTAACAACCACTCTTCAGAAACCGCCGGGGAGAAATAGAAAACCGATTGAGCAAGATCCATGTTCTTCGGCAGATAACCTGTCTGAAAGGACTGTTCAGCCAGTTCTGTGCCCGGCAGTATACGGATGCCGGTGGTAAACATCGGCAGGCAGTTTTTCCAGTTCAGATGAGACTCCACGAATGAGACAGTCTCTTCGGCAGTCTCCTTGGTCTCACCCGGTGCACCGAGCATGAAAAACCACATGCTCGGGATACCTGAACGTCGCACCCGCTCGGCACACTGGCGGACTGCATCGACATCAAATCCCTTACGCATGGAGTCGAGAATGCGATCACTCGCACTCTCCGGCGTCACCATCATTGAGTTGAATCCAGCCCGCTTCATCAGCAGCAGTAATTCATCGGAGAGATGACGTGGATTGACCCCCATGGTGGTCAGATTCACCTTCAAACCCGAACGGATGATCTCTTCGCAGAGTTCGATGGCGTAACTTTCCGGAGAGTTGAAGACCGAGTCGATAAACTCGAAGCAACGGGGATTTTTCACCCTCGCCACTTCCCGCATCTCTGCCACCACATCTTGTGGAGGGCGCTTACGGAATCGTCTTCCCTCGATAGTGGGATAGGTGCAGTAGGTACAGTGTAGCGGGCATCCACGCTTGGTTTGGATCGGCCAGGTTGCACCCAGACGTTCATAGCGTTTCCAGGAGATCCAGCGCTCCATGCCGGAAGCACCAAAACCGGGCAACCGCCGGGCCTGTGCCGGGATAATATCGGCAGATTCCCGAAAACAGATACCGGGAACATCACGGTAGCACCCTTCCCCCTGTATCTCTTCCAAAAGCTGGGGAAAGACCAACTCACCCTCGCCCAATACGGCAAAATCGGCGTCGATATGGCTCAGGACGTTACACCCGAGGATCGATATCGCCGGACCACCCAACACAATCTTCGCGTCACTGACTTCCCGGACCAATGAGATCTGTTGTGCCAGCACGTCCAGATGGGTCAATAGACGCTGATGCACTACATTATCGATATTACGTACCGAAATCGCTACCACCTGGGGCTGAAAGCGTTTCAACATACTCCGCAGTTGACGCAGGCCAGAATCATTCACCAGCATGTCGACAAACTCGACATCGTGCCCTGCATCAAGGGTGGCGCTGGCCACATAACTCAACCCGACAGGCGGAGCGGGCAGCAGATCCCGAACGTGGTTTGAGTAGATGAAGAGAACGCGCATTTTGTGAATTCTAAGGAACTGATTTCCGACCACAGACTCGGTTCAGTATAGCGAAATCCACAACTTCATGACCAACGCTATTCGTGGGGCAGGCTGATATCCATGTGTGGAAAACGATCGGCGCAGATCCCTCTCCAGCGTGCCCATATCTTCACACACTGGATCCCTATCATCTGAAATGGATTGCAACAGTTAGCTTATATGATCAGAACAACCAATGCGGCCAAGCCCCAAATCGCGGCGGCGATCAAAACAACTGTATCTAAATGGGTTTGAGTTTTCGTACTCATCGTCATACCTCACTGCTCAATCTGGTAGTTCGATCAGTTATCTGTCATGGCTGAAAAATGACCCCATACGAAGGTGTGAGTATGGGGCCAATTTCCATGCTTGCAGGTCTGTCTCTAAGGAGCATCGAAGAAGGGGCGGTGATACTGCTTGAGCATAGTGACAGCTCTTCCTGCCCTTTCCCGACGATCACACTTAATCACAAACGCCAGCAATCAGCATTGATAATTCTAAATTCGACGATGTTTAAGAATTCTGTTCGCGACCATTCAGCTCATGTTGGATATTGAGCTAAAGTGTAGGATGCTGGTGAGGAACGAACCACATCAATCGCGACAGATGCGCATCGCTGCGCTCAGCACATCCTACGATCATGATTTCCCCCTTGGGGATATTATTCAAAAAGCCCGTTATCCAGTTTCATCAATATCTCCCCGGTAACCTGGTTGAAACGAATAATGCCTGAACCCTTGTGATCACGCAGAAATTCCTCAGCATCTTCTTTTGTTTCCAGGGGAATCAACTCGTGGCCCATCGGTCCCAGCACGTCTGAACCTGTCACATAGAAGGCCTGACGCGCATCGATAAGTATCAGACCGTAATACTCTGTGGCACCGATTGCATCGATGCTTTCAGCCTGGTGGCCAGGCGCCCATTTCGGCAAATCCAGCAGATATTTAAAGAGATCTTTTGCACCATCAAAATGGTGTGCGTGACCATCCTTGTAGCGCACCGTCGCCACCCACTCTGGGTATTTGGCGACAAACATACCGCACACTGGGCAGGTATCTGTCGGGCCAGGTTTTGGCAGGTCGACCGGCTCTGAAAAAACGGGCCGTACCAGCAATATCAAAACCATAAAAAATATCAGAAGAAATTTGTTACCAGTGTTCATAGCTTTTCGGAGTATAGACAGAGATGATTTTATCTACCGCAAAGGCCGTGGGCATGACGTTGTGGCTTCTGTCAAAATATTTGTCCCACTGCCTCTGCGGCAACCCATGACGATCAGCTTTGTTGCTTCATCATCATTTTTTTCATCATGTGTTTACGGCGCTCAGCACGACGGGTGCGAACCATGACCGTATCAAAGGCCATGCTCAGATAGGACTCCCGCAAGGCATCGTCAAAGGAGCCAATTTCTCCACCATTTTTCTCTTGTGCAGCCTTGGCTGCCTCGGCGGAGGCGAAGGCCTTCTTGCTCTTCCTGGTCATGACGCCTTTTAGCTTGGCGCCAATCAGGTAGCTCGCCTTGTCGACTTCCAGCAGCGGCTTGATCTGCTCATCAGAACCGAAGTCGGCTGCATAGATCGCCTTGGGTCCACGATCAATGTTCAGCGACAAACTGATAGCCAGGCAGTGAATGGAACAGGTACCGTCCACCAGACCATCATCATACTGCACAAGATGGCGACTGTGATGAAACTTGGTGCGGTCCATGCCGCAGTAGGGGCACTTGGGATATTTCTGCAGTTCATTTTCGAGTGGATTATTATCCGGTGCCGTCTTGGGGATAAACTGCAGTGGCGTACCGTCACCAAAACATTTCTCACCGGTAGCCTTGACCCAACCCTTGCCGGGAACCATGACACCAATGCTCTGTCCCGCCGTTGCCGTAGCCGCCAAACCACCGAGACCGACGGCAGCCAGCATCTTCATCATATCTCTACGATCGATCTTTTTCTCTTCGCTCATGATCTACTGCTCCTTACTTTTCCACTAAACAAAGTTTGCGGTTTGAGTACAATGCAAGATCTACACCGCTTTATAGATCCAATGAATTATCAATAACTTAAACATACACCCACTGCTCGTTCTGGCTGCAAAAAGTTTTGCCTGCGTGATATGACTCAGTGAATAGACACTACCAGTTGGCCAACCCACGCATGATGTCGTAGAAGGTCACTCCCTCATAGACTGTCCAGAGTCCGAGCAGAACCACACCGACGCCAGCCAGCTTTGCCAAACTGCCCCGCGCCTTGACGCCAATAAATGATCCCAAAAGACTGACTGCCACCATGGCGGGCAGTGTCCCTGCCCCAAACGCTAGCATTAACAAACCAGCCTTCAATGGATCAGCACTGGCCGCTGCCTTGATTGCCACAGAAAAAACCAGGCTGCAGGGGACAAAACCATTGAACAGGCCGGCAACCAAGGGAAGACTCTTTTTTTGATTTGCAAAACCATCCCCTGAAAACCACACTTTCCGGGATTGCTGCATTCCGTTCTTTCCAATCAGATTCAGACCAAGGATGACGACCAACACACCGGCAAGAATCATCAGGACTCCCTGTGCTTTACCTACAATGCCTGCCTGCACCACCACCTGCCCAAGCAGAGCACCGCTGACACCAAGAAGGGTATAGACCCCGATACGCGCTCCATGAAATACCAACACGGGAAGCGGGTTGGGGAAGTTGCCATAGCGGATGAAAAACCCACCATTGATGCCGCCGCACATGCCGACACAGTGAAAGGCTCCGAAGATACCCGTGGCAAATGCAAGCGCAAGGGTGAACTCGCCGTTCACAGCAGTTCCTCGATAATCTTGCGGAAAAGCTCCGGCGTGGATTCACCCAGTATCCGGGTATGCAGATTACCCTGACGGTCAACAATGAAAGTGGTTGGAAGCGCGATCACACCATAACGGCGAGCCACCTCTCCATCCCGATCCAACAGCACATCGTAGGAGATATTCAACTTGCGGATAAAAGCAGCGGCAGTTTTCCGCTCCTGCCGCACATTGATTGCCAGAATGACCAGTCCCCGCTCTTGATTTTGGCGATAGACCGGTTCGATATTTTTCATCTCTGATTCACAGAAAGGACACCAGTCGGCCCAGAAACGGATGGCTACCACCTTGCCCCGCAACGCATTCGGAAAGTCCAACGAGCCGCTCTCCAACCGATCCAGGATAAAACCCGGCATCGGCTGACCCTTGATCAGATTTGGCGACTCTTCACTACAACCTGCCACTGTCATCAATAGCAAAACAGCAATCGTGAAATGACGCCAAAAACGCGTGGCCTGGATAAAATTCACCACCAAACCTCCGACATCACCAGGTTGGAACTCACTACAACCCAAGTGGCAATCAGATAAAATAGCCCGAAAAGACCAATGGCCACCCAAGTCAGTCGAGGTGCATTCCGTTCTACCGCTTCAGTGAGGCTCGGAACCCGTTTCCAGGGTGCCATCATGCCTGTACCCAAGGCCAGGGCTGTAGCAAAAAACAGCGGAATATAGAGAAAATACCCCGCATAGTCGTGGCCCGATTTCAAAATACAGAAGGGACAATGGTGATGCGGATGTTCGTAGATATAGAGCGATACGAACGAGACGATGGCCACCAAGGCCATCACAAAAGCCACACCGCTCAGGATCGCAAACAGCGGCCCGCCGCTACGTCTCAGTCCATACCAGACCCCACTTCCCAGGGCTGCAGCACCTGTACCATAGAGGGCGAACATCGCGGTTCTCGGCTGCAGACTGGAGACCTCTGCAGCCACACCTTCCGCATCGGCAGAGAAGAGCGCCCCGCAGCAGGAGGTAATGACATCCGGATCCATCTCCAGAAAGTGACGGAGTTGTACGTAAAACTCTGCCAACACCATCGGCACGATCAGCAGCAGCAGGACGTACTTCAGTTTTACCAGTGGATAGTCATAACCCTGGTTGTCCAGGTAGTTGAGTGCCAGCCAGGCCGCACCGCTGAAGAAGATCATCATCTTCAGAAACAGGGTGGGCCACCCCCACTCGTTCACGTTGAGCACACCGGTTGCGCACATGGCGCCGACGAACTGACCGGACATGGATTCGGCGTTGTAGATGAACAGCAGCAGGGAGACCAGTTCCGAGGCAAAGGCCCAGGTAAGCAGGGTCGAGATCAGATAGGTGCGCCGTTCCAGATTCAGTTGGCGTTCACTACCACTGTTGATATCCCAGTGACGAACGACCTGCAAGCCGAAACCCGCAGCCAGCAACAACATCAGACTGACCACCGCAGAGACCAGGACAAGCGCCATGATAGCCGGATTCAGCAGCATGGTTCACTCCTGCACAAGCATGCCATCACACATCTCCACCACCCGGTTCACCACGGGCGAATCGAAGACGACAGGATCATGACTGGTGATCAAAATGGTCTTTCCCGACTTGCACAACTCATCGATCAGGCCCATGAACTCGCGGGATAGTTTTGTATCGAGATTGGCCGTCGGTTCATCGGCAATCAAAATCTTCGGATCATTGATCAGGGCACGGCAGATCGCCACCCGCTGGGCCTCGCCGCCAGAGAGCCACTCCACCGGGTTATCGGCCTTACTGCTCAGATTGAAGTGATCCAGCAGACGGTGTGCCGATGCCACCAAGACCTTATGGTCAGGTGCAAGCGGATAGGCAGGCAGCATGATGTTTTCCAGCACGCTCAGTCCCTGGATCAGATTGAATTTTTGAAAGATGAAACCAAAGGTATGACGCCTGATATCGGTCAGAAAACGTTCCGGCAAACCGGAGATGGTTCGATCCCCAAGCTGAATGCGGCCACTGGTCGGCCGTGAGAGACAGCCGATCATGGAGAGCAGCGTAGTCTTGCCTGAACCGCTCGCCCCTTTAATACAGGTGACCTTGTTGGGTTCGATCTTCAAGGAGACGCCTTGGATAGCCCAAAACTCATTAGGCCGGCCCTGGTTGAAGGCCTTCTTGATATCAGTCAGCTCAATCAACATCTGCCACTACCGCATAATCGCATCGGGGTCGGTGATCGAGGCCTGCCATATTGGAATGATGGTTGCCACGGTGTAGGGAAAGACCGTAAAGAAGAAGAGCGTTGCCACCTGCATGCCATCGATAAAAGGCGTCAGCTGAAAATCGGGATAGAGCACGGCCCAGCCCTTGAGCACCGGTTCAAACAGACTGGCCGATCCATAAAAGACGTGGGCATAGGCAGCCAGATAGCCAATGACAAAGGCGGCAAGCGAGACAATGGCCCCCTCCCAGAACTTCATCCTTAATACATCACCGGTCTCCCAACCCACCGCCTTCAGGATACCGATCTCCCGCTTCTCTTCCGCACTGAGACCAGACGCCTTGTCCCAGGCAAAGATCACAAAGGCAAGCACCGCACCGGCCAACAGGACAAAAACGATGCCCTGGCGCCAGGAGAAGATGCTGTCGTAGGTGCGCAACACCTCTTCCCGCAGTATTGGGCGCGTATCCGGCAGTTTCAACGAGAGCTTCTCCGCGATCTTGTGAACCTCCCGTGGGTTGCGCACCGACAGCACAAGATCGGTAAAGTAACCTTCGGGAACACCAAACGTGACCCGATAGGCCTTCTCAGAGAGAAAAACCAGATCGGCGCTGACCAGTTCCGACGCCGTATCGAGTATCTCTGTCACCTGAAAAGAGTAGGCCTCGCCATCATGGGAGCGGAAAGTGATCCAGTCTCCGATACCGACTCCCCGAGTGCGTGCGATAGCCGCGCCAATGATCGTTTCCGTGGTGGAAAGTCCCTTTTTTTCATCCACCATCATGGTGTAGTTGGCCTTTACTGCGGGATCGTAGAAATACCCCCAAAGACGCCCTTTCTTCTCCACCACGCCGCGCAACCGGCCAATACGATCCAGATACTCCGCAGGCATCAAGGCATGCCGACCGGCAACCATACGCTGCAGAATGATCTCCGGTGACTGCTGCAGAATGATCCCAGCCTCATGTCGCAGCGCATGGGTAAACAGCATGACAGAGGCAAGCATGAAGACTATGAGCGTATAGACAAACAGGAGACCAAAATTTTTGCCCTTGCGCCGTAACAGTGACGCCAGGGTAAAGTCGATCAGATACTTCTGCTTGCGGAAAAAATCGATCACTGACCAAGCCTCTGAGGGGGGGAAATCAATGAGCCGCTGGGAAAGTGCTCCAAAGCCATCGGATGATCCTGAAACGCTGAATGCAGATCCGACTGACTCGGGTGACGCGTATAGCGTGCTTCGGTGAACAAGGCCAAGTCAGTCAATCCCAACTCCGCCACCAGAGCCGAGCGATGTCGCAGATCCGCAGTTGCCGATTGACGGCGAAGTTCCGCATCCACCAAGGTAAAAATCAGACACACAAGGGCGCTGAAAAAAACTATCAGAAGTGCGTTTGATCGCCTCATTGACTGCGTAATCACTATTAAAAATGGTGTGAATAGCAACCAGTCTAGAGTGCTGGAACACGGCTGCTCATTGACAACAATCAGTCTGTCAAAAAAGAAATGAAGAGTGTGGCAAATGACCTGTTTTTCACGAAATACTCAGTCACAAGACAGCAGTCGCCCGCTAAAACAGATTACTGAAATCTGTATGAAAGGATTTTAGAGTCCTTTGAGGCAGAGGCGGGTCAGGTTTGACGTGTACACGCGAAAACTCCACCGGCTAAAGTCGGTGGCTTCGGAGCGGAGTATAAAACCGGATTAGCTTCCTATTGCGTACTTCTTGATGCGGTACAGCAGCGTATCCCGAGAGAGCCCAAGCAGACGCGCCGCCTTGCTACGATTTCCCAGAGTCCGACTCAACGCCTGTCGAATCAGGTTGGCTTCCAGTTCATCCATATTCAAGCCAGCAGCAGGCAAGACAAAATCACCGCGCTGCTGCGACTGGGGAATCACCTCGTGGCGAAACTCCCTCGGCAGGTTTTCAGGCTGGACCGCCCGGCCGCTAAACAGGATCAGCATTCTTTCGCAGAAATTTTTCAGTTCCCGGACATTTCCCGGCCAGCTGTAGCGCCGCAGAATTTTCACGACTGAGCGACTGTAGTTCGGTGCATCAAGACTGTACTGGGCTGACAATTCTGCCGTCAGTCTGTTGAACAGCAGTTCCACATCACCCGGACGTTCACGCAATGCAGGCAGTTCCAGGGGAACGACATAGAGCCTGTAGTAGAGATCCCGTCGAAAACTGCCCTCTTTTACCGCCTTGCCGAGATCCTTGTTGGTCGCGGCAATCACCCGGACGTTCAGTTTTTCAGCCTGAGGGTAACCCACGGACTGACACTCACCCGAATCGATAAAACGCAGCAGTTTCGACTGAATCGAGTGGGGCAGCTCCCCCACCTCATCCAGAAAAAGCGTACCACCATCAGCCGCTTTCATCTTGCCCATTTCATCCTGAACCGCACCGGTAAAAGCACCCTTGCGGTGGCCGAAAAGCTCCGACTCTGCCAGTTGCTCCGGCAGAGCTGCGCAGTTGACAGTCACGAAGGCCTTATCGGAGCGCCGACTGTAGCGGTGCAATGCGTTGGCCAGCAATTCCTTGCCGGTACCGCTCTCACCGGTCACCAGCACGGTGGCGTCAGTGGCGGCAACGATTCTGGCTGCACGCAGCACCGTCTGAAACGCTGGTGCTGCCCCGAGCATGGTCTGATTCTGAATATTCATGGTGGGCATCATAATTCATTTCAATAACTGTGTGAAATGCCTTAGATCAAAACGTCCACACGGGGCGCGGCCTTCTCATCCTTATCCAACTCTGGACGACACACGGCAGTCCGGCTGGGGTCGACAGCATGCTTGGTGACCAGAAAATCCTCCACCGATTCTGCCCTCTGGCGCGCCAACTCCAGCAACTTCTCCTCTGTGACGGATTTGGGCTTGGGGGGTAGTTTGAGTGCCTTTTTCCTCTTCTTGCCGTCTTTTACTCTAGATTTATCGTCTTTTACTGCAACTTTTGCCGCTTCTGCCTTTGCCGCTTCTGCCTTTGCCGCATCAACCTTGGCCTGCCATGCCTCCTGACTCCGACGGTCAAACTCGACTCGATCCGCTTCTGTGGCAAAACCACATAGCTTAATGGCAATGCCCGGACGTGACTTCAGCACTTCAGCCACCTTTTGCAGATATTTTCGATGTTCTCCCTCCAACTCCCCGGAAGCTGATGCAAAAGCGACCGGATCCAGGCGGACCGCCGAATTGCTGCCTGCCAGATGCGTGGCAATTGCTATCGCCGTTCCATAGGGAAAAAACGCGGCGCCAAGCGTGGCCAGCGCACCCGTCTTGATTGCTTTACCCAGCGCAATCGAAATCACATCGCTTGGGTCTATCTGGAGATTACCCATCTCCCCGGAGACAGGGATATTCAATACGATGTTGTTGTTTTTGTCCTCCAGTATGCCGAGGGCGGTATCCAGCGGCATGGAGATCTTTGCAGTGAGTTTCTGCGCCTTTTCGTCACTCACCGGAGAAACCTCAAGCCTGTTGATTTCGATCTTGTTGTCCGCCGCAATCTGTCCCTTGTCGAGATTGAAGTCCATGGTCAGATCCAGCTCGCCGCTATCCATCGTGTAACCTATGGCGTCTCCTGAATAAGAGGAGATCTTAGGCAGCTCAAACGCATCGATCTCACCTTTAAAATGACCGCTGGGAGGGCGATAAAAAGGGGTGTAGTCAGCATCCAATGTGAGACGGGTGTGCCTGCCAAGATTGGCTTTAAGATGGAGACTGGTCAGCTTCTCCGGTTGGGTACTGTCTATTCCCTCTATCTCGAAGGCTTCGATAATTGTCGTCATGGCAAAGGGGGGATCGACAAAATCATCCCGCACATGGATTTTATTCTCCCCCTGCCAGACGATCTGATCGATCACAATCGGCAGCGGCATTTCGACAGCTCCCTCTGTTTGCGGTTCAGGCTGCGCCGTTTTTTCTTCGGTCACCTCCAGTTTCTGCTCGACTTCCTGAAGCGAGACCGCAGGCTGCGCTTCGGCATCGATCTTCTCTGCCTCTCCCGTCAACAGCTCAGTCATCAACTCCTGGAAGACGACAACATTCCAGTGCCCCTTTCCGGATCTTCTCAGGGTCTTTTCAATGCCCTGTTTTTCGATCTGTTTTATGACTAATCCGTCCTCCATCGAAAATGACCAATCGCGGAGATGGATCGATTCAGTGAACAGGATACGTTCCCCCTCCTGCTCAACGGGCGCAGAGAGTTCCAGCCCTTTGAAAGCGGTCTCCGCCATAGCCAGACGGTTACCCTCGGTTATGGCCACCTCCGTCATCTTCAGCTGCTCCAGGGCAAACAAGACCACTTGACTGCGGGTGTCGCGAAAGGTGATGCCATCGAATTGGGAAGCACCCTCTGCAGTGACAGCCGGTGCTTCACCGCCGGTCTTCAGTGCAAATCTGCCGTTCCATTCAAACTGCTCATTGCTCAGGGACATTCCCGGATCAGACACATTTCCCTCAAATGATTTCAATCCCAGGCGGCCTTCGGTTGCCAATGTCATGACGGCCGTTTCAGGATCAGGTTGATCCAGAGAGAAATCTCCTGACCAAAACACCTCCGCCAACTGCACCGTCCCCTGCGGAATGGAGAGATCCACCCCCTCCACCCGCAGATCACTATGATTCGAGAGCTGAATCCCCCCCGCATCATTTCTGTCCATTTTGAACAGCAGATTGCCGAGTTTCAGGGCAGCAACAGCCACCTGGGCCGATTGTTCACCCGCGTGGTTGATCAACAGGTGGCCCAGATCCAGATCCCCTTCGACCTTGAGTGCCTGACCTTTGAGCGCCACACCACCCTGCCAGTTGATCTTCTCCAGCGAGAGGGCATTCTGCGGATCAGAAAGCTGCAGCTGATTCGTCATCACCTTGGCCTGATTGGAGAGTTCAAGCTGCCCCGCCTTATCGATAACGAGTTTGAGGTCCAAGCCGCTGATCTCTACCGCCTCTGTAGCCACTTCTCCCAGATCGGAAGCACGTCCATCCATTTTCGTCTGCTGTAATCCGAGATCCCCAAGCACCTGCAGATGCAGGCCCTGAGCACCCTGAGTCAGTTGAACCCTCCCTTTCCAACGGGTTGCGCCGCTCACTATCTTCATTTTCGGCTTGGACAGATCCACCTGGGTCAATTGGTGGTTGAGACTGCCGTCCAGATCCAGTTCCAATCCCCCCGCAGAGGACCAACCACCCTGCGTGCTACCGTTCCACCGGGTCGACTTGTCAGCCACCTCAACCCAAGGCGTCAGTAGCTGGAGAGAATCCGTTCCCAGGTTGCCATCGGTACTCCAGTGGAATCTGCCTTCCGGTTTTAGTTCGACTTTGAAGGCGCTGTCGATGGTCAACTTGCCTTTCAACCGGGGCACCCTCTCCGTGACCAACGTCTGAATCGGATCCAGCAAAACCTGCTCCAGCCCCAACTGCCCGGAAACCCAGGGTTCATCAACAAACGGCCTGCTCTCCCCCGTTAGCTTCAGAGGCGCCTGGTTGAGCTTGCCGGACAGGCTGAAACGGGCTGTGCGTTGAGGCTCCCAACTCATTAAATCTTCAAGCTGGAGATTATCGATCTCCAGCTCACTATTGAAATCGTCATTGGTGTATGTGACCGTCGTGTTGACGATCTTCAACTGATCAATCGCAAATCCCCAGGGTTCACCCTCTCCACCCATGGCCTCGCCGCCAAGGGTGCGTATCACGATACCGCCAAAGTGCACAACACCCTCCGCCTTCTGCTCCATGCTGAACTGCAGGCCATCGACCTCAACCACACGGAGTCTGGCACGGCGGCTGAAGAGGAAATGCCAGACTATCTCCGCGCTGCAATGCTTCAACTCCACGCGTCGTTCTCCCTCTCCTATGGCGGAGAGTCCGCGCAGATGGAAACGGCCGCTAAAGGGATTGAAATCGACATCCTCGATCTCCACCTTTCGTATCCCATGATCGAGCATATAGCTGCTGATACCCATTTGTATGCCAAACGGAATAAAGACGAGCACACCTATGACAAGCAGTGTGATACCTCCCGTTATCGCCATAAACCGTCTGGATTTCAGTTTGGCGGTAATAATTTTTATCAGCGGTTCAACGTTCATGTCACGTTTCCTTGTCTGCCAATGAGAGAGTGGGACAAAATACGCCTGTAATTCCTATTCTAAACGTCTATACAGATAGACTAAAATTACTTGAACAACCCTCGGCACCCTTCTCTAGTCTATACCTTCCCAAAGATCAGAAGTACCTTCCCGCCGCCGTCAGAATTCGATCAACAGAAACTCAATCAAGGTGCGGAAAGGTGAATATTGTTCCCCACCTGCACGGTTTTATTTCCCAGGGCACGAAGACATAAGTGGGTTTCTTGCCTGTTTTGGGGCAAAAAACGTGAACCTGATCTCACTTCTCCTGGGGGTGTAAAAATGCGTGCGTCGATACCGGAAAAAGTGTGAACTGGCGACTGAAGAAGTCCCGCTATGGCACCGATATCCTGGGTAACAGAAATATAATCAACGGGTGCAGCCATGAAAGCCTTACATAACATCTTCGCAATGGTACTTACCGGAATCCTGGTTACCGCTTGTGGTGGAGGTGGCAGCGTCAGTGAGACAACCACTTCCAATAGGGTGGAGTTCGGCGGCAGTGTAGGCGACGGACCTGTCGTGGGCGCCACCGTAACGATCCGCAATCGCAACTTCGAGGTCATCTCCTCCACGACCAGTGACAACCGGGCCAACTTCTCCTATGTCGGTGAGATCGCCGATGAGCAGTTCCCTCTGATCATCGAAGCCACTCTTGGTATCGACCTGGTAACCAATGCACAGCCCGACTTCACTCTCACCGCAGTGGTCATGGATCGCAGTCAAACCCGCATCAACCTGAACCCCCACTCCACCATGATCGTGAAGACCGCCCTGGCCATGCCGGGTGGACTTAACCTCGCAAACCTCAACAGCGCCCGTGAAACGGTAATCACCAAGATGAACTTCGGCCTCGACACCGCTCTGGTAACCGACCCGATCACCAACGATATCAACGACAACAATGTTGCAGTGATTACCAAGGCCAGTGAAGTATTCGGTGAAATGGTACGCCGTACCAGCTACTGGATCGGCAACAACATCGATGAAGATGCAGTTTTCGCCGCACTGGCAGCCGATTTGGTCGACGGCGCACTGGATGGTGTTGGCGGACCAGGCACCAACGCACGCTATACCGCCATCGCCCATGTGGTGTCCGCCCAAGTGCTGATCGAAGCCATGCTCAATGACCTGCAGGTCAACAATACTTCCGCCACCCTGGCCCTGGATAACGCTATCGAGCAGATCATGGGTAACGCGGGCACTGCCAACCGCTCCACAACCACTGTGACGATCAACGACCTGATGATTGAACAGGCCAAGTTTGCCCTGGCCGCAGCCAGGGCCATCGATCCGAATGTGACCTTCGATAACCTTCTCACCGTTCTCTTCAGTCTGGGCAGCGATGTTTCCGCCACCGTGGTCTCCCAAGGTTTGGGAGATAGTGGCATGAACAGCAGCGTCACTATTTCAATCGATCAGTCCATCTCGCTTGCCGCCAGCAGCAACACCAGCGGCGTCAGCGACATCAACGTGGCCGCCAACAGCCCGGTCAATATCAATACCGATGGCGGCAACAATGAGGGCGGCGAAACCCCAACCCCTCCTGACCACCAGCCAGTGGCTCAGGCAGATAGCGCTTCCACCATTGAGAATTCCGCCGTCACCATCAATCTGTTGGGCAACGACAGCGGCCTTGAGGATGGCCCGGTGACTCTGACCGTCTCCGGCAACGCCAGCCACGGTACTCTGCAAGTGAACACTGACGGCACCGTGACCTACAGCCCTGCAGATGGCTACCGCGGCGTGGACAGCTTCATCTATCAGATCACTGATGCCGATGGCGACTCGGCAACCGCCAGCGTCAATCTGACCGTAAATTGCCTCAGCCAGTGCAGCTCTAGCGTACGCATTGCCTGGAATGCAAGCACCGGCGGGGATGTGGCAAGCTATAATCTCTATCACCGCACCAGCAGCGGCAATTATGGCGAGCCGATCGCAGTCGGCAACGTCGTCACCCACGACCTGGATGTCGACGGGGTAGGCAACCACTATTTCGTAGTTACCGCTGTCAATCTCGGTGGCCACGAATCAAGCTTCTCCAGCGAAGTCAGCGTTCAACTCTGATTCAATACTCCCCCGGACAAGGATGTCTAATTTTACGCCGGTCACTTCAACCGGCGTTTTTTCGTGATATAAAACCCACTTTATCGCGCACGCTGTTGCACTGCCGAATCATGAAATTAGACTACCCAACAACAGACCCATGAAAACCGGCGCCACTGTCGTCTCATCCGCTTATCAACAATGATTTTTCTCATCGGCCTGAAACCTTTCTTGATTGTAACTCTGCTCCTGCTGGGGTTCTCCACTGCGACTCGGGCCAACCTTGTAGAGGAGGGCGCCAGACTGATCGAACAGGGAAAACCGGAGCAAGCGCTGCATCTGTTCAAGAAAGCGGCCAGCGCAGGGGACAGCTCGGGTGCTTACGGTCTGGGTGTGCTCTATTTTCAGGGCATTGGCGTTGAAACAGATCCGGGAAAGGCGGCCAAATGGTTCAGCGTTGCTGCCGAAAAAGGCCATGCGCCCGCCCAGTTCAATCTGGGAAACGCCTATCTCAACGGTCGTGGCGCCAAACAGGATATCAACAAAGCGGAATATTGGTGGCGCAGGGCATCCATGCAAGGCTATTCCCGGGCACAGTTCAATCTTGGCTCACTGCTCACCAGCGAAAGGAGTGGTCAGGCCAACCACGAAGAGGGGATCGCCTGGTTCCGTGCCGCTGCTTCACAGGGTGAAGAACAGTCAGCACAGAAGCTCATGGAGTTCGACGAGCCGATTGCCTATGATTGGATAACGACCGACTGGCAACGTGAACCACTCCGCAGCGAAAGCCGCCTGCTTACCCTGCCGGCAGTGCACTACACCATCCATTTCCTCTCCGCCAAGACCCCTGAGACCGCAGTCCACTTTGTGCAACAACATAAGCTTCAGGGGAAGGCGCTACTGTTCCGTTTTACCAGAGAAAAGGAGATTTGGACGGGGGTAGTCTTCGGGGTCTATACAAGCAGGGCAGAGGCCACAGCCACCATCGAACGCCTCAATCCATCCCTGAAGAGACTGCAGGCGTGGGTGCGCCCGATAAGGGATATTCAGAAAATCATCCTTGCAGGGGATTTCAGGCGTTCTCAGTAGACGTACCGGAATACCAATCAGCCTTTCCATGCCCTAAGGAGTTGCTGGTAAAAACCGGGATCCAGCACTGTTGCGCCCTGCCGGCCGACCAGTGCCGCATCAAAAGGCAGGAGCAGTATTCCTACCCCGGCCCGGCGTCCAAGCTCTCCTTTTCACCAAACACTTCCCGCATGATTTCAAGAAACCGCTTTGATTGAGGTGAGATGAACTTACCGCGTCGCAGCACAATGCCGTAACTGCGATCCGGAAAATATTCCCCGAGGGGAATCTTCACGACCTTTTCATCTCCGGTCAGGCAGAGATCGGTAACGATCGAGATGCCCAGACCATTCTCGACATACTTCTTGATCACCTCCCAGCCTCCCGCTTCCAGGGTGACCTTGTAGCTGGCGTTGTGCTGTTCAAAAACCAGGTCGACCATGCGCCAGGTACTCAGGTGGTGGGGGGGTAAAATCAGCCCGTAGGGACTGATGTCTTTCAGGGTAACCCTCGACTTGTCCGCCAACGGATGTCCCAGCGGAGTTATCAACGCGGGTCCATAGTTCACAATGGGTTCGTAGGTCACGTCGTCCGGCACTTCCAGCATGGAACCGATGGCAAAATCGGCCTCATCAGCGCGCAGCATCGTCATCCCGTCGCGCCCGGTCACATTGTGCAGTTTCAACCGTATACCTGGATAGCGTTCGGCAAAACGCCGCAATGGCTCCGGCAGGATGTAGAGTATCGTCGACTCCCCCGCCGCTATATTGAGTTCACCACTCTCAAGCTTGCCGCAAGCGGCGGAAAAGGTCTCCAGCAGCTTATCCATTCCCTCTACCAGGGGCTGCGCCAACTTGTAGAGAATCGCCCCCTCCGACGTCAGTTTGATCTTTGGACCCCGACGTTCAAACAGCACTGTGTCGAATTCGCGCTCCAGCGCCTGGATCTGCAGGGATACGGTCGGCTGACTGAGGTAGATGCGTTCTGCCGCCTCGCTGATAGAACCGGTCTGGGCAGCATGACAAAAAGCTCGCAGCTGCTTTAGGCGATTTTGTTTGTAATAGACTTGAGGGGTGGAAGCCATGGGTGCTCCATGAATTTCAGTCAACCAGGGATCGATTTATACCCTCCACAATAACCAATACAAGATAAAAAAACTATTTGCCTGCACAATAAAGCTACACGCAACACTTGATTGAAGGTGAGGGTCGGCTTAGCCTTAATAACTGGAAGTCACATCAAGAGACAAAATGACGCCATGGAGACGACGCTGCACTTTTTACAGATATTTTCTCAGGCCCTTTTCTACACCGCCCCCATTCTCCTGTTTCTTGTCACGCTTATCCTGCTTAGCGCAGCTGTTATTGCCCGGCATGAGCCCTTACCCATCAACCACGCCATCTACATGTCCTTCATCACTGCTTTGACCATTGGTTACGGTGATTTCACGCCGAAAAAACCTCTGTCCAGATTATTGGCTATCCTTCTTGGCATCATCGGCGTAATTTTTACCGGCATCATTGTTGCGGCAGCCGTCTATGCAACTCAGCAGGCACTTCATGCCACGCTGGGCAGATAGGAGAGAAACATGCAGAAACCCGAAATCAAGCAGGACGTTATGTATCAGTTACTGAGGGATGAAAAGATAACCGAGTTCAACCAGCGAAGGGCGGATGGTGAGTCCTGCGATCTACAGCAGGCGGATCTGCGGGGGTTGGATCTACGCGAACTGGATGCACGGGGTCTGGACATGCGTGGCGCCTATCTGCGTCAGGCAGACCTGCGGGGATTGAATCTGTCGGAAACACAAATGGAGGGAACCAGCATCAACGGCGCAAAGATCTCCGGGGCCTTTTTCCCCAAAGAGCTGACACCGGAAGAGATTTCACTGTCACTGGTACATGGTACGCGGATGCGCTACCGCTGAAGATATTTGACTCCGCCCCCCCCTGGCTTGCTTTGGTGCGCATGGCGCACCCTACACATCCTTGAATAGTAGGTCGTGTTAGCGCAGCGTAACACGACAATAATGGTGCAAATTGTTGGGTTACGGCCAAAAAAGACGGCCTAACCCAACCTACCCGCGCAAGCTCACCAGCATCCTACGGCGTATCCAACTGGGCCAGGATGTTTCTGGCCACCCGTCGCTGGTCGGCGTTGCCCTCTTCCAGAATCTCATAGAGCAGTTCGCGGGCCTGCTCCACATCACCGACGTCGCGGGATGTCTGGACCTGACGAAACATCTCTTCCACCGATGGTCCATCGTCCTCATCTTCCTCATCCTCGATGGTATCGAGTTGGGCCTCCATCTCATCATCGGTCAGGGGCACGAAACGATCAGGGTCGACGTAGTCATTCGCAGGGTCTATCTCCGAACCCATTGGTGGCTCAGGCTCGGGGGTTGCCGATGACGAACCGGCTGTTGCCGCCGCCATCGCGGGTTGGGCGCCCTCGTCTTCGGCTTCATCCTCCTTCTTGCGCACGAAATGCGCGGAGAAAAAGATACCCACTTCAAAGAGCACCCACATCGGCAGGGCCAGCAAGGTCTGGGAGATAATGTCTGGTGGCGTCAGAAACATGCCGACGACAAAGGCGCCGACGATCATATAGGGACGCTTGGACCTCAGACTCTCCGGTGTCGTCACCCCCATCCACACCAGAATGATAGTAGCGATCGGCACCTCAAATGCGATGCCAAAGGCAAAAAACAGGGTTATTACGAAATCGAGATAGCTACCCATATCGGTAGCCATCTCGATCCCTTCCGGTGCGGTGCTGGTAAGAAAGGCGAAGACCAACGGAAAGACGATGAAATAGGCGAAAGCCACGCCCAGATAGAAAAGCAGGGTGCTGGAGACCAGCAGCGGCATCACCAGACGCTTCTCGTGCTTGTAAAGCCCTGGCGCCACAAAGGCCCAGAACTGGTGGAGAATAAAGGGAATAGCCAGAAACACAGCCATCTGCAGACTGAGTTTGAACGGGATCAGGAATGGGTCGATCGGCTTGGTCGAGATCATGGTGCTGCCTTCCGGCAAGGCACTTCTCAGCGGATCGGCAACCATGATGTAAAGATCATTGGCGAAAGGGAACAACACCAGAAAGATCGCCAACACCACCAGCACCATGCGCAGAACGCGGTCCCGCAATTCGAGAAGGTGGGCGACCAGCGGTTGTTCGGTACTGGGGGAAGTCTGGGAATTATCAGCCGTCATCTTTCTAACGGGGACCTACTTGTCAGTGCCGGAGATCTCGCGATCCTCGAAGGTGTTCTTGGCGTCATTCAGCGACTTGGAGGCAGTGCGTTCGACCTCGTAGATATCTTTTCGGGTATCCTCGATGATCTCCTCCAGCGGATTGCCCATCTGCTTTTCGAGGATCTGTTTCAGCTCGTCCGCCTTGATCTCTTTGTCGATATCCGCCTTTACGTTGGCCACAAAACGGCGGCCGCGGCCAAGCCAATGGCCAGCGACACGCGCTACCTTGGGCAAGCGTTCAGGACCTATGACCACCAAAGCAACGAGCGCGATAATACCCAGTTCCCAGAAACCGATGTCAAACATGGTTGGATCTCAAGTTGTCCCCGAGGTGGGGTGAAGGAATCAGGCCTTGTCTTTCTCTTTAGAGGTGACTTCCCCTTCCACTACAGTGCCGGACTCGGATTTTTCGATCTGCTCCTGCTCTTCGCTGGACTCGGCCTTTTCACCACTCGTCATGGCGCCTTTGAAGCCCTTGACGGCATTGCCGAGATCAGAACCGATATTCTTCAGGCGCTTGGTGCCGAACAGCAACAGAACGATCGCCAGAACAATCAACAACTGCCAAATACTAATTCCGCCAAAACCCATAATCTTCTCCACTCCCCGGTTCAAACCGGATGTCTATCTATCTGTTTTCGTGCCGACCAGAGGAAACCTCTGATCATCAAAGCGGGGATAATACCCCAGTTGAGCCCCGGCGGTAAGCACCGTTGTCACTCAGGCTGAATTCCAGTGACACTATTTGTCACGGCTGGCCTTCTCCTCTAACCCGGAAAGCCCGAAACGGCGTTCCAGCTCCTGCAGTACATCATTTGGCCCCAGGCCCTGCTGAGCCAGCAGGACCATGGTGTGGAACCACAGATCCGCAGTCTCGCAGATGATCTTCTCCGGCACCCCGTCCTTGGCTGCCATCACCGTCTCAGTGGCCTCTTCACCGATCTTTTTCAGAATCGCGTCCAGCCCCTTGGCGTAGAGTTTCGCCACATAGGAGCTGTCAGGCTCCGCCTGCTTGCGTTCCTCCAGCACCTGGGCCAGTTGTTCCAAAACATCACTCATCTGCTATCTCATTTATAAATCTGCTCAGGATCTTTCAGCACAGGTAATACTTCGACCCACTCGCCGTCCCGCAGTTCCCGGTAGAAACAGCTGTGGCGACCGGTGTGGCAGGCGATACCGCCCTTCTGCTCCACCTCCAGCAGCACCACATCCGCATCACAATCGACCCGGATCGCGCTGACTGTCTGCTGATGTCCCGACTCCTCGCCCTTGTGCCAGAGTTTCTTGCGGGAACGGGACCAGTAGACCGCGTGACCGGTCTCCTGCGTCAGCCGCAGGGCCTCCCGGTCCATCCAGGCCACCATCAGGATAGTACCCGTCCCTTTCTCCTGGGCGATAGCGGGCACCAGACCCTGCTCATCCCATTTTATTTTGCCGAGCCAGCTCACAGACGGACCTCGACGCCCTGATCCTGCATGAAACGTTTGGCCTCACCAATGCTGTACTCGGCGAAGTGGAAGATGCTGGCGGCCAGAACAGCGTCTGCCGCCCCCTCTTTCACCCCATCCACCAGATGCTGTAAGTTACCCACGCCACCGGAGGCGATCACCGGGATCGGCACCGCCTCGGCGATGGCCCGGGTCAGTTTGTTGTCAAAACCGATCTTGGTACCGTCCCGGTCCATGCTGGTGAGCAGAATCTCCCCGGCACCATAGTCGGCCATCCTCTTCGCCCATTCAACGGCATCGATGCCGGTAGGTTTGCGTCCGCCGTGGGTGAAAATCTCCCACTTCAGGGGTTCTCCCTCACCGCTCACCTTCTTCGCGTCGATAGCGATCACGATGCACTGGGAACCAAATCGGGTGGTGGCTTCCCTGACGAATTCAGGGTTGAAAACCGCTGCGGTGTTGATCGCCACCTTGTCCGCGCCGGCATTGAGCATGCGACGCACGTCCTCCACCACCCGGATACCGCCCCCCACGGTCAGGGGAATGAAGACCTCCGACGCCACCCGTTCCACGACGTGGACGATGGTCTCCCGATTATCGGAGCTGGCGGTGATATCGAGAAAGGTGATCTCGTCCGCGCCCTCTTCGTTATAACGGCGTGCCACCTCCACCGGATCGCCCGCGTCACGGATCTCCACGAATTTGACGCCCTTGACCACGCGGCCGTTGTCCACGTCAAGACAGGGAATAATCCGTTTGGCTAGCATATTTCACCTTGGGTAAAGGAACGCAAAGAAGCACAAAGGCCGCAAAGATTTTCACCTAAAAAACTTTGCGTCCTTTGCGTTCCTGAAAAAGTCATTGGGAAAGAGAGTCAGCCAGTTTTTGGCCTTCGGCGAAATCGAGGGTGCCCTCGTAGATCGCCCGGCCGGTGATGGCGGCGGTGATGTTGGTGGTATCAGCTTTACACAGCGCCTCGATGTCACCAATGTTGGTGATCCCGCCGGAAGCCACTACCGGGATGCTGATGGCATTGGCCAACGCCGTTGTGGCCTCCACATTGGGGCCAGTCATCATGCCGTCACGGCCGATGTCAGTGTAGACGATGGCAGAAACCCCAGCATCTTCAAAACGGCGCGCCAGCTCGGTCACCTCCTGATCAGTGACCTCCGCCCAACCGTTGATCGCCACCATCCCCTCTTTGGCATCCAGGCCGACGATGACATGACCGGGAAACGCCTTGCAGGCGCGGGCCACAAAATCAGGCTCTTTCACCGCCTGGGTACCGATGATGCAGTAGGTCACACCTGCCTTCAGATAGGCCTCGATGGTCGCCTCGTCGCGGATACCGCCGCCCACCTGAATCGGCATATCGGGATAGGCCTTGGCGATATTGCGAATAGCGTCGCCATTGACCGGCTCTCCGGCAAATGCGCCGTTGAGATCCACCAGATGCAGGCGTCGTCCACCAGCGTCCACCCAGCGGCCTGCCACCTCCACCGGGTTATTGGAAAATACCGTATCGTCCTCCATGCGTCCCTGACGCAGGCGTACGCATTGGCCGTCTTTCAAATCGATTGCGGGTATCAACAGCATTTGAAACCTATTCCACTCATGTTTACCGCGAAGCACGCAAGGTAATGATTCTTAGCGCTCTTTGCATCCTTTGCGGTTGAAATTAACCGTTAAACATTCCAATTCACAAAATTCTTCAATAACTGCAGACCATCGTCAGCGCTCTTCTCTGGATGAAACTGTACCGCGAATAGACGCTTGTCCGACACTGCGCTGGCGAAGCTCACACCGAATTCGGTGGCGGCCGCCGTCAGACCACTCTCGGACGGATCCACATAGTAGCTATGGACGAAATAGAAGCGGCTTCCCGGTTCGATACCAGCCCACAGCGGGTGATCGTGGGTAGGAATAACCTGATTCCAACCCATGTGCGGGATCTTCAGCATAGTTCCATCAGCGCTCTTGCCACCGGGAAAATGGCGCACCTTGCCGGGATAGAGTCCGAGCAGTTCGGTACCACCGTTCTCCTCGCTGAACTCCATCAACACCTGCTGCCCCATGCAGATACCCAGAAACGGCTTGGATTGTGCCGCATCCAGGATCGCCCGGTTCAGATGGTGATCGGAGATAGCGGCCATGCAGTCGCGGGCCGCCCCCTGGCCAGGAAAGACCACCCGGTCGGAGTTGAGGATCAGGATCGGATCATCGGTTACCAGCACCTCGTCGCCGGGAGCGGTGACATGCTCCACCGCTTTGGCGACGGAGCGCAGGTTGCCCATACCGTAGTCAATGACTGCGATGCGTTGTGCCATCGAAATACTGCTCTTTAAAATATTGGGGTAAGTTTACAGTGTGCCCTTGGTGGAAGGCACCACGTCGGACATACGGGGATCCGGCTCCAGCGCCATGCGCATCGCCCGGCCCAGCGCCTTGAACACTGTCTCAGCCTGATGGTGGGCATTGATGCCCCGCAGGTTGTCGATGTGCAGGGTCATACCGGCGTGGTTGACCAGTCCCTGGAAAAACTCCTGAAAGAGATCCACATCGAACTCACCGATACGGGCACGGGTAAAGGCCACGTTGTACTCCAGGCCGGGTCGACCGGAGAAGTCGACCACCACCCTGGAAAGCGCTTCGTCCAACGGCACATAGGCGTGTCCATAACGACGAATACCCTTTTTATCACCCAGTGCCTCGGCCAAAGCCTGCCCCAGAGTGATGCCGATATCCTCCACTGTGTGGTGCGCATCGATCTCCAGATCGCCCTTGGCCTCGACCTCCAGGTCGATCAGGCCGTGGCGGGCCACCTGGTCCAACATGTGATCAAGGAAAGGGACACCGGTCTCGAAACGGGACTCACCCGTACCGTCCAGATTCAGCGTGATGCTGATCCGGGTCTCCAGTGTATTGCGTTCCACCTGCGCTGTGCGCTGCATGGGAAGGACTCCGAACATTTATGGATTCAACGACGAATCGCCGACAAAGAACGCATTTTAGAGCAAAACCGACAAAATAGCAGCGCAAGGATCTGCCGGTGGATTTCAGCGTGGATTGAGCGTAGCGGATCAGGCAAACGCCTACCAGTTCTCCCCCAGCAACTCAAAGTGGGCCTGCGGATGAAGACAGGCGGGACAGACGCCCGGCGCCTCCTCTCCCTCATGCAGGTAACCGCAGTTGCGGCAGCGCCAGACCACCTTACCGTTGCGCCTGAAAACCCGTCCGGCTTCAAGGTTGTCCGCCAGATCCTGGTAGCGCTTGCCGTGCTGTTTCTCCGCAATGGAGATCGCCTCGAACGCCATTGCCACCTGCTCAAAACCCTCTTCACGGGCAACCTTGGCAAACCCCGGATACATGGTGGTCCACTCATGCTCCTCTCCCGCAGCGGCATGGTGCAGATTCGCCAGGGTATCTCCCAGGTCCCCCGCCGGGAAGGTTTCTGTGATCTCCACCTCACCACCTTCGAGAAACTTGTAGAAACGCTTGGCGTGCTCCTTCTCCTGGTTTGCCGTCTCCTCAAAGATATGGGCGATCTGTACCAGGCCCTCCTTACGGGCAGCTCCCGAATAGTAGGTATAACGATTGCGCGCCTGAGACTCACCGGCAAAGGCGGTCATCAGATTTTTTTCCGTGCGGGTTCCTTTAATCGACTGACTCATATTTCACCTCATGGAGCAAACGATCAAAACATCTCTGCTTCGACTTCAAGATAGGCAATGTTGACGTGACTGCCCACCTCCATATCAAAATCGACCCAACCCTTGTAGTCGGTGAGCAATTCCACCACGATGGGTTTGATCTCGTAGTCGCTCAAGCCCTCATCCAGCTGCTTCGCCACCTCATTTCTAAGCGTGGAAAGATAACGCTGGTAACTCTCTGGAACATCACGGCCGCCGGTTGCACCATGTCCAGGCACATAGATCGCCGCATCCACCTTGAGAGCCATATCAATAGCCGCGATATTACCTTTGAAAGTCCCATGCCGCATCTGACCCAGGCGACCAGCCATCACATTGTCCCCCAGAAACAGCAGTTTCTTCGCGGGAATCTCGATCATCAGATCGGAGTCGCTGTGGGCCTTGGGCTCGAACAAAACACGTATCTTGAGTCCGGCCAAGATGATTTCACCACCATGATCAATCGCATGATTTGGTCCGACAACCTCGGTTCCCCTGGTTGCATTATCCGTCATGCTCAACAGCGAATCGACCCAGCTCTGACCTTCGCCCTCTTCGATCTTGGCGATCATATTGGGATGACCATAGATCGCCACCTTCGGATAGGCAGACCTGATCGCCTGATTGGCCAGCCAGTGGTCACCATGGATGTGGGTATTCATCACAGCAACCACGGGCTTGTCAGTGACCTTGCGGATCTGCCGCAACACCATCTCGCCGATCTGCACACTGGCGCCGGGATCGACAATCACCACGCCTTCACCGGTGACGATAAAGGCTGGGTTGTTCATGAAACCCTGATTCTCCACCGAAGGCCGCCCCAGCGGGCCATGGATGACATAGACGCCATCCGTTACCTGATCTGCAGGATAATTCTTCACCGCCGGACCGCGTTCTGCCGCGATCAGCAGCGCAGGCAGCAGACAGACCATCAAAAACAGCTTTCTCATTCTCACTCCTCATGATTACCCGCCAACGGGCTTTTCGTTATTGTAGATGAATGGTCAGGATCCCCAACCCGAAGACGCACAGGGAAGTTTCGCCCTGAAAATGGATCCGTCCAGTACGTCGTCTATCCTAATGGGTATCAAAATGACATCACAGTCACACCAGCAACCCCTCCCCTTGTTACTACCCCGTATCCTATGGATTGAATACCGCACAACAGGTTAATGAAACCACCAGCCCCCTTTGTTGTCACTTTGCGCTTGAATACTGCCGGTTATTGTCAATAAAATGAGTCAGCTGATGCTTACTTGATAAAAACGTTTCAGGGTGACCTCATTCATCAATTCCTTAAGTTGTCAGAGCTGCGTCACTTAACCCCTCCGTGTTTTTTCAGGATATCGACAACTTCGGAATAACCCTTCTCAAGCGCCTGTCGCAAAGGGGTCCAGCTACGGTTGTTTCTGGCATTGACATCCGCTCCCCTGGATATGAGAAGACGACAAATTTCCTTTCTTTTTCTGGAACAGGCCTCAAACAGTGGTGTTCGGCCGTTTTTATCCCTGGCTTCAATATCGGCCCCCTTTGAAATGAGAAGCTCGCTAATCTCCTTGCAACCCACCATATGCAGAGGCGTTTTATCCTGATAACCCCTAACATTGATGTCCGCCCCTTTAGAAATCAGAAACTCGGCAATATGCCTTTGACCCTCATCATGGCAGCTTAAAGCAGCATTGTGCAGCAACGCATAGCCTCCAACCATCATGTTAAAATCAGCTCCCCGTTCAACAAGCAACTTGAATATTTCCTCGCCATTTTTACTACGCTTGTTGAGGGCCGCATATAAAGGGGTATAGAAAGGTTCTGGAGCTGCATTGACATCGGCACCCTGATTTATAAGAAATTGGCATATTTCTTTGTGACCGGCGTATGCAGCATAGTAGAGCGGCGTGAGGTTGCGATCATCTTTTGCGTTAACTTTTTCTCCTTTGGCAATAAGCGCTTTAACCTCATCCAGAGTCCCGCTCTTTGCGGCCTCATGGATATCTGCTGTACTGATCGCATTATCTGCCGGGGATGCCGCCGGTTCGGCCTCAACTTTATGTTCCTTCTGCCCGCGTTCCACGATGGTCAAGCGATAGACGCGCTCCAAAGCACGGACTTGAATCCAGATCTCCTGGCCCTCTTTTGCGACTTTGAAGTACAAATCTTTTTTTGTTCTCTTTAAGATTTCAGCATCTGTCCCTTTTAACGCATTTTCATGATGCTTGAGTATCCTCAAACGGCCCGGCGCTTGGGCACCTTTTTTCAGACGATATTCGATATGGTAGTAATGCCCTTCAATGTTAATTTTATTATTGGCACTATCGCGAAATGAATGCGAATCAATTTCACTCTCTTTATAGGAAGCGATCCAGAAACCCTGCATCCTGGATATCAGGGGGTGGTCACTGCTTCCCAACCTGTCAGTATTTGCATAAATAGCACCGACCATCGTCAATACGATGAAAATAGTCGTGCAAGTTTTAAAAAAATATTTCATGACAACCACTGCGCGACCTATTTACCCGCCCTGACCAAGCCACCCAGCCCTATCTCTTCCAGCGCATTGCTGAGCAACGCTCTGACTTCAGCGGCCTTTTCGCAGCGCAGCGCCGCCTGCAGCAGTTCCCTGGCCCTGGCGCGGCTGATGGAACGAATCACCCACTTCACCCGTAGCAGGCTACTGGCGCTCATACTGAGATTGTCGACCCCCATACCCAGCAGCAAGATCACCGCTGCAGGACTGCCTGCCATCTCACCACAGACACTAACCTCCCGGTGATGTTGCCTGCCCCCCTCCACTACCTGAATCAGAGCACGCAACACAGCGGGATGCAGATCATCGTAGATCTCCGCCACATGAGGGTTGTTGCGATCCACCGCCAACAGATACTGGGTCAAATCATTAGTGCCGATAGAGAGAAAGTCGACCCGGCGCGCCAGCGCCTCCACCTGATAGACCGCAGCCGGCACTTCTATCATCACGCCGACACGCGGCATCTTCACCCCATGTCCCTCTTCGATCAGTTCATCGTGTGCCCGTTGGATCAACAGCAGTGAGTCATCCACCTCACTCACATTGCTGATCATCGGCAATAACAGCCGCAGATTGTCCAAGCCGATGGCTGCACGCAGCATGGCACGCACTTGGGTAAGAAATATCTCTGGATGATCCAGCGAGATACGAATACCGCGCCAGCCCAGGAATGGATTGGATTCATTGACCGGAAAATAGGGCAGGGGTTTATCGCCACCAATATCGAGGGTGCGTATGGTGACAGGCCTGGGCGCAAAGGTCTCGAGAACATGCCGATAGTTTGCGGTCTGTGCCGCCTCACTGGGGAAACGGTCGCGTACCATGAAGGGAACTTCCGTTCGATAGAGACCGACCCCCTCAGCCTCATCGGAACCCAGGGTACTCATCTCGGAGACCAGACCGGTGTTCAGATAGAGCCGCACAGGTACCCCGTCGGAGGTCTCTGAAGGCAGATCACGGGTCGCCTCCAGCTCTTCGCTCAGCGCCCGATCCTCTTCCGCCAGCCGCAGGTATTCGGCTCTCACTGACGACGCCGGTGAAACATAGATACGCCCCCGGTAGCCGTCGCTGATGAGAAAACGTCCATCGACCCGTCCCACGGGCAGGTCGATCACCCCCATAACCGCAGGAATGCCCATTGCCCGGGCCAGAATTGCGACATGGGAGAAACTTGCACCTTTGGACGAAACAAGGCCCGCAAGGCGATCCATCGGCACATCGGCAAGTTGCATGGCGCTGACCTCATCACCGACCAGGATGGTGTTCTCCGGATAGTCCACCGTGCCGAAACTTTCCTGCTGCAGGTGCATGAGTATACGGCGACCCAGATCACGCACATCGGACGCCCGCTCCCGCAGGTAGATATCGTCCATGTTATCGAACACCTTGGCATGTTCCTCGATGGTCTGACGCAAGGCACCGGCCGCCCAATCGCCAGCCGTGATGCGTTCCACTGTCTTACCGATCAAAGAGTCGCTGCCCAACATCATGAGCCAGGCATCGAACAGCGCCCGGTCTTCAGCGGGCAGACTATCTTCCAGCCGGTCTTCCAGGGCCATCAAATCCTCCACCACTGCGGCCACTGCGGTGCGGAAATCCTCCTCCTCCTGCTCAAGATCTTCTGCCTTGCGGTCGGGTACCGCGTCCAGATCAGCGGGGGGATAGACGACTACCGCAGTGCCCAGTGCCACGCCTGGAGCACCGGCGCGTCCTTGCAGAAAACGGGTGGGAGTCGCCACACCCTCCATGGTGACGAGCTCGCCACTCGCCTGAGCATGGGTTATGGCGCCCGCAAGCTGTGCGGCAAGGGTAAAGAGGAAGGTTACCTCGTTGTCATCGAAGGTACGCTGCTCAATCTGACGCACCACCAGCACACCGAGAACCCTGCGATTCTGGATAATCGGCACACCGAGAAAACCGTGATAGCGAGTTTCACCCGTCTCGTGGGTAAACAGATAGTGACGATGATTGGGGGCATCCGCAACGTTGACCGGCTCGGCGCGTTCGCATACCAGCCCAATCAGCCCCCGATGCAGCGGGAGACTGACTTTACCGACAGCCGCAGACTGCAAACCTTCAGTGGCGCGCAGTACATGTTCGCGCCTCTCGAAATCGGTCAGGTAGACGGAACAGACATCGACGTCCACCGCTTTTTTCACCCGCGTTACGATAAGTTCCAGCGCCTCACCCAGATCGGGTGCGGCGTTTACCTCTTTGACGATTCGATGCAGGGTTTCGAGCATTAGCCCTCTGAGACCAGGTCAAACAAACAGGAATAAAATTGTAGAAGCGGCACCCTTGCCGCGATGACTCCGTCGATAGGTAAATCGCGGTGGAGCGCCGTTCCTGCCCACGTTTCCCTGGAAACCTCCTAATGGCTCAGAGGCTCATGAACACGCCTTTCAGCGCCTGTTTTGCCGCAAATAGTTCGAATGCGAACGCGCCGGTATACCTTCAGGATAGAGCAGCGGCGCCAACTCCTCCAGAGCACGGGCATAAACACTGCGTTTGAAATAGATCACTTCCCGCACCGGCAGCCAGTATTTCACCCAACGCCACTCATCAAATTCCGGTGTGTCGGTACTGTCGAAACAGAACGAATCCTCTGGACATTTTGTCTTCAACAGGAACCAGACCTGCTTCTGCCCAATGCAGAGGGGTTGGCAGTTCTTACGGATATAACGCGCCGGAAGACGATAACGCAACCAGTCCCGTGTTGAGCCCATGATCTCGACCTGGTGTGGCTTCAGGCCGACCTCCTCTTCCAGCTCCCGGTACATCGCCTGTTCAGGCGTCTCATCGCTATTAATTCCGCCCTGAGGAAACTGCCAGGCATTCTGACCCACACGGCGTCCCCAGAACAACTGTCGATGGTTGTTGCAGAGAATGATGCCGACATTGGGTCGAAAACCATCAGAATCGATCAAAGGCTCAACTCTTATCCAGTTTAGCAGGGTACTGTGATTTTTCCATAAACCCAGTTTATCGGCAAGCAAACCAGGCAACATAAGACTTTGCTTATAAAGAAAAATCCGGTACCTTGGCTCTTTTTGGGACTCTTCGCGGGAAGATCTCCGTAACTCACAGGATTTAACCCATGGCTCTTGCCCTCTTCGACCTCGATAATACATTGCTGGCCGGGGACTCAGACTACCTCTGGGGGACCTGGCTGGTGGAGAACGGGGTTGTGGATGGCGAATTCTACGAACGTGAGAACGAGCGTTTCTACCAGGAGTACAAAGAGGGCCGGCTCGATATCCTTGAGTTCCTGCGTTTTTCTCTGCGACCGTTACGTGACCATGAACCTGATCAGTTGCTGAAATGGCGGGCAACCTTCCTGACCGACAAAATCGACCCGATCATCAGCTCAAGCGCCCGGCAACTACTGCAAAAACATCGGGATGCAGGGGATGAGCTGATGATCATCACCGCCACCAACGCCTTCGTCACCGCACCCATCGCCGAACGGTTTGGCGTGAAAAACCTGATCGCCACCGAGCCTGAGATAATCAACGGTCACTATACCGGAGAGGTGACAGGAGAACCTTGTTTCCAGTCCGGCAAGGTTAACCGGCTCAACCAATGGCTTGCAAAAAAGGGCATGGACCTGCGGGGCAGCTGGTTCTACAGCGACTCCCACAACGACATCCCCCTGCTGGAACGGGTCGACCATCCCGTGGCAGTCGACCCGGATGAGGCACTGGTCCGCCACGCAGGGGAAAAGGGTTGGCCCATTCTCAGGCTGCATGGCGAAAAATAAGCCATACTTGAAGCGTATTCAATCCAAGGACCAGACCAAAAACCATGAACAGAACCGCCTTTTTCGCGGTACTCATCGTCCTCATCGGCGGCGTCTACTACGTACTTAAAACCTCCGACGCCCCGCCGGAGCAGGACGTTACCATGACCCCCAAACAGTACATCGAACTGGTAGAACAAAAGAAGGCGGCCCGCCTCGCTGCCTCAAAGCTGGAGGCATCCATGCAGCGCTCCGAAGAAAAGCTGAAACAGGCGCGGCAGGAAGCGAATCAACGCTGACAGATCGAAGGCTGGTCAGGGTTTTCCACCGCATCCGCGATAGCGTTGACCAGATCCCCCAACTCTTCCGCCGTCACAACCTCCAGCAGACGCCGCATGATCTTCGGATCGATAGCCGCCTGCACGGTACGGCCATCCTTCAGGGTGATATTGACCCCAGCCGCATGCACGTGACCCTCTCCCTCGGCTTCCGCAACCAAAATCTCGTTGAAGTCCAGCATCTTGTCGTAGAAGGCCTCGACCCGGTCATTGAGATCGTCGTCGATATCCTCCGGCAACATCACCAACCAGCCCTCATCGTCTTTTGAGGTCTCCGGCACCATCTCCTGATCCTGCAAAAACTCAATAAAACGCCGCCAGGGGCGCTCATCGAAAAAGATATATTCCAGCACCTTACCCCTCTCCTAATTCCTTAGAGGTCGGAGTCAATTTTGACTCCGACCTCTTCACCAACCTTACGTACGCACCATTTAACCTAGCACCCAATCTACGCTAAAAGCGGGAAAATTCTTAGTCGCGGACTCACGGTTTGAGCCACCCCCCTTGTTATGGTGACCCTAGCCTCTAACAAAAGGAGCAACAGATCATGCAACGCCGAACCTTCCTGCACACCCTGTTTGGCAGCCTGGGCATCGGGCTGAGTGGACGACTCAATGCCAACACCCAACTTCTGGAACCGAAACGCCGGGTGCTACTGCAAGAATCCCCCCTGGCCGGTTACCAATACCACCGCGCCCCAGGCATCTGGCAGTTTCTTCAGATCGGAGAGACCCTGAAACTGCGCCGCGAGCCCGCCAACCGATACGACCGCAACGCAATCGCCGTCTGGTTCAAGAACGAACACCTGGGATACATCCCACGCAGTGAGAACCGCACCCTCGCCCAGATGATGGACCGGGGCGAACAACTGGAAGGGCGCATCGTGCGGCTACTGGAGGATGACAACCCCTGGCGGCGGATACGGTTTAGTGTTTTTTTGAGCACATGAATCGGTTTATGCTGACACAAAAGGCATGACTGGAGTAAGGTCATTCACACATGGATGAGCAGGACGACAAACAGATGGATAACTTTCCGAAGTGCCAGTGCTGTAGTGGACAAGTGGGGCGGATCTTTCTCAATGCCACCCTTAGCGAGCACAATCAAGGTAAAGGATAGACAGGAACAAGAAGTTCTCATGACAGGGATCAGTGCCAACCAACTCCCCCCAGACGTATTCTGGGGCAAACTCAGAATCAGTGATGACCAAGCTCCAATAGCTTTTCTTCCTCTGATAGACCACTGCCTGGATGTGGCCGTGGTGTTTCGTCACCTGGTAGCTTTACCCACCATTCAGCGCTGCCTGATGGTGGCGGCCAACAGCACTTTGACCCCGGCCCAGCTTGACCGCCTGGCTGTTCTGGCCCTGCTGCATGACTTTGGCAAAGCCAATCTTGGGTTTCAGAACAAACCTTTTGATCCCAAGGCGCCGCGGGCCGGGCACGTTTTTGAGACAGCGCCATTGCTCAATGTGGAGCACTTGGCCAACCAGCTTGCCCAATCACTGGATTGGGGCGAATTGATGAGCTGGTTCACAGAGCAAGAGACACTGAAAGCCTATCTCTTCGCCATCCTTTCTCATCATGGGCGACCCATCTATGAAAATGGGTTGGGTACAGCAGCACAGAATTACTACCGGGCAAAAAAACAGTGGTGGGTCAGCGATGGTCAGCGTGACCCTTTCCATGCCCTTGCCAAACTCATGGAGTTGGCCCACAGAGCATTTCCCGCCGCCTTTGCTGAGGATGTTCCGCCCATCCCGAATCCGCCGCAGCTACAGCACCGCTTCGCCGGGCTACTGATGCTGGCCGACTGGCTGGGTTCTCACGACGCTTTCTTTCCTATAGACAACGGTAAGGCCGACCGACTGCAACTAGCCCCTGATGCCGCCATCCGGATACTCAAAGCTGTGGGACTGGATGTCTAGGCCAACCAACAGGCACTGCAAAAACAATCATGGCAATTTGAGCCCCTATTCGGCTTCCCGCCCCACCCGTTACAGCAGGCCCTAGACCGACTGCCAACGGATGATCCCGCCCACCGCCTGCTCATTGCCGAAGCGGAGACCGGCTCTGGCAAGACCGAAGCGGCGCTGATCCGTTTTTTCCGCCTCTTTGCTGCGGGTGAGGTGGATGGCCTCTACTTCGCCCTGCCGACACGGGTAGCCGCACGGGAACTCTATCAGCGTGTATTGACGTATGTAGAAAAGGCTTTTCCCGGCCGGGCTACCCGCCCCATGGTGCTGCTAGCCGTACCCGGTTATGCCAGAGTGGATGGAATAGAAACAAAGCTGCTACCCGACCGGGCTTCAAGATGCAGCGATGAATCAAAGCAGCAGCGACAGGAGCGCAGCTGGGCCGCCGAGCACCCCAAACGATTCCTCGCCGCCACCATTGCCGTCGGCACCATCGACCAAGCCCTGCTCAGTGCCTTGCAGACACCACATGCCCACCTGCGTTCCGTCTGTCTGGATCGGCAACTGCTGGTGGTGGATGAGGTCCACGCCTCCGATCCCTACATGCGCCACCTGCTCACCGAACTGCTCCGGCACCACTTGGCCAGCAGCCATGCCTTGCTGCTCTCCGCCACCCTGGGAGCAGTGGCGCAGGATGCCTTTCTCGGTGCCGCCGGAGCCAAGCAATCTGGGTCTAAACTTGATGATGCGCTCAAAATGCCTTATCCCGCCCTGACCAACGGCGCGGGTGAGCACTTGCCCCTCGTGGTGGCAAGCACTCGGACGAAGTCCGTGACGGTTGAGTCTGTTCCCCACCTCTCTGATCCGGGTGCCCTGCTGCCAACTATCCAGCGGGCACTGGCACAAGGAGCCCGTATCCTGGTGGTGCTCAATACCGTGGGTCGCACCCTGGCATTGCAGCGGGCCGTGGAGGATACCGTGCCAGCTGATACCCTGTTTCACTGCCGGGATATCATCACCCCTCACCACGGCCGTTACAGCCCGGCAGACCGGGAAGTGCTGGATGCCGCCGTCAGCACGCGTATGGGCAAGGGCAGCAACTCCGGTCCACTGCTGCTTATTGGCACGCAGACCCTGGAGCAGAGCCTGGATATCGACGCCGACCTGCTCATTACCGACCTCTGCCCTATGGATGTGCTACTGCAACGTATCGGCCGCCTGCATCGTCATGATCGAGAACGCCCCGCCAGCATGAAAGAGGCTCGTTGTCTGCTGCTGACTCCCGAAAATGGCAGCCTGAAGGATTGGCTGCAAAGCGATGGCGAGGCGACTGGAAACGCCAAGCGTATTGGACTGGGCAGTGTTTATGCCGATCTGCGAACTCTGCAACTGACCTGGGACTATCTCCGGCAAAACCCACCAATCGAGATCCCCCGTGGCAACCGGCTGCTGGTGGAGAGTAAAGTGGACCCCAGATTCCAGACAGTAGTTTAAGCTGCTATCCGGCATAGAGGAGCAGCAAGATGAGTGAGAAGAAGAGACGCAAAGTCCACAGTCCGGAGTTCAAGGCGAAGGTGGGGCTTGAAGCGCTGAAGGGCGTCAAGACGATCAACGAGATTGGGCAGGAGTACGGAGTACACCCGGTCCAGGTTGGGCAGTGGAAGAAAGCGATCCAGGAGCAGGCCAAGAGTCTGTTTGAGGGCAAGCGTGGACCGAAGCCGGTGGTTGAACACCAAGAGCCGGAGCGGCTCTACAGCGAGATCGGCAAGCTCAAGATGGAACTGGACTGGCTGAAAAAAAAGTCTGGGATCAGCCTGCCATGACGCGGAAATCGTGGATTGAGCCGGCCGAGGAGATTTCTATCGTGCGCCAGTGCGAGTTATCCGGGGTGACGCGCTCGACGGTGTACACACACAGCCGCCCTGTGGAGGCGGACGAAACCGATCTGCAGCTGTGCAGCCTGATCGATGAACAATACACGCGTCGGCCCTTCTATGGCAGTCGCAGGATGGTGGTATTTCTGAACCAAGCAGGGCACGACATCAATCGCAAGCGGGTACAACGGCTGATGCGGCAAATGGGGTTGGCCGGCATGGCGCCGGGGCCTAATACCAGCCGCCCGCACCCTGAGCACAAGATCTATCCCTACCTGCTGCGCGGAGTTCCTGTCATCAGGCCCAACCAAGTGTGGAGCACGGACATCACCTACATCCGGTTGGTACATGGCTTCGCCTACCTGGTGGCGATCATTGACTGGTACTCGCGCCGGGTGCTCGGCTGGCGGATCAGCAACAGCATGGAAGCGGCATTCTGTGTTGATTGTCTGGAGGAGGCCTTGCGCACTCACGGCAAGCCGGAAGTGTTCAACAGCGATCAAGGCTCGCAGTTCACCAGCGAAACGTTCACCGGCGTGCTGAAGCGTGAAGGCATTACCATCAGCATGGATGGCCGGGGGCGAGCGTTCGACAACATCTTCGTCGAACGGCTCTGGCGTAGCGTCAAGCACGAGGACGTGTACCTGAAGGGCTATGGCTCGATGGGTGAATTGATGGTCGGCTTGGCCGAGTACTTCGCCTTCTACAATGGTGAGCGTCCGCACCAGTCGCTGGGGCAACAGACGCCCAACGTCGTGTATCGAACCGCGATAGGTGGCGGGGCTGTCATCGTGGATAAATTCGGCGGCGCGGTGGAGGAACCCCCCGTTCCGCTACGCTCCACGGGGGGTTCCTCCACCGCAGAGAAAAGATCAGAAGCAACAACAAAAACCAAAGAAAAGACAAAACCGGGGCAGCGCCGTCCAGCTGCTAGTGAAGTCGAATGTGCAACTTAAACTCAGTGGTTTTTTGTCTTGACTCAGGGGTCCACTTTAGTATAGAGAACCATCTGTATCAACAAAAAAGCCAGAAGGGGCATTAAATCTGGCCTCAGTGACATCACCATCCATATCACCTGCTTCACCAGTTCCTGCATAAGTTGAAACAATATTGGAGTCCAGATCAATTACATAGTATCTATCTGTGTAAAGAAGTTCTGTTTCAAACATCCGATATATAGCGTCATACCAATTATTGGTGTGATAATAGTCCCCATTAACATTGGACATGACGATAGTTTTGCTCGTGTGTGGGTATGTTAGATCGTAGTTCTGCATAAACGGACGATTAATATCAGATGGGAAAACCACTTGGGTATTGTGTACTGGTATGCCTGGTATGCCTTTAGGCTTTGTGCCACTAACATCTGCAAAATGATTGGTGACCATGGGCCCATTTAAGTCAAGGTCACCTATCCAGGGATCTTTGCATGTCCCTCCTCCATAGTACTCATCGGGAAGATCAGGATAGAGTGATTTGTCTACAGTAAATATCGGACTACCGCCAGATGGATTCGGATTTCCATAATAGTCAATCCATTCATCTACTGGTAGATACCAATGGAACATGCCCAGCGTATGGCCAAACTCATGGAACATAATTATTGATGCTTGGTTGCTTGAATCTAATACCTGAACACTTGGATTGAAGGGTGTAGTGAAGGTAGTTCCATCAATGAAGCCAATATTACCAGGTTCTGACGAAGCTTCTTCACAGGTGTCAATTGGGGATCCATGATAGTAAACAGGAGGGTATGTAGCTGGTTGGTATGAAAAAAAAGCGTCTTCTTTTGATTTGTACAACCAAGAATCAAATTTAAAGTCTTGCTTATTACGATCGTGAAATTTTATTTCACATTGATACTGATCAGTGCAGAGTAGTGGACCCCATTAGTCAGACACAATAGCTGAAATTATAAGTGTCTTCTGCGATTATTCTAACTGAAGAGGAGTAAGCAGAAGATGAGAAGGAAAAGACGTAATCATTCATCGGCCTTCAAAGCAAAAGTAGCCTTGTCAGCCGTTAAAAATGATCGGACATTGGCTGAGCTAGCAGAACAGTTTGACGTACATCCAAATCAGATCCAGGATTGGCGCAAACGATTGCTTAACGATGCAGATCAGCTGTTCGGTCGTGGGCAGCAACAGAGTGAAGAGACTGACGAAAAGGTAAAAGAGCTGCATGCCAAGATTGGCCAACTGACAATGGAACGAGATTTTTTAGAACGCGGGCTGGAAAGGATTCACGGTCCAAGCGGCAAGAAATGATCGATCAGGAAGATCGATTGCCGCTTACCCGTCAATGCCAGTTACTGAGTCTGAATCGTTCGACGGTTTATTATCAGCCTGCACCGGTATCAGATGATGATCTGGCATTGATGCGCAGGATTGATGAGATGCATCTGAAAAGGCCATTCTATGGTAGCCGTCGTATCAGGGACTGGTTGCAGGATGAAGGCCATGCAGTAAACCGTAAGCGTGTTCAGCGCCTGATGCGGTTAATGGGTATTACAGCCCTGTATCCGAAGCCTCGAAG
>QGON01000050.1 GCA_003660235.1 bacterium endosymbiont of Escarpia laminata | reverse complement strand
GAGAGCTACGTGGGTCGCCGGAGGAAGAAAGCGCTGAGTGCATTGGGTTGTCCGGGCAGCGGCAACAAGGCAAGAATGTGGATGAGAGAAGCTAACGTCAAGGCACGGCAGTGCAGGAAGTTCAAAGTGACGACCAACAGCAATCACAAACATCCGGTGTTTGGTAATCTGCTGGAACGCCAGTTTGATGTACCACAAACCGACCTGGTCTATGCCTCTGATGTGACCTATATCTGGACACAAGAGCGCTGGTTGTATCTGGCGGTGGTGATTGATCTGTGCTCACGTAAAGTGGTTGGCTGGAGTATGAGTTCACGCATGAAGGCCCAGCTTGTTTGTGATGCGTTGAAGATGGCCATCTGGCGACGCAGGCCTCAAGCAGGTTTGATCCATCATTCGGACCGGGGCTCGCAGTATGCCAGTAAAGCATTCCGGCGATTGCTCAAGGCTCATGGCATTGAAGGCAGTATGAGCCGCAAGGGCGATTGTTGGGATAACGCGGTCGTTGAGAGCTTCTTTGGCAGCCTGAAGCAAGAACAGGTGCAATGGCAACACTACCAGACTCGATATGAAGCGCAGCAGGACATACTTGAATACATCACCATGTTTTATAACTCTCAGAGACTCCATTCCTATTTGGATTACATGAGTCCCTGTGACTATGAACAACAATTATTGGAAATGAAGAAAGCTGCTTAACTTGGGTGTCACAAAACGGTTGACCACGTCATCAATCTGTTGTGAGAAATTAAAAGCAAATAAAGAAGGATTCTTATATCGATTTTGAGGGATAAAACCATGCAAATCTTCTTCAAAAAGAAACAATATGACGACCGTTTTTTTGAGGTATTGAGGATCTTTGGACTGGATCAGGGCGATATAGATCCTGCCGCCTACAGGAAAATCACCCAGGGTATTCGCGAACGCTCCGACAGTGTTCACAAGAAATTCCAGATACCGAAAAGTGAAATCATCGAAGAACATACACATACCGCAGCAATCGCCGCGGCATATTGTCTGCTAGGACCCAACGCGGCCGTTAAACAGTATCCGGAACTTCAGGATGAGTTTGATGAGGTGGAAGAGGATCTATTAAATGCTAGAGAAGAAGCAAACAGCTATAGTATCCACCTTATGGTCTTTTCGATCTTGAGAGATCAACAACTCTGTCATCCTGATACACTTCTATCCGTTAATGAAAGAGAGAAAATGGGATACCGAGTAGACGATAGCGGGACTTTCCACGGTTAACCGTAAGGCCAACAACACAGGCCACCCATTTCCCCGCAGGGGTTCTTGTCTCACTTAATATGGCTTGACGAGGAGGACATTTGGAAAACTCCCCACGCGAAAGCGCAGGGAGTAACACCAGGCTAATAAGCACTTTTCGGCGAGAGGAATTTGGCTACATCTGAAATACCGTGTTTCAGAACAAATACGTTCTTAAACCCGATATGACGCAACCCTGTGGCAATCGCCATTGCCCTGTGGCCAGCCTTGCAGACAATCACAACTTTTCCGTTTGTAGGAATTTTTGCCAAGTTGGATGACGTGAAAACCTCATTCATAGGAATAACTGTACTGTTGGCTGAATTGAAGCCATAAACTCCAGTTTCTCCTGGTGTCCGAATATCCACGATAAACAGCTTCTCGCCCTTTTTCAGAGATTCCACAAAGACCTTCGTCGGAATCATCTGCAACGCCCTTCCGGTTCCCTTGCCTGAGAATGAACTGAAATACTGTTCATAGCTCTTTGCCAACCCTTGATCATAGGAAAAGACCGGGCCAACAAAGAATACGAACAGGATGACTAACAGGAATAATTTTTTCATACTTACCTCCTCTAACAGCGCACTGCTAACCTCGGTGGTCGTGCATGAGGAGGTTTACTTACCATTCCTCGAGCCCCCTCCTGCTACCCCGGGTGCTCATTCCTTATACTGGTAATTATAGTACTGAAGGGCGGCTTTGAGGCTGATTTGTCATTGGTTATTGTGAATGCACTAACGCCAACACCGCCCGAAAATCAACTAAACACCTCCAAAAAGTACTGATCGTAGCCCCGGGTGGCATAGATGGCTTCCATCTTCTCCTCCCAGAAGGTGCCGAAATCCATTGCGTCGGTGAAACGGACCTTGCCGAGATTGGGATCAAGAAAGAGTATCGGGCCATCCGGCACCACCGCAGTGAATGCGGTTGCATGCTGCCCCCCGGTGGATTTACGGATGCGGCTCATTACCGCCAGGGTAGCGGTGCCGTGGGGCGGCGCAGAGGTGGTCAGCAGGTCGTCGATCGCCATCGCAACCGTTGCCCCCAGCCCAAACAGGTCCGTACTTCCCTTGGCCACGACGCGTGAACTGAGTCCATCCCGTTTCATCACCGGCGCGATCGCCTCGCCAAAGCTCTTGCCCCCGGAGCCCTCGCGGATCTTGGCCTCCAGTAACGCCTGCACAAAACGGGCGGAGGCAGTGGAACGCCCACCCTGGATTCCTTTGGAACGCTGCATGCCGTTGGGCTGTAGCAGATCGTGCCGCAGAAACGAGTAACAGATACCGGCACAGATCCCCTCCCCTTGGGCAAAACCCTTCACCAGGGGATCCTGGCCCTGTTGGTAGGCAATGACTACTTCGCCGTTTATCCCGGCATCATCGAGGATCTGCTGAAACTTGGCCTTCGTCCACGCCATGGTTCCGTCTCCCATGAAATCAACTGGTGAAACCCGGCAGCCATATGCCGGGGCTATTTCAAGTATAGATGGGGAAAGAGTACATTGAGCGAGTTAACGAACCTTTGCTTGGGTGTCTATTCCAGTGAAACCTGCCATCCATTCCATGTGAAGGCTGCCACCTAAATCAGGGCAAAGTTGCCACCCATCGGATTAGGTTATTGGTAGGAACAGGTCCGCTGCAACAGATGGCGTTCATGGCAAAACGACATCATGGTAATGAGTTGCTGACTTCTACTACTGAAAGAACTGATCTATACTGGAAACGGCAAATTAGGAGCCCTGATTTGCTTATTCTGATATCGAGACAAGGAACGTCAAATATCTAAAAAAACCTATGTTAATAGAGCCGTATAAGGCAGCTTCATCAGGAGAAGAGCTTGTGAAAGATATAGTTTGGGACAAAACGCTAAGTGTTGATGTCAAGGAAATAGATGAAGATCACCGCAGACTTGTGGAGCTTTTTAATATTCTCACCCATTCTATAGTGGAAGGGGATTCGGCAAACTATATCGAGGCGGTGTTGGAAGAGCTGATAAGTTGCACCGTCTGGCACTTCAAGCACGAAGAGCGGTTGATGCTGAAGTATGGTTATGAAGATTTTGTGGAACACAAGACGGAGCACCAGGAATTAATCGCAAGTGAGTCTTCGACCTCGTGATAGATTTTGGGACATCCCAGTCCCCAAAATCGACTCGGCCTTCGACAACCTGTTTGTGCCCCGGCCGTCCCGGTCACTGGCACTACGCGACAACCTCGCAAGCTCGTTGCCGCTCCGTTGCCAGCTCCCGATGACTGGACGCCGCGCTCGGATGCCTACTTTGCTTCCCCTCTGGCGCAAGGCACGCCGGGTAAGCAGTGCGGCCTCGCGGCTACCGGGGACTACCAGCCTTCGCTTCGCTCTCCATGGCTGGCAGCGATAGTGCCAAGGCGCTGCAGGAGAAGTTCCTGAATGAGGGCAAGCTGCTCTCGAATAAAGATATTGAGTTTCTGGAGATTTGGTTAACCGAGCATATCCTCGTTGCCGATATGAAGTTGGGCTCTTACCTTGTCGAGGTGATGTAAGACCTGGACGCACACCTTCCCGAAAACTCACATCACACACTATCACGCCTTCCAACCGTTCGTAATGATGATGCAGGCCATCGACTTCTGGTAATTGCACTACCTTTCCAAGAGCAGGTAGCCGCACCGATCGCGATTCGGGGCTATCCATTCCCAGCGACAGATGCCTGCGCCAACGATGATAATAGTTGCGATACTAAGGAGAACATTGGATAGGCGACATCCCCAAATGAGGGACGCCGTATATACATCCCTGTAGGCTTGACGGGTATTGGTTCGCTGTAAGGGGCAGAATGCGCCTACTCATCAAGCACATCTTATTGATTCGTTTAGAATTTCTGGATCGTCTCAGGAAACTTTATAGAGAGACCAGACTGTATAGCAAAGAGGGAGGGATTCGAACCCTGGGTATTTCCTTATATTACATATAGTTATCGAGTCATGCTGGCAGAGTGCTGTTAACTTTCGGTCCCTACCCCTGGAAAATTCATAGTTCATATGCTAACCCCATGCAGTGAAACGTGCCTTTCCACACATAAGCGCATATACACACAATTTGAGATGTGAAAGCTATGAGTAACGTCCGCTGGTCCATTGTCGTACCCGAAGAAACTGATCGGGCTTTGCGCTCCTTTCTGGCACAGAGAGGCACTAAAAAAGGTGGTATCTCACGCTTTGTGGAAGAAGTCGTTCAATCCCATCTGTTCGAACTTACCGTCGAAGGCGTCAAAGAACGCATTCGACTATATGACCAGAACGAAATCCTAGAGGCAATCGATGAAGCCCTGGCTGCTGAGTGGCCTCGATGCGTGTCGTGCTAGATACCGGAATTTTGATCGCCGCGCTCATCACCACAGATACTCCTCCGGCGTTAATCTAAAAGGCTTGGCGTATAAGAAGCGCTTTGAACTAGTCACTTCGGAGTGGCAGCTCGACGGGTTTCCCGGTATCCAAAGTTACGCCGTTTCATCAAGCCGGTAGAGGCCGGCAACCTGGTCAATGGCCTGCGACACCAAGCAACCGTCCTCGAAATACTGCCAACCGTAGAGTTATCGCCCGATCCAGACGATAACCCTGTGCTGGCCATGGCAGAAGCGAGTCAGGCGCAGTATCTCGTATCAGGGGACAAAGAGGACTTGCTGGCACTAGGTGCGATTGGCGGCACACTTATTGTGTCACCGCACGGCAGTTTGTAGAGGCACGCTGAAACTGTTCCTGCCAATGGGTTCCGTCATGGCTCGATTGATTGAGCGGCTTTCAGTAGCCGTTTGGATTCTGAACGCCCCTGCTTTAATCCAACCCGAGCGACTGACGGAGCGCGTCAACATCCGGATCAAATGGCTGAGGTTCTCCTTCACGCGATTCAAACTGCAGCAGCAACGCCTCCAGTCGCTCCCGTCCACTGCTGGTCTTGGCCGCTTCGCGCGGTGTCTGGCCCTTGAGTGCTGGGAGCGAAGTATCCAGCCAGGCCTTCCAATGCTGGCTCGCCATTTCCCTGATTTTCTCCTGAACTTCGGGCAGAGCCATCAGCTCTTCACTCTCCTGACTGTCCGGCCTTTGCGAGGTAGCCGGGTTGTTCTGCATCTCTTCAAGCATCTTCTCCGTGGATTGGATCACCGCGTTGCGGAATACCGCCCGCTTTCCCAAGCGGCGTGTAATCTTGCGCTTGATCGCATCAGTACGCTGCTGGGAGTTCACATCGATGGTCAATTGTCCGCCTTCGATGGTAATGTGCCCCATCACGGTATTGTCCCAGCCGACATGCTGTTTGTTCCCCTTTTTCAGCCAGGGGAACTCCATGGATAGCAGTTCTCCCTGCTTGTCGAACGTGCCCTCGCGTATGAACTCATCGACATCAGCCATGGACAGTGTCGCTAGCGCATCCAGGGCCTCGCGGGGTGTACATTTCAGGGTGTAGTAGAGCTTGGTCAACTGCAGCGGATCGCCATCGGTATTTTGCAGCTGTGGCAAGGACGGATTATGAAGTTCCTCGCGAATATCGTAATAGATCTCTCGCAATTCGATATCGTACTCATGCAATACATCGAGGCCAGGATCAGGGAACCGCTCTGTCAGCGTCTCGCGGAAATCGATAATCTCGTTAAGATAGGCGGGAGGAATCACAGTGGGTGCACAACCCACCATGATGGAGTTGTCGTCCATGGTAATGATGCGGGTGTAGATGATCGATCCTTTGCGCAATGTGGTCGATGCCTGGCGTTCATGGACAGTAACCTCGCGTCCCAGCAGTAGCTCACGAAGCGCCATTTGTCTGCCGGGCTCGACCTCCATGACCATGAAGAAGCTATAGGGCTGCGAACAAATCTCCTCAATGAAACGCCGCTGGAAAGAATCGAGTCGCGAACCCTTTTGCTGCAGATAATGCATTGCGACCTGCATCTCAGGGTAGTGCTCGGTTTCGCCTGCCTCCGTATTGTCGGGAATCCAGTTGAACACAAACCAGGGGAGAAACGCCGTATCCAGTTCGGGCTGGGATTCCGGGTCCATGGGCACCTTGTCCCATAGCGAGAACTCGTCCCACGCCTCGGCTACGGCTGAGGGATCATAGAATTTATCTGCATGCTTCAGCAGGATATGGATAAGCTCTCCCTCCATCCTGCGCATTTTCTGCCAGTTGAGGTTGGCAACCGGCGTTACCTCAGTGGCAAGACAACACTTCTTGTATTTTTTACCGCTGCCGCAGGGGCATGGGTCATTGCGGCCAGGTTTTTTCATAGGCGTTCACCATCACTTTTTACACCTAATTTTCGCACAATGACTCTTCTCTGGGTACCGCTGACCTGCCGGAGATCGGCTCCCACTCCACGATATCCCGGGTACTATCAGGGAAACATAGCTTGAACAAGAGACGCATCCAGGCACTATCAAACCGTTTCGGCATCAATCCTGGGCTGTTGTTCGAACAAAAGGACTCTGAAAGGTTCGCACTCAAGGTACGCTTGCTGTTATGTAGCCTGGAAACGATTCTTTGCCGCTAATCAGAGGTTAGCTGGCAACCCAATGTGTTCTTGTCAGCACGTGGCGGCTACAGCGAAGAATTTCGCGGAATTGCATAAACTGGCGGAGAGGGAGGGATTCGAACCCTCGGTACGGGTTAACGTACACACACTTTCCAGGCGTGCTCCTTCAGCCACTCGGACACCTCTCCCGATTTGGGAGGCGCAAGGTTAAACCAGATCAGTATCAGACGCAAATCAAAATAACCCGGATCTCTTACAAATGATTGCTAAGCCTGGCAGGTTGCGCATCATCCATCAGGGAACGGAACTGGGTGCCGCTGACATGGATAACCTTTGTATGGTCACCCGTCTCAAAAAAGACGTCTGCCTGATCAACCAGACACTTCTCCACCAAAGTCTCGATGCCGTAGGGCTTGCCAACAGGTGGTACCGCCCCCGGCTCACAGTCGGCAAAGGCCTCGGTCAACTCCTGCTCGTCGATAAGTTCCAGATCCCGGCCAGTCATATCACTCAACTCCCTAAGCTCCAATCTGTGGGAAGCAGGGATGACCACCATCAGATAACTTTCATCGTCACCCAGCAGTATCGACTTTGCCATCTTGTCACCCGGAATGTGTGCTGCTTCGGATGTCCGCAAAGTCGAGTGTGTCCGCTGATGATCAATGACTTCGTAATCGGTATCGTGACTCTCGAGAAACTCTCTCAATGTAATCGCTATGCCCACTCTCTTTCTCCTCTCACACATCACCTTTACTTTAAAGTATAGTTCGCTATCTGTTTTTTCTTCCGATCAAGTGTAGATCTCAGTATGGCCAAAAAACTGAACAAAAAAAGTAAAAAAAGGTCGACGATGGCCGAGTTGGCTGACCGTCACCATCTCTACGAGCTTTCCGTCCAGTGTGCTGAGTCCGAGATCGATTTTGTCGATGACGCCTATAAGAGGCTCCGCGGACGCCGGGCAAAACTGCTGCGCGAGGACTTCTGCGGCACCGCAAACGTCTGCAGTGAATGGGTGCGCCGCCGCAAGACTAACCACGCCATCGGTGTCGATCTGGACAAAGAGGTGTTGGACTGGGGTAAAACACACCAGATTGGCCAGCTCAAAGTCTCCAAAGCCAAACGGATCGAGCTGATTCTGGATAATGTGTTAACCGTGCAAACAGAAGCGCCTGACATTATTTCGGCGATGAACTTCAGCTATTGGCTGTTCAAGGAGCGCGACCAACTTAAGCGCTACTTTAAGCAGGTACACAAGCAGTTGGCTGAGGGTGGCATCCTCTTCATGGACGCTTATGGGGGTTATGACTCTTTCCGCGACATCGTTGAAGAGCGGGAGATCGAGGATGGGGACAGCAGCTTCACCTATATCTGGGAGCAGGAAAAATACGAGCCCATCAGCGGCACCCTGATCTGCCACATCCATTTCGATTTTCCGGATGATTCGCGTCTGGAAAAAGCCTTCAGCTACAACTGGCGCCTCTGGACGCTGCCGGAGATCCGAGAGCTGCTCGATGAGGCAGGTTTCAGCAAGGTGACCTTCTATTGGCAGGGCTTCGATGAAGAGGGTGAGGCGGATGGCATCTTCGAGCCTGTTGAAGAGGGCGAAGCGGACGCTGGGTGGATCGCCTACATTACGGCCGAAAAATAGTGTCACTTCCCGCCTTCCCTGGCCCCACGGCGACTAGCAGCTTTGGGGTCAGGAATGGACCCAGGCGATGCGGAAGCGTCCCATCGCCACCCCCAGCAGTCCAATAAGCATCAGCCCCAGTGTCGCCGGCTCAGGCACCACTTCGTGCATTTGAGCAGCAAGAATCCGGTGAGTGGCCGACGTGGGATGAAATCCGTCCCATGAGAGATACTCATCCGGGTTGGCACAGGTGGTTCCACCAGCTAAAACAAACTCGCTGTAACAGGCATCTGTGGCATTGGCAAAACCAAACGAAGCGGGATCGGCATAAACCTGGTTGAGCAGCCCAAAGGTATCGAACCGCATCAGGTCAACGTCAGCAAAGGGGGCTATTGCCACCAGCAGTGCGGCATCGAGGGCATTGTTGAAGAGATTGGTCAGAAAAGACGCACCCGCCACCGGCGGCCCGCCACCGGTTACGAGAGGCACCAAACCCAAGTCGGGGACGTTGGGTATGAGGAAATCTTTTGCCCCAATGGCGGCGAGTTCCCCCACCACCTGAGCGATTCCGCCAACTGCAATGGTTATATCAGCAGTGGGATCGTATAAAGGATTTACCAACGCCTGGTCCAGGATGTCGCTCATGTCATTGGATCCGGACCAGACGATAAAGAGAGCATCGGCATCCGCCGGTGTCATGCCCAGCCCACCCAGATAAAGATCCTTCTGTTCATTGAGACTCAGTGCACCGAAGGCGCCGAGTGGATGGGTGAAGCTGCGCGCAGCGCCATAAGCGTAGTTGTTGCCACCCAACACTGAGCTACCAGTGGGAAGACCCAGTCGGTCAGAAAAATAATCGACGTAGTTCAGTCCGTTGGTGAAGCGTCCACTGTTGATTCCGTCAGTGTATTCCGGCGGAGGTATCAATCCGCCTGTAATTGTGGAGACGTTACCCTGATCCGACAGACTGTCACCAAACACATACAGGTCGCTGAAGCGGCTGGCAAAAGTCGTCAGGGGCCATAGCAACACCAGTAAAAGCAATAGACTCCATAGTCCGTATCTTCTCATTTTTCGCTCCTGGCTCAGGAAAACGGGATGCAATGAACCTAACTATAGCTTGTCAAGGCAGGAATAAAAGGTGACCTGATCAGAACGTCCGTAGCGCTATGGGCCTCTATCCATAGCCATTCAGACGCTAACATCCGTCGGAGTGACGCCCCGCAGCGAGACCCAAGGCCCAATCGCAACGAGGCGCGGCTCCTACTCGTGACAAATCGGCTGCAGGTATTTGAACAGGATGAAATCCCGTATCGCCGGCACATCGTTGATGTCGAGTTGGGGCAGAGTCAACGACACAGGTAACGGCTCATCGCTGGCCACAGCGACGATCGAGGAGTCCTCCAGACAGAGCAGAGGACGCCCCATGACAGGCCGGTGCAGTTCGATCTTGGGGAAACGCACATGACGAAAACCCTCCACCAGGATCAGGTCGAGTTGAGAGGCGTCCAGGCGATCGAGCATTGTCTGCAAGTCAGGATCGCCCTCGATCTCCTCCTCCACCATCAAGGCCCAGCGCTGGGCAGTAGCCAGCAACACCTGACCGGCACCGGCCTTGCGAAGTTCGTAGCTGTCCTTGCCGGGTTTGTCGACATCAACTTTGTGGTGGGCATGCTTGATCACGCCGATCCGGATTCCCTCCGCCTTCAGCAGCGGAATCAATCGGGTCAACAGGGTGGTCTTTCCAGTGCCGCTGTATGCGGCGAAGCCCAGTACGGGAACGGCTGCCTGAATCATCTATCTACCAGTGTGGGAGTCGGATTGGGGGTCGGAGTCAAACCGCATAATAAGGGGCGGATAATTAAACCTGGGCAGGCAGTTTGACTCCGGCCCCTGGATATTACTGGATGGCGTCCTCAATCAATGGGAGAGCCGCTTCGTTTCATGCCGTGCAGCATGACGATCAGATCCGCCTCACCCCGACTGATGTTCAACTCATCCATCAACCGATCGGCCTTGGCACCCTCCTGAACCAGACGAATCGCCTCAGCGTAAGGAGGCTCACCGGCCCGTTGGTACTCCATGCTCTCCTGCCGCTCTTCCAGATCCCGCCCATGGCGTTCAATGCGATTGACCCGTTTATCCACACCGACGGAACTGGAGCAGAGCGCCCCGACCGTCTGCTTGAGGATCTCCACCTCACGCATTGTTTCAACGAGACGTTCTTGAGTGCGATGGGTTTGTTTGTATAAGAGTACGACAAACACCAAAACAGCGATCGCCAGTACTGCAAGGGTTATCCATAGATTGAGGATGGTGCTATCCATCATGCGTATTCATCGATGTGCGGCTTGCCGTTGTCATTTTTCTGGGCGCGCTCTTTTTTCTTTCCCTGTTTGTTACGCTCTTCTTGGGGCTTCGGGCGTTCACGACGCTCTGGCCGCCGACTGGGATTCACGGGGTAGAGTGGATTTATCGGACTCTGCTCACCGATTTCCGGCATTTCGGCTCCATTGGTTTTAGAGATCGGAGTCTAACTTGTGTTCGTCCGGAAACCTAATATCTAGCCGCAAAGAACGCTAAGGTAAGAGATTGATTAACAATAAATTACCTTCGTGTACTTCGCGCGCTTCATGGTAAAAAAACGGCGTTTCCGGACAGGCACTAACTTGAAGAGAGTGTAGCATGGGATTGCCATTCGGCATCAGAACATGCTGATCTCAGCCCACTCTTTATCTGTCAGCAGTTTATTCAGATCCACCAGGATCAGCAGACCGTTCTCACGGGTTACCACGCCCTGGATATAGCGCGAACTCTCATCATTGCCGACATTGGGGGCAGCGTCGACCTCGTCCTCATTGAGTTCCACCACTTCCGCCACCGCATCCACCAGGATGCCTACCACCTGCTTTTCGGACTCAATGATCACGATACGGCTTGAGTCGTCCAGTTCGGCTGAAGGCAGACCAAAACGGCTGCGGGTATCGATGACGGTCACCACGTTGCCGCGCAGATTGATGATACCCAGTACGAAGGGGGGCGCACCAGGAACCGGCGCGATCTCGGTAACCCTGAGAACCTCCTGCACCTTCATCACATTGACGCCGTATGACTCATCCTTCAGCCGAAAGGTGACCAACTGAAGCACCGAATCATTCGCATCGACTTCTGCAGCATTTGTGTTCATCTACGCACCTCATCCCATCTGTTACTCCCCATCACGTCAAAAAGTGGACGGGAATTATGTTCTCTGAATTATTTAAGCACTAATCATGCCCAACATGCCGTCAATATCCAGCAGCACCGACAACTGCTCTACCATCGTTCCGGCCAGCCAGGGACGTTTTCCCTGGGCAGTGCGCCAGCTCACACCTCCAGCATCCAGCATCCAGCATCCAGCAGGATCGTCTCTGCAATACCGTCCACGGCAAGACCATATCCGCCATCACCCACGATCAATACATGGCCGCCGCTCTGTCGTTCACCCGGCACCCTGTCACTGACTCTCTCCGGCATCACCAGACGAGCGGTGTCGACCACCACTATCTTCTGCCCGCGATTGAGCAACACACCCAGATGCCAGTCGGGCTGGCCCGGCATAACAGTGGCCTCGTCCTGCCACTCAAGAATACTCACCAATCCAGTCAGAGGTATTCCCAAATTCAGCCCTCCCACCTTGAACACCAACACCTGAAAAGGCATTTCGGCCCAGGGCGGAATGATCGGTTCATTGACTGTCTGTGTGACCTCAACGGTCTGGCTGACGACCTCGGTCACCGGCCCGGCGGTCACCTCCTCACTCACATGTGTGGCGGAAACAGCCTCCGTCGACGTCTGTTCCGTAATATCGGCTATTTTGGTGGCAACTTTAGTTTCGGCGACCGGTGCCTCGACAGGAATCTCACTGATCTCCTGCAACAGCACATCCAGATAGCTGCTGAGGGCGGCATCCGGCTCCGCAAGACGGGTGGAGGGCTTTTCCTGTCGCCGGTTCAACGCCCTACTCCGGCACTGACCGGCTGTCCCACTTCCCGTTGCAGGTCTTCAAGGAGATCGGTATAGGCGCTCACACCGCGACCACCAGGGTCGAACATTGCGGGAGGAATACCTGCCCTGCTCGCTTCGCGCAGAAGGGTGTCAACCGGGATCAGGCCTCGCCAGAGATGTTCCTGATAGGTCTCACGCAACACCTTCAGGCTGTCGACGGAAGCACGGGTACGCTGATCGTACATGGTGGGGACGATGGTATAGGGCAGCGAATTCTGTCGCGCTTTGAGTACCATCTTCAGGGTACGCAACATCCGCTCCAACCCCTTGAGGGCAAGAAACTCTGTCTGCACGGGGATAATCAGCTGTCCGCAAGCCGCCAGCGCATTGATCATCAGAATACCGAGGACTGGAGGACAGTCGATCAATACATAGTCAAAACGATCTTCCAACCGGGCGAGGGCGTTTTTGATCACCAGACCCATGCCGTCCAATCTGCCGGCCTGACGATCGAGGGTCGCCAGCGCCATGGCGGCGGGCATCAGTTCCAATCCGTCGGTACCGGTCTTGTAGAGCAGTGTCGCTGGATCAACATCCTGTTTGTCCGCCACCGCCTTGAAGAGCGAGTAGACGCTCTCTTCGATGGAGTCAGGGTCATAACGAAAATAGCTGGTCAATGAACCGTGGGGATCAATATCGATCAGCAGGGTTCTGAAACCCCACTGTGACAGCAGGCCGCCGAGACCAACCGTGGTGGTGGTCTTGCCCACTCCGCCTTTCTGGTTGGCGATGGTCCAGATCTTCATCGGCTACCGTCAAGTAAGATAATGGTCCGGTCCGGGTCGTCGTTCATGCCGAGAATAACCAGACTTACCCGGCGGTTTTTCTGCCGCCCGCTCTCACTGTCATTGTCGGCAATCGGGCGGTGTTCACCATATCCGATGGCTGCCAGGCGTTCAGGGGCCACACCCATGCGGGCGATCAGATGCACTACACTGGCCGCGCGTGCTGCCGAAAGCTCCCAATTCGACGGATATTCAGGCGTATGGATTGGCTGGTTGTCCGTATAGCCTTCAATCTGCAGCTGATTTTTCAATGGTCGCAGAATGCTGCTGATATCCCGCAGAACCTTTACTGCGGCACGGGAGAGTTTGGCACTGCCACTGGGGAAGAGCATCTTGTTCTTCATGTCCACTATCACCCGTGTATCGCTGTGCGATACATCGACCAGATCCTTTTCGATATAGGCTTCGAGCATGTCTCCAATGGTGGCCGCAAGATAGCTCAGGCGTTGCGCCTCATCCACCGCGTTGTCCAGTAATCCATCATCATCGTAAGTGCCAGGGCCGAAACGCATCTCTGTCTGGATCAGCGCGTTGTTGCCTTCGGCACCCGTGGGATCTCCGCTGGAACGGCTGATCTCGCCAATTTGGATAGGCTCCTGGCTGCGGGACGGCTCCTGAAACGCATTGCTCAAGGTTTGGGACAACACCCGGTATTTGCCCTCATTGACTGAAGAGATTGAGTACATCACTACAAAAAATGCAAACAGCAGGGTGATAAAATCCGCATAGGAGACGACCCACCTTTCGTGGTTCTCTGGCTCCTCCGGTCGTTTACGCCTGCGCGCCATCATGCCCCCATTATTAGAGGAAAGCCTTCAGCTTCATCTCAATATTGCGTGGATTCTCACCCTCGGCTATCGCTACAACCCCTTCAACTACCATTTCACGGTATTTCGTCATCCTCAACGTCTGGGTCTTCAGTTTTGCCGCTATCGGCAGTAGAAACAGATTTGCCAGTCCCACCCCGTAGATGGTGGCGACAAAAGCCGTGGCGATACCACTGCCCAGCTTGGCGGGGTCTGCCAAATTTTGCATCACATGGATCAAACCCATAACCGCACCGATGATACCGATAGTGGGCGAGTAGCCACCCATGCCTTCATAAACCTTGGCCGCCTGCAGATCATAGTGCTCCGTGGCATCCACCTCCATCTCGAGGATATCCCGGATCACTTCCGGCTCGCTGCCATCCACCAGCAATTGCATGCCTTTACGGAGAAAGTCATCCGACTCCTTCTCGGAAATGGTTTCCAGCCCGAGCAGACCCTCTTTGCGTGCGATATTGCTCCAGGTGACAAGCTTCTTGATGGTCGGGGACATGTCGATCCTGCCAGGCAGAAACACACGCCCTGAGAGCCTCAGCGCGTGCAAAAAAACCGGTACAGGCGTCTGTAGAAGGATCGCACCAACGGTGCCGCCAATCACAATAATCATTGCTGGGCCGTTGACCAGCGAGTCGACGTGCCCGCCTTCAAGCCAATTACCACCCAACACCGCCATAAAGGCGATGATGATGCCGATAAAGCTGAGGAAGTCGACTCTCATATTCTCGACTGTTCTCTACCCAGATTTTCAAGCATAGTCCCGATCTCATCAAGTGAGGCAACACGATCCACTAGGCCCGCTTGTTCAACAGCCCGGGGCATGCCGTAAACCACACAGCTCGCCTCATCCTGGCTCCAGAGTTTGGCACCTGTCGACTTCAACTTGCGCGCCCCCTCCAAACCATCCGCGCCCATGCCCGTCAGAACCACGCCCAGTGCCTGCGCACCAAAAACCCTGGCCGCCGACTCAAGCAACTGGTCCACACTGGGATGGTAGATCTGTCCCCCACGCGCATCTTTGACTCTCACCATTGAACCCGAGGGTCCCTTTTCCACTGTCATCTGCCTGCCGCCTGGCGCCAACAGCACCCTGCCGGGACGTAGCGGATCACGATCCCTCGCCTCCTTCACTTCAATCGCGCAAACAGTATTGAGACGGCCTGCATAGGCCGAAGTGAATGCGGCGGGCATATGTACCGCAACCAACAAGGGGATCGGAAAATTCCGTGGCAGCCGGGTCAAAATATTCTGCAGCGCCACAGGACCACCGGTTGATGCACCGATAGCAATCATGTCAACACGCCCGGTCTCCTGCCTGTACCCGACCGGCAATCTGCTTGTCCCAAATCCTGTGGTTTTCGCTAATTTTGGCGGCAGCCGCCCATGCCCTACAGCTCTTACCCGCTGCCGGAGTTGCTCTGCAAAAATCTCTGTGGATTCACCCGATTTCAGACCGTCCGGCGTTTTTGCAAGAAAATCCAACGCCCCGGACTCCAAGGCATCAAGCGTTTCCCGCGCCCCAGCCTTGGTGAGTGCCGAAAACATCAGGATACGGGTCGGGGATCTCGCCATGATCTGGCGAACTGCAGTAATGCCATCGAGTACCGGCATCTGCACATCCATGGTGATGACATCCGGATGTAGCTGTTGCGCCAGCTTGACCGCCTCTTCGCCATTCGTGGCGTAACCGGCTATCTCAAGATCCGGCGCAACCTCCAGCATCTCACCAATCCTGTGCCGGTAAAATGCTGAATCATCGACGACTAAGACTTTCAGCCTGGCCTGCATTTCTTACCATTCCTTTCTGAGAGACAGTTGTTTCTGAAACCCTCTACAGATCACTTGCCCACTCAATATTTTCTGGCGTACTTGCGCATCAGCCCTGGGACATCCATGATCAGCGCGATTTTCCCATCGCCGGTTATCGTTGCACCGGCCATGCCTTCCAATCCCTGCAACATGGCGCCGAGGGGCTTGATAACCACCTCTTCCTGGCCAATCAGTTCATCCACCACCAGCCCCACCTGGATGTTCCCGACATTGACCACAACGACATGCCGACTACCCTTTTCCTCTTCCATCATGGCGCTGTTCTGCACCAACCATTGACTCAGATAGAAAAGCGGCAGAGCGCGTTCCCGTACCATGATCGTCAGTTGGCCATCCACCACATTGGTACGATTGAGATCCAGATTGAAGATCTCCACCACGCTGGCCAATGGCAGGGCAAATGGCTGCGTACCCAGCACGACCATCAGCGTGGGCAGGATCGCCAACGTAAGCGGCAGTTTGATGGTGATGGTGCTACCGCGGCCTTTTTCTGAATCGATCTCAACCGAGCCGTTCATCTGCGAGATGCGCGTTTTCACCACATCCATACCGACACCACGGCCAGAGACATCAGATATTTCGGTCTTGGTTGAAAAACCGGGCTGGAATATCAGGTTGAAGCTCTCTCTGTCATCGAGACGGGCAGCCGTCTCCTGATCCATCATGCCCTTCTCGACAGCTTTCTGCCGCAGCACACTGGGATCCATACCTTTGCCGTCATCGCTGATTGACAACAGGATGTGATCACCTTCCTGGGCAGCGGTGAGCAACACGGTACCACGCCGTGGCTTGCCGGCTTTTTCACGTTCGTCCGGCATTTCAATGCCGTGGTCAACCGAGTTTCTGACCAGATGTACCAGTGGATCGGCAAGCGCCTCCACCAGGTTCTTGTCCAAATCAGTATCCTCACCCTCCATCGCCAGGTCGATCTCCTTCTTCATGGCACGGGCGAGGTCACGCACCACCCGGGGGAATCGGCCAAAGATCTTTTTGATCGGCTGCATGCGTGTCTTCATCACCGCCAGCTGCAGATCCGATGTCACCACATCGAGGTTGCCCACCGCGTTGCTGACATCTTCATCATTCATGGTCGCCTTGAGTGTCGCCAGGCGATTTCTCACCAACACCAACTCACCCACCATATTCATGATGTCGTCGAGGCGCTGCGTATCGACACGGACTGTCGTCTCTGCCGATTGCAGCTTGACCGCTCCCTTGGGTGCAGGGGGGGACTGGGGTTTTGCCTTTTGCGGTGCCTGCGCTGCCGGTGCAGTTTCCGGTTTGGGTTTTTGCTTGACCACAGCGGCAGGTTCAACGCTTGCAGATTTCTGCTCCGGTTCTTTGCCGGATTTACTGGAAAACTTACCCTTTCCATGCAAATCATCCAGCAGCGACTCAAATTCGTCTTCAGAGATCTCATCAGAAGCGACAGGGGAGGTTTTTTCCGTCTCTTCTCCAGATTTGCTGGAAAATTTCCCCTTACCGTGCAGATCATCCAGTAAAGACTCAAACTCATCTTCGGTAATTTCATCACTGCCTGCCGTTGCTTCGGCAGTGTCGGGGGTCTGAATTGCATCGAGCAACTCTTCGAACTCATCGTCGCTCAAGTCACCTTTCTTTGATTGAGGCTCAAGGATTGGTTCCGGTTGTTGCGCAGAAGGTGCCGCGACTGCGGGTTCTTCTTTCTCTTCCCCCCCGGGAACAGCAAAGAATTTCAGCCGTTTGATCAGTTCGGAATCGGCATGGCCCGGCATCTCTCCACCCCTGATCTCATCAAACATCTCATTCACCACATCCACGACCTGTAGCACGACATCCATCAGGTCCGGTGTAATCTTACGTTGTCCCTGCCGCAGTATGTTGAAAACGTCTTCTGACTTATGACAAATCTCTACCAATGAGTCGACAGCAAGAAACCCTGCACCACCCTTGATGGTGTGGAATCCACGAAAGACTGCATTCAGCAGATCATAATCATCGGTCTGCTGTTCGAGGTCCACGAGTTGCTCTCCGAGCAGTTCGAGAATCTCTCCCGCTTCTACCAGAAAATCCTGCAGTATCTCGTCATTGAGATCTATGCTCATCTTTCTACCCCTGTCTCTATCCTTTGGTATAGATCTGATTCATTCATTACTTTCATGTTTTCGGCAAAGCACGTAAAAACTAAAATCCCAGGCTCGATAGCAGGTCGTCCACATCATCCTGATTGGTCACTACATCGCCCTGTTCGACACCAGGCACTACAGGGCCTTCCAATACCGTCGGATCGTCAAGGTCTTTCCTGACCTCCAGCTTACCGCCGGTAATCCGGACCAGCTTGACCAACTTCTCTTCCACATCGTGAACCAGTTCGATCACTCTGCGAATAATCTGGCCGGTCAGATCCTGAAAGTCCTGTGCCATCAAAACGTTCGAGAGGTTATCGTGCAGACTCTTGGAGTGGCGTTGCGTCTGCTGCAGAAATGCAGCCAATTCATCGCTAAGCCCCCGGAAGTCATCCTTGGTCAACAGACGGGAGCGAAATTTGTCCCACTCCGCCAACAACTTACCTGCCTGCTTCTCCAGTTCATCCACCATCGGCATGCTCTGTTCCACCGCTGTCAACGTACGATCCGCAGACTGTTCTGTCATGGTAATGACGTAGTTCAGCCGTTCTTTTGCGTCAGGTATATCCACTTGGGTCATCTCAGAGACCCGTGAGTCAAGCAGAAAACCGTTGATGGCTTCATGCAACTCCCGGGTCAGTCTGCCAACTTCCTGAAAAAGTCCGCTCTCTCCTACCTCGGCCAGCTCACCGATGACGCGGTCAGCATCCTCGCTCTCACCAGCTTCCAGGTGGGCCACAAGAGCACGCGCCTTTTCGAGACGAATCGATTCAATCTCTATCTGTTCCTGCATTCGGGTTCTCCCGCCCCTGCAACGTGTCAGCCTGCAACACGCTCAAAGATCTTGTTTATCTTCTCTTCAAGCGTGCCTGCGGTAAACGGCTTGACCACATAGCCATTGACGCCAGCCTGGGCCGCTTCAATGATCTGCTCACGTTTGGATTCAGCAGTCACCATCAGCACCGGTAATCCCGCCAGTTTTGCATCGGCACGTACCGCCCTAAGCAGATCGATACCCGTCATACCCGGCATATTCCAATCACTGACCAGAAAGTCGTAATTTCCACTCTGCAACATGGGTAATGCAGTGGTTCCATCGTCCGCCTCCTGAGTATTGGTAAAACCCAGATCACGAAGCAGATTTTTGATGATGCGCCTCATGGTGGAAAAATCATCCACAATGAGAATTTTCATATTTTTGTCCAAGGCAACCTCCAATCACTGTGCCGTCGTACCAAATTGACGATTCCATCTGTCGCCATACTTACTCTTCATCTGCCAGGCTGAGCCATTCCGTCAGCCGCGAACGCAGCCTCAATGTCGCCTGACTGTGGATCTGGCAGATCCGTGACTCACTGACACCCAGTACCAGCCCGATCTCACGCAGATTCAACTCATCATCGTAGTACATCACCACTACCAGCCTCTCCCGCTCGGGAAGACCTGCAATGGCTTCCGCCAACGCATGTTTGAAGGCGTCCTTCTGCAAACCTTCGAATGGTCCCTGCAGTGAGTCCAGACTCCTCTCAGGGGCGATTTCACCGACCGCACTCAACTCATCCAGACTAAAGATTCGACAACCTGATGCATCCTTGAGGATCTGGTGGTACTGCTGTATCGACATATCCAGTGCATCGGCCACTTCCGAATCACGGGCATCCCGTCCCTCCTCGTTCTCGATGGTGCGCATCGCATCAGCCACCATTCTGGCTTTGCGGTGCACTGAACGCGGTGTCCAGTCACTACGCCGGATCTCATCCAGCATGGAACCGCGGATGCGAATTCCCGCATAGGTTTCAAAGCTGGCGCCCTGGGTGGGATCGTAGTTACGACTCGCTTCCAGCAACCCCAGCATGCCCGCCTGAATCAGATCGTCAGCCTGCACATTGGGAGGCAGACGATTCATCATGTGATAGGCAATGCGCTTGACCAGCCCGGCGTGCCGGATCACCAGGTCATCATGCCCCCGTCTTGCCTCTATGGCGCTATATGTAGCCAAACCGTTCACCGTCCCATCTCCCCGTATTGACTTGAAAACTGGATCAACCGTTCAACGAAAAATTGCAGGTCGCCGCTCGCATTGGCGGGTACAGGCCAGTTATCGGCCTTCTTCGCTAAATTCTTGAATGCCTGTGCAACCCGTGAGCGGGGATAGGCCTCAACCACTGGTCTCTGGCCTTTTACCGCTTTGCGCAAATGCTCATCATAGGGGAGGCTGCCCATGTAGTTGAGCATTACGTCCAGGTACCGGTCTGTTACCCGGCACATCTTGTTATAGAGGTCTCGCCCCTCCTGCACACTCTTAACCATGTTGGCGAGAATGCGGAAACGGCTGACGCTATGTTCACGATTCAGCAGTTTGATAATGGCGTAGGCATCGGTTATCGATGCCGGCTCATCACAAACCACCACTACCACCTCCTGGGCGGCACGGCTAAAGCTGACCACCAGATCGGAGATTCCTGCCGCAGTATCGATCAACAGCACATCGACATCATTCGCAAGCTCACTGAAGGCGTGGATCAGTCCCGCGTGTTCAGCCGGGCTGAGTTCCGCCATCTGCTGTATGCCGGAAGCGCCGGGAACGATCTTCATTCCCTTCGGCCCCTCCACCAGAATCTCCTCCAGTGTGCGTTCACCTTTGATGACATGGGAAAGGTTGTACTCGGCGTGCAAACCCAATACCACGTCGATGTTGGCGAGCCCGAGGTCCGCGTCCAAAAGCATCACGCGCCGTCCCATAGCCGCCAGGGAAATACCGAGATTCACCGCGACATTGGTCTTGCCAACCCCTCCCTTTCCGCCTGTAACGGCGATCACCCTCACGGGATCCGGATTCACCATGCGCCTTAATCCTGAGGCCTGATCTTCAATAATGTCAGACATGAGCATGTTCACCTGTGCCTCCAAACGCGAACGCCATATATCCCTCATCCGGGGATTTATCCGCCTCCTGAGCCATCTCCATCGCCCGGCTCACCAGACTGTGGGCTCTGGCAACGTGCAGATCCTCAGGCACCCGTTGTCCATCGGTGACAAAAGCCAATGGCAGACTTGTATCGATCAAAGTGCTGAAGACACCACCCAACGATGCCGCCTCATCCATCTTGGTCAGAATGCAACCTACTGGACGGGCGATGCTGAAGGCCCGAATCGCATGCGCGAGTGCCGAGCGCTGGGTAGCGGCTGATAACGTCAACAGGGTGCGTACAGGATGATTACCCGAGGTAATCATCGAAAGCCTTTGGCTCAACTGGATATCCTGCTGACTCATGCCGGCGGTATCGATGAGTACCAGGCGTTTTTCCGAAAGGGCGCGCAGTGCGGCATCCAGCTCTTCCGCTGTCGAGGCGGTGCGAACCGGCACATCCAGGATGCGTCCATAGTTGTGCAACTGCTCCTGGGCGCCGATGCGATAGCTGTCCGTGGTAATCAGCGCCAGTTGGCGGTTACCATGGCGCAGGCAGAAACGGGCTGCCAGTTTGGCGATGGTGGTCGTCTTGCCGACCCCGGTCGGGCCGACCAGCGCCACCACGCCACCCATGTCGAGGATTTCCTCCTGGACCACAGGCAGTTCACTGATCAGGTGAAACAGCGCCTTGCGCCAGGCCTGATCCTCCGATTCCAGATCCTCCACCCGGTTGGCCAGATCACGGCACAAGTCGGCACTCAATCCCATTCCCATCAAACGACGCATCAATTCCTGGGTCTGGGGGCGGCGTTGTCCCATGTCCCGCCAAGTCAATTCAGAGAGTTCGTTCTCCATCATGCGGCGCAGCGCCTGCATCTCCTGGCGCATCTCCTGCAGCACGGGATCCTGGCTCCACTCCACCCGGGGCTGTGTCTGGGATGTTTGGCGGCGGGCACGATCGATACGGATCGGTTCGGCGGGTTTTACCTGCTCTTCAGGGAAATAGGGTTCGCGGGCAGGTCTGGCGGTTTTTTTGGGTTCTACCGCAGAGGGGGGTTGAAGCTTCTCCTGACGGGGGATCTCTGTTACCGCGTCAGTGGCCGCAGCGTCGAAGGCCGCCACGTCATAATCCATGGCCGCCACCAGTTCCACACCGCCCTCCACACTCTTGTTGGAGAGGATGACTGCATCGGAACCCAATGTATCCCGCACCGATTTCAAAGCCTGACGCATATCAGGCGCAAAGAAACGCTTTATCTTCATTGTGGGCAATCCCCCGCAGCAAACCGAGAAATTTTCGGATTACTTCCGGAATCGAAATCAATCTGCCAATTAAGTCTCTGCATTCGTGTTGCCGATAGTTGCAATCACCTTTATCTGGCGATTGTCGGGTATCTCGTTATAGGAGAGGATGTGCATGCCCGGCGCCGCGTGTTTCGCGAATCGCGCCATCCAGGGTCGGATCGGCGCAGCCACCAGTAGTACACTCTCCTGTCCTGCCGTTTCCATATTGGCTGCCGTCTCCGCCAGCGCTTGTTGCAGCCTCTCTGCCAGTCCGGGCTCGAACCCAGCCTGGCCCTCTTCCGAGGCTTGCAAGGTCTGCTGCAATATCTGTTCCAATTGTGGATCTAACACAGCCACAGGAATTTCCTGCGTAGAACCAATGAGTTGCTGAACAATACCCCGGGAGAGGGCAACCCTGACGGCAGCCGTCAGAACGCCGGGGTCTTGACTCCTGACAGCATGGTCCGCCAAGGTTTCGGCAATCGTGCGGATATCGCGGATCGAAATATGCTCCGCCAGCAGGTTTTGCAGGATCTTCAGAAAGACACTCAGAGAGATCGTCTTCGGTATCAGATCCTCCACCAGTTTGGGGGCCGTTCTGGAGAGACTGTCGAGCAGTTGCTGCGCCTCTTCGTGTCCCAGCAGTTCATGAGACTGGTTGTGCAGGATCTCGCTCAGGTGAGTCGCGACCACCGTGCTGGCGTCCACCACGGTGAAACCGAGCGTCTGGGCATGGTCGCGCTGTTCATGCTCGATCCAGACCGCATCCAGGCCAAAGGTGGGATCCTTGGTGGGTGTTCCCTGCAGTTCACCAAAAACCCGGCCCGGGTTGATCGCCAGATCACGGTCGGGAAAGATCTCCGCCTCAGCGGCTGTAACACCATTAATAGTGATGCGATAGGCGTTGGGAGAGAGGTCCAGATTATCCCGGATATGCACCGAGGGAATCAGGAAACCCAGCTCCTGGGAGAGTTTGCGCCGCACACCTTTTATCCGATTCATCAGCTGGCCGCCCTGATTCCGATCCACCAGCGGAATCAGACGATAACCCACCTCCATGCCGATCAGGTCCACCGGCTGCACATCATCCCAAGTCAGCTCCCGCTGTTCAGGCGGCGGTTCTTCAGGCATGGGGGCGGCCATCTCCTCTTCCGCCGGCTGCTGCTGGCGGTGCCAGATCATCCAGGCGGCGCCACCAGCGACCAAGGCCAGAGTTAGGAAGGCGAAGTTGGGCATACCGGGGATGATGCCCATAAGGAAAAGCACCGCTGCCGCGATCGCCAGCGCCTTCGGAGTGGAGAAGAGTTGACTGACGATCTGCCCGCCCACATCCTGGGTGCTGGCAACCCGCGTCACGATGATCGCCGCCGAGGTGGAGAGCAGCAGGGAGGGAATCTGCGCCACCAGACCGTCACCGATGGTCAACAGCACATAGTTCTGCAGCGCGGTGGCGAAGTCGAGGTCGTGCTGCACCATGCCGATGCCGAGCCCGCCGATAATGTTGATGAGGAGAATCAGAATGCCGGCAATCGCGTCGCCCCGCACAAACTTGCTGGCGCCATCCATCGCCCCATAAAAATCCGCCTCCTGAGCCACCTCCTCACGCCGGGTTCGCGCCTCGTCCTGATTGATCAGACCCGCATTGAGATCCGCATCGATCGCCATCTGTTTGCCGGGCATCGCATCCAGCGTGAATCGCGCACTCACCTCGGAGACACGGCCCGCACCCTTGGTCACCACCACAAAGTTGATGATCACCAGGATCAAAAAGACCACCAGGCCCACGGCGTAGTTGCCGCCGATAACGAATGAGCCGAACGCCTCGATCACCTTGCCCGCAGCATCGCCGCCGGTATGACCTTCAAGCAGCACAATCCGGGTCGACGCAACATTCAGGGCGAGCCGCAGCAGGGTCGCGATCAGCAACAAGCTGGGGAAGACCGCAAAATCAAGCGGCCGACGGGTATAGACCACCACCAGCATCACCACCAGAGAGAGGGTGATATTGAAGGTAAAGAACATGTCCAGCATGATCGGCGGCAATGGAATGATCACCATCACCAGCAGCATGATCATAACCAGCGGCGCACCCAGTCCCAAAGTACCTGCGCGTTTTACATTGTCGAGAATCGCTGTTGCGTCCATCGAATTTCTCTTATCACTAAAAAGCAGGAACGCAAAGGGCGCGAAGGAGACGCCAAGTACGTAAAGGTTTTGTATGTGTGGGCTTCGGGGTTGATGGTTCAGAGTCGAACCAAACGGCAAACCAGATGAATAGCTGGAGGCAGGCAAATTTAACTGCGATCCCTATGGTAAAACCAGCCGAAAAGAATCCGCATTGAAAACCTTTGCGTCCTCTGCGCTTCTTAGCGTCCTTTGCATTCCCCAATACCACTCTTTCAGTCATGGCGCAGATCCTCCGGCACCGGCAGCTCATCGGGAACCTGCGGTATGTCGCCACCATCGGTTCGATAGACTCTGAGCTGGAAGACATAGGCCAGCAGTTTTGCAACCGCCAGAAAGAGTCCCGCCGGAATCGCATCATTCAATTCGCTGTGAAAATAGATGGCGCGGGCCAGTACAGGCGATTCGACGATCGGCACATCCGATTCCAGGCCGATACGACGAATATTGGCCGCCACCAGATCGGCGCCTTTCGCCACCACCTTCGGTGCGCTCATACTCTCCTGGTCATAACGCAGGGCAACGGCATAGTGAGTCGGATTGGTGACGATCACATCAGCCTTGGGCACCTCTTCCATCATGCGGCGCTGGGCCATCTCCCGCTGCAGACTGCGGATGCGGCTTTTAACCTCCGGGCGACCGTCGGTCTCTTTCATCTCGTCCCGTATCTCCTGCTTGGTCATCTTCAACTGACGCTTGTGTTCCCAGAGTTGGAACGGCACATCGATGGCGGCAATAAGGATCAGGGTGGATGCAAGCAACGTCACCGACCAACCGATGAGGGAACCCAACTCGGGCAGCGCCTGTTGGAACTCCATCCCATGCAGGTTCAGGTAGCTGTCCAGCGTATTCCACAACAGAATTGCCGTTGCGCCGCCGATCAGCACGAACTTGGCCATGGCTTTGAGCAACTCAACCAATGCCTTGGCGGAGAACATTCGCTTCAAACCTTTGGCCGGACTGAGCTTACTCAATTTAGGTGTCAGCGCCTCGGCACTGATGGAGAAACCACCCAATGCAATGGAACTGCCGATAGCCACGACGATCATCAATCCAAAGAAGGGGACCAGCAGTATGAAGGCATCCTGCATGGCGGCGCTGAGATGGGTGAACAGAGTACCTATATCGAAGATTTCGTCCCGACTGAGCGTGAAGCTCGTCTTCATCAACGCCTGTAATCCCCCCCCCAGTTGGCCACTCGTCATCGCCAGAAAAATCACGCCGATCAGGGTGATCGCCATGGTATTGAGTTCCTTCGAACGGGCAACCTGTCCCTTGCGCTTCGCCTCATTCAGGCGTTTCGCTGTCGGTTGTTCCGATTTTTCCTGGCCGTCCTGATTTTCGGCCATGATTCACCTCGTTATCTGAAAAATTTGCATCATCAGCTGAAAGCCTTCATTCAACAGATGAGAGAAGAGATCCAAGACATTGGGCAGCGTCACGCTGATCAACACGAAACCCAGTAGCATGGTGATGGGAAAGCCTATCGAGAAGATGTTGAGCTGGGGCGCAGCCCGCATCACCACACCCATGCCCATGTTGATCATCAACATTGCACCCATCATCGGCAGCGCGATCATCAATCCACCGGAAAACATACGACTGGCCCAGGCAATGATGTCGTGGATACCGGTACTGGAGAGTCCACTCGTCGCCACGGGGATGGTCTGAAAACTGTCAACAACCAATTCAATCAGTATCAGATGGCCATTGAGAAAGAGAAATACCAGGGTCGTAAGGATCAGATAGAATTGAGCCACCACCGGCACCTGCACACCGTTCTGCGGATCCACCATATTGGCAAAACCCAATCCCATGCTGTACGCCATCGCCTGTCCGCCGAAGACCACCGCAGCAAACACCATCTGCAGGATAAAACCCATCGTCACGCCAATAGCGATCTGCTGCAGCAGAATGATGAAACCGTCGTGACTCAGCACATCCATGGGAGGCATATCAACCGGCAGTGAAGGCATCACCACCCAAGTGATCAGCAGCGCCAGTCCCATACGCATACGCACCGGAAACTGGCGTGAGTTGAATACGGGTGCGGCCATCATCATTGCGCCGATGCGTATCAGCGGCCAGAGATAGGCCCCTAAAAAAGCGCTGAGTTGTGCTTCGCTAAACGACATTTTGACAACCGGCATTGAAATCGTCAGACAGCCGGCATACCCAACTGAGGGACGCCGTAAATACATCCCTGTAGGCTTGACGGCGGCATCCCTGCCGCCGACACCCTCACTTGGGCATGCCGGCCATCCAGCGGCTTAAGGAAAAAATATCCCACCATCCCTGGCAGGACAGCAGCCGCACCCGCGACCGCACGCACACCTCTTTTGGAACGCTCCATCACTGGATCAATTCCGGAATCGATTCGATTAGATTCTGCGCGAAAGTCATCAGCAGCTGCAGCATCCAGGGACCGGCAAACATCAGGATCAAGCCGACTATCGCCAGCTTGGGAATAAAGGTCAGCGTCATCTCGTTGATCTGCGTCGCGGCCTGAAACATTGCCACCAACAGTCCAACCGCCAATGCAGGCAACAGCACCATGCCGGTGAGCACGCCTATAACCCCCAGGGTCTGCTGCCCGATAGCGATGATTGTGTCCGGTCCCATATAACGTGCCTAAACCTGAAAACTGCGGGCCAGGGTGCCGAAAACCAACGCCCAGCCATCGATGAGTACAAACAGCATGATCTTGAAAGGCAGGGAGATGATCATCGGAGAGAGCATCATCATGCCCATCGACATCAAGACACTGGCCACCACCATATCGATCACCAAAAAGGGGATGAAGAGCAGGAAACCAATTTGAAAGCCGGTCTTCAGTTCACTGGTGGCAAAGGCGGGCAACAGCAGAGAGAAAGGGACTTTGTCTGGACTCTCAAGTTCGCCAAAATTTCCGATACGGGCGAACAGACCCAAGTCATCCTCCCGGGTCTGCGCCAACATGAATTCACGCACCGGTCCACTACCTGCTTCCAGCGCTTCCATGGTCGTCATCTGATCCTGCAGATAGGGCTGCACTGCAATCTCGTTAACCTCGTTGAATACGGGCAGCATGATGAAGACAGTCAAAAACAGGGCCAAACCGATCAATATCTGGTTATTAGGTGTGTTCTGGGTACCCAGCGCCTGCCGCAAAATCGCCAGCACGATGATGATGCGTGCAAAAGAGGTCATCATCATCAGGGCGCCCGGCAACAGCGTCAGGGCAGTCATGAAGAAGAGGATTTGGATGGTCAGGGTATAGGTCTGCCCACCTTCGGGATTTTGCACAACCGTGAACGCATCCACGCCGGGGGCCGCCTGGATCGCCACCGAGATCAGCATGCCGGCAATTATCAACCAGATTTTCATGCCGGCTTCTCTTCCACGGCTTCGGCCAACTGCGCTTCAAAATTAACTTCATCTTCGTTCTGGTCCAGCACGTGCAGGGTCTGCACCCGTCCAGGCGCAACCCCGAGCAGCAGACGAATATCGTCCACCTTGACCACCACAACCCGCTCCCGTGGACCGACAGACGTGCCGCCCAGCACGGTCACCATGCCCTTCCCCGACATTTGCAGCTGCCCGAATCGTTTGAACAGCCAGCCTGCGGCAAAAATCAGGAATATTACGAACAGCAATCCACCCGCCGTCCCCATCAAATTCTGCGTACTCAAAGGGGAGACTTCGACCTTCCGTACGGCGGTTTCAGCCGCCAGCAGGGGGCCGGACCAGATGGCTGGAAAGAGCGTGAAAATACGCATCAACTCAGCCTCTTCACCCGTTCCGAAGGACTGATGATATCGGTCAGACGCAGACCGAATTTTTCATTCACCACCACCACTTCACCCTGAGCGATCAGTGTACCGTTGACCAATACATCCATCGGTTCACCTGCCAGGCGGTCAAGTTCCACCACCGAACCCTGATTGAGTTGCAGCAGATTGCGGATATTGATCCTGGTGCGGCCGATCTCCATGGATATCACCACCGGCACATCGAGAATCGCATCCAGGTTGACGGTGTCATCTTTCGCCCCATCCTCCTTCAACTCCTCGAATTCAGCTGTCTTTGCTGCATCCGCCTCACCTTCGGCCTGGCCTTCCAGTGCATCCGCCCACTCATCTGCCAGAGCTTCATTCGGATCTGTCGTTTTCTCTTCTTCGCTCATGATAACGATCCTGTTGCTAACTGATTTTTCATCACTCTACTGAACTCCCGCATCTATAATATCTTGATATTCATGCAGGGCGGACTGACGGCTATTGCGTATCCAGCTAGAAATCTTGATTGAATAGTTCCCTTCGGAAACCCCCAACTTACCGGTAAACACCGGCACTTCCGCCGCCTTCACTTCTACCTCTTCAGGCATTTCAATAGGGATGATGTCACCCGCCTTCAGAGTGGAGAGTTGTTGTAGCGTCATATTCACCTCGGTCAGAACGCTGGAAAGCTCAACGGATGCCCCGAGGATCTCTTCCTGTAGTGAATGTTCCCAACGTTCGTCACGCTCACCCCGGTCACTCTGCACACCGGCGTCCAGCAGTTCACGGATTGGCTCCAGCATCGAATAGGGCATGCAGATGTGGAAGTCACCGCCGCCGTTTTCCAGATCCACATGGAAGGTCGTGACCACCACCACTTCTGACGGACTGACAATATTGGCAAACTGAGGATTTACTTCCGAACCACAGAACTCAAAGGAGACGTTGAAGACCGGCTTCCAGGCCTCCTGGAGATCTGCGAAGGCCCGGTTCAGTAGCAGTTGCACCACCCGGTTCTCAGTAGGCGTAAAATCCCGGCCCTCAATCTTGGTGTGGAAGCGGCCACTACCGCCAAAGTAGTTATCCACTACACTGAAGACCAGCTTGGGGTCAATCACAAACAGGCCCTTACCACGCAGTGGCTTGATCTTCACCATGTTCAAACTGGTCGGCACAAACAGACTGTGAACAAACTCGGAAAACTTCTGCATCTGTACGCCTGAGACGGATATGTCGGCGGTACGGCGAAGCATATTAAACAGGGTGGTACGGAAATGACGGGCGAAACGCTCGTTGATCATCTCCAGGGTGGGCAGGCGCCCACGGACAATGCGGTCCTGGCTGGCAAAATCGTAGCCGGACACACCATTTTCATCGACATCGATCTCTGCTTCGGAGGCGACATCCCCGCTATCGACGCCATGCAGCAGTGCATCAATCTCTTCTTGTGAAAGTAAGTCGTTGGCACTCATGGCGTTACTGCATCACAAAGCTGGTAAAAAAGAGGGCTTCAATGTCACCGGGACCATCCAGTTCCTCTGCAATCCTGTTCAATTCATCAAGCATCTCCTTCTGCAGGGCCTCTTTGGCTGACCGCTCTTTGAGCGACTTGCCATCCTTTGCAGAGAGAAGATTAAGCAGATGGTGACGGATCATCGGGTCGTTATGTTTAAGGAATTCAACCATCGCATCACCACGCACACGGACATTGACACCCACCTGCAACAGCTTGGGTTTGCCGGGCAGGTTTGCCACGAATACAGGCTTCAAATCATGATAGAGGAGAGGCCCTTTTTCAGCATCTTCAGCAGCAGCTTTCTCTTCTGCAGCCACCTCTTCCGTCACGGCCTCTTCACTCTCATCGCCGCTAAAGAGCAGGAAATAGGCTGCAGCCCCACCGCCAAGTAACACCACCACCGCAATGGCGATAATGATGATCATCTTTTTCTTGCCTGATTTCTCTTCACCGAGATCCAGATCGTCCGCTTCTTCGTTGGCCATATTGCAATCCCCAAACAGTTTCATGTTCAGTACTGCAAAATAAGTGCCATAAATATAATTTCTTTATATTCAATGAGTTAAAATGCGACGCTTGTTATTCGTCGAAACTTTGACGAAAAAACGGAGGCCGTACAGGCGGATTTCCGACAGCAGGACATTCGAGAAAGATCATGGGTGTCCCCTATTACTCAAACCTCAGACCTGCTCAACAAGCCTTGGCAAGACCAAACCATTGTCAGTTCCCTGTGTCGTACAAAAGGCAGCCTGGAGAAGACGGGCGACAGCTGTGGCGACACCGACGGCAGTGGCCGTAACAGCTATAATGACAGGAGAAATGCAGCTGAGGACAGGACGTGCATTGGCCTAAAATGGGGCTGTCGTCCCGGTGAAAGCACTATTGATAAGCCTTCTCTTCACCAGAGCATTGGCGCGTTGGCGACGAAAAATTTCAGTTTCACGAGATAAAAAGGGTATTCATCCTACTGAATCAGAATTCTATTTAGCCTATCAACGGGCTAATCTGTTTGAGGGAGAAAACAATGACCTTTGAAACTCACTTTTTGGATCAAGCAAAGAGCGGACAATGGGTGAAGCTGAAGCATATCTTCCAATGGTATTCGAACAATAATAAATGGGCGTTGATAACGCCGGCGAAGGATGAGGTGATAGATTTCCTTGATGCAATCTCGGCCGAAATCGAATCCGATAACGGCTACTATCTGTATACCTTCATGCCGTCTCTCAAAAAGCAAAGGTCTCTGGCAATAAATCACATTAAGACCTGGATCAGCGTAAAACCGAAATTGTTCTTCCCTAAAGCCGATATCAACGTCTATCGAATAGCAGTGCAGCTTGCCATACGTGTCTTTTGGCCCGATACGCTCAATCAGGGACAGTTGGGGTTTTGTGGCCCGACAACCGTTCTTTTTGACTTTGATAAGCGATACCCTCTCAGGTTCGCCAAGTGTGGCATCAAGCTGGTGGAAACAGGAACTGGACGGATCGAACTCAACGACGGAAGGCTCGGGTTTGATATTTCACTGGATCGTACCGAAGCAGGCGATTGGAAAACCAAAGGTCTTCCCGAGGCGGATTTCATCATCTTACGCGCCATCCGTCAGAAGGCCAAGGCCCTGGTTCCAGGCAGTCAATCGGGAGGACTAGACTTTAAGTTAGACAGTGATCCCAGCCACGCAACGACTCCCAAGCAAATCGCATTGCTCTTGGAGAAAGCGGGATACAGCGATGTTAAAGACGATACCATTGGCTGGCCTGGAAAAGCGGGTAAAGGAACGCCGAGTTCATTCGCTGATAAAGCAAATCTAGATAGGTGCATCATTTATTCCCGGGCAACAATGTCCAAGCCGGTAATCATCATGCTGGTTGCGGTGGAATTGGCGGACCGTGCACTGGATCCAGTCACTGTTGATACCAGCGGGCGCTGGGACAAGGCCAACAAACTCCATGACCTGCATTGGATCGTTGTGGAGAAACTCAAGTATAGTGGCAGGAACGTAATCGGCAGGTTGGTCACATGGACCGAATCAAAAGACTTCACTTTTGATAAACCAACCTTCCTGAAACTCTACCACGGCTTTGTGTATGCGAGACCTTGAATTGCCAGCAAAGTAGAGTAAAGAGGACGGTGAGGTTAAATCTTTTTCCGGGTCTATCCGGGTTTCCCCACGACTTTCCACTGATCGAATAGCTTGATTTTAAACGAAAACACGGGCCTCATCCCTTCTGTTGATTGGAGTCGACAAGAAGGAGGAGAAACCCGTGAGCAACCTGAAGTTGCTAAATAAAATACTACGCCTGACTGGCATGAAAATCACCCGCTTTTGGTTCAAGAAACGTAACAAGGAGATGCACCTGGCGGTTAAGCCATACAAGAACGGCTGCCGTTGCCCGGAATGTGGACGGCGCGGCCGGATCGTGCGCCATGCAACAGAGCTTCGCAGATGGGAGGATCTCACTCTCATGGGCATGAAAATCCTGCTCTGGTATGCGCCGAAGGAGATTCAATGCCCGACGCACGGGAAGGTGCAGGAAACGATCCCATGGGCACTGCCCTATTCGCGTATCACCTACCGTCTGGAGTGGCGCATCTGTGCCCTGTGCCAGATCATGACCCAGAAGGCTGCCGCCAAGATCTTGAAGATGGCCACCTCGACGCTGTCTGATCTGCTGCACCGTATTATCAACCGGACGAGAGATAGCCATAAGATCCGGGGCGTGAAGACTCTTGGCGTTGATGAGATATCTTTCTGCAAGGGACGCAAATTCGCTACTCTTGTCTATGATCTGGATCGTTCTCGTGTCCTGTGGGTAGGCTTGGGAAAGGGCCGTGGAACCATTGACCGCTTCTTCAACGAATGCCTGAGCAAGGGGCAGAAGGCTCGCATCCTGTGGGCCAGTTGCGATATGAGTCGCGCCTATACCGAGGCGATCAAGTATCACTGCCCCAATGCCACGCTCATCATCGACCGCTTCCACGTTGTGAAGGCGCTCAACCAAGCGGTGGACGAGGTGCGCAAGGAAGAGTGGCGCGCACTCGACACCGGTGGTCGCAAGGCGATCAAGGGGCTGCGCTGGCTACTCAGCATGCATTCCAGAAATCGTACCAAAGGGAATACCCGCTTTCTGAATAGCCTGCGTAACTCCAATCGCCGTATCCACCGAGCCTGGGTGCTTAAAGATGAGTTCGAGCACTTCTGGAATTACAGCTATCGCACGTCGGCGGAGAGGTTCCTCAAAAACTGGATGACTGCCGCACTGAGAAGCCGTATTCCCTCTCTGCGCAAGTTTGTCGGCACACTGCGAAATCACTTCGATAATATCGTTACATTCATCGACAGAAATCTGACCAATGCCGTCGGCGAGGGCCTTAATCGTATTGTCAAAATCGTCAAAAACCGGGCTTCCGGATATCGCAACCTGGAGAGCTTTGCTGACATGATCTACCTGACCGTTGGCGACTTCGATATTCCTGCGCATATTCCTAGCGATTTGCGTACACTTTGAAATAGGCTGAAACCTTTATGAAACAATAGGATTACAGCATTTCATTAGTGGGGAGATCCGGATATAGCCAGATTTAAACTATTTGCGATTAAAATATTTCTATTTCTTGGCGTTTGTCAGTTTTCATATTGGCTATGCTACCAAAATAATTCATCATGTTTTCCCAATCATCTCTAGCCATCAACTGTTTCATAAATGCCTCTTGATAATCCTTACTTTTCCATTTAACTAGACAATAAACTCTTTTGTCGCCATCTATACCTGAATCACGACTGATAAAACCATCAGCTTTTGAAATATCTGTGTCAATTTCTTTCGATAATTTTATCCAGTTATCCAATTGCTTGTCATGTAATTCAAATGACTCAATTACAAAATACTCACTCATAATTTATTCTCCTTTGTTTGATTATTTCTGTTACAAATGTAAACGCAATTATTACAAGAACAATAAGGAACACACCACCTTTTCCGTGATCAAGTCGTACTACACTTGATCATCAAGCACCAGAAGTGGCACGGAAACGAAAAAACGTGGTGCGTCCCGTATTTTCCATGGTTTGTGTAAAATGGAGCGCAGCGGAATACACAAACCAAGCAACGATTTTGACTGTCCGAGTGAATTTGCCTTGTATGTGCTTTCTTCATTTTTGCAAGTATGCAGAATACATAAATAGTAGCACTCTTGATTCCTGACGCCTTACGCGGCGAAGGTTGGAACCGAACGTAATTAATAATATTAAAGACAGCAAGAATAATGGTAAGCCAATTTTATGACTAAAATCGCCTTCCATCAGAACTATATATATACCACCTAATATTCCTGACCACGATGCCCAAATTATGCCAGTAAACAACCTTACACGAGTTTCAAACGTCTGGTAGTACTCAAACCCTTCTATTGAGTTCACACAAAGGACATCCTTCCAATAGTTAAATACATGCATTGGGACGCCATTTTTCAAGGATGGCATCTTAGATACATCGTGTTTAGTGGCATCATGGTGCTTGTTAAGTGTATCTATAACTTCGGTCAGGGTTTCGGGATAAGGAAAATTTGCACGAAATGGAGGAATACTCCGTTCAGCCCAATAAACTAGTAATGCTCTAAATATGCTGCCAAGCATGTAGCAAGCAAATAGGATGAAAATTAAAAAAATAGGTTGTTGCTGGATATGGATAGCCAATGATTGAATGACCTTTATAATAGTGCGTTCATTTGAAGGTTCAATAAACTCCAATGCAGCGCATGAGTAAACCACCATAAAGATGTAAAATCCCAGTGGAAGAACTGCAAAAAAATCACTTCTACTAAATTGGCCTAGAAAACTTTTCATTTTCGTTGTTAATCTGTTTCTTAGTAATCACCACGATATTGTTCTTTATCACATAACACGCCGCAAATCACCGGAAGGCAAAAGTGGTGTTTGGTTTGTGTAACATGAAGCGCAGCGGAATACACAAACCAAACAACGATTTTGACTGTCCGAGTGAATTTGCCTTGTTATGTTTTTTATACCATAATTAGGTATATATTGGTATAAGCGAGGTGTGTCATGGCAAAAAATACTAGCATTACACTGGGTGACCATTTTGATGGTTTTATTTCTGGCCAAGTTAAAAGTGGCCGCTTTAGCTCTGCTAGCGAAGTGGTTAGAGCAGCACTTAGAATGCTTGAAAATACTGAAACAAAGCTTGAAACCTTGAGGAAAATGCTTGATGAAGGTGAGCAGAGCGGTATTGTGGATTACGACTATGATGCATTTATGACCGAGCTTGATAGCGAAATTGATAAATGAAATCATTTGAACTTACGCAGGGGGCAAAACACGATCTGAGAAAAATTGCCATATTTACCGAAAAACGTTGGGGCCGGAAGCAGCGGTATTTGTATGCAAAGCAATTTGATGATGTTTTTCATTTTCTAGCCAAAACGCCTTCTGTGGGAAAACAATGTGATTATATTAAAGTTGGGTACAGGAAATTCCCCCAGGGAAGTCATATTGTTTTTTATCGACAAGATGCGAAAAGCAAAATCACCATAATTCGTATTCTTCATAAAAGCATGGATGTTGAATCCAATTTATTACACACATAGTAGAGTAGAACCTCAGTGCATGGCCGCTGCATTGGTGAATTCGGTATACGATACCTGCCAATGTTCTTTAAGCACCCGGCTTGATGCCCAGTACAGCTAATCATTTCCCTTAGTCCCCTCGTCAAACCGTAAGTCGGGTTCTCCCCGTTACGGCTTACCGATGACCTTCCCCACGGACTTATCAGTAACCTTTGTCGTTGAAGTATAATCATCAGGCGAACTGGAACATACCCAGTCGGACCAGCAGGTTCCCGTGGAGTCTCCGCGACCCCCTCATCTCATCACTATACTTCCGTTTCAGGAAGATTCGTAATCGCTCACGCACAAAGCCATTTAGTTTCTTCATTCGTTTGCGCTCTCCTCGCGCACGGATATGATAGTTGGCCCAGCCCCGTAGCTTGGGGTTGATACACATTGTCAGGGCAAGTTCAGCCGGTACATTATTGCATCGACCCGCCCCCAGCCTATCCACCTGAAAGAGCAGCTGGTGGAACAAGGACTTTCACCTTGTAAGTAGAGAGATTTTTGACATCGTACACGTTGCAAATCACCGGAAGGCAAGAGTGTTGCTTGGTTTGTGTAAAATGGAACGCAGCGGAATACACAAACCAAGCAACGCTTTTGACTGTCCGAGTGAATTTGCCTGTTATATTTCATTATTAGGTAAGTCATTGCGAGCTAAACGGTATTCGTATGTTTGTTCTTTTCGGCATCTATTGATGATTGTGGTTTCTTCAATAGGTGCTCCCATTGTCCGATACACCATATGTGAATCATCAAAATATGTAATATCTTTGTTGTAAAACTTTCCAAAGTAGCCGTGCGATCTAATATGCCTTACAAAATCTAGGAATGTGTTCGCATCTACATTATCCCTCACGATATATTCATGAGGCCATGTCTTGGCATATATTTTAGCAAAGACCCAATTTGAATTGTCGATAAAGTTTCGCAAATTCTTGGTTAAGTTATCCATTTGTTATTTTTCTATTCAAATACTCCAGCACTTTCTTTACCTCATTAACAATATGATCGACAATCTGGTTTTTATCCATCCCTTCATGAAGTATTATTCCAAAGTCACTATCAAATGAATTGAATGAATCATAATCATTTAGGTAATGACTAATTGTTTCAGATTTCTTCCAGTCATTACTGCCAATGTACAACCATATTGGGGTATGATTGTTTATGACAAACCATTTTCTACTGTCAAAGTACAATGAACACCCAAAATTGTAACCACGAAAATAGAAACCATGCCCATACTTAGCGCTTGTTGTTTTCGTGCCTTTGAAATCAGAATACTCCCATTCCCTAAGAATTGGATTACACTCATCTATTACATCTGAAAAATTTGATGCTACTCTGCCATTCATAGGATCAAGATCAGAGGCACTCAGTGGCGGCATCCCTTCGGTGTCCATCTTTCGGCATAACTCATTAATTTGAAGTAAATCTGAAGACAATTGATGGTTGTGATTTTTATTGTTTTCCTTTTCAATCAAACTGAGAAATTCTATCCAGGAGGAAATAACTACTTTTTCACTGGAGCCAGTTCTTTTATCGATTTCTATGTTTAGGGAATTGAGTCTCTTGTCAGGGGCTAGAAATAATATTTTTCCTTCATCCGTTATTTCTTTCAGATAATTATTTGGTTGATTATGGGTTAGATTTGCCCAGAATTTGCCTTCAATAATAACTGATTTACAACCATTGCCATCTAACCCCGTCACATCTGGCCTCCCATTTGAATCTGTAGACATTTCCGTTACATAGTATGTTGGGACATTGTCAACGCCGAGGATGCTTTTTAATGCTTCTTGGGATGCAGGATATTCGTTCAGCAAATAGGCAATACTGCTATTCGCCACATTTTCGTACTCTGAAATGAAGTTGCTCGCAATATGGGCTAATAGTGAATTCGGCATGTATTGCTCCATGAAATATAACGTTCCAAATCACCGGAAGGCAAAAGTGGCGTTTGGTTTGTGTAAAATGGAGCGTAGCGGAATACACAAAACAAACGACGCTTTTGACTGTCCGAGTGAATTTGATTTGTTATACAATTCTGCATAAAACTGTGCCTTCTACGGTCTATATTCCCCTTGGAAACTGGAAGTATCCCAATCAGCTAAATCTAATTCTCCCACATACTTCATCCCAGAAGGCCGTGCTATAGCTATATGTCTACCACCCTTAAATACATGGATTGAAGGTTTCGATCCACGAATACCACCGGTTGAGTTTCTAATATAATAGCCAATATTTTCGGCAATTCTAATGCTTTCATTATTGGATAAACTTGATGATAAAACCGCCCAACATGTTGACGAATTTAATTGTTCGATTGAGACAATTTTACCTCTGTATTCAATCTTCATATTTTCTGCAATAGCTTTCCAGTCCTGAGCATAACTATCAGTAGAATGGGACAAGGCAATAAACATGTAGCAAATCATGGTTAATGACAAATATCGGCGCATAATAATTTCCTCATTATTTTGTATAATTATATATGGACGTCCTAAACAACGTGATCAAACACGTCAAAACTGACGATTAATCCGCCAGAATAATTCCAACTTGTTGATTTTACTTCCCATCAGCATAATATAGATTACCTAAAGAAAATAGGGGAATACATCACGGCTAAGGAAGGCAAACCCTGTCTGCCGGATCGTGTTCGATATAAAATCCAAGTCATGCACTATAGTATTCGGACTGAGCAGGCATACGCCAAATGAATCCGTCGTTTTATCCTTTTTCACGGCAAGCGCCACCTCGAGCAGATGGGCACCAAGGAGATTGAAACCTTTCTGTCTCATCTTGCCGTCGACAGAAATGTTGCCGCATCGACTCAGAATCAGGCGCTTAGTGCCATTCCCTTTCTCTACCGGGAGGTGCTCAAAAAGAACTTCCCCGGCTTGAAAACGTCACTCGGGCAAAAACCCTCGAAGACTTCTGGTACTCCTCGGCAACGATGAGATCCAATCGCTACTCTTACACCTTGAGGAAACGCATCGACTGATGGCACAAGAAAGGGGTTCATTTTCACAGAAGAGCCAAAAATACACCCCTTTTCTCCATCTAGAACCGTTGGAGTTTTTCAGCAAAGTCGCCAATCTCTTCGGTGGACTTATTGCCTGGCAGGTTCAATGCGAGATATGCATTGAAATTATCATCAGCGGTGACGGGGAGCTGCCAGGTACCGGAGGTCTTGATAGCGGCCTCGATTGCATCTGCCCTGAAATCATTGCCCGCCAATCTTGCAAAAACCCTGACCGGGAAGAACCAGGTCTCGCCGCCTCCCGGCGCCCCATCACTGAATACGCCGATGACTGCGTTATTATCGAGTACCTCGGTGAGTCGGTCGGCTGCCTGCGCGAGCAATCGCCAGCCAGGTCGATAGTGTCCGCTCATATTGTCGATGGCGATGATCTTGCCTTTGTTGGCCACGATCCCCCCCGCCGCCTGGATGGACTTCTCATCCACCAGGAAGGAGTGGAAGGCTTTCTCCACCTTGGGATTGGGATCAAACAGTATCTCATCGTGGCGCATTACGTATTTCAACGAGTTAGGCATCTCGACCAGCTTTTGTTTGCGGTTTTTGGTGAGTACCCGTTCGCGACGACTGATAAATCTTACCTGTCGATTGTTGATCTCCAGGGTATGGAAAGGGGTCAGGGTCGGCACGATGCCAGAAAGCCCGGCCCCCGGGAAGGCGAGGCTGGGTTTGTTGGGGCGGTCCTTGATCTGAAAGAAGGCCTTTGCGATTCCCTGCTCGAAATGGAGCATTATGTGGGCGACGTCTGACACCTCGGTCTTGCTGAACCTGTTGTATCCACGTCTCTCGATATAGGATTTGGTGGAAGGAGCAGCTTGTGGCGAGCGTGCCAGCGAGTGCCTGAGCAGGAACACGGTGGCGAGCCAGGCAGTCGATTTTTCTTCCCTGAGCTGCCGATCCTGGTTCAGGAGCCATCGGAAATATTTGGCGTAAGCCGTTCCCAACTCTTTCTCCATCAAGTTGCGGTTGCGTCTCGTGAGGTCGTCGGAGCGCAACGGTTTCGACCACATGTAGTTATCCCCCCGCTTTATGAAGGCGGGTATCTTTCCCGAGGTCAGTGTGACCTTGTCACAACGCGACGAGTTCTTCAGATAGAACTGGTTGATCTCGTTGAGGTCTTTGATGAACGGCGTCAGTACGCCCCAGGCGAATTGGGCCCAGCCGGCTTGGGTGACATGTCGCCGGTTGAACTGGTTGCCGGGATTGGGATCGGGCGGATCTGCCAAGGCGTTGCTGTGGATAGCTTGGGAGAGGGGCACCAGGGCATTGGCCAGGGCGCCAATGCGCAGGCTCAACAGGTCGGGCCGGAACTCATCATGCTCCAGGAATCGGGTCAGGTGACCTGAGACCGCCTGCAGGTGTTGTTTCGCTACATTCAAGCCTGGGAGTTGCCCAGCCACACGGTCCAGTACGAACCTTACGCCTTTGACATCATCGTTCATGCTCATGGCGTTTCCTCACATCATGGAAAATCCCTGGGAACAGCGAAAACAGGGGAGCAGAGAAAATAGAAGACAATCCCTCCGAACCCTTAAGCTGCTGCAGACCGCACACAAGCCCGTCCCAATAAGCTAATTATCATTAGCTTAATAATAGCTTATCAGCTGATAGCTGCCCCCCCTGCAGACCGGACGTGGCAACTGTGTTGAGAGGCAATCCCCCACCAATTTTTTACTTAATAAGCTGCAACGAGATAGATAGCTGCGCCATCCCGATCATGGCGGTAGGAACGGTTCCTCTTAGATTGAACCGCACGATCAGAAAAGTATCTTTATCGAAATGTCCTGAAAAAAGGCCTGGAGCAATAACTCCAGGCCTTTTCCGTTTCGAGTGTTAGATCGAGATTACATTTGCACTGTCTATCAGGGAAATCGGTAGACCAGGCTCGCTGATCCAGTATTGAGCTGGTATTGAGAATCATCCACCGCGTTACGTTCGAATTCGAACCGGTAGACGAAACGTTGTGGAAGTCCCACATCGTACTCCAAACCCGCACCGTAACTGAGATCACTGCCGGAGCTTTCCTCCACCGAGATAAATCCGCTTTCATTCCACGTGTTCTTCGACTTCCACCAGAGCAGACCCAACTTGCCGAAGACGGTAATCCGGTCGGTCATCGGCCAGCTGCCAACGGCGGACAGGCCAAATCCAGAGGATTCGTTGACTCCGCTGACCTGCCCAGGAGCCCAGGAATCACCACTCCCGTCGGAGGTGGCGGAAAATTCCGATTTGCCATAATCGCTGTAGGAGGCCTCTACCGCCACATTCTGAGTAACCTCATACCCCACAAAGACCTTCGTACTCGCATCCGTTTTGTCTGTTGAGATAGATGAAACCGATCCATCGTCCCAGTCGTCCGGCGCATCGTTGCTCGTCACTCCCACACCGACACCCGCATAGACATTCTGAGCCGCAGTTCCCTCAGGAAACAGCTCCCGCGCGTGAGCACTCTGGGTGATGACGGCGACTACAAGAAAAATAACCCAAACGGAAACCCCGCCAGCCTGACGCAGGCGGCCCTCGACACTCTCTTTCATAAGATCCCCCAATAAAAACTTGTCACATGCCGACAATGGGCAGCCCGGATAAACGGAAGACAATCAGAGCCCATGGCCGACTAATAATAATTATCTGATGTCACGCCAATACAGTGTAGACCACATTTTTTGTATGGCAATAGGAATGTGGTGATTATTGATCCACACGCAGTTACCGGGAAATCGCTCTAAAGCCTGCCGGCTGTTTTCCAAACATGAGGCGGCATAGATGAACTCGTCATGCGGACTTGCGCGTCTTCCCTGTCACCTTATCTCCTCTATCGTAAACTTCTTCTCCATCACTCGGGGATAGATAAGCGCATAGCCCAACATCTGCCAGTGGGCCATCTCAGTCATGGCGGAAGGCACTACCTGCACAAAATCCTGGAAGTCCTGCGACTGATAGCCGTAATCGTGAGCGGCAAGGCCACAGACCTTGAACTCCACTCCCAGCTCTGAGTAGTAGCGCATGCGCTCCACCAAGTCCTTGTATTTTTCATAATTCCACTTCGCCAAGGTGACGATCTCCGCACCATGGATGACTACCTTGAAAGAGAGTTCTTCCGGTGAGTAGTCATAGGGTGCGGCCATCAGGGGGTTCATTGTGGCACGTATCCAGTACAAAGCTGAGGCGAGCTGTGCAGGATCGTTGTAATAGAATTCGAACAGGACCTTCTGGGCGGCGTAGGGTGTATTGACGATCTCCGCACCATCCTCCTCATCTGCCATAAGTGGCAGAACAAACAGGAATAAAGACAACATCAGGAATTTCTTCATGGCCGCTCCGGGTAGGTAATCGAAAACTGCCTGTTACTGTTATGTTTAGCAGCCTGCGTCTAAAAAACGACCCTTTCTATTGTCCGGTTTGTGCGAATGCTGTGCAGGAATCTGGAGAGCACGGAGGTTTGAGATCTCTCCCTAAGGTCGAGATGACAGAGATGCTTTCACTCAGGCCCTGTTTAGCCCAGCAGTCCATTGATTACTCCCAGCAGCACCGCATAACGCGCCGCCTTGCCAATCGATATGTAGAACAGCGCCGGCAATATCCGCACACCGCTCCAGCCTGCCGCCAGACAGAGTGGATCACCCACCACAGGCAGCCAGGAGAAGAGCAGGGCGGGACCGCCGAACTTTGCCACCCGTGCCAACGCCTTCTGCTGTTCCGCCTTCTTCAATCCCCGGCCAGGGAAGCGTTTCACCAGCCACCAACCGATGAGCCAACTGCTGAGTCCTCCCAAAGTATTGCCCAGGGTTGCCACTGCCCAAAACTGGAATGCCGAATCGGGGGTTTCGTGTACCGCAAAGAGCAGCATCGCCTCCGAACCGCCAGGCAGTAGAGTGGAGGCGAGAAAACTACCGATAAAAAGGGTGAGTGGCCCGCTTGGGTCCATCAGGCCTTGAACAGCCAGCAACGATGTGAGGTATGACGCTTGAAGTCATCTGGAATGGTTTGGCGGGTGATATCTTCGGCATGCTCCGCAATCGCCGGATCAAGTTTGAACCTGCGCAGATTGTTGGAAAATATGATCTCGCCGCCGGGATTGAGCAGTTGCACGCACCCCTCCAGCAACTTGGGATGATCACGCTGCACATCCAGGATATCGCGCATCTTTTTTGAATTGGAGAAGCTCGGCGGATCGAGCATGATGATATCGAAACGTTCACGCTTTCTGGACAGATGCAGGTACTTGAAGACATCTTCACGCACTAACTGATGCGCTTTACCCCTGAATCCGTTCAGTTGCAGATTGCGCTGACTCCATGCCTGATAGGTATTGGAAAGGTCGACGGTGACCGAGCCTTCAGCACCACCTGCCGCTGCATAGACGGTAAAACTGCCGGTGTAGGCAAACAGATTGAGGAAGCGCCGCCCTGATGCTCGTTCCCGCACCATGGCACGCGTATTGCGGTGGTCAAGAAAGAGACCTGTGTCGATATAGCTGTGCAGGTCGACCTCGAAGGCCAGTCCGCCCTCGTGCACAATTTTTGGCCTGCCCCAGACCCTGCTCTTCTCATACTGTGCCGACCCTTTCTGCCGACGCCGGGTCTTGAACGCAAGCGCCTCAACCGGCAGTTCCAGCACCTCACAGATAACATCCGCGATAGCCTTCTCCTGCACCTCGTCCAGATCATCTATTCCCTTGCGGGCAAATACCTGGGCATGTACCTGTCCCTCATACCAGTCGATTGCCAGGGGAAACTCGGGGATATCCCGATCGTAGATACGATAGCAGCTGACCTCCCGGCGCTTGGCCCACTTGCTCCAGTGGCGAAAGTTTTTACGCAGGCGGTTGGCAAAGGGGGTCAGATCAGACATTAGCCGATACGTCGTGCCGCCAGGGCGAGTGATATCCAACCAACGATAAATGCAGTGCCGCCAATGGGGGTGATCATGCCCCACGGATTCACGCCTGTGAGGGCGAGCAGATAGAGGCTACCGGAGAAGAGCAGTATGCCGGTTAAAAACGACCAGCCGGATAGTTTCAATGCCGTCGACCGTGTGTGAAGCGCCAGCAAGCCCACTGCCAACAGCGCCAGGCTGTGCAGTCCCTGATAGTGGACACCTTTCTGGAAGACCAGCAGCATCTCCGGGGTGATCAGCTCTTTCAGGCTGTGGGCGCCAAAGGCTCCAATGACTACAGTCAGGCAACCACTCAGCGCGCCGATAAAAAGAAAGTTGCGTGCCATCAATGCTGCTCCAGCGACTTCAGTTCTTCCAGGATACCCAGCACCATCTCCTCGGTCGGCCCGTCGAGTTTCCTGCAGAGCTTGTCTGGACGCCTCTCACCATTGATCAGGGGACGAATCACCGAAGCCAACAGCGCCATTGGGCCGCCCACCTTGCTCATCTGGTCCGCCATCTCCGCGATCAGCTGCAGTGCCTGCACATTGCCGGTTGCAGCGGCATGGATCATGGAAGCCAGCCCCGGCGCCGCCTGAGCCGGATCGGCTTTGGCGTTGGGATCGGGCAGGGTGGAGGGATCCTGCAACCCCATCAGGACCGCTTCGGCGATGACCTGATCCTCCTCATCGAGGCCATTCAATATCTCTATATCCCGGCGACCGCCCATGATGCGCCGGATGGCCGCTACCAAGTCGGTCCACTCATTGTTCTCAGCCGCCTTCAGCAGCTGCTCAAATTCGATCTTACGGTCCGGATCGGTACCGCTCTTTACCACTTCGTTGATAAAAAGGGCGTGCACGCTGAGTATCTGTTCCCGTCGATCCATAAAAATTCCTGATGCGTTATTATCGTAAAAGCTGACGTAGGCCCGATCAAGCGTAGCGGATCAGACATTCCCGAATTGGCAGAGTGCTAGGGAATGCCGGTTCCGCAACGCTTGAACCGGCCTACCTATGGAGCAAGCTCATTCAGAGAATCTGTCGCAATCTCTCTCACATCCGGGTGTTCATCCTGCTGCAATTTCCGCAGCACAGGAATAACTTCCGGGGTAGCAACAAGCCCTAGATAGTGGGCGATATCGGCGCGAATATTGGCCTCGGCCGCATCAGCCATCCGTGTCAGCACAGGCACCGCCGCCTCCAGCCATTCGCTCCCCTGTAGATCCTCCATCACCACGCCGATGCCTATGCGTGCCGCCATCGGTGTGCCGCTATCTTCGAGCAACGCCAACAGGCTGGTCAGGGATGCCGGATCACGCTCAATGACCTCCGCCACCTTGTGCGGGCGCTGGGTCTCAAGCAAATGGCTGAAATATTCACCAAAACCCTTGCCGGTGGCGGCCAGCTCGCACCAATGCGCCAGTTCAGACTGGCTGTGCATCCCCTCCAGCTCAAACGGCCCAATGCGGGTCCAGGGAACACTGCGCGTCCCCACTGCCTTAGCCGCTTCAGGATGTTCCACGATATTGACCGCTTCCAGACGCCCCAGATGCCCCTCTTCGAGCAAACGACTCAGGGCTTCAAGGACTACGGGGCAGTGGGCGCAGCCGGTGGCAAGCAGCAGCAGTGCATCAGGAGGCGTTTTGGACATGAGAACCCGGGTGTGGAGGGTGTGAGCGCAGACTCAGTAGTGCGGAGGCGGGGGTTCGTCGGTATGCCCCTCCAGTGGCGAAGGGCTCAACGCCTGGAGACGCTGCCGCAACTCCTCAATCTCCTGCTGCAGGCTGTCTATAATCTGTTGTTGATGCCCCACCGACTGGTTGAGCGACTGGATATTCTCCTCCTGAAACGCCAGCCGGGTCTCCAGTTCAATCAGCCGCGCATCCATCTTAGGACCTGGGGTAACGGTCATCGAGGTTGGCGGGGCAGAGCACATTGCGCATGATACCGATGAGATCCAGCAACTGATGATTGCGAATACGGTAGTAGATTCGATTCGCCTCCTTGCGGGAGACCACAATATTCTTGTTGCGCAGCTGCTCCAGATGCTGGGAGATATTACTTTGGGAGGTGCCTGTCCTGTCAACGATCTCGCCGACGGAGAGTTCACTCTCGCCCAGAGAGCAGAGTATCTTCCATCGTAGCGGATGGGCCATCGCTTTCAAAGCGTTGGCGGTCAGGGCAGTATCTTCCTCGGTCGCTTGCGGTTCGTTCGGCTCGCTCATAACTGACTCCTAAGCTGCATCCTCTTCACGAATATATCCGGTCATATCTTTTGCGATGCAGATAATATGGCTGATCTTACCATCTTGATCTTTGACTGCGGTACGGGCAAAAAGTATCGGTACACGGCGCCCATCCTTGGCGATGAAACGTGCTTCGATGCGGCTTATCGCCCCGGTACGAATCAACGCCTCGAGCCAGGTGCCGAAAAAAGCCCCGGCCTGCTCCTCTTCCGCCTCCTCGAACACGTCGCTGATCCACAGGCTCTGCAGATCACTCTCTGTATAGTCGAGCATCCGGCAGGCGGCGGGATTGGCGGATTCGATCCCACCCTCGGGATTCAGCACCAGCAGGGCCTCGCCCATGTAGGTGATGATATTTTCCAGATGCAGTTTGGCGGCAGCCAGTTCTGCGGTGCGCTCCGCCACCTTCTGCTCCAGCACCCGGTTCATCTGGCGCTCTTTCTCGATGAGACGGAAGTAGGTACTGATCTTGTTGATCAGCTGGTTATCGTCGATGGGCTTGAGTAAATAGTCTACGGCGCCCACCTCATACCCCTTCTGCTGGAACTCTTCAGTCTTGAAGGCCGCCGTGAGAAAGAGGATGGGAATGTCTTTGGTCTTGTTGCGGATCTTCAGCATCGATGCGGTCTGAAATCCGTCCATCTCGGGCATCTGCACATCCAGAATGATCAGATCGATACCCGGCACCTTGACCGCAATATCCAGGGCCTGCTGGCCGGAGGTCGCCTCGAAGATCTCCACATCCATATGCCGCTCGACAAGGGTTCTGAGCGTAAACAGGTTATGCTCATGATCATCGACGATCAGCAACTTGAACCCGGAGTAACGTTTCATCTCTCTTTTTGGTCTGTCTGCTGCTGTGAAACCGGTCAGTTACAACGGCAGGTGCCGGGCAATCAACGCCTTCAACTCATCGGCGTCGATCGGTTTTGGGATGAAATCATCCGCACCTGCCTCTATACACCGCTCCCGATCTAACGCCGTATTTTTTGCGGTGAGCGCGATTACGGCCAGCCCTTTGAAACGGCCATCTTCGCGGATATGTCTGATCGTATCATAGCCATCCATCTCCGGCATCATGATGTCCATCAACACAATGGCAAATTCCGGGTCCTCTTCAAGGGTCTCCAGCGCCTCCCTGCCATCCCCCGCTGCCGTGATCTCCAACCCCCAGCTTTCGAGCAGGGGCGTCAACGCCAGCAGATTGCGCAGGTCATCATCAACCAACAATACGCGCTTGCCATTGAAATCCGCCTCCCCGGCTGTTGCAGATTGCGGCATCACCGCATCCTCCGGCTCTGTCGACGGTTCCGGCTGATGTTCCTGCAATCCAAGCACCTCGGGCTCGACATGCTCCAGCAGCGCCGCGTCAATATCGGAGTGATCGAACTCCAGCGGCAGGCAGAGGGTGAATATTGAACCCTCTCCCTCCTCACTCTCCAGCCTGATTTCGCCATCCATCAGATGGGCAAGTTCCCGGCTGATACTCAGACCCAGCCCGGTGCCACCAAAACGACGGCTGGTGGAGCCATCAGCCTGCTTGAACGCCTCGAAGATCTCCCCGAGCTTGTCGCCAGGGATTCCGATGCCGCTATCCGCCACCCCAATACAGACCGGACGGGCGCTATCTTCGCCCTCATAGGCATGTATCGTCACCCCACCACTTTTGGTGAATTTGACCGCATTGGAGAGAAAATTCTTCAGTATCTGCCGCACCTTCTCATGATCTGAGATAAAGGATTCTGGGGCGTCCAGGGCGATATCTGCTGTTAAAGAGAGGGATTTTGCATCGAATTGGGGCTTCACTAGCTCCATCAACTCCTCGATCAAACGCCGCAGATCAATTCGCTCCAGGCTGAAACTGGCCTGCCCCGCCTCTATGCGGGAGAGATCGAGTATATTGTCGATCAGCGCTTTCAGATCTGCCCCTGCCTCATGGATCACCGAAACCTGTTTGCGTTGCGCTCCATGCAATGCCTCCGGCCCCTCCGAAAGCATTTTGGAGAGCAGCAAGATGGAATTCAGCGGGGTGCGCAGCTCATGGCTGACATTGGCCAGAAACTCCGACTTATAACGGTTCGACTCCTCCAGTTGGCGGGCGTGCTGCCGCTGCTCTTCCGAGTGGTGAGTATGCGCCTCGGCCAGTACCGTCAACTGCTCACCCAGCTCCCGTACCTCTCTGGACCCCCGCCAATGGAAACGAACCGGCTCATCCTCACGCAATACCCGTCCGACCCCCTCCGTCAGGGTCTGACCAAAACGGGAAACGGTCAAGGCAATCCACCGGGCTGATAACAACACCAGCAGCGAGACGACAAAGACAATGGTAAGTACGCGCATGACCAGCGTATTACGAAACTTGGAAAGCGGTGACGGATCCACCGCACGTCCAACCCAGAGCGGCCCCGAATCCTCTGTCATGAACATCGGCACCCAGATAACCTGCTGACCGGCATCTCCCTTCCAAAGAGCCAGCTTGCCCACCGTAAAGATCTCTTTCAGACCTGCAAAATCGGTGAAGGCGCGGGGCGTCTGGCCACCGGAGATCTGCTCCTCCAGATAGACACCGTCATTGTTGACCCAGAGTGTATTCCGGTAAGCCCTGGCCATGCCACCGACATCGATATTGGCAACCACCGCCCCAACGGTTTTGCCGAAACCTTGGGGACCACTGCCTTCAATCGGACTGATCATCCGCAGCGTCATGAAGCGTCTGGGATCATCGTGTGCCGCTGCGGGGTTCAGGCTGATCAGACTTACCGCAACGGTTCCAAGCTCTTGGCGCATGCCCGCCAGTCTCATCTCCAGATTCGGTAGATCGGGCTGAGTGGCAGTGGGTTCCCACCGCTGAGTTCGTGAATTCCGCTCCAACCAGAAATAGGGTCTTGCCTGATCGTCCAAAAAGAGGATCTGGATGATATCAAACTGGTCCCGCAGAACCTTATTGATCCACCCGGTATAGTTCACCCGCGCCTCGTCTTCCACCCCGGATTCTCCCAACGCACCGCCCGGTTCCGGCAGTTTGGCCAGCAGTCGCAGCATTTCATGACGACTGGCCAGGTGCTCATCAAGATCCCTGAAATCAACCCGCAGATTCTGCAGATGCGCCTTATGGTAGAAGAGTTCCAGCCGGTCCAGGACAAAAGGCAGATTGGAGACCACCATCACGGTCAGTGGAGCCAGACCAAACAGGAAGAGAAACAGCAGGATCTGAGTACGCAGTTTCATTCACGCATCCTGCGCCAATCCAATGATGCCGGAGGTCAGGGAGGGAGCATTCGCTGACCTACACTGCATCAGGATCACGCTCAGAGCGACTTGACCAACTGTAAAACCTGCCAGGCATGTCCCTTGGGTTTCACGTCGTAGAGCGCTTCACGCACCACGCCCGATTTGTCAATGACGAACGTGGAACGCACGATTCCCATGCGTTTCTGGCCATGTGCCTCCTTCTCCTGCCAGACGCCAAAGGCCTCGCAAGCTTCCCCCTCGGGGTCCGCCAGCAGGCGTACCGTCAACCCATGCTTGTCGCGAAAAGAGGCGTGACTCGCACAATTGTCACGGCTGATGCCGAAAACCAGGGTATCCAGCTTTTCAAAATCCTCCATTAAATCGGACAGCTCCACTGCCTCGATCGTACAACCCGTCGTGTCATCCTTGGGATAGAAATAGAGCACAAGGTTTTTCTTATCCAGATAATCACTGGAATCGACCATGTACATATCCGCGTCAGGCAACTGGAAAGGGGGTGCCTTCTGACCGGCTTGCAGCATAAATACTCCTTATTCTTCTCATTATGAAGTTGAAATCTAAAGGTATAAAAACTGTGCGGCATGTTTAGATGCCACTCTATATCCGTACTTTGCCAATCAGCGGCAGCGATTGATGCACTCGTTGTCTACCCATGAAGATAGTGAGCCAGCCATGGAACGTCAACTCCCCAACTTCTCCCAACCTTTCGCATTTCGCTCATCTGTAACAGATGGTCACACCTCTCCCCATCAAACAAAGTAGGCAAACTGTCGATTTCATAGCATAATCAGCCCCCTGAAGGGTCGAATCAACCTTTGTGCTTGTATTCGTCCAACAGAAAATTCATGGTTATTTCCACTTGCCCGGCAATTCTGGCCAGGGAATCACAGGCAACCGAAACATGTATGACGATTTTTACAAACTGAAAGGCAAACCCTTTCAGCTGACACCCGACCACAAGTTCTTCTTCAACAGCAAGGGGCACAATCGGGCAATGGCCTACCTGCGTTACGGACTCGAGCAGGGTGAGGGGTTTATCGTGATCACCGGTGGCATAGGTACCGGCAAAACCATGCTGGTCCGAAACCTGTTTCAGGAGCTCTCCAACAAAAACGTCATGGCGGCCCAGCTGGTTACCACCCAGGTCGATCCTGACGACATGCTGCGCATGGTCTGCGCCTCTTTTGGTCTCGCCCATGAAGGCCTCAACAAGGCCACGTTATTACACAATCTCGAAGCCATCGCCCGCACCCGTCACGCCGAGGGCAAGCAGATACTGCTGGTGGTGGACGAAGCGCAGAACCTTCCTGCCCGGTCAGTGGAGGAGCTGCGCATGCTCTCCAACTTCCAGGTCGGGGATAAGGCCCTGGTACAGACCTTCCTGCTCGGCCAGGAGGAGTTCAAGCGCACGCTGCAGAGCCCTGGCATGGAGCAATTCCGCCAGCGCATCATCGCCTCTTACCATCTGGAGCCGTTAAGCAGCGACGAGACCGAAAAATATATCAAGCACCGTTTACAGCGGGTCGACTGGGAAGGCGATCCGGAGTTTGCCGATGAGGTGTTCCAACAAATCTACGACTTCACCGAGGGCGTGCCTCGCCGCATCAACTCCATGTGTGACCGCCTGATGCTGTACGGATGCCTGGAAGAGCTGCACACCATGGACAAGAAAGCGGTAGACGCCGTGATCGAGGAGTTGGAGCAGGAAGTCAGCTACCAGAAGCCCAGCACCCAGGGACAACAGCAGCTCGCTTCCGTCTCGCAACTGCCCTCTCGTGGCGCTGGCGGACATCTGTCCGCCTCAAATACAGCACCGGAGATGATGGCCAACGCCGATGAGTTTATCTATCGGATTCAAGAGCTGGAGAAAGAGATCAGCAGTCTGAAAAAGACCATGCGCAACGAACAGAAACTGCTGCGCAAAGCCATTTTGCTGCAGATGGACATGGATGAGTTCGACGACGTCGAGTAACTAGGGCCTGATCAAGCGTAGCGGACCCGGCAGAAAGCCGGGTCCAAAGAACCGTTTTTCCAGCCCCCGCAAGTTTGAACCGGCCTGCGAACAGCCAACTGAGCCTGATTAATCCAGTTCAGGTCCCAGGATATGTGCCACCGGCTCAAAACCGCGTCCTTCCAGCGCCTCGGCAATATCCTCCCAGACATAGCCTGTTTTCGACTCTTCCGCCTGCGCGATGATACCCGTGGCAAACCGATAGGCTTCATTGGTATCCAGGTCGTCAGGAATCCGCACCAGCCGAATGCGCTCGAATTGAGCACTGGGCAACAGCATCAGGGTTTCACTCATGTATACTCACCTTGCAGTGTTGGTTACTGCCATCAGATTGGGTTGATTCTGCTTCACGCCGGACAAGAAAATGTCTTGAACAGGCTTTGCGGACATCAGCCATGATGATACCCCCCCTATCTGATTCATCAAACATAAAAACCTGCTAATCTCATACCTACAATTCACCTTCCCGGCGATCAGGCCCAGACTCAAAGAATTACCTATCACTATGAAATCAAAGCCGCTTATCCATGCACTGCTTTTACTGCTCTTTCTCAGTGCCTGTACTACGAACGATCCTCACCAACGGGCAAAAACCGGCGCTGCCATCGGTGCGGTAGTCGGCGCAGTTGCCGGACACCAGATGAACGATAGATCAGGGAAATTCGTCGGTGCAGCGGTAGGCGCCCTGGCAGGCGCTGCCATCGGTAACTATATGGACGATCAACAGAGGGAGTTCGAGGAGAGCCTGGCAGAGGAGCAGGAGCGTCACGATGTGGAGATCGAGCGTCTGAAAGACGACACCCTGAAGCTCAGCGTCAACAATGAAGTCTCCTTTGCCTTCGATAGCGCCGACATCTCCCCAGCCTTCAAACCGACCCTGAGCAAGCTTGCCAGACTGCTGAACAAGTACAACAAGACCGTGGTGCACATCATCGGCCACACAGACAACAGGGGTTCCAATGAGTACAACGAAACCCTATCCGGCCGACGCGCTGACCATGTCGCCTTCTATCTTGAGGACAGGGGCGTACCTGGAGCCCGCATCCGCACCGAAGGGAGAGGCGAGTCGGAACCCCGCGCCACCAACGCAACAGAAGCCGGACGCCAGCTGAATCGCCGGGTTGAAATCTATGTCAAACCCATCGTGGAGGGTGATGAAGAGGCGGCCTACGAATCACCACGCTACTGACTTGTATCCGTCCGGAAACAGTTTTCCCAGACAAGAGAGTGACTAAAAGGAGACTGCGCCATGCCCAACTATTTCCATATCGCCGAACTGGTTCCCCCAAGCATCTACCAAAAGTTCGGGGACCAGCGATCCTGGAATTTCGTCAACCGTCGCGCCTACAAAAATCTCGTGAAGATCAGGCGTTATGTGGGCCGGCCTTTCATCATCAATAACTATCGTGACGGAGGCCAGCGGGAGTGGTCAGGATTCAGGACGCCGGAAAGTCCCTATTTCTCTTCAACCTCGCAGCACTCGATAGCCAACGCCTACGACATCATCTGTAGCGGCCTCACACCGCAGGAGCTGCAGGAAGTAGTGCAGAAGCACTACGCAAAATTCAATATCGGCGGGGTGGAACTCGCCCCCACCTGGACCCACATCGACTGGCGTTTCAATCTGAACGGAGAACTCACGGTCTTTCATCTGACCTGACTGACGGCCCAATAAAAGACGGGGGCTCCAGGCCCCCGTTTTCACAATCGCGTAAACCTGCAATCAGCGCGGCAGATCACTCGCTCCCATCAGGAACTCGTCTACTGCCTTCGCGCACTGGCGGCCCTCGCGTATCGCCCAGACCACCAGCGACTGGCCGCGGCGCATATCACCGGCAGCAAACACGCCGTCCAGGGAGGTTTTGTAGGCGTCAGCACCATCGGTCTCCCCTTTGACGTTGCCGCGTCCATCACGCTCCACTGCCAGCTCATCGAGCATGCCTTCATGGACCGGATGGACAAAACCCATCGCCAACGTCACCAGTTCGGCTTTGATTTCGAATTCAGAACCTTCGATCTTGGACATCTGCCACTGGCCGCTCTCATCCTGACTCCACGCCACCTTAATGCACTTCACACCGGCCAGGTTGCCGTTACCATCATCGATAAATTCTTTTGACGCCACCGACCACAGGCGTTCACAACCCTCCTCCTGAGAGGTGGAGGTACGCATCTTGTTGGGCCAATCGGGCCAGGTGGTACCCTTGTCCTCCTTCTCGGGCGGCTGTGGCATCAACTCCACCTGGGTCACCGAAAGCGCGCCATGACGCACTGATGTACCGACACAGTCGGAACCGGTATCACCGCCACCGATCACCACGACATGTTTACCTTCGGCGGAGATGAAATCTTCCACTTGGTCACCCTGTACCCGATGACTGTTTCTGCGCAGAAAGTCCATCGCGAACTCGACGCCTTTCAATTTGCGACCCGGAATCGGCAGATCACGCGGCTGCTCCGCCCCCCCCGCCAGCACAACCGCAGCAAACGCATTCATCAGCGGCCTGGCAGGCAGATCCACCCCAATATGGGTGTTGGTATGAAATTCGACACCCTCGGAGCGCATCTGCGCCATGCGGCGATCGATAATCTTCTTATTCAACTTGAAGTCGGGAATGCCGTAACGCAACAGACCACCGATGCGGTTCTGCTTCTCATACAGATGCACCTCATGGCCAGCCCGCGCCAACTGCTGCGCACAAGCCATGCCGGCAGGACCGGAACCGACCACAGCCACCCGCTTGCCGCTCTTGTGCTCGGCAATCTGCGGCTTGATCCAGCCCTCTTCCCAGGCCTTCTCGATGATGCTGTATTCGATATTCTTGATCGTTACCGGGACATCATCCAGATTCAGGGTGCAGGCCGCCTCGCAGGGAGCCGGGCAGACACGACCGGTAAACTCGGGAAAGTTATTGGTACTGTGCAGCACCGAGATCGCCCCTTTCCAGTCGTTCCGGTAGACCAGATCGTTCCAGTCGGGAATGATGTTGTTGACCGGGCAGCCGTTGTGGCAAAAGGGGATACCGCAATCCATGCAGCGTGCGCCCTGTTGACTGAGCACCTCATCGCCGGGAGCAATGGCAAACTCTTCAAAATGGACCACGCGATCAGCAACCGGCGCATAGGTGCGATCCTGACGCGCATACTCTTTGAAACCTGTGGGCTTACCCATCTTAACGACCCCCCTTGCTGCTGGCTTCTCTGACCTGTTGTGCCTGCATCTCTTTCAAGGCACGGCGATACTCCACCGGCATAACCTTTACAAACTTCGACAGAGAGCTCTCCCAGTGGTCGAGGATATTCTTCGCTACTGCGCTGTTGGTATAGTGCAGATGGTTCTCGATCAGCTGCCTGAGACGGGTTGCATCAAAACGCGTCATATCGTGACTGACATCGACCCTGCCAGGGGTCTCCAGATCACCCCCCTGATGCTCCAGCTCTTCCAGCGCATCATCTTCCGCGGGTATCGGCTCCAGTTCAACCTGCGCCATATTGCAGCGATCCTCGAAACCGCCCTCCTCATCAAGCACATAGGCGATTCCGCCAGACATGCCTGCCGCGAAGTTGCGCCCGGTAGAACCAAGGCAGACCACGACGCCACCGGTCATATATTCACAGCCGTGGTCACCCACGCCCTCCACGACCGCTGTAGCACCGGAGTTGCGCACGCAGAAGCGCTCGCCCGCCACACCATTGAAATAGCACTCGCCGGAGATCGCGCCGTAGAGCACCGTATTGCCGACAATGATGTTCTCTTCCGCCTTGCCGATCTTGGAGTGCGCAGGCGGATAGATCACCAGACGCCCACCGGAAAGCCCCTTGCCGACATAGTCGTTGCCTTCACCGGAGAGTTCAATCGTGACGCCCTTGGTCACCCAGGCCCCAAAGGATTGACCTGCAGTACCCTTCGCCTTGATATAGACCGTGTCGTCCGGCAGGCCGGCAAAACCATACTTCTCGGCCAGGCGACCCGAGAGCATGGTGCCGAAGGTGCGGTTGTAGTTGTGAATATCGATCTCGATCTTAACGGCTTCTCCATTCTCAAGGGCAGGCGCAGCCTGCTTGATCAGCTCGTTGTCGATTGCCTTATCGAGACCGTGATCCTGAGTCTCGTTGTTGTAGACCACATCCCCTTCAGCAGCGACCGGCTTGGTCAGCAGTCGACTGTAGTCGAGACCCCGTGCCTTCCAGTGATCGATGGCGCTACGCATGTTGAGGCGATCCATCTGACCGATCATCTCCTGGAAGTTGCGGAAACCGAGCCTGGCCATCAGGCGGCGCACCTCTTCGGCAACGAAGAAGAAGTAGTTCACCACATGCTCAGGTTTGCCGGTAAATCGCTTGCGCAGTTCGGGATCCTGCGTTGCAACGCCCACGGGACAGGTGTTGAGATGACACTTGCGCATCATGATGCAACCCTCGGCGATCAGGGGAGCGGTGGCAAAACCGACCTCATCGGCGCCCAGCAGCGCGGCAATCACCACGTCGCGTCCGGTACGCATACCACCATCGGCCTGCACCGCGATTCGGCTGCGCAGACGGTTCAGCACCAGGGTCTGGTGGGTCTCGGCGAGACCAATCTCCCAGGGTGAACCCGCGTGTTTGATGGAGGTCAGAGGCGATGCGCCAGTACCGCCATCGTAACCGGAGATGGTGATGTGGTCGGCATGGGCCTTGGAGACGCCCGCAGCAACCGTGCCCACACCCACCTCGGAGACCAGTTTCACGCTGATACGGGCTTTGGGCTGCACGTTCTTCAGATCGTGGATCAGCTGAGCCAGATCCTCGATGGAGTAGATATCATGGTGTGGCGGTGGCGAGATCAAACCCACACCGGGAGTTGAGTGACGGACCCGGGCTATCTGCTGGTTGACCTTGTGGCCAGGCAGCTGACCACCCTCGCCGGGTTTTGCGCCCTGGGCCATCTTGATCTGGATGTCATCGGAGTTGACAAGATACTCTGTGGTCACGCCAAATCGCCCGGATGCAACCTGCTTGATCGCAGAGCGTTCGGGATTTGGGGATCCGTCCGGCAGTGGATTGAAGCGCTCGGACTCCTCACCACCTTCGCCGGTATTGGACTTGCCGCCGATACGGTTCATCGCGATGGCCAGCGTCGAATGCGCCTCATAGGAGATGGAACCAAAGGACATGGCGCCGGTAACAAAGCGCTTGACGATCTCCTTTGCCGGTTCCACTTCGTCCAGTGGGATTTCCTGATCCGCAAACTTGAACTCGAACAGGCCACGCAGGGTCAACAGAGTCTCATTCTGCTCGTTGATCTGCCGGGCGAATGCTTGGTAGGTATCCCAGTCGTTACTGCGCACCGCATGCTGAATCTTGGCGATGCTGTCAGGAGACCAACTATGCGCCTCGCCACGGATGCGGTAAGCGTAGTCGCCACCCACATCCAGATGCTTGCGATAGATCTCGGCGCCACCGTAGGCCGCCTCGTGCCAACGCCTTGCCTCTTCGGCGATCTGCGCCAGCCCGGCGCCCTCGATGGTAGTGCTGGTACCGGTAAAATAGTCAGCCAGGAAACGGCTGTGCAGGCCCACGGCATCGAAGATCTGCGCACCACAATAGGACTGATAGGTGGAGATACCCATCTTCGACATCACCTTCTTCAGACCCTTGCCGATCGCCTTGATGTAACGGCTCTGGGCTTCGCTGAACGTCAGTGGTTCAGGCAGACTGGATAGCTGCGCATCAATAGTGTCGAAGGCCAGATAGGGATTGATCGCCTCCGCACCGTAACCCGCGAGGGTGGCGAAGTGGTGGATCTCCAGCGCGGCGCCGGTCTCGACGACCAGACCCGACTCTGTGCGCAACCCTTTGCGGATCAGGTGGTGATGCACTGCGGAAGTCGCCAGCAATGAAGGGATCGCAATGCGATCCGTATCGACCTTGCGATCGGAGAGGATCAGGATGTTATAGCCCTCCCGAACCTTGGCCTCGGCCAGCTCGCAGAGTGCGGTCAGCGCCCCTTTCATACCCTCAGCACCCTCGGTGATCCCGTAGGTCATATCAAGGGTCTTGGTGCGAAACGCCCCTCCGGTATTGTCCTCGATGTGCCTGATTCGTTCCAGATCACCGTTGGTGAGGATCGGCTGCGGCACCTCCAGGCGCATGTTCCTACCCGCATCCGCCATTCCCAGCAGGTTGGGACGGGGACCGATCAGGGAGACCAGAGACATGACGATCTCTTCGCGGATCGGGTCGATCGGCGGATTGGTCACCTGGGCAAAGTTCTGTTGAAAATAGCTGGAGAGGTGCTTCGACTTGTTGGAGAGCACGGACGGAGGCAGGTCGGTGCCCATGGAGCCAGTCGCCTCCATGCCGGTCATCACCATCGGAATAAGCAGAAACTTGATCTCTTCCTGGGTATAACCGAACGCCTGCTGACCATTCAGCAGCGTAGTCGCATCCGGCGCCATCGGCGCCACGTCGGCGGGCAGCTGATCCAGGTGAATCTGGGTCTTGTCGAGCCAGTCCCGGTAGGGCTGGGCGCCGGAGATATTGGCCTTCAGTTCGACGTCATCGATGATGCGTCCCTCTTCGGTATCGATGAGGAACATCTTACCCGGCTGCAGCCGCCATTTTTTGACGATCTTCTCTTCCGGAATATCCAGCACACCCATCTCCGAAGCCATCACCACCAGGTCATCGTCGGTAATCAGATAGCGGGCGGGGCGCAGGCCATTTCGATCCAGGGTGGCGCCTATCTGGCGGCCATCGGTAAAGGCGACCGCAGCCGGACCGTCCCAGGGTTCCATCAGCGCAGCATGGTACTCATAGAAAGCACGGCGCTTCCGGTCCATCTGTTTATTGCCGGACCAGGCCTCTGGAATCAGCATCATCATCGCGTGGGAGAGAGAGTAGCCACCGGCCACCAGCAGCTCCAGCGCATTATCGAAGCAGGCCGAATCGGATTGCCCTTCAGGAATCAGCGGCCAGATCTTATCCAGATCTTCACCCAGAATCTCCGAAGCCATGGAGCTTCTGCGGGCGGCCATCCAGTTCACGTTGCCACGCAGGGTGTTGATCTCCCCGTTGTGAGCGATCATGCGAAACGGATGCGCCAGATCCCAGGTGGGGAAGGTGTTGGTGGAGAAACGCTGATGCACCAGCGCCAGGGCTGTGACCATTGTCTCGTCATTGAGATCGTTAAAATACTCACCCACCTGTCCCGAGAGCAGCATGCCTTTGTAGACGATGGTACGGGATGAGAAAGAGGTGAAGTAGAAGGATTCACCGCCCTCCATCTCCGCTGCGCGAATCAGCTTCTCGATCTGCTTGCGGATGACGAACAGCTTGCGCTCAAAGGCATCCTGATCGACGCAGTTACCGCCACGACTGACGAATATCTGCCGTACGACCGGCTCGGTGGGCACAACACTGTAGCCAAGGCCACTGTTGTCCACGGGTACGTCGCGCCAACCGATGACCGACTGACCCTCGGCGGTAACCAGTTTTTCGACAGTCTCCTCACATTCGTTCCGGCTCGCCTCGTTCTGCGGCAGAAAAAGCATGCCAATGGCATACCCCCCCGCCTCAGGCAGATCGAAATCGACCTGGGCACGGAAAAAGACATCGGGGATCTGCAGCAGAATGCCTGCGCCGTCACCCGCTTTCGGATCTGCGCCGACCGCGCCACGATGGGTCAGTCGATCCAGAATCTCCAGACCCTGCCGGACAATTTGATGGCTTTTATTACCTTTGATGTTGGCGACAAAGCCGACACCACAGGCATCATGTTCGTTAGCGGGATCATAGAGTCCCTGCTTCGGTGGTAAAGCACCTTGGCCCATTGCAAACCTCGTTTTTGTTCGGGTCCTGATAGCGGATACGCTCCGCCGGAAGGACCTGTATGCAATAACCTGACAATAAAATTAATTGGCGGGAAAGCCCTTTCGCGCACCCACCAACCCGCCCCGATATCGGGGCGCACAGGACCGCGTAGGATACTTGAGATTGGACAATCAGGCCAGTTTGGAACGATTTCACACAAAAATTACGGGGCTGTACTGCCCCGGAAATAGCTTGGAGTGGCGACGCAACACTATGATTTTAAAAAACTTGCGCGTCCAATTCACGGAAACGAGGCGTTCAGTTCCTGCTGCAGCGAACCCACTGTACGCGCCCAGACGTCCCTACCCCTCAGAGAACGAGGCAGCTTTCGTTTCGCCTTCTGCGCCGCATCGCGTTCAGGATAGACACCCCAGAGCAACACATACCACGCCTTGCCCTTGCGTTTTGTCCTGATATATCCCGCCTGTTTTTCCAAACCATGTCGCGCCACAAACCGCCGTAACGAGGCGAGCTGCTCGACACCGATCCACTGCAATGTGTAATGCTCAGGATTCTGTTCCAGCAACCAGTTGTTCTTGTCCAAGGGATCAAGCGGCACCTGCGGCTCAGGGGCCGCCTCCGGCAGCCGCACCTTTTCCGGGAGAACTTCCGGCTCGATGGCTCGTTCCGTTATCTGCTCTGGTACGGCTTCGATCTGAGCCACCTCAGGCACCTCTTCATCAGATTCAGCGACAGCAGCAGACTCCGCCGATGGTTTGCCTGTTCCGGCAGACTGCAGCTCTGTCGGCGGCGCCGGCTCTGCAGACAGCGGTGCCGCATCAATCGTCTCGACCCCCTGTTCCCTCTCCACAGGAATCTCGATTGGCTCCTTGACATCTATCTCTGCGAGATATTGATCCTCTGCCGACGCAGAATCCGGTTCCGGAATCACCTCCACTACAGGCGCCTTCTCTTGCGCCGGTTCAATGGTGCGGCGATCAAGGGTCAGCACCTCCTGCGGCGCCGGCGTGGTCTGCTGCCTCTCCTCCACCTCTGGCAACGCTGATTTCCCTGCCACAAACAGACGATTGATCTCCTCCTGAAACCACAACACCCCGCCAACAATCAGCGCAGACACAGCGATCAACAACCAACGAAAGGTGGACTGGCCCGTCTTCACACCCCTGGAGCTGACCGGTCTGGTGCTAATGGCTTCAAGGATCGACTCCCCAAGCGGTCCAATCCGTCCCTGAGTTTCACGATGTATCCGACCGAGAAGGCCATCATCCAGGGCGAGCGCTTCAGGCAAGCCCTCCGTCTTGATCAGATAGCCCATGAATGCCTTAGCGGCTTCAAATCCCATTACCGGCATATCGATGACATGCAACGCATGGTGAGACATGGCCTGCAACTGGGGCGTCGCCAGGAGTAGATCAATCTGGGTGTTGGCAAAGAGGACAATACTGACCTGGGAGATTCCCTCCACCTGATGTTCAAACAGACGCAGCAGCGTAATCAGGCTGGCAGGCGGCAGCAGATGTGCATCATCCAGGAGGACAACCGGCACACGCCCCTGCTGGTGTAGATGCTCGAAGTGATCCATCAGCAGATCCATCAGGCCAGGATGTTCATCAGCCAGCCCAAAGCCACGGGCGATATGAGCCAGCAGCAGCTCTGGCTGCAGCGTCGGGTCTGCATCGAAATGGCAGACCGCCCAGGAGTCAGGTGCATGGAGCTGTATCTGTGCCGCCATGGCACTCTTTCCGATACCACCAGGGCCGCGCACCAAGGGCACAACTTCACTATTCTCGATCAGGTGGCGAATGAGGTCCTGCCGCTGAGCAAGCTCCAACGTGCTGAAATAGTTATCGGAATTTGCCACTGTTCGCCCGCCCTCCGCCGGCCAATCCGTGTGTCAGATCGTCTGCTGGTCCAGGGATTCCTGCAACATCTTTCGGTCAAAATCGTCGCTGACCACTGACGCCCCAATCCCATGCAGGAGCACCAGCCGCAGCTTTCCGTCCAATACTTTCTTGTCCACCGCCATCAACGCCATGAACCGCTCGCTGGAGAGTGCCCTGGGCGGATCCGTCGGCAGTCCAGCCTGTTCAATAAGGCGGCAGGTACGCTCAAGATCTTTACCCTCCATCCAGCCCAGCCGATGGGAAAGATCTGCCGCCATGCACATGCCGGCGGCGACCGCCTCGCCATGCAGCCACTCACCATACCCCATGCCGGTCTCTATGGCATGGCCAAAAGTGTGTCCAAAATTCAGCAGGGCTCGTTGACCCGCCTCCTTCTCATCCGCCGCCACGACTTCCGCCTTGTCCCGGCAGGAGCGCTCTATGGCATAGGCCAGTGCTTCAGGATCACGGGCCAGCAGCGCATCCATATTGGCCTCCAGCCACTCGAAAAATGGCCGGTCGTTGATGAGTCCGTACTTGATCACTTCGGAGATGCCCGATGCCAGCTGCCTGTCATCCAGGGTATTGAGTGTCGTTATATCCGCCAGTACGGCCTTGGGCTGATAGAAGGCCCCAATCATGTTTTTGCCCAGCGGGTGGTTCACCCCCGTCTTGCCACCCACCGAAGAGTCGACTTGGGAGAGCAGCGTGGTCGGCACCTGAATGAAGGGCACGCCCCGCTGGTAGGAGGCGGCGGCAAAACCGGTCATGTCGCCAATCACACCTCCGCCGAGGGCAATCAGGGTGCATTTGCGGGTAAAGCGCTGTTCCAGCAGCGCAGTGTAGATCCGGCTGAGGACTTCCAGGGTCTTGTACTGCTCACCGTCCGGCAGAATGACACTGGCAACCTCGAAGCCATCCAACGCCTGCAGGGTGTTTTTCAGATAGAGCGGCGCGATGGTTTCATTGGTTACCACCATGACCTGTGTACCACTGATATGACGACGGTAGTAATCTGCGTTGTCGTGGATACCGGCACCGATGTAGATGGGATAACTGCGCTCCCCCAGATCCACCTCGAGCCTGTTAACTGCTGCGTTCAAGTGGGTTCCTTTTCATTACTGTCTGTGAGCCATCAATCCAACGCTTCCAGTTTCTCCTGAACCTCGCGAGCCACAGACTGAGTGTTACGCTGCTCGGTAATCACCACCAGATCCGCAGTCTGCCGGTAGAGGGGATCCCGCTGCACCATCAAACCCTTCAGTTTGGCCAGAGGATCCTCGGTCTGCAACAGCGGGCGGTTACGATCACGATAGGTCCGGTCGTACTGCTGCTCAGGCGTGCAGTAGAGATAGACCACTATGCCTCTGGAAGAGAGATTGCGCCGGTTGTCCGCATCCAGGATAGCGCCACCACCGGTTGCCAGTACGACACCGTCCTGCGCCGAGAGGTCGTCGATGACGGCCCGCTCCCTGTTACGGAAGCCCTCCTCACCCTCGAACTCGAAGATCGTGGGGATATCCACACCGGTTCGACGCTGGATCTCCCGGTCACTGTCCTCGAACACCATACCCAAGGTTTCCGCCAGCTGTTTGCCAACGGTCGTCTTGCCGGCACCCATCGGTCCCACAAGAAAAAGATTCTGATTTCGTTTCATAATCAGCAGATATGCCAGATTTTACCGGCAGCGGCAAGTCATCCTTTCCAAAAAAACAAAAAGGCGCGCCATTCGGCGCGCCTTTAGCCTTAACCTAAACAGTGGTGACGAAATCAGCGAACCCGTAATGAATCTTTGAGGATCTTGGGAGTCACGAAGATCAACAACTCCCTGTTCTCATCTTTCTGCTCATTTTTCCTGAACAGCACACCCACGTAGGGGAGATCGCCAAAGAAGGGAACCTTCTCGACATTGTTGGTCTTGGTGCGTTCAAAAACACCACCCAGAACCACCGTTTCGCCGTTATCGACCAACACCGTGGTTTCAATCCTTCGGGTTTCGAGCGGCGGCACACCCAAAACACTATTTGAGAAGTCAGGATTATCTTTGTTGATCTCCAGATCCATCCGGATCCGGTCATCGGGCGTGATATGCGGGGTGACATCCAGCTTCAGCACCGCCTCCTTGAAGCTCACCGAAGTGGCGCCACTGGAGGTGGCCTCCTGATAGGGGATCTCTACACCCTGTTTGATGGATGCTTTGTTCTGATCGGAAGTGATTATCCGGGGGCTGGAGATGACCTCGCCCCGGCCCTCTTTCTGCATCGCGGAGATCTCCAGTTGCAGCAGGTAGGAGCCCACCTTGCCCACCAGCAGGTTCAACGCCCCGGAGGGTGCAGTCGCCGGTAGATTGACAATCAGCGACTCCTGACCTGAGCCAGCAGGATTCTCGATGCCGGTGACACTGGGGTAAGCGATGTGGCCAGGCATACCGCCAGCAAACAAACCACCACTGTCACCGGAAGTCGCGTTAAACGTGGCGCCAAACCGAACACCCAGATCCCTGGCGAAGTCGTTGTTGGCAATCACGATCCTGGATTCGATCAATACCTGCCGCACCGGAATATCCAGCCTCTGCAACAAGCGGCGGATATCTTCCAGTTTGGCCGCTGTATCCTGCAGCAGCAGGGTATTGGTTCGCTTGTCCACCGTCACGTTACCACGCACGGAAAGCAGACGATTCTCCGAGGACTTCAGCAGCACCGCAAGGTCTGCTGCCTTGGCATAATTGACCTGTACAAACTCGGAACGCAGCGGGGCCAGCTCTTCGATCTTCTGCTGCGACTCCAGCTCCAACTGCTCGCGCGCCGCGATCTCTTCCGCTGGCGCAATCATGATCACATTATCAGTGCTGCGCTTGGAGAGACCTTTGGATTTCAGGATAATATCCAACGCCTGATCCCAGGGAACATTCTTCAAACGCAGTGTAATGCGGCCGCTGACCGTGTCGCTGGTGACCAGATTGAGTTCGGTGAAATCCGCCAGCAACTGCAGTACGGAACGCACCTCGATATCCTGAAAATTGAGTGAGAGGCGTTCCCCGGAGAAGACCATACGCTCTTTCAACTGCGCCTCTTTTTCCGCCTTGCTCAGGCCCCGTAACTCAACAGCAAAGACATTGCCTGTCTGATAGGCCATGTAATCGTATTCGCCGGTCGCCGTGATCTCTATCACCACATTGTCTCCCTGTGGCCGGGTCTCGACGAGCGTCACCGGCGTGGCGAAATCCGTCACGTCCAGACTCTGGATCAGACTCCTCGGAACCGTGGTGCCAAGGAACTCCATCACCACGCGGTTTCCCTCTTCACGCACGTCGACCGGGATAGCGGAATCTGCAAGCGTGACAAGCACCCGGCCTTCACCGGTTTCGCCACGACGAAAATCAATTCCAATGATCCCTTCTCCCGCCTCTGTCTCCGTAGACACAGGGGTCTGCGCCATAGGTCCGGCATTCCCTGCAGCGGCCACCGGCTTTGCGGACTCCGCCGTATCGCGACCCCCAGCATCGAGGGTAATCACAACGTTACCACCATGAGTCTCAATCCGGTGAGCCACTGAATTCAACAGATTGACCACCAAGCGCAGCCGGTTTCCCGCTTCCAGGACATTGACACTGTGCGCAGCGCCGATACCAATCTGCAGGCTCTTGTAAGCCAGGCCACTGCTGACACCGGCAAAATCCACGGAGATACGCGCCGGGGACTCAGTAGTGAAGCTGGTCGGCTCAGGCACCTCGCCCGACATGACCAGTGTGATCTGCACCCGATCTCCAGGAAGCGCCGAGAAATCAATGTCCTCAAGTGAAGCCCCACCCCAAACCAGCGCAGGAAGCGTCCACAACAGGAGCAAAAAGAGTACAGCGTGACCGCGTCTCTTTTGGTTAGCAGCGACTGAGGCATTCTCCCCTCTACGCCAGAATGCCATAGGCATAACGTTCATCTCGCAATTCCTCAGAACTATTCTGTCAACGCAAGCGATGCCGGGCGTTCACGATAGCTGCCCAACCCATCCTGCACAATCTCGGTCAAGTTGATCTTCTCTTCCGAAATTTGTGTTATCCGCCCGTAATTACGGCCCATGTGGTTACCACTACGCACCCTGTGAATAGTGCCCTCCCTCGTCTGCACCAAGGCCCAGGCGATCTCATTCTGCTCCAGAGTGCCAACCATTCGAAGGGTATCGAGGGAGTAGGATTCAAGCTCCTCTTTGCGCCGATTGAAATCGGGAGCTATCCCGCTCTCAACGACGGTTCGCTCAGCAGACGGCTGCTCCGAAGAGGGCGCAAAAGGATCGCGCCTGTCTTGATGATCGTAGAGAAAAGTCTCGATCTGGCGGATCTCCGGAATCGGCTCAATCTGTGACGGGCTTGCCGTTTTCTCTTTCGCCACAAACTTCTTCAGATCATTGATCTGCGGCTTGGCACAACCCACGGCAAACAGCACCGGCAGCACACAGGCGAGCATCCCGATCATTTTACTGATACGACTCACTGCTCACCCTCCTCATCCAGGTAGCGATAGGTCTTGGCAGTCGCCTGCAACACCAGTCTATCGCTGCCGCCCCGCTTGGATTTTTTCGGACTGATATTGATATCGTGAATGGTGACAATTCGCGGAAGTGCGGCAAGACCACTGATAAAATCGCCAAACTCATGATACTGACCTGTTACGGTCAGCTTTATCGGCAGCTCCGCATAGAACTCTTTGGGCACCTCTCCCTGGGGTTTGAACAACTCAAACTCGAGACCGGAGGCCAAACCTGTTTGGGAGACATCAACCAGCAATTCGGCCACTTCTGTCCTGTTGGGCAGTTGCCGAAGCATGGCGCCAAACGACTGCTTCATCTCTTCCAACTGCTTCTTGTAGGCATCCAGATTGGCGGCCTTTGCCTGTTTCTCCTGAAATGTCTTGCGTAATTCAACCTCTTTCCGCTCAACTTTTTCGAGTTGTTTAAACTGCTTTTCTGTATCCAGATAGTAGCCACCGACACCAACCAGCGCGCAGACAATGAGCACCAGCACAAACTTAACCGGTCCCGGCCAGACGCCGATGTTGTTAAAATCGAGTTCGTTCAGATCCTGCATGTTCACTGCGTCGCCTCCCCGCCACTCGCAAGCTGGCTCGCAGTGAGTTTGAAGTGGCTCATCCCGGTACCGGTCGCCTCCTTGTTCTCGATAACATCGAGACGGGGATTACCCAGCCATTCCGAACGTTCAATGTTGCGCATATAAGCAGAAACACGGGCATTCGACTGTGCCCGTCCCGCTACCGACACCAACGCCCCGTTTTGTTTAACGCTCGTCAGATGGACGCCATCGGGCAGCGTGGCAACAAGTTCATCGAACAGATGCACGATCTGAGGACGGCTGCTCTGCAACTGCTGAATGATATCCATGCGCGCCAACAGGCCGGCTTTGGTCTTGCCCAGATCCCTGATCTCCCTGATCTGCCGCTTGACCACATCGATCTCCTGCTGCAGGTAGGTATTGCGGCGATTCTGCGCCGAGATCAGGCTCTCCATATGCATGTGCATGGAAAAGATGGCCGCGATGGTGACAATGACTCCGCTGAGAATCATAAAACCAAATTCGCGTTTGCGCTTTGTGCGTTCGGCTTCGCGCCATGGCAGAAGGTTAATGCGCGCCATCAGTCAAAGCTCCTCAAGGCCAGACCACATGCAATCATCAACGCCGGTGCATCGGCACTCAGTGCCTGTGGTTTCACTTTGGATGACACCGACATATTGGCGAAGGGATTCGCCACCGACGCCGGCGTACCCAGCTTCTCTTCGAGCAACTCATCGACTCCCGGAATGGAGGAACTCCCCCCAGCCAACACGATGTGCTCAACACTGCTGAAGGCGCTGGAGGAGAAGAAAAACTGCAGGGAGCGACTGACCTGCTGGACCATCGCTTCTTTGAATGGCTCCAGCACTTCCGGCACATAATTATCCGGCAGGCCGCCCTGCCGCTTGGCCATACCTGCCTCTTCGAGGGAGAGTCCATAGCGGCGCTGGATCTCCTCGGTCAACTGACGGCCACCAAAATTCTGCTCACGGGTGTAGATGATCTTGTTGTTGTGCAAGACATTGAGGGTGGTGGTGGTGGCGCCGATATCCGCCACCGCAATGGTCTGGTCGACTCCCCGCTCCGGCAACTGGTCCACCAGCTGGGTGCAGGCGTTCTCCATCGCATAGGCCTCAACGTCGACGATTGCGGCATTCAGTCCTGCCAGCTCCATCGCCGCGACCCGGTCATCCACATTCTCGCTTCTAGAGGCTGCAAGCAGAACATCAACCAGCTCGGGGTTCTTGTCGGAAGGCCCCATCACCTCGAAGTCGATATTCACCTCTTCCAGCGGATAGGGGATATATTGGTCCGCCTCAAGCTGAATCTGGCTCTCCATATCCTGGTCCGACAGGGCGGACGGCATGGAGATGACCTTGGTGATTACTGCAGAGCCGGAAACCGCAACCGCGACCTGCTTGGCACGGGTGCCCGAGCGGTTGACCACGGCCCGGATAGCTTCCCCGACCGCATCGACATCAGCGATATTCTTTTCCACCACCGCATTCGGTGGCAGTGGCTCCACGCCATAGGCTTCCACCCGGTACATCGCACCTGTGCGCCCGACATTCTTCGACAACTCAAGCAACTTGATCGTTGTCGAACTGATATCTATGCCTATCAGGGGCGGATTTTTTCGTCCGAAGAAAAACATGCGGTTTTCAAAACTCTCCTTTCGTGCCGCAAAAAACGAGGAATCTCTTTAACTTGAGTAAGTAACTATATAGCAGTAAATGTTTTTTTTGTGAAGCCATTTTTTGCAACTCACTACAATAAACCTTCCCGTAAATTTGCTAATATAGGATCTCTCACCGATTCATTCTGGTCCCTGAGGGCCAACCTTTTCTGTGAACCAGCGCATGAAGTTGTTGTCCCGACTGATAAAAATCTCTTTATTCCTGTTCATTGGACTCTTTTTGCTCGGTTTGGGCGGCCTTGGTGCCGCCTATATCTACCTGGAACCCGATCTGCCATCCACCGATATTCTGCAGGATGTCAAACTCCAGGTCCCCTTGCACGTCTACAGTCGTGACCACAAGCTGATCGCCGAATTTGGCGAAAAACGCCGGGAACCCCTCAAATACGATGAGGTTCCCGAACGCATGATACAGGCCTTTCTCGCCGCCGAGGATGACCGATTTTTCGAACATCCCGGCGTCGACTATCAAGGCATCCTTCGTGCCGCCGGCCAACTGCTGCTGACAGGAAAACGCCGCCAGGGCGGCAGTACCATCACCATGCAGGTGGCGAGAAACTTCTTTCTCAGTAACAAAAAGACTTTCACCCGCAAGCTCAACGAAATCTTTCTTGCGCTGAAGATCGAACGCGAACTCAGCAAAGAGGAGATCCTGGAACTCTACCTCAACAAGATCTATCTCGGGCACCGTTCCTACGGTGTTGGTGCCGCCTCTTTAGTCTATTACGGCAGGCCGGTAGGAAAACTTGAGCTTTCTGAGATCGCAATGATCGCTGGCCTGCCCAAAGCCCCCTCCCGCAACAATCCTGTGACCAATCCGAGCCGCGCCCTGTTGCGCCGAAATTACGTCCTGGGACGGATGCTGACGCTGGAAATTATCTCCCGCGCCGAGCACGATGCCGCCAAAGCCACCCCTGTGACTGCAACCCTGCACCGGGCAATGAGTGAGGTCGAGGCGCCCTATGTTGCCGAGATGGTGCGCGCCGAAGCGGTCAGGCGATTCGGCACCACCGCCTACACTGATGGCTATACTATCCACACCACCATTGACAGCCGACTGCAGGAGAGCGCCAACACAGGTATTCGCCAGGCACTGCATGCCTACGACAAGCGGCACGGCTACCGTGGTGCTGAGGCACATATCGACCTGGGGGAAACCCCAGACCCAGCGCTCATGGACAAACTTCTCGGGGAGCAGAAGATTGTTCCAGATCTGCAGGGAGCCGTGGTGCTTAGCACCGACGGGCAAAACGCCGGGCTCTACCTGGGACCGGAGCAGCAGATTACACTGACTTGGCAGGGCCTCTCCTGGGCCCGGCGGTTCAAGGACTCGGACCACCAGGGCCCCGAACCCAAAACCGCTGACGACATCCTCCAACCTGGGGATCTGATCAGAATCCACCGCGAAACACCCAAAGAGGGTGAACCCTACTGGCGCTTGGCGCAGATCCCCAAGGCAGCCGGTGCGCTGGTCTCGGTGGATCCTGACAGCGGTGCCATTCTTGCGCTGGTCGGTGGCTACGACTTCTATCTAAGCAAGTTCAACCGCATCACCCAAGCCAGGCGCCAACCCGGCTCCGGCTTCAAGGCCTTCATCTACTCCGCCGCCCTGGAAGCCGGATACACGCCCGCCAGTCTGATCAACGACGCACCGGTGGTGTTCGATGACCCGGCGCTGGAGGCCTCCTGGCGCCCGGAAAACTACAGCGGCAAGTTTTTCGGTCCCACCCGTCTGCGGTACGCCCTGACAAAATCCCGTAACCTGGTCTCCATCCGCCTCCTGCGGGCGATGGGCATCAAGCACACCCTGGAGTATGTCACCCGTTTCGGTTTCGACAAGGGTAAACTGCCCCGCGATCTCTCACTGGCTCTCGGCAGCGGCGCAGTCGCCCCGCTACAGATGGCGGAGGGTTATTCAGTGCTGGCCAATGGCGGCTACCACATCGAGCCCTTCTTCATCGTTCGTATCGAAGACGACCACCGCGAGACCATCTTTCAGGCCAACCCGGTACAGATTTGCGAAGAACCGCCACCCTCCGCTGCACCGAAAGGACCAACTGACGCGGCTGAAGCGACTGCAGAGCCAACCGGCGAAGCGGGGATACGCTGCGCAGAACGCGTCATCACTCCACAAAACCACTACCTGATGAACTCCATGATGCGCGACGTGGTCCAGCGCGGCACCGCCCGCAAAGCCCGCGCGCTCGGCCGCAAGGACATCGCGGGTAAAACCGGCACCACCAACGATCAGCGTGACGCCTGGTTCAACGGTTTCAACCGCAATCTGGTAGCCATCGCCTGGATCGGATTCGACGATTTTCAGCCCCTCGGCAGAGGCGAGGTCGGGGGGCGCGCCGCCCTGCCCGCCTGGATCCATTTCATGCGCACCGGACTGGAGGACATTGAAGAGGTGCCTCTGGAGATGCCGGAGGGCATGGTGACCATGCGCATCGACGTAAAGACCGGCAAGCCGGTGAACGCCGGTCACAAGGGCGCAATCTTTGAGGTCTTTCGCGAGAAATACGCCCCTGAGATCCCCAAGCAGGTGAACGGGACAGCCGGCCTCCCGGAAACGGAGAATCTGGACGCCCCGGCCCCGGAGGAGGATCCTTTTTAAATTTTAATCTCTGGCAAAATCCTATCCCCATTATCAGCGTCCACCCATGAAGCATGAAAGCGAATAACCGGGAATCCCAGCGCCGCATCGCCTACGAGGCAGCTCGTATCCTTACCGAACTGCGTTCAGGAGATTACAACTACGCCTGCCAAAAGGCAGCCGACCGGCTTGGTCTCGGTAACAGACGCCTGATGCCCAATCGCGATGAGATCGAAAGCGCTCTGCGTGAGCAACAGCGTCTGTTTCGTGGAGAGGATCAGGCGACAGCACTGCAACGTCTGCGCCGTCTCGCCATGGAAGCCATGGGCGCACTTGCCCGTTTCAAGCCACTGCTGGTCGGCCCTGTTTTGCACGGCACTGCCGATCGGAACAGCCCAATCCGCCTGCACCTCTCTGCCGACACCTCGGAAGAGGTGATCTTTGCCCTCTCGGACCTGCACATCCCCTGGGATGAGCGCCAATGGAGAATGAAGTTTGGCGACGGTTCAAAACAGACAATACCCGGTTTCCGTTTCCAGGCGGGTGGAACCACCATCGACCTGGTGGTACTGCCGACCAAAGGGCGCTTCAGCAAACCTCTGGACCCCATCGACAACAGGACGACCCAAGGGGCAACCCTGTCACAGCTGAAACAGCTCGACAGCCATTCCTCTTCCGCATGACCCCTTATGCCATGAGGGGACGGAGTCAAATTTGACTCCGTCCCTGCACCATCCCAAACAGGGTCTTACGCAGCCCGCTTCGCCTCTACCGGCTCATGCATCATTACCGGCCCCAGCTCAGCAAAGGTAAAGAGACGAAATGCCCGCTCACCATTGTAGTCCAGCACCCTCAGATCATCGGTTTCGTGCAGATCATTGGCCACTACGGTGAAGTGACCGCCGTAACGCGCCTTGGCCAGATCGAAGGGAACTTCATAGGCAAGGAACTTATCGATACCCTTACTTGCGAGTTTTTCCAACATCTCAGGCTCTTCTATCGAGGTGTGAGAGGTGAGAATCATCAACGGACCGCTACCTGCCATCAACATAAAGACTTTCATGACAACCTCCTAAAGATTCGATAGACCACTCCGGCCTCGATGTAACGGCTGTGGGGAAACGAGACCGGGGAGGACATCGCTATTATCAACGCCAACTCACTGGCTTTGGAGTAACCCCAAACCTCGGGGGTCTCCATCATCCCTACTCTAATTTTAGTTCACTGACGCAAGCGCGCCACGTCAGGCAGTGATAACATCTGACTCCATCCTTCGTTCCTACACATTGCCCGGGCATCTGTGCCAATAGCGAATAATCATATCCCGGGCAGATCACTCGATCCTGAAAGCCAGATATCCACCGCCCGCGCACACTGCCGCCCTTCGCGAATCGCCCATACCACTAAAGACTGCCCCCGGCGCACATCACCGCAGGCGAACACACCCCTGACACTGGTCTGATAATCCTGCGCATTCGCCGCCACGTTACCACGGTGATCGAGAGCGACCCTTAAATGCTCCAGCAGCCCCGCATGCACGGGATGGGCATACCCCATCGCCAGCAGCACAAGCCCGGCCGACATCTGTAACCGCTGGTTAGGCAGCGGCTGCTTCGACCAACGGCCATCCGCCTGTTGAATCCACAACAGACGCTGCATAACCACATGGCTTATGCTGTCGTCACGCCCCTCAAAACTGCAGGTATCCCAGCCCCAGATACGCTCCGCACCCTCCGCCTCTGTATCTGTTTCACCTGCTTGCGGTACCGGTTTCGGCCAGTGCTCCAACACATCGGCTTCCTTTGAAGGCCGCTCATGGTACTGCACCTGAGTCACCACTTTCGCCCCCTGCCGGATTGCCGTACCCAGACAGTCGCTGCCGGTATCCCCTCCACCAATCACCACCACCGACTTGTCTCTGGCGTCAATCACGGATGCCGGATCACTCTTATGCCCCGCGACCCGCCGGTTCTGCTGTGAGAGGTAGTCGATAGCATAGTGGATACCCCGCAACTCACGGCCAGGAACAACCGCCTCGCGGGGTTGAGCCGAACCACAAGCCAATACCACCGCATCCGCCGATTGTTGCAAATCCGGCACAGCCATCGTAACGCCAACATGAACCCCGGTGCGGAAAGAGACGCCCTCGGCTTCGAGCTGTTGCAGACGACGATCCACTATGCGCTTATCGAGCCGGAAATCTGGGATGCCGTAGCGCAGCAGACCGCCGATGCGATCCGCTTTTTCAAAGACCGTCACCCTATAACCCGCCCGTGCCAACTGCTGGGCACAGGCTAAACCAGCGGGACCTGAACCAATGACCGACACCCGTTGATCCCGTTTATGAACGCTGGGCTGGGGCTGCACCCAGCCGGACGACCAGGCGCGCTCTGCAATCGCAAGCTCAATATTTTTTATCGTGACCGGGAATTGAGCGAGACTGAGGGTGCAGGCGTTTTCACAGGGGGCGGAGCAGAGACGCCCGGTGATCTCAGGAAAGCTGTTGGTCGTATCCAGCTGATCGTAGGCACGGCGCCAGTCCCGGCTCTCCACCAACATATTCCACTCAGGGATGATGTTATGCACCGGGCAGTAGTGGTGGCAGTAAGGCGTACCGCAATCCATGCAGCGGTTCGCCTGTCTTGACGCCTGTGTATCAGGCATGACGTCGACATATTCACCCCAGTGGCGAATACGAACCTTGGGATGTTCCTTGGCCGCCTCCTCCCGCGGGCGCCGCAGAAAACCATGGAGATCTTGCATGAATCTCTGACCAATAATGACCTAAGTAGAGTTTAGGTCATCTGATCAGAGTCAGCAGGCAACGAAAAAACTGTGGTACGTCCCCTATTGTTTGTATCGCGTGCATATCACGGGGTCCTGATGTGCGTCAGCTACGCGCATCAATTCGCTTTAGTTCGTCATTCCAGGCAAGAATTTTAGTGTCGGCAGTCACCAACGTCGCATCATGATGGGTGGCAGTAGCAACAATAATCCTATCGGCGGGATCAGGGTGAAAGTGGGGCAGCCCAATGGAGGCGATACAGATCATCCCGTCCACGGGAATCTCATTGAGTCCGCTGTTGAGTAGTTCCTGACGCCAGCGCTTTACTGGCGGCATCTGCAGTCGTCCCTTGCGCTTTAGCATGGCGATTTCCCAAAATGAAATAGCAGAAACAGTTAGGGAATCGGACCCAAATGCTGCGTCAATTGCCGATCGTGACTGGCTGCCCAGTTTGTCACTGCCCTGATCAAGCCAGATCAGGGCATGGGTGTCGAGCAGAATCACTGCATTGCATCCCATTCAACATCAAGCGGTTCAATGATGTCGCCTTTAACTGTTATCTGATCCTTGTGGCCGCCAAACAGCATTTTTGGCCTCTTTCTGATCGGGACCATTTTGCTAACTGGTCGGCCATTTTTGGTGATAATGATCTCCTTGCCCGTCTCACTTACCTCATCCATTAGCTGTAGACATTTTGCTTTGAACTCTGACGCCTTGATTGTCTGCTCTTTCATGCTGATTTAGATATTTTGATGACCATGGTTGTGACTATAGTCAGACACGACTAAAAGGGCAATAATTTATTCCGCTCGTACCCAAGCTCCACTGGAATAAGGGGACAGATTTATTATTAGCAACTTCCCAACAGAATAAATCCGTCCCCTTTCCCGTATTGGTGGTACGTCCCCTATTACGTCCCGTCCCCTATTACGTCCCCTATTATTTTTCATAGTTTAGGAAACCCAGGACACGCAGAAGAGCATTATCCGTGTTTCTGTAAATAGCTGTGCAGAGCCGGGTAACGCTCCTGTAACCCTGGTGCCAGCAATGGATCCTGGTCAGCTGGCAATGCCCCGCTGGCATAGTCGAAATCTTCCGGGCCCAGCTGTTCAGCCAGCAACGGGAAGGCCTTCTCCTCTTCAAACGTCATGTGGCTGCGCTGATGATCCAGGTAGTCTCGACCCAGCTTCTCCACTTCATCAATAGAGAGACCATCCGGCTTACCCAACTGTTCAATGGCCAGCCTGAATTCACGTGTCATGTTCATAATCGCCTGGTGATGAACCAGCAGTTGTTCCAGCGCCTCGCGCCCATCGTCTGTTCGCGCCAGGTTAATCTGGTAGAGGTGATCTTCGATCGGGTGATGAATGGTGTCGGAGTAGTCTCGCATGTAGTTCACAACCTCCGTGATCAAATCGTTCGAGGTCATGCCTCCCTGTTTCAGACGATCCAGTTCGACTTCGAAAATATCCATCAATTTAAAAAAATGGACGTGGTCGCGGTAGAGCTTAAGTAGGATTTCATGCATGACTACACCTGGTCGCAGCTTCTGTTCACCCGCAGTTTGCCTAATCACGCCCCAAAGTTCCAGAGGCGAATTTACCTAGATTTTTCATGGTTATTGTCCAGCCGGTTTCTGTAATAGGTGTGTAATAGGGTGTAATAGGGGTCAGACCACGATTTACTAAAAACTGATCATAAGAAATCGTGGTCTGTCCCTAAATTTTTCTTATTTCGCAGTCGAAAAAACATCTTTATAGGTCGCCAAATTTGAATCCAACGCCCATATTGTATATCAGATAGATATACGCTAGTGTGTATCTATTCAATATACAGGAGATGAATCATGGCACATTCCACCATTCGAGATGCGCCTATTAACCTCAGAGCCTTGCCAATACAGCGATCCCTGATCGATAAAGCGGCTGCTGTGCTCGGCAAAAGCCGTTCCGACTTCATGCTGGAAGTGGTCTGTCGTGAAGCGGAAAATGTACTAATGAACCAGCAGTTTTTCCATCTCGATGCAGCCGAATTCGAAGTCTTCGAAAAAGCCTTAGTGGCCCCGGTTGAGGACAATCCAGCACTGCAAAAGTTGATGAAGACGAAAGCACCGTGGGAAGACTGAAACCACCGGAACCGCTCACTCAGGAACATGAGCTGGATGGCCTCAAATGTGGGCAGGCCACGTTGGATGAATGGTTGAAACGCCGTGCGTTCAAAAATGAACTCGCCGGCGCTTCGCGAACCTTTGTGGTCTGTGATGAGAATCAGCAGGTTATCGGATATTACACCCTGGCAACCGGAGCGGTGGCCAGAGGTGATACGCCGGGAAGTGTGCGACGAAATATGCCTGATCCTATCCCGGTTATGGTACTTGGGCGGTTGGCGGTTGACAGCCAACACCAGAGCAAAAATATCGGGCGCGGCCTGCTAATTGATGCCATACGCCGAACATTGATCGTATCACGCCATGCGGGGGTGCGGGCTCTGCTTGTCCATGCCCTGTCTGAAGAGGCCAAGGCATGGTACCTGAAGTGCGGGTTCAGAGATTCCCCACTGAGGCCGATGACGCTGATGCTCCCATTGTCAGAAGTCGAAATGACTGAGCACTCTGAGGTTTGATGGTCAACGATCGCTGGGTTCCATGGCCAATATGGTCGTTCACGGCTAAGAAAGGGCATAAGGAGCTTTCGACCCAACAACCGGTATCGACACATCCCGGAAATTGGGTCGGCTCCAAGAGTTTTTACTCTGACCCCAAACTCGCACAAACAGCGCTTTTGGCTGTCCGAGTTAATGCGCTTGGTCGAGTAGGCCGAGGGAGCTTCCCCCTCAGCCTCTCACAGAACCGTACGTGAACCTCTCGATTCATACGGCTCTTATCATTCAGTCAGCTAGCACGAAGTAACGACCAGTGTACGAACAACTCTGGATGCCGGGATTTAACCCGCTTTATCCAACGCTTCGCTCTCTTGAGATTGCCACCCTGCTTTTTGTATTTTCGCCTAACCCACTTCAAGATCAGACGGTCCAAGAGGTGTACCAGAAAAAGCAAACTCGATTTGTAGAAGGCGCCATAGTATTCAACCCAGCCACGAACAACAGGGTTGATCATCTGTGCCAGCAATCTGATCGAGGTTTCGCTTCTACGCGGTATATGCCAATCCCTGATTTCCGCATAGATTGATTTCCTGGCCTTTGGCGCGATCGCCGGTGAAAAATTCACGAAGTACTTGCCACATCTATTGCGCGATAGCCTCGCTCGGAAGCAATACCCCAGAAAATCAAAACTATCGGCGGGATA
>QGON01000051.1 GCA_003660235.1 bacterium endosymbiont of Escarpia laminata | reverse complement strand
ATGCGTACCAATATTCAAGTCCTGCACAACAAAATCTCGATAGCCTTTAAATCGTGAACCCGGTGGAACGGGCACATCAGGCTTAATCACTTTATCTTCATGAATCACCAGCTTCTGGGTCTTTTTCTTTTTTCGAGAACCTGGACGTTTTTTAGGGGGTGATTCTGATGAAGTATCGGGTTCGGTGTTTTTGTCCAGTTTGCTACCTTTAAAGACGGGCCGTTTTTTCTCACCCTTAAGAATATTGACTTCATCTTTAAGCAAGGCTATTTCTTCATCCTGTTGCTGCACACGTTCAATTAACTGCTCAACCAGACCGAGTAACGCCTTAACAACAGGCGTTTGATCTTGTTCTGGAATGTCGGGTAGAGGAGGCAGCTTTTTCACGGACTTTTAAAGTAATCACTGAATAAGCCTTATTCTACCACCGGTTTTGAAACTCAAATTTGACTTCGCAGGAGTCATTTTAAGGAGATAAAAAAAGCATTCCTCAAGCCTGTACGAAATAAGAATGAAAATGGCATAGTGCGCGCTACAAGATCAGCCATGACAGTTTCCAAACCAGAGTTGTGCCATGACAGGATTTTTAGTTTTTTGCCCCAAAATCCTGTCAAGTGCTTTTTGTAATTATTTACTGCTTGCCACGGGTTTTTGAGAAGTTACAAAAACCTAGGGTATTTACGGTGTCGGGATACTTTCCACTAAGTATTTTTCCGCCGAGTGAGCCTCAGGAAATGTGACATATATCAAGCTAGTGGTGCTGGTTTTTTGTTGTGGCACATGGTTTGCATGGTATTTCATCGAACAACAGCCTGGCACAGCGGACGGTAAACGGGCGTGAAACAAAAAAACATAGCACTTGGCCATATATTACGGGGGATATATCGGATGGAAATACTGAAAGTCGTCAAGGAATCTGTTGGCGGACAGCGCGGCCGTCCAGGCATCAACAGCATGCCTGAAATGGCCAAGCGGTATGAGAGCCTCGACTTCAGTCCTGTTGAGTTGGCCGATGCCCGCACTGCTGGTTGCGGCAGGAGTCATTTCAGTTCGGGTTCTGAGAATCTTCCACTCTCCCTGCTCAATGCCCAGGAGGCGGAGCGAAAGCGGATCTCGCGGGAACTGCACGACTCCGTTTGCCAGTCGCTGACCGAAATCAGCCTGCGTGTACAACGTTGCGTTACCCATATCGAACGGGAAACTGCCGAGGAGCATCTAGGTGATGAGTGGGAGAATCTTTGCTCGTTGCCCCTGTTGGTGAGGGAGGCGCTTACCGAGGTTCGTAATATTTGCATGGCGCTTCGTCCCTCTGTGCTGGACGACCTTGGCGTTCTTTTGGCCATTCAATGCCACTGCAGGCGTCTGCGTGAGACGAAGCCGGGATTTGCCATCGACACGTCGTTTACACTGTCGGAGGATCAGATTCCAGACAAGTACAAAACCGCGATTTTTCGTGTGGTGCAGGAGGCGTTGAACAATGCTGTCAAATATTCCGATGCCACGCGAATACAGATCACCCTGCACAGAGAGGGGGATGAGTTATTTCTGTCGATCGAGGACGATGGACGGGGCTTTGATCTCACTGAGGTCTATGCGAAAGGTTCTCCCGATCAAAACGGTGGGCTGGGTTTGTATAGCATGCCTGAGTGGGTTGAAGGGCTGGGTGGCAGATTTTTCATTGAGACCGATCTAAACCGGGGCACTGCAGTCAGCGCGAATTGGCTGTTGGCTGGTTGAAGCCTTCTCCTGTTCTCATTTTGTTCAGTTGTACGATGTGTTGGCCGCCAGTCAGGTGGTCTTATTCATCTCTTTAGGTTCGGTTCCCCGCAACTTGCAGCGAAACGTTTGGAACGGCGTGCCCCGCCGCGACTTTTCCACCTACGGAGCCACTGTGGCGAGGATGCCGCTCCTGCAACTTATTACCCCCTCGCGGGGATCTTTATTCATCTGGTAGGGTGCACCTGCGCACCATGGTTGCTGTAACAGCTTATTCTGGTGCGTGCACCCTACGTTCGACATTTAGAACAGCCTCACCCCATGCCAACCATCACCATGAACTCCGAAACTTGAGGTATGAAAATACCGATCCCCTCCATGCTCTCAAGTTGATGTCACCAGAACCCGCACTCTCTAAGAAGAGGTGAAGCCTGGGATACCGGAGGTGTGGTGGATGATTGAGGACTGAGTCGAATCCCTGCGCTGGTCCGCAATCGAGTGCTATTTGAGGCGAGGAGAGAGGCGCTATTATACCATTTTACGCCTGCTGTTGAGTGCGGTGAGCAACAACAGTCCGGCGAAGAACAGAAGCAAGGTTGACGGTTCCGGCACGACACTAACTCGCTTGATGCGAAATTTGTCGTCGGTCTGGCCGATGGCGGGCGCGATGATCATCTGGTCGACCCCGCTAAGCCCGGTGAGGCTGAAGGGATTGCTAAGGCTTATCTGTCCGGTGGTCTTGGTGAATCCGGCGATGCTCTCCAGGGTGACGAAGTTGAGATCCGTAAAGCTGTCGATACCGTTGCCTGCGTCGGCGTAGAGGGCATCCAGGCCGCTGCCGAGCCAAAGAGAGAAGTGATCGCTGCTGGAGACGCTGCCGAATTCGATGGTCAGGTCCTCCAGAAAGAAATCGAAGAGTATCAGATCGATGTTGTCCAGATTATCGATCTGGGCGCTACTATCGCTGACTTCCTTGTTAACGCCGAGACCGTTGTCGCTATTGCGGGTCAGTTTTGCGTTCTTGAAGGTCGGGGAGAAGCTGCCGTCGGGATTTTTTACCTGAGCAAAAGCATTGAGGGTCACCGTCTCGCCAGAGGTGGTGCAGGTCACAGCGTCGGTGCTGACCCCTCCTGTGCTCAACGACTCATCACATGCGGAGGTTCCGGTGAAATCCCAGGTGACCGCCCCTGCGTAGGCCCCTCCCTGTAATCCGAGAGTCAACACGATTCCGTACATTGCTCGTGATAGTTTCATGTCTTGTTCCCGCCCCGGCGTATGTTAGTCGTTGGTAATGTGGAGAGTGCCACTACTTTGTATAGTGAATTGCACTTTTTATTGTTGATACACAGGAACATAAGCAAGTCGCATGCCAGAATTTAAAATATTCTATAACTACTTAAAATATAAGAAAATATATTATGAATTTACGACTGCTAGCTAGCAAATATGGAGTGCATGTAAAGGATTCCGACATAAAAAGGAAGAGAGTTCATCAAGGTCGAGTGTTTGTTAAGCAGAATTTACAATTATATAGGAACTAAACTTCTGAATTCTCGGAAAAAACCAGACAACATATTGATTATATAGATATTATACATATAAGCAGTTAGTGGAGTATGCGGCTGTAAAATATTCCGACATCTTGTTTGAGTCATACCCCGGAAAATATTTCTCTGTCCCGCAGATCTTTATTCGTAACCGAGCTCGCGCTGTGTCTCTTCGAACGGTCCACGTAGTACATCTGCCAATTCAAACGGTTCGCGGGGTGGTACGGGACGCAAGGTATCTTTCCCATATTCGAGAAATTTTACGTCGGCAGGTAATTCGCAGAAGCTGAGTATGTCCGATAGCCAGGTGTCCGGATCGGCCGTCAATTTCTCGTAGTCGATTCGCATGACATGATCAGGGTCATTCTCACACAGCTGCAGTCCCTCCCGCATACTGACGATCCACTCCACGGCTGCCCTGTCGGTATGCTTGCCGAAGGCCATTATCTCGTCCTGATGGCTGGCAAGATCCTGATGCTCCGGCAGCAGCTGTTCCACCAACAGTCGCCATTTCCGGTCGTCTCTTCCCCACCAATCATGGGTCTCATTACCCTTGTGAACCCCCAGCCTCTGCGACCAACGGTCGATGGAAGTACAGGTGTCCCATCCGTTGCGCGCAAGGAATAGAAAACGTGCGTTTGGAAACAGTGCCTTGATAAATGGAGTGCGAAAGATCATTTCCGGATACTTGTCGACTACCCTGCGCGATCCAGTCATCCGCAGGTAGGCGCCGTAAAGTCTTTGCAGGGTGATCCTGAGTTCATCACTCGCGTGGGTCTCGTTCATGCGATAGTGTGCCGGCAGGCTGCTGTAGTTTCCTATCAGGTCCTCATTTGGATACGCCGAGTGCCAGAGGGCCTTGGGTTCGTTCAGAAAGCCCACCTCCCTGTGCATCGACAGCATCACTCCGAGGATGGTTGTGCCACTGCGCCCTGTGCCGATGATGTAGATGGGTTTTTCAACCGGCTTCAATTGCGGAAGTCTTTTTGCTGCACCATGGATGCCAAAGACCAGTGGATTGATCCAGCGTCCCTTTGTCGTCAGTGGCCGCCCCTCGAACAGCAGATAGCTGATCAGACGCGGCAGCAATCGGCCCGGCCCTGTTTTTACATAGTGTTTGTCAATCTGAGCGATCATTGCGTCTCTTTACCTCCGCCCAGCAGAGCCCTCAACTGGATCAATGTACGCTTCGGGTTGGCGATAACTGCCCCGAGAACATGGAGCGGCAAGCGCAGTAACGGCAGCACCAGCCAGGGATACCATCCGGAGCGGGCAACGGGTTCGTAACCCAGCTCCTGCATCAGTCCTGCGGCGGTTTTTTCTGCGATCAGGATGTCGCCTTTCGGCAGATGGTCACGCCAGTCTGCTGAATAAGATGCTGAGATGCCCCGTTTCTCGATATTATGCTCAGAATGCGAGGAACCGACTTGGGGTACGTCGAGCATCCGCTCGTCAAAGGGGATATCCAGGAAGGAGCAGAGCGATGTGAGTTGCTCCTCCGGTTCCTGCGTGAGAGACTCGAATTTCAGTTCATGATATCTCGGGTGATCCTTCAGTTTTCGTCCCTGCCGTACCGCCTTGATCCACAGTTTGATCATGGTGAGGGGGTGATAGTTCGCCAGCACACGCAGGACGTTTTTCCAAGGCATGCTTGCGGCGCCCCGCCATTTTTTCGTCCAGCGTTTTCTCTGTGAAAAGAGCACCGCACGGGGATCGCGCACGATCTGTACCACGCGTGATTCCGGGAACTGCTCAAGCAGCTCTGCCGCATAGAAGATGTTGCGTGGTGTTTGATCAGTAATCAGCATTTCGCCATCCCGCTCCGGGAGATGGCTCAACACATAGTGGAACAGGGCTGCCGCAGGAAAGTTATCAGTGGGCTGCTGCTGGTATAAATCTGCGATCAGTCTCCCGGCTTGTTCCCGTGCGTCAGCATCCGGCACTCCGGAGAAGATGCCATGCCTGACACGCTGCAGCAGAACGGCGGCGGCATCTTCAGCCGTAGCGCGATTCCAGTTTGGATCCTGTTGACGGGGATCCCAGAGTTCACCGAAAAAGTGCAGTTCGTTCAGCGCGAGCACCGCAGGGTGTTGTCCCAGAATGCGGTTGAGCATGGTGGTTCCGCTGCGTGAGGCACCGACAACAAAAAGCAATTGGCATTCCATGTTTCTCATTGTCTATCCACGCTTGTCTGTGCTCTGCTCAAGCCAGGTGGGGAGATTTGTGTATCCCTGTTCGGTGAGGATCTTGTTGAGCTGACGATTGGACTCCAGGAAGAGATCCTTCGCACGGGCTTTCTGTTCATCGCTTATGGTCTCGCGCCGCTGCGCGGTATTCATCGACTGATACCATCGTCGCAGTACCCGCTTTACCCCCGGGCTGCCGCGGAAGAATCGTTCGCCTTTGTCGTTTACCCAGAGTGCGATTCGCTGTAGAGTCCGATTGCGAAACTGCACCGTCTTGTTCTCCACGCCGAGACTGATTTCATCGTATACCGATTCGTCGATCTTCAGCCACCGGCAGATCTCTTGCAGGAGTTTTGGGGTGTCGGTGCGGAGCTCATCGAAAAAAACCACCTTCAGACGTTTTCCGAACACTTCAAACCAGGGTTCGATGTAGTTGGCATAGCGTCCTCCCTCGATACCGAACCATACGTTGTTCTCCCGCCGGGAGTGTTCTTCTTCGCTCATTTTGCGGCAGTGTTCCAGGTAGGACTCCAGCGAAAGATCGGCTGCCAGTTCGAGCATTGTCTTCTTGAAGCGGTAGAAGGAGAGCAGACGCCCGACAGGTTCGCGCAGCATCAGGATTATGTGCGTATCGCCGAGGGTCTTTTTGATCGCCTGCGCCACGGGTTTGCCGCCGTAGAAATAACCCGGTGTCGACTCCATGATGTAGCGTTCGCCTGATGTGTCCTCGAATTGTGCAGTGTACTCCTCGATCGGTGCCATCGGTTCAGCATAGCGTAGAGGCAGGAAGTAACAAGTCTCCTTGATCCTCGAAGCACCTATCTCCGGGTGGAGTGCAAGATAGGAGAAGAGCGAGGTGGTCCCCGCCTTGTTCACCCCTGCAATGATCAGATTGGGTAATGCCATGTTTTTTATCCCCGAAATCCTGAAAGACCAGTGCCTTTACAGGAACTCTCTGTAGACCGCCTCGATCTGTGCCAGATGACGTTGTGGTGAGAACTGTTCGATAACTTTTTTCCTGCCTCTGCGACCCATTTCGATCGCTTCGGACGGATGCTCTGACATCCACTTCATCCACTCTGCCAGTGCCTGGTGGTCGCCCGCTTCGATGAGAAAACCGTCTTCACCCTCGGTCACGACTTCAGGCATACCGCCCATGCGACTGGCCACCACGGGCCGTCCGTGGGCGAAGGACTCGATCAATGCCAGACCGAAGGTTTCGTAGCATTCTGACACGGTGATGGTACAGATGCTGCCGCGGATCAGTTTGCTGAGTTCGTCTCCCTGCTTGAAGCCGACATAATGTACATGTTCCATTCCCGGCTTGGACAGGTGCTGCTTGAGCGCCTCACGTTCGCTGCCGTCGCCTGCAATATACAGCGGTACCTCCGGCAACTGTTCCGCCGCACGGAGCAGTGTCCAGAGACCTTTGCTTTTTTCCAGGCGCCCAAAGTAGAGAAAATAACTGCCCCGTTCGAAGCTGGGCTGAACCAACTCTGTGTCGATGAAATTGTGTACGGTGGAGATTCTGTCGGCCGGTGCGCCGAGATCGATCAATTTGTTGCGCTGAAAATCGCTCACAGTGATGAAGTGGTCTATCTTGTCTCTGGCGCCAAACCAACGGGAGACGTACGATTCCGCGGCGCTCAGACAGGAGCGGGCCAGCGAACCCCGATTGCAGCGGTTTTGTACCGCTCGCCAGAAATGCCGGCCGGCACAGGCTTCGCAGGGGCCGTCAGCCGTCACCAGTCCGTAAGTCGGACACACCAGCTTGAACTCGTGCAGCGTCTGTACGATTGGGATACCCCGTCTCTTAAGCGGCGCAAGAATGGAGGCGGTAAGCTGTCCGTAATAGATATGAAGATGGGCAAGGTCGATGCGGTTTTCCTGTAACAATCTGGCGATGGCTCTGGCCGCAGATCTTGAGTAGATGTATCGCAGAAGATCTGCCGCTGAAGGATCATCGAAGTTGACGCCCTGGGGGAAATAACGGCTCCAGGTGCTTGCCTGGTTGTCCGGATGTTGTGCCGAAAACAGGATAATCTCATAACCGTTGTCAGAGAGTAGTTTGTTTAGTTCGAAGCGGTATTTATCCGAACCGCCACGGATAAAATTGATTTGCGAGATGCTCAGGATACTATTCATGATGTTTCGATGGGGGACTTGGCGCTATCTTTGTTCCACCCATAACCGGAAGCTGACAGCAACCCCACGAGAAACCAGAAATAAAACGCGTACGCACGGATGATGAGCGTCCGCTCGATAAATGTGTAGATGAAAGTGACAACAATAAGAATCAGCACGGTGACGGCAAGCTTTCGCACGGTCGGTGTTATGGATAGCTGTGATTTGCGAATACGGTTCGCATTGCGTCCCAGTCGCCAGAGCAGGAACATCCAGATGCTGAATCCCAGGATTCCGAAGTAAACCAGCAGCGCCATCCAGTAGACGTCCCTGTAGGAGTTGTAGGTGAGCAGTTGGCTGAGTCCGGAACGGTCTGCAACAAACAGCTGGATGGCGTGACCGGGATCAGGCCCGAATCCCAGCAGGTTGAATGATCCGAATACACTAACGGCCGCTTCTCTGAAGAACCAGAGTCGGGAAGCGGTTGCGGACTTGTCCCAATACTCTTCGGACACGAGGTGGCGCATCAGTTCAAACACCGCAACCTGGTGCTCCCGTGCTTCGCGCCCGGAGACGATGTTTCCACCTTCCATAGCGCTGTCCACGGCGATCATCAGGGCACCCCCAATCATCAGCAATAACATACCCGGTACGATTCGGCGCCTGTCGCCGGAGAGCAGCAGTGCCAGAATGGGGATGAAGGCCCCCAGCACTATCGCTGCCCGTTTGTAGGTGGTGAGTATGCCCAGAAGCAGCAAAGCTATCGCCACGACGAGAAAAAGCGTCTCCCGTAGCGGGCGTGATCTCTCCATGAAAAAATCGCTTGCGGCAACCGAGAGGGAAATAAGTAGAAACATTGCCAGGATACCTGGTTGTCCCAGGGTGCCGATGCCGGCGCCGATCCGATCCGTTGTCGGATCTCTGGTGAGCAGGGTCTTGCCGGCGATCTCTGTATCCATCTGGCGTAAATAGAAGTATTGCTTGATGCCCTCGCCGCCAAGGAACTGTACGATTGCGATGGTGGCCTGAATAAGACCCAGAATGATGATCAGGCGAAAGACGATTCTGATCTGCTCCGGTCTAACCCTCAGGTTAGCCAGGATATAAAAGAGCACCACATAGCGAAGAAGTGTGCGAAGGTTGGTAACGGCCGGCATGGGGTCGGACCCGTTTTTTACCAACGATACAAATGCAATCGTCACGAACAGCAATAGCGGGAGATCAACCAGGGTGCGTCTGAAAGGCCGTCCGTCTCCAAGGCGTGTGGTCAGCAGCAGAACGAACAGCAGATAGATCGATGCTTCCACCGCCACGAACAGAATGGACTGCAGGGAGTCAGCGCCCGGCAGGTAACGCATTACCATCGATTCGAACGGCAGATAGGCGCCGAGAATCAGTGCTGCGTTGAATATCAGGCGGTCCACTCGACGATCTAATTCCCAGTCAGTTGCTCAGCGTACCATCAAAGATGGCTGAGCAGAATGAATTGCCCGGTAACAGGAGCCTGTCCCAGCTCCCTCCCTGGCGCGAAATCGCCACCCCGGGCGCAGCGGTTGAGGGGGCCGTCTTACTCCCACCGTTGGTGGCGGCGAGATCCCTGTTGGCAACACAATCCAACTGCCACCGTCCCGCAAGCCTTGTGCCGTTGATCTGCACCTTCAGCACCTGCTCGGCGCTGCTACGGTTGAGCAGCAGGAAATACCATTGCGATCCCGCACCACCCAGGACCGAAGCATTGACCGCAGAAAATCCTGCCGGGAATTTCTGGCTTCCCTTGATTTTAGGATTGTTGCCGATAGTAAAATCGTAGCGGCTTTCTGCTTTGGCAAGGACTTCACCGATCAGTTGAAATGGAAAGTATGCTGCCCGCTTTACTGTTGCACCTTTTGGCGCCATATCCTTCTTCTTCGCTTTGGAAAAGAGTGAAGGCCACTTGCCTCTGGCCGCAATCTGATGATAATCAGCGAGTGTAATGGAGTCGCTGTTGAGGATGCGGATAAAATGATCGCCTATGAACATGGCATGCAGTTGTGTATTGTTCATGCTGCGATTGCCGAAGCCGCGGATGTTCCATTCTGTCAGCCACAGTGGCAAGTCGCCGTATAGATCCCGATAGTATTTCATCGCCGGATCCCATTGCTGTTCGAGTCTGGAGAAGAGGTCGCGGTAGAGGGTGTCGAGGTTGTCTGTATCCGGCATCCGCCAATAGGCGTGCACGGCTATGGCATCGGCGAAGTCGGCCTGCGTCATGGCCTGGTCCCATCGTTGCCGATAATCTCCTTTGGATCCCGCATCGGCAAAGAAGCCGGTCCCTGATGCCGGGACGGCCAGCTGGATCTCCGGATCCTCCCTGCGCATGGCATCTGCATGTCTGCGTGCTATTTGCAGATATTTCCCGGGACCACCGATCAGGTCACGGTATATACGGATATAGAACTCGTTGCCCAGTTCCCAGCGTTTGATTTTGTATCCCTTCTGTTTGGCATAGCGCACCCAAGCCGCGCTCTCTTCCGGTGTGCCGGTAGACAGGTTCACAACCACCAGCGGTTCGATGCCAAAGCGTTCACAAAGCACCATGAAGTCGTCGAACGAGAAGCGCCCCTTTCTCAAATTCTGCAGCGACCAGTATCTGTCGAGATTCTCCCGATTGACGCTTGCCGCGCGCGTGATATCCATCTCTTCGAGGCGGAATCCCTCTTCTGCCCAGTGGTAGAAATTACCTACGGTGCCTCCAGGAAATCTCAACATTACCGGTTGTAGAGGTCCGATATGCTTGATGAATTCGTCATCGAGAAAGCCGAAATGGCCTGGGGCAAGATTGGTGTTAAATCCGTAGACATCGCGATTTAATGGCGCTTGTGTTCGGCTGTCCACGTCGATGATAATCCCAGCCTGCGCCTTGGCGAATGATCCCAAAAACAGTGCGAAAGCCAGCACAGCAGATCCCACTGACTTTAGCCTTGTTCTGCATCCTGTGCCTTGCTGGTCCAAGATCAATTCATCACGGTGTTCGGGCACTTGCTTTGGTTTCTATTCACGACTGCCGCAGTGTTCATGCCAGGGGTATCCACTATCACCGAACACCAGAAAATAGGGATTCAACAGCGATTCCTTTTTACCGTACCGCAACATCTTGCCCGCGGTGTCAGTCACCCTTCCTCCAGCCGCTTCGACTACCGCTTGGGAAGCAGCCGTATCCCATTCAGAGGTGGGACCCAATCTGGGATAGATGTCCGCCTCACCGGAAGCGACCAGGCAGAGCTTCAGGGAACTGCCCATGCTGATCAGTTTGTGGGGGCCGAGTTCGTTGAGAAAGTGCTTTAAGCTCTCTCCAGCGTGGGAACGGCTGCCCACTACCCGCACGGGATTCTGTCTGATCCGGGTGGCGGATATCGCATGAGTCTCCCCCGAACCGTTGCGCCGGAATGCGCCTGTTTCCAGGCTGCCGTAAAACAGCAGGTCCAGCGCCGGTGCGTAGACCACACCCAACACCGGCTTGTTGTTCTCGATGAGTGCGATGTTTACCGTGAACTCATCATTTCTCTTGATAAACTCCTTCGTGCCGTCCAAGGGGTCGATCAGCCAGAAGCGCGTCCAGGAACGGCGCACCTCGAAAGGGATGCTCTCGGACTCCTCTGACAACACCGGAATATCCGGGTCAAGCCTGTGCAGCGATTCTACGATGATGTTATGCGATGCAAGATCGGCTTCGGTGAGCGGGGAGTTGTCCGACTTCGTCTGTACGTCGATCTCTTTGGCGTAGACATCCATGATTGCCCGGCCCGCATCGATCGCTATTGGAATGATTTCATTCAGATACATGTTACAAACCTTTATTGTTGGAAAAATGCCAATGTTCGATGTGGGTGTGACTATCCTCCCGTCCGATTGGCAATGGGCAATACAAGCCCAGTTTCTGGTTGATCATCGGCCTGGAATCACCAGTCAAACGGGCGGCCGGTCAACTCTTCCAGCCGTCTGTTGTGCGTGGCGAAATATGCTTCGAGTCTGCGTCTTGTTGCCTCTTTCATGGCCGGGGTCTGCAGCGGTTTCTCGTTCCAGGCCACAAGACGCTGTTTCAGTCTGTCGGATACCCTGCGAGGCAGCAGACGACGGATGATTTTTTTGATCTTCCCGCGATATGAGAGCACTTTGGCCAGCTGCGGCGACCTGGCTTGGGCTGCCTTGTTGAAACGTACTGAGACATCAGGTTCAAACGCTTCATCCACGCCGATCACTGAAAACAGCGCACGACAGATGCTCAGCGGGTCCTCCTTTAATTCGTCAAACGTAAATACATGTACCTGCCGGGGGCTGAAAATCACCTGTAACGCCGTTATCTGATCAGCGTAGATCCCTTTCATGAGGTAGGTTGAGCCGCCATCGCCATCCCTGGATTCATCCCAATCTGCCGATAGTTCCTGCTCGATGGCTGTCTCAAAATTTGCCGAATCCTCCCAGCCCCGGCGTTTGGCATGCCAATAGGCGGAATAGGCCCTGTCGATTGAGTTGCGCAACACCAGTACCACATGTATGTCGGGATTGTGTGCATGAAGGCGCTGCACGGCGGTGGGGTTTCCGCTGACCGCGACGCTCTTGGCGATAATCCTGATCCCAGTATCTGTACAGGGGGAAAAATAGCGGGCATGGGCAGCCGGATATCCCTCTTCGAATTCCTCGTCATTGACGAAGTAGTTCATCTCCCGTTTGTCATGGGTACAGATCTGGGGGTGACTTCCGACATATCGAACAAGCGAGGTGGTACCCGATTTCTCGGCTCCGATTATCATTACATCGATCGGCTTCACCGTGTGTGAGTTCACTTGCTATGGTCCATTACACTCGTGATTCCCGTTTGCCCATTCGTGCTGTAAAGGGCAGAGTGGCAATACCCAGATGCCGCCATACCAGGATCGCGGCAACAAGATTCTGGCTTGCCATGGTGACGGACGTAGCCACCGCCGCCCCCATTATCCCGTATCGTGGCACCAGTATCAGGTTCAATACCAGATTGATTGCTACGCAGAAAATAATATTATTTCTCATCAGCTTTTCGTGGCCCGTCATCATCAGAAGATAGGCGACGGAACCTGTGGCCACGTTGACGAACTGGCCCAGGGCAAGGATGGAGAGAATCGTGCCGCCCTCTGCGAACTCGGCGCCGAACAACCGCAGCACCCAGTCAGGAACAAGCAGAAAGACAGCCAGAACCGGCAGTGCGAGCAGGGTCATGAGCCGTGCCGCGCCCACTGCAGTGGTCTCCAATGCCTGCATGTCGCCGCGTTGATACAGCTCCGCGAATTTTGGTGCGGAGATGCTGTTTACCGCAATCAGGATGAAGCTTGTCAGCAGAGCCGTGCGCTGGGCGATGTTGAAAACGCCGACATCGCTCGCTGTCCCCCATAATCCGAGAAAAAAAGTCGATGACCATTTGATCGCCAGGGTCAGCAGGGCAATTACCAGCAATGGCCGGGCGCTGCTGAGCAGGGCAGGGGGGAGCGACTGCCCGCCTGAGACAGGGAATTCCTGCAATGCACCCTTCCAGAATAACAGGGCGATGGCGGTGGTGAGGAGTGCTGCTCCCACATGGGCCCAGACGGCTCCCACAACGCCGAAAGCGGGGGTCAGGATCAGGACTCCGGGGATGGCGAGCGCCGGTAGCCAGACGCTCTGCACAGACACTGCCGCTTTGATTCGTTTGAGTCCCTTCAGAGAGTGGGCATAGAGATTGAACATAGCCAGGGGGATGATGCCAAGAGACATCCAGAGCAGAGGTTCCGCCAGTTGTGGTTTGCCGAAAAGATCCGACGCAATGGTGTCGGACAGGAGGGCTGTCAGCAGGGCTACCGGCAGCGCCGCCGTCAGGAGGATGCGCAGACAGCGGCGGTGCAGCACCGATATCATCGACCAGTCGCCCCTTGCTGCCTGCCGGGCAACCTCCCGCATGGCCAGAATGTCGGTGCCGAACTTACCCAGGGTACTGCCGAAGGTGATGATAGCCAGGGTGAGAAAATAGATACCCACGCCCTCGCTACCGAGTTGACGTGCAAGCAGAATATTCAGTACGAAGGCCAGCCCTGCGGCTATGACTTTCAATACGAAGGCGGTTGTTGCGCCGCGGATGATCTCCATCAGGTGTTCATTGAGATGATGGAAATTCATGTGCAAATTACCCATCATCCCAGGGGATGGTGTTTGGCACGCTGATCGTTATTTGTCCCGTTGACTACAATTCCGCGCAGCTCAACCCCGCCCTGCCACAGGCGTTTGACCGAGTGCTCCAGTTCCGGCAGGTTATGCTCGCCGGCCTTCACCACCAGCAGGGCAGCGCCGGCGTGTTGGCCTAATATCACTGCGTCGGCAACTTCAAGCAAAGGCGGGGAATCCAGGATCACGCGGTCGTAATGGGTCTGCATGGTATCCAACACTTTCGCAAAGTGCTTCTTCATCAGCAGCTCCGCCGGGTTTTCAACTGATCCGCCAGCGGGCAGGAGATGCAGGTGATCGATACTGGTTTTCTGCAATGCATCGTTCAGTGTCAGGTCCCCGAGCAGGATTTCTGTTAAGCCCGGGTGGCTCTTTTTTCCGAAGTGGTGGTTGAGCCGTCCATTACGCAAATCCGCATCGATGATGCAGACGCGATCTCCCCCACTGGCCAGTACTACGCCCAGGTTCGCCGCCACAAAACTTGTGCCGACGCCGCTCTTGGGTCCCGTTACCAGGAGCAGCCGGTTCGGTACCTGTTTGAGCACATGGTTCAGGGTCGAACGCAGGCTTCGCAATCCCTCCACTGCCGGATCGTCAGGCTGCATTGCCGCCAGGAGTGACACATCATCACTGCTTGTCTTTTTCAGTCTATTCAGGCGTCTTTGTGCTTTGCTGTTGGGCAGTGTCGCATATACTGGAATGCCGAGCCTGGCCTCGATCTGGTTCGGATCGTATATGCTCAGTTCCAACGCCCGGCGTATGAAGGCGCTCAGTATTGCGATGAATAACCCGGCCAGCAGGGCAATGAGTAGAATCTGGGCTTTGCGGGGCTTGACCGCTTCGCTCGATGTCAATGCCGGGTCGATGATCTGTACGTTGCTGCGACTGCTTGCCTTGGCTACGCGCAGTTCCTGGGCACTTTTGAGCAGCTCCGTGTAGAGTTTTGTCGTAACCTCCACGTCGCGGGACAGACGCAGCATCTGCTGCTGTGTTTCAGGCAGATCCTTGATTTTTGAAATCAGGCTGCGTTTCTCCTTGCGCAGGCGCGTCAGTTGGGCGTCCAGCGCCACTATACTGGGATGAGCCGCAGTGAATTTTTGTCGCAGCTCGTCCCGGTTCTGACGCAGTTCCGTGGTCTGTGCGTCAACTGCCACGGAGCTTTTCAGGACGGATTGTGTCTCCAGCGGCAGATCCACAGACCCCTGTTTCAGGCGGAAATCATTGAGAGCGGACTCTGCCCTTTCCATAGCGGCGCGTAGCTCGGGAAGCTGGACCTGCAGGAAATCGAGGGTCCTTTCCGCTTCCACGGAAAGGAATCTTGACTTCTGTTCCACGAATACACGGATGATCTCATTGAGGATCACTGCGGTTTCCTGCCGATTTGACCCCGACAGTGTCAACCGAATCAATTGCGATTGACGGCTTGTTTCCTTTGCGGAGAAACGATCCTTCAGCGCCTTGATTGCCGTTAGCCGCGCCTGCCGAACCAGGTTGAAGCGGCTTCCCGGATGCGCCTGCAGCCCGCTGATCCTGAGCCGTAGTTCGGCTGTACCCGGGAGTGGTTGCGGGTTCTCGCCCACCTGTCCCTCAAGCAGCAGCTCACCGTCAGGATCGAACAGTCGATAACGCTGGGAATCCAGCATCACCAGTGTCAGGGTGACATCGAGCAGGTTCGCCGGCACGTTAAGTTCCGTGACTTCGATCCATTCACCACCCCAGGAATAGCCCTCGAGGCCGAACAGCAGTTTGGCCAGATCCCCTTCGCCCCCCTGGAAACGGCGGGCCAGAAACTCACCGGCCAGTGGGAAATAGAGGGGAGTCGCTTTTACGTCGAGGCGCAGATTGTCAACCGCTCTGCCGAGGACCCGCCGGGAGTTGAGAAATTCGATCTCTGCGTTGACCGGGGACTGGTCTGCAAACAGGGAGTTGACTTGATCCAGAGCGGATAGGGTGTTCGCCTCCTCTTCTGCCTTGATCAATGCGTCCGCCTCGAACACTGGAGATGACAAAAAAGCCACGGCAGCCCCAATGAGAAGCGAGATCGCAACAACCGCAGTTATCATCCAGCGCGCACCGATCAGGATGCCGAGGTAATCGTGTAGGCTTAATTCCTGTTCTGTGGGGGGGTAGGGCAGGGCGTGACGCGTCCCCGGCTGCGGTGGCCACGGATCTCTGCTCAAGGTCTACCGCTCCAGGATTCGTTCAATTGCCATTACCCTGGAACAGAGGGAAATCTGTCCGGCTGGCCATCTCCAGAATCTTTATCGTAGGCAGGATCTGGGACATTACGCGATTCCAGCGCACCACTTCGGCAGTGTCCACATAGACAACATCGTGCGGAAATAATGGAAATCTGTCCGCCAGGATGAGTGCGTCAGGGGAACTCGCGTTGAGATGAAATACCTTCGGAGTGTCACTGCCGCGAATGACATAGATCCGCGCGGGATTTGAAGAGTTCTGGTCGACGCCGCCGGCATCGGCCAGTGCCTCGGCCAGTGTCTTGCGGCCCTTGTTCATCAGATAGGAGGATGGATTGCGTACTTCACCGAGAACAAAGATCTTGTTGTTGATCCGATCGGGGACGTAGAGCACATTGCCGTGTTGCAGAAGAAGATTGCGCGAAGCATCTCCATTCTCGTACAGGGCCAGCATGTCGATGCGGTAGGTCTTGCCCTGGCGTGTCAACGTCAGTTGGCGACGGTCGGAATCCAGCGTAAAACCACCTGCCCGGTTGATCGCTTCCAGTGCGGACATCGGCACATCGGTCACCGGGTAGATACCTGGGTTGTTGACCTCTCCGACCACGTAGACGCGCTGGCTTCGGTAGTCCGCAACCCTCACGTCGAGTTGAATATTCTCTATGAAGTGGGATAGCTTCCTGGTCAGCGCATCCCGGATTCCTTCGACGGTAAGACCGTTGACGTCGATTTTTCCTGCGTAGGGATAAAAGATCATCCCGTCCGGTCCGACTAATGTGCCGGCTGTCTTTGCATCTCGAAACTGTCCCGCGGGAATGGTTAGTTCCGGGTGGTCCCACACAATGATACTGAGAACGTCGCCGGGACCGATGTGGTACTGATATTCCGCTTGTCCGGGTGATGCTGAAGCAGTCAACTGCGGATAGAGAAGCGCTTCCTGTTCGACTATCAGTTCACCGGTGATTTCATGTATGTTCAGTTTTTCCTGGGTGTATTCTCCATCAGAGGAACGAACGGGCACACTGACAGTGCTCTCCCCCGCCGAATCCTGCATATGCATGCCCGGCGCTATTGCGCATCCGCCAAGGTGTAGAATGACCGCCAGTAATCCGAATGATTGGATGTTTCGCATTTCAGTGATCCAAATGCCTACAAGTTATTATTGATGTCCCGCTGGGAACCGGCATCGTCTCAATCACATTTGGCCGGGGTTACGGCCAGCGTAACAAATCTATATTACAACTACTATTATCGATCAGGATTTTAGGTCTTATAATCTCCAAACCCAATTTCGGTAGAAATAGATGGCGATCATCAAGGAGTCAAATTTGCCTTTTTATCTACCAATTAATTTCCAGCAGGATAGACAAATTTGACTCCAATTTCAGTCTACGATTCTTCATTCTCCTGTAAAGGTTTCGCCCACTGAACCGTGGATGGCACTGAAGACGATTTGGATGCCGGACCGTATGCCCAGGATCGAAGCAGACTCTCGTAGGCGCCGAGGACAGCAGGCCAGGTGAATGCCTCCTGATGGCGAAGGCGGCTCGATGTTGCCATCTCTTGCAGTTTCGCCTGGTCGCCGACCAAGCCTGCAATTTGGTCGCGGCATTCTGCTTCGTCACGGAAATAGATGGCTCCGTCCCCTGCCACCCAGCGATTGAACTGGTTGTCATGGGCCAGTACCGGGGATTTCGCCCCCAACGCTTCTACCAGGGAAGGATTGGTACCGCCCACCGTATGGCCATGGATATAGAATCCGCAGTAGAAGCGCAGGGCGTTAATCACTTCCGGCTCGTAGACGGCACCTGGAAAGATAACCTGGTCGCTGGCCGCCTCCATGACGGCTTTGTGGTAGGGAACGCCGTCTGGATAATAGTTTCCAAGCACTACCAGTTTCATGCCGGATGCTGATGCGGAAAAGGCGCGTACTGTTTCAAGGATCGAATTTTCCGGTTCTGGCCGGGCGACCAGAAGCGCATATTTTCCCGGTTCCACCCCAAATCGGTCCAGCATTTCCCTGGAGGCTTCTTTGAGCGCGTCGCTGCCGTAGAGGAGTACCGATATCTTCTCACTGGAGACCCGGGTTTCGAGGTGGCGTTTGATGCCAGGATGATCCGCGATCAAGTGATTGCCGAGGTAGCAGCCGCACACCTCATTCATCATCAGCCAAATCTTTTCAGGCAGTCGCCACTTCGGGCGCTTCCATTCGATTCCGTCCATATTGAACAGATTCGTTCTTCCCCTCAGACGGTAGAGGAGAGAAAATACCGCTGTGTTGTAACCCAGAGTCAGTTTGAGAGAATCCTCGCCGGCAGCATGCAGTGTTGATTTCCAGTCGAAAAATATCGTGCCGGCCGCACCAGTCAACTTGACGGGGATATTCACCCGTCTAACGCCTCTCCACGTATCTTCATAGGTCTGGCCGGCACCATCCAACTGACAATAGACCGTTACTTCCCACCCACGTTCCGTGAGATAGAGTGCGAGCCTCTCGGCAAAGGTTTCGAAGCCGCCGTGATTGGCTGGGATGCCGCGTGTGCCCAATATGGATAACTTCATCTTTTTAGGTGATCGCATAGTGATCTTCGCCTTGGCTGTTGGTGTTGCAGGCGCAAATCCAAGAAGGTTCCGTGCTTGGATCACTCTAACCGGTCAGACTCGGTGTCTTGCGGTTATGGCAGAGCATATTGAGCTTCGACTGATGGGGGCAGATCAATTCCAATCTCCGGATCCCATTAGCTTTCTCCAACTTGCCTGAAGATTGGAGCCATCGTTAAACACCAATTCCCAGCAAGTGATAACGCTTAATTGAAAGGCTACGGAATAAAACGCTATAGACCTATATACCAAGCAATGTAGATGTTTCGGCGAAAACACTACCGCCGGGGTGAGGGTTGTACGGTATATGCAAGTGGGGTGGAGACAGTAGGGTAAAAAATCAGGATGTTGCGATATCCAGGATCACGGCAGATCCCGTAAAGGGCTGTGGACGGCTGGCCAGTGAGTGCCTGCGGATGAGCAAGGTAGCTGAATAGTTAGTGATAATTTACTGGGTAAGAAGGCCCAGAACGCGCTGCAAGCGATTCTCGTCGGTCTGGATCAGCGCCGTAAACGGGCTAACCCTATCAGGTAAACAGATGCTTGACGGCGTCGCGCTCCTCCTGGAGCTCGGCCAGTGACCGATCCATCATCTGGCGGGAGAAGGGATCGATATCGAGTCCCTTGACCACCTCCCATTTGCCCTGGTCGCAAATACAAGGCATACCGAAAAACAGGCCTTCGGGGATGCCGTAAGAGCCATCAGAGGCGACTCCCATGGACACCCAGCGTCCAGAAGAACCTAGCGCCCAGTCGCGATTGTGGGCGATGATGGCGTTAGCGGCTGATGCGGCGGAGGAGAGGCCACGTGCCTTGATGACGGCGGCTCCCCGCTTGCCGACCTTGGGAATAAACTCATCTCTGTACCATGTCTCGTCGATCCGCTTGGATGCTTCCTCCCCCGCGATGGTGGCGAAGCGGATGTCGGGATACATTGCTGGAGAGTGGTTGCCCCAAAGCGCCATCCGCTCGACGGAGTCCACCGGCTCGCCGGCCTTGGCAGCGAGCATGGAGATAGCCCGGTGGAGGTCAAGGCGCATCATCGAACTGAAGTTTTCCCGCTGCAGGCTCTTTGCGGCGTTCATGGTGATCAGGCCGTTGGTGTTGGCGGGGTTACCGACGATGGTCACATGGATGTCACGGGACGCCACCTCAGCCAACGCTCTGCCCTGCTGCATAAAGATCGTGGCGTTTTTCAGCAACAGATCCTTGCGCTCCATGCCGGGGCCACGTGGCATGGCGCCAACCAGCAAGGCATAGTCGGCATCCTTGAAGGCTATTTTGGGGTTATCTGTGCCGATCATACCCGCCAACAACGGGAAAGCGCAGTCCTCCAGCTCCATCATGACGCCCTTAAGGGCCTGCTGTGCACGCTCGTGCGGCACTTCCAGTAATTGCAGGATGAGAGGCTGATCCTTGCCCAGCATCTCGCCGGCGGCGATACGGAACAGCAGTGCGTAACCGATCTGGCCTCCGGCGCCGCTAACGGCAACTCGAACAGGGGCTTTGGCCATAAGGATCTCCTTCAATCAGTGCAGAGTGGATTATTGAAACGGTTTAATTTCTAAGAACAGCCGCCTGTTCGGCGCACTGATGCGCCGTGGTATCCCTTTATACCCAAGGGTATAAGTTTCGTTTGAGCAGACGAGCTGCTCAACTCAGCTTTATAAAGCTCTCTCCCTAAAAGGTTTGAGGAGAGGGCTAAAGAGATATCCATAGGCTTAGGAGGCCGTCAGGTTTCCGACAGTCTCCTAGATATTGCCCAGGATGGCGTCGACACTTGCCTTGGCGTCACCGTAGAGCATGCGGGTGTTGTCCCTGAAAAACAGCGGGTTGTCCACGCCGGCATAACCGACGCCTCTGCCGCGCTTCATCACCACCACGGAGCGTGCGTTCCAGACCTCCAGCACCGGCATGCCGGCGATGGGGCTGCTGGGGTCGTCCAGGGCGCTGGGGTTGACGATGTCGTTGGCGCCAATCACCAGCACCACATCCGTCTTCGGCAGGTCTTCGTTGATTTCGTCCATCTCCAGCACGATGTCGTAGGGCACCTTGGCCTCGGCCAGCAACACATTCATGTGGCCCGGCATGCGGCCCGCAACCGGATGGATGCCGAAGCGCACATTGATATCCTTGGCGCGCAGCTTGCGTGTGATGTCGTTGATGGTGTGCTGCGCCTGGGCCACAGCCATGCCGTAGCCGGGGACTATGACCACCTCCTTGGCATTATTCAGCATCTCTGCCGTCTCGTCTGCGGTGGTTTCCGGGGAGTACTCCTGTTGTTCGCCGTCGCCCGACTGAACCACTGTGCCGCCTGCAGTACCGAAGCCACCGGCGATCACCGCCAGAAACTTCCTATTCATCGCGCGACACATGATGTAAGAGAGAATGGCGCCGCTGGAGCCCACCAAAGCGCCGGTGATGATCAGCAGGTCATTGTTCAGCATAAAGCCGGTGGCTGCCGCCGCCCAACCCGAATAGCTGTTGAGCATGGAGACCACTACCGGCATGTCGGCACCGCCGATGGCCATTACCATATGAACGCCGAAGACAAAGGCTATAAGGGTCATGATGACCAGTGCGGTAATCGCCGCGCTGCTGTGCTCGCCGCCGACGAAGATGGTCGCCAGAAAGATGCAGCCAATGCCCAGTCCAAGATTGAGCCAGTGACGCGCCGGCAGTATCAGCGGCTTGCTGGTGATAATGCCCTTGAGCTTGCCAAAGGCCACTACGGAGCCGGTGAAGGTGATCGCACCGATCAGAACGCCGATGTAGATCTCGATTTCGTGGATGATCGATGCCGCGCCGATGAGGGCGTGGGCCGGGTCTTCCGCCGGACCGAAATAGCCGGCGAAACCTACCAGTACCGCCGCCATACCGACGAAGCTATGCAGCATGGCCACCAGTTCCGGCATCTGAGTCATCTGCACCTTGATGGCGAGGAAAAAACCGATGCTGGCGCCGATGATCATGGCCGCTGCCAGCCAGGTGTAACCGCCGCCATGGATCTGATCACCCATGAAGATGGTGGCGATCAGGGCCAGAGCCATACCAGCGATGCCGTAGGCGTTGCCACGCCGGGCCGTCTCCGGGTTACTCAATCCACCTAGGGCCAGAATGAAAAGGATGGCGGAAACGACGTAAAAAGCTGTTTGCATACCTGAAGTCATCTATCAAGCCTCTACTTCTGGAACATCTTCAACATGCGCTGGGTGACCCAGAAGCCGCCGGCGATGTTGATGGTTGCGATCAGGACGGCGACGAATGCCAGTGTTACCACCAGTCCGCTCGAACTGGATATTTGCAGCATGGCGCCGATGACGATGATGCCGCTGATAGCGTTGGTCACGGACATCAGCGGTGTATGCAGAGCGGGGGTGACGTTCCAGATCACCATATAGCCGATGAAGCAGGCCAACACGAACACGGTGAGGTGCGACAGGAACTCTGGTGGAGAGACCTGGCCCAGAGCGGCCAGCAATAATCCACCGACGGCAAGGCCGACGGCGCCGACCCAGCCGCTCTTTTTCACCTCTTCTTCCACCGGCTGCGGCGGGGCCGCAGTTGCCGGTTTGACGGCGGGGGCTGCCGAGACCTTGATCTGTGGCGGTGGCCAGGTGATCTCGCCATCCTTGATAACCGTGGCGCCGCGGATAACGTCGTCCTCCATATCCACCACGATCTCACCACCCTTCCCGGGGGTCAGATCGGTCAGCAGATGCCGCAGGTTGGTGCCGTAAAGCTGGCTCGATTGCGTCGCCAGACGACTGGGCAGATCTGTGTAGCCTATGATGGTGACACCGTGTTTGACGGTTACCTTGCCCGGTTCTGTCAGGGCGCAGTTGCCGCCCTGCTCGGCGGCCAGATCGACGATGACGCTGCCGTCTTTCATCGACTCGACCATACCGGAAGTGATCAGTTCGGGGGCCGGTCTGCCGGGGATCAGGGCAGTGGTGATGATGATATCCACTTCCATCGCCTGTTCGGCAAACAGCTTCATCTCCGCCTCAATGAACTCCTTGCTCATGGTCTTGGCATAGCCGGTGTTGGGGGAGCCGTCATCCTTCTCCTCGAATTCCAGCATCAGGAACTCGGCGCCGATGCTCTCCACCTGCTCCTTGACCTCGGGGCGGGTGTCGAAGGCGCGCACGATGGCGCCCATGCTGCTGGCGGCACCGATGGCGGCCAGGCCGGCCACGCCGGCGCCGATGACCATGACCTTGGCCGGTGGCACCTTGCCCGCAGCGGTCACCTGGCCGGTGAAGAAGCGGCCAAACTGGTTGGCTGCCTCTACCACGGCGCGGTAGCCGGCAATATTGGCCATGGAGCTGAGTGCATCCAGCTTCTGGGCGCGGGAGATACGAGGAACGCTGTCCATTGCCAGCACTGTGGCCTTGCGTGCGGCCAGCTTTTGCATCAGCTCCTCGTTCTGGGCTGGCCAGATAAAGCTGATGAGGGTGCCACCCTCGCGCAACAGTTCGGTCTCGTCCCGGCAGGTTGGGCAGTCGATATCCGGGGCGCGTACCTTGAGTACGATGTCTGACTCGGCCCATAGGGTCTTGGCCTCCTCCACGATCTCGACGCCCGCCTCGCGGAAGGCATCGTCGCTGAAGTTTGCCCCCACCCCGGCGCCCGCCTGGATGGCCACCGAGAAGCCCAGCTTCTGCAGCCGCTCAGCAGTCTCGGGGGTGGCAGCAACTCGTTGCTCCCCTTCGTGGCACTCTTTCGGGATACCAATCTTCATCGCCATGATCGCTTAGCCTTTATAGGTTGATTTGAACAGGGGGAGTGAGCCGCCGGCCTTCAGGGGTGCCACGTCACCAGGCTCGAATGCCGGGTTTAGCGGAAGCCGCTCGCCGTTGACCTCCAGAAAGAGATCCCCTTCAAGGTTGGAGACATCGATGGAGACGCTGTCGCCCTGGTTGATCTTCTTGTAGTCCGCCTCATTGGCAAAGGTCAGGGGTACGATACCGAAGTTGACCAGATTGGCCACATGGATACGTGCAAACTGGGAGACCACCACAGCACGAATGCCCAACCAACGGGGACAGAGCGCCGCGTGCTCGCGGGAGCTGCCCTGACCGTAGTTCTCGCCACCGACGATAATGCCATGGCCGCCGGCATCGCGATGTTCGCAGGCGCGTGTGGAGAAGCTCGGGTCCACCGGGTTGAAGGTGGCCTGCATGGCGTACTCCTTGACGTTGGAGCGCAACGGCAGAAAGGTGCCGGCGGGCTGGATGTCATCGGTGCTGATATTGTCGCCCAGCTTCAGTAGAACCTCGCCTTTCAGAGTGTCGGGCAGCGGGTCGAAATTCGGTAGGGCCATGATGTTGGGGCCGCGGATGACCTCCACCTTCTCCGCCTCTTCCTGGGGCAGGGGCATGATGAAAGATTCCATATCCAGGATCGCCGGAATTTGTTTGATCTTCACCTCCCCCTGGGGCAGGGTGATCTCGCCGCTGATGGCGCTGGCTGCCGCCACCAGCGGGCTGACCAGATGAACCTCGGCGTCGGCAGTACCTGAGCGCTTGGGGAAGTTGCGGTTGAAGGTGCGCAGGGAGATGCCCTTGCTCACTGGGGAACCGCCCTGACCGATACAGGCCCCGCAGCCGTTATCCTGGATGCGTACGCCAGAGTGAAGGAGTGAGGTCATGTAGCCGGACTCGGCCAGCTGCATGGCCACGGAGCGGGAGCCGGGGTAGAGCAGGGTGTCCACAGAGACACGCTTGCCCTTCAGCAACTCGGCGAAGGAGGCGATGTTCTCATAGGAGCTGTTGGTGCAGCTGCCCACGGAGACCTGGTTGATCTTGGTGCCGACGTGGTCCGCCACCTTCTCCACGTTGCCGGGAGAGGGGTAGATCGCGATCGACGGCTCCAGGGCGGAGAGGTCGATATCGATGACACGCTCGTATTCAGCGCCTTCTTCAGCCGCCAACGGCTGGTAGTCCTGACCGCGTCCACGTTCCTCAAGAAACGCCTGGGTACGTTCGTCGCTGGGGAAGATGGAGGTGGTCGCGCCCATCTCGGCACCCATGTTGGTGATGGTGGCGCGTTCGGTGAGGGAGAGACTGGCAACGCCTGGTCCGGCGTATTCAAAGATGGTGCCCTTACCGCCCTTGACGCCATTGATCTCCAGCATCTTGAGGATGACGTCCATGGCCATTACGCCGGGCGGTATTGAACCGGTGAGGTTGACCTTGACCACTTTGGGCATGGGCATGCTGTACTTGCCGGTGGCCATGGCCAGGGCTACGTCATAACCGCCGGCACCCATGAAGATGGCGCCACAGCCGCCGGCGTTCACGGTATGACTGTCTGCGCCAACGCCAGTCATGCCTGGCTTGACGAAGTTCTCTATGTTCAGAAAGTGGCAGATGCCGGTGCCTGCAGGGGAGTAGACAATGCCCAGCTTCTGGGCCACGGTCTTCAGATATTCGTGGTCGTCCGGATTACGAAACCCGACCTGCAACATGCTGTGGTCGACGAAGTTGACGGAGAGCGGCTTGACTCGATTGATGCCCATTGCCTCCAGCTGCAGCATGCACATGGTGCCGGTGGCGTCCTGAGTGAAGGCCTCGTCCACCATGATCTGGATCACAGTACCGGGCGAGGGCAGCTCATTCCCATCAACTAGGTGGTCGAGCAGGATTTTCTCCGTCAAATTCAAAGGCTTCATTTGGCTCCTCCTTAGGAACTCGTTAATTTATTACCGTCGGTGGTTTGGGCAGGTTCCACCATCAATGGGGCCAAAGCCAGCCTGTTCAGGTATCACCCTTACCGTTTGCGCAGAAATACCATAAAGAAACCGAACGCGGCACGCAAACCTTCCCTTGCAAAAAAATCCCGGCAGCGATGCACGAGTGCACTGGACAAGGCTGACAAGGGTAAAAAATTGACATGAGCACGCCCGAGAAGGGGCCACCCATGCTTCACGACTGATACCAACACCAGAAATTTGGCAATTATACTGGCATTGCAGTAACAATACCGTAACAAAAAAAAGGAATATGGGCATGTCTTGCTGCGCTACGGCGTGCCGAGTTACCGCCTGCCCTATGGGCAACTCGACAAGGACTATCGATTATGTCTTCTTTTTTGTATCAAACATCCACTATGATACTTATGTGGGATTTTCGGAACTGATGGAGAGATTCGAAGCGGTGTTCTTCTTCACCAGCCTGATCGAGTCCCACAGCTGAGGGTGGAAGGGGAAAAATACCCGCGGTAACAACCCCAGTACGGGACAGCGGGTGGTCGTGATGGTGGTGGATGACAAGGGTGGCGACCGCAGCCGGCCACCAGGCCGCCATTGGGATAGACAGGTATCTTATCGATCGCTGCCAGCCATGGAGAGCGAAGCGAAGGCTGGTAGTCCCCGGTAGCCGCGAGGCCGCACTGCTTACCCGGCGTGCCTTGCGCCAGAGGGGAAGCAAAGTAGGCATCCGAGCGCGGCGTCCAGTCATCGGGAGCTGGCAACGGAGCGGCAACGAGCTTGCGAGGTTGTCGCGTAGTGCCAGTGACCGGGACGGCCGGGGCACAAACAGGTTGTCGAAGGCCGAGTCGATTTTGGGGACTGGGATGTCCCAAAATCTATCACGAGGTCGAAGACTCACTTGACCTAATTTAAAGCTGGGCCAACGAGGGTTAAATCATGGCAGAAAAAAGCAGTCCGAAAGAAACTCAAGCTGAAACAAAAAAGGGAACGAAAAAAAGAACAAAAAACACAGAAAAGTATATGGATGCGATTTGCAAGCTACCCTTCGTAAGCGAGCTGGATGAGGGGGAGTGTGGCCGTCTGGTGGGAATTGCTACCGTTGTTACCCTGAAAAAAGGCCAAATACTGATTAAACAGGGGAAAAAAGACGATTCCCTTTACATAATAATCAAGGGCCGCCTGCAGGTAAATAGGGGGACTGGGGGTGGGGGTCATGTCACCTTGGCGTGCATCCGAGAGGGGGAGATGGCTGGCGAAATGGGATTTCTGGACGGCTCGGAACACAGCGCCACACTCCAGGCGGACGACACTACGGATGTCCTCCAAATCAAGAGAAAACACCTTGAAAGCCTGTTGGATAAGCACCCGCAAATAGTTTACAAACTGATGCGCGCCATTGCCCGCGAGGTACACAAGATTACGAATCGCATGAACATGCAGTACGTGGAAATGAGTAATTATATCAACCAACAGCATGGGCGCTATTGAGCATTAAAAAAATGGCTCTGCATAAGCTTACTGTTCCACAACGCCTTGGTCCGTATGGATGGCCTTTGGTAACCGCAAAGTACGCGAAGCGCGCAAAGTAAAGCTGATCGTCACAACGTCGATTGGTGAATGCGATGAAAAACAGTGATTTAGCGTGCTTTGCGGGTAGACAAATCGCCCCGTGGAACAGGCTTTTGGTGCATGGCCAAGTTAAAAAAGGGCCGCATTAAAGGTGCTGTTCGATCTTTACAATTGATAGGGTGGCGCCTTTTTCTCCAGGAACCCGGGTTTGGCAGACAACCCTCAAGGGATTCAGGCAGACCAGGCATCGTGCAGCCTGCTTTTGGCCATTCCATACGCCTTAGCCGCCTTATTTAGGCGTTTTTCCAATGCCTTCAGCGCCTTTTTGTTTTTCTTCGACTGCTGTTGCTTTCTGCCCTTGGCGTCCAAGCTGCTGGTCGCCTTCGACCATTCCTTGTCGGTCACCTGCCACTCGTAAAACGCCCTTCGCTCGGTGCTATGCAACTCGAATGTGGAATCAGGATTCTCCAGCCACTCCCACTTCGACTGCCGGCGTTCATTTTCATTCATGATGTTCTTCCGGAGGACCGCAGAATATTGATCCGAAGCTTGTCTTGCTGGCAGCAGCTGGAAGTAGAGGCAACGACAGCAATGGGGAAACGTACTGTCTCTGAGCTGCTCCTCACTCTACTCAGAGAACTGCACTCCAGATCATTATCTCTGCCCACTTCTGCGTGTGATGAGTTCTTGACTCAGGAGGCGGATATGGCTCATTTCCTCTTGGATGATCTGGTCGATTTTGTCCTTGCCGCCTCTCTCCGGGACCATTTCCTTCATTCCCAGGTAGAATGCGATCGAATCTTTCTCGGTCATTATGGCCGCCTTCAGGATCTCCTCCATTGAGGATGTATCTATCTCTTTCTGGAAAAAAACCCGGGTATCCGCAAGCGAGCGCAGGTAGCCGATGGCCTCGTTATTGAGATCAGCAACGGTCGACTTCCGCTGGTCATCCGTCAGGGATTTCCGTATGTCTGAAAAAACATCCTCATGCTCCTCTTCCATCCGGGCAAGCTCGATGAGGAAGTCTCTGCCTGCAGGGTCGCCGATAACGGTCCCGGCAGCCTTACGGTAAAACTCCGCCCCGTTTCTCTCGATCTGTTCGGCCATCTCGAAGACTTCATCGGCATTAAATTCGAAGCTCATGATCTCAGGCTCTCTATGTAACTATTCAGCTAATGGTGGATGTGGAGATAAAATGTAGGATGCTGGTGAGCTTGCGAACCGCATCATTTGTGATCGATGCGGTTCGTTCCTCACCAGCATCCTACATTCGCTATATCCGTGGTGAAGTTGAATGTAGCCAAATCAATATTTGCTGTCCATTCTAATATCAGTGGAATCGATCCAATACCCCATGTTCAACACGCTATCGTGCTGAGATTGGAGCAGATCATAGTGAAATCTCTCCTCATCGGCGAGGGATTCCGCCAACTCACGTACCTTGGGGTTTGTCGCCTTTTTGACCAGCTCTTCAAAAAAACGGATCGCCTTTCTCTCCATCTCCATCGCTACCTTGAGCGCCTCGGCACCGTTGGCATTCTTGTTGTCCTTTCCCCGCTTGGCTATAGCCGCTTCCAACTGGTCGACAACCGACGCCGGTCCTTTTTTCTGCATCTCCCTGTCGGCAATATCCCGCCAATCCTCACCACCGGTGATGGAGGTGAATATACCCTCCAAAACTGCGAGGTGGCCATCCTCCTCTTTAGCGAGCCGTATGAACATGGCTTTTCCGAGTTCGTCTTCGGTCACAACGGCCGCATGTTCATAAAAACCCTTGCCGCTTATCTCCAGCTTGATGGACTCTTTGATTAACTCAACCATTTGATTATCGATATCGACCATATGCTATCTCCAAAGGATCATTGCACCCGACCACAACACCAAACAGGTAAAAAGTGGGAGCGCGTCTCCGCTCTCCCACTATGATTCTCTCAACCAAGCGCGTCCAATGCAGCATTGAAGGTTGCGCTGGGACGCATGGCTTTTAGCGTCTTTTCCGCATCTGGAGAAAAGTAAGCGCCCATGTCGACTGGCTGGCCCTGTGCCGCGATCAGCTCATCGAGGATCGAAGCCTCACTCTCTTCAAGCTGCTTTGCCAGTGGAGCGAAACGCGCCTGAAGCGCTGCGTCATCGGTCTGTTCAGCCAGCGCCTGCGCCCAGTACATGGCAAGGTAGAAATGGCTTCCCCGGTTATCCAACTCATTGACCTTACGGGAGGGTGACTTGTTGTTATTCAGGAACTTACCCGTTGCCTGATCAAGCGTATCCGCCAACACTTTGGCCTTGTCATTGCTGGATACAATACTCAGATGTTCCATGGATGCTGCAAGCGCAAGAAACTCGCCAAGGGAATCCCATCTCAGATGTCCCTCTTGTCGGATCTGCTGGACATGCTTTGGCGCTGAGCCACCGGCCCCTGTCTCGAAAAGTCCGCCGCCATTCATCAGCGGTACGATAGAGAGCATTTTTGCACTGGTGCCCACTTCGAGGATCGGGTAGAGATCGGTATTGTAATCACGCAGTACGTTGCCGGTTACCGAGATGGTGTTTTCACCCGCTCGCATGCGCTCAACCGAGAGTTTAGCCGCGTCATAGACGCCCATGATGCGAATATCCAGCCCAGTAGTGTCATGGTCCTGCAGATATTTATCTACTTTCTTCTTCAGCTCAACGGTGTGCGCCCGGTCGTCATCCAGCCAGAAAACAGCAGGCCAACCGGTAGCCCTGGCACGGGTTACGGCCAGTTTCACCCAGTCCTGGATCGGGGCGTCTTTTACTGCCACCATGCGCCAGATATCACCCTCTTCGACATCATGTTCATGGATAGTGCTTCCATCGGCGGCCAGAATGCGGATAACGCCATCGCCAGGCGCCTCGAAGGTGGTGGGATGTGAGCCGTACTCTTCAGCCTTTTTCGCCATCAATCCTACATTGGGGACTGTGCCCATGGTGGTCGGATCCAGTGCCCCATTGGCTATACAGTTCTCGATGGTGGCTTGGTAGAGGGGGGCGTAACTGTGGTCTGGAATAACGAACTTGGTGTCTTGCAGCTCGCCATCAGCGTTCCACATCCGCCCGGAGGTACGAATCGCGGCGGGCATGGAGGCGTCGATGATCACATCGCTGGGCACATGCAGATTGGTGATGCCCTTGTCGGAGCTCACCATTGCAAGTGCGGGACGGTCTGCATAGAGCGCCTGGATATCTGCTTCGATCTCGGCTTTTTTGTCCGCAGACAGGCTCTCAATCTTGGCGTAAAGGTCGCCCAGCCCGTTGTTGAAATTAACCCTGAGTTCGGCAATGACATCTGCGTGTTTATCGATGACGTCTTTATAGAAGACCTTGACGCAGTGACCAAAAATAATCGGGTCTGAAACCTTCATCATGGTCGCTTTCATGTGCAGGGAGAACAGAATCCCCTGCTGTTTTGCATCTTCCACCTGCTCCCCAAGAAATTGGGTCAGGGCGTTTTTGCTCATGAAGGTTGCATCAACCACCTCACCCGCTTCCAGCGGAATGCTCTCCTTCAGAACGGTAGTGCTTCCGTCTTTGGCGACAAACTCGATTTTTGCGTTGGTTGCCTCGGCCATGGTCACGGATTGCTCGTTGGCACAGAAATCCCCGCTGCTCATGGTGGCGACATGGGATTTCGAGTCCGAACTCCAGGCTCCCATGGAGTGCGGGTTCTGCTTCGCAAAATTCTTTACTGCGCCCGGCGCTCTGCGGTCGGAGTTGCCTTCTCGCAAAACAGGGTTGACGGCACTACCAAGGACTTTGGCGTATCTGGCCTTGATCTCCTTCTCTGCGTCGTCTTGCGGATTCTCAGGATAGTCAGGGAGATCATAACCCAGCTCCTGAAGTTCCTTGAGAGCGGCCTTTAGCTGTGGGATCGAGGCGCTGATATTAGGCAGTTTGATAATATTGGCTTCCGGTTTCTTCGCCAGGTCACCCAATATGGCCAGATCATCGGATTGTTTTTGCTCGGCGCTTAGATCATCGGGAAAGTTCGCGATGATCCTGCCCGCGAGAGATATGTCCCTTGTCTCGATGGTGATGCCAGTCCCTTCTGTGAATGCCTTGACGATAGGCAGAAAAGAGTAGGTCGCCAGCGCGGGGGCTTCATCTGTTTTTGTCCAAACAATCGTTGATGTCTGTTCTGTCATGTTTTTTCCTCAGTAAATTTGCAGCTGGATCCTGCGACTGCTTGCAGGATCCAGGTTGAACTGTTTCGTCAAACTGCCGACTACGACACGTAGGAGCAGCGGGATGCCGCTGTCCGGGTGTCCATATTCCGCCCGCGATTGGTGTGATCGTCGATCTCTGCCGCAGAGCCGATCATACGACCGAACAGGAAGGTGGTGAAGGCTGCTGATTCCATGGTCGAATCGCTGATCTCTCCATCCGCGTATGGCTGCCACAGCATCTTCAGCAGGATCACCGCGATCACGGCATCCACGTTGACGCAGTAGACATTGCGGCTGACGCCGGTCTTGAACAGGGCGTTGACCAGTTCATGGTAAAACTCGTGGAAGATGTTATAGCTGCCGCGCTTCTTGAACAGCTCGTTGACGAACACCTCGCGGGGATCGTAGTTGACATCTTCGCCCTTGAACACCGGGTGGTTCACGCAGGGGATCTTGGCGTAGGAGAGATTGCCTTCCGCCTTGGCCTTGGTCTTATACGACTTGTACTCATTGGCGTAATCGGTGGCCATGGCGGCTAGATCCAGGCTGTGGTCTGCGTCGCCGGGACCGCTCAGGCCGGAATCGCCGAAGCGCTCCAGCAGGAAGGCGATGGCCTCGAAACCGTTGCCGCCATGGGCGTAGCCAGTGTGAGTCAGGAAGCCGATATAGCCCTTGTTGACCTGAACCCGTTCCGGGACCTCGGGGCCATCGGCGCTGACAGCACCCTTGGCGCCTTGGGCGGAGATGGTGCCTGGGCCGTTGGTGATGATCAGACCGAGCAGGACGGAGAAGGCGTAGAGCGCCTCTTCATTCGGGCGATTACCTAGCAGGGCCAGATGGGCGGTCTCGGTAAAGCTCCAACTGCTCATGAGCTCCTTGTTGGCCACGCCGCAGAAGATGTGCCTCTCCTGGTTATCTGCACTGGCTGCAGAGCCGATCAGGGTACTGAATACCCGGAAGTGCCAAGGCAGGTTGCTGACGGTGGTGACGGAGAGACGCTTGCGCATCAGCGCCTTCCAGGCCAGATGGGTGGTGATGGCAGCCACCAGTACACTGCAGCTCAACTTGCCGCCACCCTTCTGTTCCAGGGCCTTGAGAAAGTCGATGAATACCGATTTGGCGCCGCGGGCCTCGATTGCCGCCAACATGGCAACGTTGCAGCGACCCGCGTAGTCGGTGAGGAATAGAGTGGCGTCCGCGGCTTTCAGTTGGGCGCTGAAATCGAATCCCACGTCTGCCGGATCCTCCAGACCACTCTTCTTGAACAACTCTACCAGTGCCGTGCTGACACTACGTGCCTGCTCTACCAGCTTCGGCCCCACCATGGCGACTGCCGCAGAGAGTGCGGTATTGGGGCTGTTGCCAGCCTCGCGGGAGGCATCAGCGGCGGCCAGTCCGACCTTGCCGCTCTGGTTGACGAAGGTATTCAGGGCAACGTTGGTCAGGGCCGTGCCATTCTCATCCGGGTACTCGCGAATCAGACTCTGTACCAGATTCTCCTCGAAGGAGTGGGTGGAGGCGTCCAGCACGCTGGTGCCATGAATCTTGGTCACCTGAGTCTTGGGGTCCATCATGGAGGCGCCGGAGGCATCCTTCATGGTCTGGCGAGGAAAGACCGTGCCCACCTGTTCCCTGAGGCCGGCAATCTGCTCGTTGTAGGGAGCCATGGCCTCCACCACCGGTGGATTCAGGTTGTCCGGCAGGTCAATGCCCTGGTTATTGCTGAACCAGCACTTGAGGGAGAGATCACCCACCGAGTCGAAGTCGGGTTTGGCGCCACGCTTCGCCATCACTGCGGTCATGGCATCCGGGATATGGGATATGTTGACCACCACGGCGCCCTTCTCGGAGCAGACCGGATTTTCCGGGGTGAAGATGGCGTCTACGCCGAACTTCTCCATGAACCACTCTTCTTTGGCCAGAGCGTTATCGCCGGCTCCGGCGATGGCTCCGGCGTGGCCACAGGCCTTGGTCAGCTTCGCCTTCCAGCGGCCCACGATACAGGCGATCACAGGCTTGTCGAATTCGAGATCGTGCTCATAGTAACCACCCGGCTCGATATACATCACCGCAGACTTGGAACGATCATCGTTGTGGAATGCATGGGTCCACTCCTGCGCGGCGTCGTGGATATAGACATCCTTACCGGAGGAGAAAGAGACCGTGGTGCCCCAACCGGCGGTCGCCAGGTAGACCGCGATAGTGGTGGTGAAGTTGCCGGAGTTGGAGTAGATGGCCACAGAACCGGGAAGCAGTGACTCCTCCGGGGCGCTGCCGCCCAGGGCACCGCCGATGCGAACATGGTTGTGGGCGTCGGCCAGCCCCAGGCAGTTGCCGCCGAAGATGTCGATGCCGTGCATCTGGCCGATGGCGCGGATGATGCGGGCGTCACGTACCGGCACCTTCTCGGTGAGTATGACGATCTTCGTCAGATTGGGGTTGACCCGCACCGCTTCGAGTACGCCGTCGCGCACGCCGGAGGGCGGCAGGTAGACCACCACCACGTTAAATTCCTGGCCATCATCCACCGCCTCGGCCACGTTGTCATAGACAGGTATCTCACCAGCAGCGGTCTTCATCTTGGAGCCGGAACGCCCAGGCGCCGTGCCGCAGACGATATTGCCACCGGAATAGACGTGGCTCACCGGGGTTACGGTACGGCTCTCGCCGCCAGTGATGTTGAGTACGCAGACCCGGTCATCTTTCGTGGCCAGTTCTGTCAGAGAGTTGATTCCCACATAGTAGTGGGGAAAAGCAGCTACACCTTGCGGATGCATAATTGGGCTCCCTCGATCTTGCGTGGCTTGCTCATCAAGCGACCACGCTAGGAAATTCTTGGTTACAGATATAAGTCTGGGCGGTGAAAAGCCGTTATCCGGCGATCCCCATCTTCTTGGCCACGATTTTACGACCACCGTTTTTCATCCACTCATCGGCAGCCTGCGCGTAGTTGACCACCTCGCTCATGGCGGAGTCGAAGCCGAACATCTGATAGGGGATGCCCAGGGAGTCCAGGGTATCCTGCATATAGCCCATGCCGCGGATCAGGTTGGGCCCACCACGCCCCACCACCACATAGAGCGGCTGCGGACCATGAGCGTTGAAGTGATCCCGCAGAGCATCCGCCATGGCGCGGAAGGTTTCGTAAATATCGGTGTTATTGGCCTTGCCGCCAATAATGAAGAGTACGTTGGTCTGCTCCAGCCAGTATTTGTATACGATGCGGCTGATGTCGTGCATCTTGGCGTAGGGAGGATTGCCACCGAAGTCAGATGAGATGGTGGCCGAGTCACCCAGCAATTCGGTCACCAGGGCGTTGGCGCCGCCGCCAAAGGTCATGGCGGAGATGGTGCCCCCTTCATTGATCACGAATACGTCGGACTGCCCCTGATAGGTGCGTAGCGAGTTCACCTCCTGCTCGAAGTCGGAGTAGCTGGAGGTGTCCAGATCATCCGGCAGACCCAGGCGGGCGACATTGGGATCATCGTCGTCGAAGCCGCACTTGAAGTCACAGGCCACTGGAATCAGCCGCCCCTTCTTGTTGGACATCATACGGATCGGATTCAGCTCCAGCGTGGTCATGCCGTAGTTATGGTAGAGATCCCAGAGCTTGGGCAGATTCTGCACCAGAGGACTGATCAGTTCACTGGGGGCGCCAAGGCGCTTCAGGGCGTTGGAGATGACAAAACCTTTCAACCCGGTGAGCGGATCGAATGGGATGCTGGCAATCTTCTCTGGGGGCAGTTCTTCAATATCGACGCCGCCGTGATGGGTGATGGTGATGGTCGGCGCCCGGAACTCGGTATTGTCGGTGATGGAGAAGTAGACTTCGTACTCAGCCGGCACCGCGCCCTCGAAGGTAACGCCTTCGGCCTTGCTCAGGGTATTGTTGTGGAAGTGCTCGGCAAAATAGAGCCGTTCCTTCTCCTTCATGGCGCTGCTCAGGTCTTTGGCCCTGCCCAGCAGACCGTGCTTACCCTTCTTGCCAACGCCGCCCTTGAATATCGGCTTGACGAAGACTTCGCCGCAACGCTCGATAAGGCTTTTGATCTCCTGATCGCTCGCCTCCGGACCCAGTACCTCGGACCGAGGAAAACCGACAATATCCAGGAGTCTTGCGCCGTAACGCATCCCAGTGATGTTCATTACATCTGTCCCCTTAACACTCTAAAAATATACTGTTTCGTAACCATTCCGCCACCGTTGAGGCGCAGAGAAATCCCCGATTTCTCTATGGTGAATCGTTACATGGTATCTAGTACTCTTGCGGCAGGCTCTTCAGTTCAGCCCAGGAATAGACCGGGCCCTTCACACAGACATAGTCCTTTCCCACGTTGCAACGACCGCATTTGCCAACACCACACTTCATCTTGTTTTCGATGGTGGTGTAGATCTGTTCATCCGCAAAGCCCAATGCCTGCAGATTCTGGATCACGAACTTTATCATGATCGGCGGGCCACAGGTAATAGCAATGGCGTTATCTGGTGTCGGTGCCTTGTCCATCAGATTGGCCGGAACAAAGCCCGTATAGCCCGGCCAGCCCTCTTCCGGTGAGTCGACAGAGAGTTGCACTTCGGCAGACGCCTTGAGCTTCTCGAAATCGGCCTCGTACATGATGTCGCTGGAGGTGCGGGCACCGTAGAAAACGGTGATCTTACCGAAATCCTCACGCCGGGCCACTGCTGTCTGGATCACCGGCCAGATCGGGGCCAGGCCGACGCCGCCGCCGATGAAGACCAGATCCCGGCCCTTCCAGTCGTCCAGGGGAAACTGGTTGCCGTAGGGACCACGGATACCGATGAAGTCGCCGATCTTGGCAGCGTGAAAGGCCGAGGTGACCCGCCCCATCTTCATGATACTGAACTGTTTATACTCCTTGACCAGCGGCGAGGAGGCGATCGAGATCATCGATTCACCTTTGCCGAACATCGACAGCATGGCGCACTGACCGCAGTTGTGCTCGAAACCATCACCGTTCGGGAATTCGACCTTGAAGGTCTTGATTGCCCTGGCGCCCAGGGTCTCCTCATTGATACCGACGATGCGTCCAATCTTTGGAAGATAGATGTTGTCCGTCATGATTGCCCCACTCTTTCCAGGACCGCGATAATGTCGATCCCCACCGGACACTCCGTGATGCACCGTCCGCAGCCCGTGCACTGCTGGGTTTTATGGTTTTCGACGAAGTAGAGAAATTTGTGGCTGACCCGCTGCCGCAGACGCGAACCAAGGTCGCCTCTGGGGTTGTGTCCCGAGGTGTGCATGGTGAAGTCCGGGAACTGGCAGTTGTCCCAGGTTCTCACCCGCTCGCCCTCGCCGGTGGTCGGGTTAATCACTTCGTCGTTGATGTCGAAACAGTGGCAGGTCGGACAGAGGAAGGTGCAGATGCCACAGCCGATACAGTGCTGCGCCATATCGGCCCACAGGGGCGAGTCGAAGCTCTCGCGGATGGCCTCGGCAATGGCGTCCAGGTTACCAAGGGGACGCTGGGAATGACTGCGCGAGGTCGCGTGAACCTTCTCAACCTCGGCCTGATCAGCGTCGCTAACCGCATCGAAGGCGTCGCGGCCCCGCTCCATGGCCTCCACCCCCTTCGCCGTAACGCCCTTGACGTGGAACCTGTCCCCCAGGTCTGTCATCAGGATATCCAGACCCTCCTCGGCGTGTGGCGAGCCGCCGACCGATTGGCAGAAGCAGTTGGGGGAGTGGGGCTGGTTACAGGCCAGGCCGACCAGGGTCAGCTTGTTGCGCCTCGCCCAGTAATAGGGATCCTCGAACTCTTTATTGAATACCGTGTCGTTGCGGGGCATGCCCCTGCCATCGCAGGGCCGCACACCGAACACTACCGTGGGTTTTGGATCGGGCAGGGTAGGGGTCAGCACCGGAACGCCGTCCTTCTTTTCGAAACAGAAGAAGACCTCGCGTTGCGGAAAGGCGAACTCTTTGACTGAGCCGATTGTATTGGTATGGGAGAGGTCGATATCGGCGCCGGCCTTGACCCTGGCAAAATTCCAGACCGAGTCGGCGAAGGCGGGAGCGTACACCTCGCAGTCGTCGAGGGCATCGACCCACTCCCTGAGTTTTTCCTGGCTAAGGATCTTTTCCATGGGAGCTACCTGATGAAACTATTGGGATCTTCGTCCCGGAAGGACGACAGCAGTGAGGCCTGTTCGATATCGTGACCCGCCTGGTACTCGAACATCTCGAAGGCCTCCTTTTCCAGCTTGGTATTGAGCAGACGCAGCGGAATGTTGACCGGGCAGACCCGCTCACATTCGCCACAATCGATACAACGACCAGCCAGATGAATGGCCCGCGTCAAGTGATAGACAGCGCTCTCGGAGGTGTTCGCCGAGCGTTCGCACCAACGGATGCGGTTGGCCTTCTCCTCGGCGCTGGTCCCCAACGTGACCACAAATGTGGTGCTGTCGACCACGCACTCAGGGCAGTAGCACATGGGGCAGACGGCACGACAGGCGAAACAGCGCAGACAACGATCAAAGTGGTGTTCCCAGTTCGCCCAGCGCTCATCCTCAGAGACTTTCTCCGCCTCTTTGGCGGCATGGAAAGGCTCGTTGTAACCACGCGCTTCTACCGTCTCACCAAAAACCACATCATTCAGCGTTGGGGTCGCCGCACGGCACTCCAGGCAGCGGTCGGCCAAAACCTCTCGTGCGGGTATAACGGTTTCAGTTCCATCGCCGTAGACGCTGACATTGATACCGTCGGCGCCGTCAAATGTTACCCTGCTCGCCGTCCTGCCCTTCAGCTTGGCGGAGAGTTTCCTCGGATCGACGACGCCAGTGCCTTCGCAGGAGACACCTATGACCACCACATCCTCGCGCTTGAAATAGTTCTCCTGCAACAAAACGCCGATGGCGCGGCTGTCGCAGCCCTTGGCAACGATGCCGACAGGACGTGTGTCAGGCGTCTTGGAGACCGCCTGCTGCTTGCGGTCCTTGACCAGATAGAGCGCCAGATTATTCAGGCAGGTGGGATCCCAGACCAGGGAAGCGGCATCGCTAGCCTCGATTAAAGTACAGGGTTCGGCAAAGGCGCTCGCTGAACCCCTTCGAAAACCCAGCACCGACTTGACTTCCCCCTTTTCCAGCAGGCCGGCGGCATAGCCTCGAATCTCTTCTACATTGACCATCAGCGCTCTGCCTTCAATCGGTTCTGGGGGCCCAGTACGCGAAGATCCTCGACAAACTCGTCGACCACTTCTGCGAATTTCACCCCCTCGGCAGCCGAGACCCAGGACATGCGGAAGCGCTCCGATTCCAGACCGATAAACTGGAGCAACTCCTTCACCAGATAAAGTTTACGACGGGCCAGATAGTTCCCCTCCATGTAGTGACAGTCGCCGGGATGGCAGCCCGAAATCAGCACGCCATCCGCCCCCTTGTTAAAGGCGGAGAGGATATACATGGGTGACACCGATCCCGAACAGGGGATGGTGATGGGCGTGGCGTTTGCCGAATATTGAATACGCGACACACCGGCCAGATCACTGCCGGCGGACGAACACCATTTGCACAGAAAAGCCACGATGCGCGGCTCGAACGTCTGTACTTCAGTCGTTTTCGACGGGTTCGACACCTGAATACTCCTCCCATTACGCCATGATGGCGCTGATCATTTCGTGAATCTGCAGCTGGGTGACGTTCTTGACGTCGATGGCGGCGCGCACGCAGACGCCCACGCAGGAGCCACAGCCTTCGCACAGGATCTCGTTGACACTGGCCTTGCCGTCCACCAGGGCGATGGCATCATAGGGGCAGGCGTCGACGCACATCTCACAGCCGGTGCAGTAGGGGTCTCTGACCTTTGCCACCGTCGGACTGTGGGCCAGTTGATCCTTGGAGAGCAGGGCGATGACCTTGCTGGCGGCGGCGCCCGCCTGACTGACCGTCTCCGGGATATCCTTCGGTCCCTGGGCTGCGCCTGCAAGGTAGATACCTGCGGTGACACTCTCGACCGGTTTTAACTTTGGATGCGCCTCGGCCAGGAAGCCGTCCTTGTCGCGGCCGATCTTCAGGATCTTGGCGATCTCCGCAGTCCCCTTGGAGGGTTCCATCGCCTGGGCCAGAACCACCATATCGGCGTCGATCTCGACGTTGCGTCCCGCCAGGGTATCGACGCCCATCACCTTGAGTTTGCCATCCTTTTCGTAGACCCTGGAGACCCTGCCTCGCAGGTAGATCACACCGTCGTTCTCCATCGAGCGCTGTACGAACTCCTCGTAACCCTTGCCCCCGGAGCGGATATCGATATAGAAGATATAGGCCTGTCCATCGGGGACATGGTGTTTGTAGAGGGTTGCATGTTTGGCTGTGTACATGCAGCAGATCTTCGAACAGTAGGCGCAGTGGTTCTCCGGGTCACGGGAGCCGGAACACTGGATAAAGACAATCTCCTTGGGCACCTTGTGATCCGACGGCCGCATAATATGGCCCTCGGTGGCGCCGGAGGCCGAACAGAGACGCTCGAACTGGAGGCCATCGAGCACATCCGGGTAGCGCCCGCCACCGAATTCGCCCATGTGTTCCATGCCGTATAGATCGAAACCGGTGGCGACGATGATAGCCCCCACCTCCTCCTCGGTAACGGTCGGCTTCTTGTCGTAATCGATGGCCCCGACGTCGCAGACCTCCTCGCACTTGCCACAGACCACGGGGTCGAGGCCGAGGCAGGCCTCTTCATCCAGGGTAAAGGAGGCCGGAATCGCCTGGGCGAAGGGGATATAGATGGCGCGGCGGTTGGTCAGGCCTACATCATACTCATTGGGCACGGCGACCGGACAGACCGGAGTACAGTCGTCGCAGAGCTTGCACAGTTCCGGATCGACGAACTCTGCCTTTTTCTTGATCTTGACCTTGAAGTTGCCGACAAAGCCGGAGATGCTCTCGACCTCGCTCTCGGTCATCAGCGTGATCTTGGCGTTCTTCGACACCGAAACCATCTTCGGTGAGAGGATGCACTGGGAGCAGTCGAGGGTCGGGAAGGTCTCCGACAGCTTGAGCATGTTGCCGCCGATAGTCGCCTGTTTTTCCACCAGAATCACGTCGAGACCGGCATCGGTCATATCGAGGGCGGCCTGAATGCCGGCAATACCGCCGCCAACCACCAGCGCCCGGCGGGTAACCGGGACACCAATAGGCTCAAGCGCCTGATTGTGCTGCACGCGACGCACCGATGCACGGGTGATCTTGAGGGCCTTTTCGGTGGCCACCTCCATGTCGCTATGGACCCAGGCGCACTGCTCACGGATATTGGCGATCTCGCACTGGAAGGCGTTGAGGTCACCCAACTCAGAGGCATCGCGGAAGGTCTTTTCGTGCAGTGTCGGGGAACAGCAGGAGATGACCATGCCATTGAGGTCATTGTCCTTGATGGCGTCGATGACTGCAGTCTGGCCGGGGTCCGAGCACATGTAGACATAGTCTTCGGAAAAAACCACACCGTCGTCTTTGGCCAGCTCACGCGCGACCTTTTTGACGTCGACAGTGGCGGCCGCTGCCAGCCATGGAGAGCGAAGCGAAGGCTGGTAGTCCCCGGTAGCCGCGAGGCCGCACTGCTTACCCGGCGTGCCTTGCGCCAGAGGGGAAGCAAAGTAGGCATCCGAGCGCGGCGTCCAGTCATCGGGAGCTGGCAACGGAGCGGCAACGAGCTTGCGAGGTTGTCGCGTAGTGCCAGTGACCGGGACGGCCGGGGCACAAACAGGTTGTCGAAGGCCGAGTCGATTTTGGGGACTGGGATGTCCCAAAATCTATCACGAGGTCGAAGACTCACTTGAATATTTTTACCGCAGTGGCAAACAAAGACACCGGTGCGTTTTGTCATTGCGCGTCCCCAGTCACGAGCGGCTTATTCTCCAGCAATCCGAGTCCGTATGCATAACCCTTGTCGAAGGCCTTCTTGTTGATCTCGAGAAAGCGGTCCGGGATCAGCCCCGGAAGGGCCTTCTTCATCGCCTCCGGGGTCACGATCTTGGTGATGGCGGCGAAGCAACCCAGGGTCACCAGATTGGCGAACAGGCGGTTGCCCAACTCCTCGGCAAAACGGGTAACCGGTGCGGGGTACATCTGCACCCGCCCGTCATCTTCCTTGGGCTTGACCAGGTCCGCCTCATAAATAAGTACGCCGCCATCTTTCAGCTTCGGCTCATAGGTAGTGTAGGCATCCTGTGAGAGTGCGATCAGTACGCCTGGCAGTGTGACATAGGGATAGAGAATCCGACTTTCGGAGACCACTAACTGGGAGCTGCAGGCACCGCCGCGGGCCTCGGGACCGAAGCTCTGGGTCATGGTGGCGAACTTGTCGTCATACATCGACAGCGCCTTGCCAGTAATCAAGGCGCAGCGGACGATACCCTGGCCGCCAAAGCCGGAAAATCTGACCTCATGCATGGTTGGGCTCCTGGTTTTTATCACCGCAAAGGACGCCAAGGCGCGCAAAGGGAAATAAATGCATCGGATCCCAATGTAGGATGTGGTGAGCGTAGCGAACCGCATCGCTCGGGGTGTCCGCGAATGATGCGGTTCGCAAGCTCACCGGCATCCTACGAGTTTTGCAACGCGAACCAATGGCTTTTCTTTGCGCTCCTTTGCGGTTAAACATAAACACCTCAGAGTCCTTCCTCGTCCACGCCCATATCTTCGGCCATCATCTGGGCCTCTTCATCTTCCATCAGGGCCTGTACCTTGGCTCTCTCCTCCGCCTCACGCTTGGCCTTCTCTTCACGCTCAGGCTTGCTCATGCCGTAGAGCTGATAGTCATCGCCCAGGACATTGGCGTAACGCTCGTTGACCGCCTCGTAGTAGGTTGGTTTCTCCCGCTGGACGAATCGGCCCATGGCGATATCGCCCTGGAAGTCGATGCCCACATCACGGGTGTCGACATCCTTCTCAACCCCCGCATCCTCCTTGTAGTACTCAAGGGCGTCGAGGCCGTCGCCCAGGCGATTGCGGCGCTGATAGAGGGTGGTGCAGGGGGCGATCACCTCGATGAAGGAGAAGCCCTTATGGTTCAACGCCTCGCGGATGGACTTGGTGATGTTGCGCGCATGCAGAGAGGTCCAGCGCGCCACATAGGTCGCTCCGCAGGCGTCCGCCAGAAACGGCAGACTGAAGGGGTATTCGTAGTTACCGTAGGGCGTGGTGGAGGCGTTGGCCGTCTGTGGCGTGGTCGGCGTCACTTGGCCGCCGGTCATGCCGTAGGTGAAATTGTTGACACAGATGACCATGATATCCATGTTGCGGCGGGCGGCGTGGATGAAGTGGTTACCGCCGATACCCGTGAGATCGCCATCGCCGCTGACCACCACCACCTTGAGATCGGGGTTGGCCAGCTTGAGGCCGGTGGCGACAGGAATGGCGCGCCCATGGGTAGTGTGGATGGAATCAAAGTTCACATAGCCGGCGACCCGGCCTGTACAGCCGATGCCGGAGATCACCGCCAGCTTGTCCATGTCGATGCCGCTCTTTTTGACGGCCTCGGCAAAGGAGTTGACCACGGTACCGATACCGCAACCCGGGCACCAGATATGCGGCATCCGCTCCATGCGCAGGAAGTCCGCCATGGGGCTCTCTGCGCGGAATTTTTCGATATTGACTTCGATGCTCATTTGCTGGCCTCCATGATGGCGTCAAGGATGACGTCGGGATCATGCACCGCGCCACCACAATGTGGGACGCTGACGACTCTGCACTTGCCGGCCACACTGCGTTCAACCTCCCTCACCATCTGACCGTAATTGATTTCCGGAACCACGATCGCCTTCACCTTGCCGGCCAGCTCCTCGATCCTCTTCTCCGCGAAGGGCCAAATGGTGATGAGCCGCATCGACCCCGTCTTGATGCCTGCCTCGCGCGCCAACTGCACCGCCCGGGAGACGATCCGCGAGGTGATGCCGTAGGAGACGACAACGACATCTGCACCCTCCACCTCACTCTCATCGAGCCGGATGATATTGTCTGCGTTGGAGTCGATCTTCTCGATCAGGTGGGTGACAACCTTTTCGTTCTGATCCACGGTAAGGTGCGGATAGCCGCGCTCGTCATGGGTGAGGCCGGTGATGTGGAACCGGTAACCATCACCCGCCTTGACCATGGGAGCGACATCCTTACCAGTGAACTGATACGGACGATAATCCTTCTTGGGACCTTCGTACCAGTTGCGTTGCACCACCTCGATGTCCCCGGCGGGTGGGATGACGACCTTCTCGTGCATATGGCCAACGGTCTCATCGGCCATGATGAAGACCGGGACGCGATAGGTTTCCGACAGGTTGAATGCCTCCACCGTCAGGTCGAAACACTCCTGCGGGGAATCCGGGCAAAGGGCGATGATGCGGTAGTCGCCGTGGGAACCCCAACGTATCTGCATCATGTCCTGTTGTGCAGGCATCGTCGGCAGCCCGGTGGAGGGGCCTGCACGCTGGACGTCGGCGATCACCATGGGGGTTTCCGTCATGACGGCCAGACCGAGGTTCTCCATCATCAACGAGAGTCCGGGACCCGAGGTCACCGTCATCACCTTTTGCCCGCCCCAGGCACCACCAATCAGGGCAGCGATGGAGGCAATCTCGTCCTCCATCTGGATGAACAGTCCGCCAGCAGCCGGACAGCGTTCGGCGAAGCGTTCGGCGGTTTCGGTCGAAGGCGTGATCGGATAACCGGCAAAGAAGCGGCATCCGGCCGCCAATGCCCCTTCGGCAATTGCGTGATCGCCGTCGAGGAAGTGAGAGCCCTCAAGTACGCCTTTTGGATCGGCGGCAGTCTTACGCATTCTCATTCTCCTCTGTCTCCGCCTTGCGGGTGACGTAAATGGCGAATTCCGGACAGATCGTCTGACAGAAATCGCAATCTCTGCAATCGTCCGGCGATTTGATGTACGGGGGGTGATATCCCTTGGCGTTATATTCGGATGACATGGCAAGGGCATCGGTCGGGCAATAATTGACGCAGAAGCCGCATCCCTTGCACCAGGCCTTGTTGATGGTGACAACGCCGGTGATTTGTTTGATTTTGCCGAATGCCATCCTGTTTCCCTCAGAGCAGACCTTTCCCGACCAGCAGAGGACCGAGAGGGGTGTGATGGAGATCCAGCCTCAGTACCGACTCAGACCCTCCGAGGGCGATGGCCATCAGCTGCGAAAAATAGACCACCGGCATGGTATGGAAATCGGCATGGATTTTCAGGGTTGTCTCCTGGCGGTGGTCCAGGTTGAAGGCGCACAAAGGACAGCTTACCGCTACCGTATCCGCCCCCTGCGCCTTCGCTGCGCCAAGGATTTCGTAGGTCTTGTCGGCGACGATTTCGGGCTTGTCGACGGTCTGGTGGGCGCCGCAACACTCGGTCTTATGGCTGAAATCCACCGGCTCGCCACCCAGGACCGTAATCAGATCCTCAAGCACCCTGGGGTTCTCGGCATCGTCGATTGCCGCCTCATTGGGCCGCACCAGCATGCAGCCGTAGTAACAGGCCACGCGCAGACCTTCGAGGGGTTTGACCACCCGCTCGCGTATGGCATCGAATCCGATCTGATCGCGCACCACTTCCAGGACATGCAGGACATCGACATCCCCTGCGTAATCGACCGGCTCGTCATACATGAAATCGTTCATGCGAGCCAGATCTTCCGCATTGGCGCGGGCGCGGTGATTGGCCCGTTTGAGGGTGTTGAAGCACATGGAGCAACCGGTCATGAGCTGCGAGTCCCCCCTTTCACGGGTGCGCAGCAGGTTGCGGATTGGCGCCACCTGACGCATCAGATCGTCCGCAGAGAGAGAGTAGACGGTGCCGCAGCAGTTCCAGCGATCCAACTCCACCACCTCCACCCCGAGCCGGTCCATCGCATACAGGGTGGAGTCCTCGAAATTCCGGGCATGGTTCTTGAGCGTGCAACCTGGAAAATAGCTGAGCTTCATGATGTGAACTTTCTCATACTGCCGATGAGGGCAATGGGCGGGATGGCGCGCAGATCCGCCTCGGAAATATTCTCCACTTGCAGGTGGTCCTGCCGCGTACGCAGCTTTATCTGACGCATGGACTCGATCAACTCGGCGATTCGAACCCCTTTGGGACAGCGCATGTTGCAGGTCATGCATGAGACGCAGAGCCAGATCGCCTCGCAGCTGAGCAGTTCATCTTCCATCCCCAGTTGCGCCAGCCGGATCATCTGGTTCGGCGGGATATCCATATAGGCGGCCATGGGGCAGCCGGCGGAACACTTGCCACACTGGTAGCAGGCCATCAGGTTCTGGTCTGCGAGCCGCTGAACCTTGGCGGTAAACCCGCTGTTGATCTTGTCTCTTGAGACGAACACCGTCATGAGATCGCTCCTGTGCCAGGGAGTGGCCATGGGAGAACATGGAAACCGCTCACTTGTCGCCCTTCCCTTTGTTACAGCTACAACCAATCCGGCTGCGCAACATGGAGTGACGCGCCGGGATATTGCCGAGGCGGGCCAGTTGCTGGAGCTTGACGTCCTCTGGGGTATAGGAGGGCAGGATCACCGGCGAAATCAGGTCACTGTCGATACCCTGCGATATCATTTCGCCGTCATAGGCAGTCACATGTTCCAGGCTGAGCTTGCCGAGTTTTACCGACTTGGCGTACTCACTGGCCTGCTTGCCAACGCGGCGACCGAAGACGTTGTAGTCGAGCACCGAATTACCCATCAGACGGTTGCGGCCGTGGACGCCGCCCGATGCCTCGCCGGCAATGAACAGACCCGGAATATTGGTCTCGCAGCGCTCGTTGATCTCGATGCCGCCGTTCTGATAGTGGAGTGAGGGGTAGATCAGCATCGGCTGTTTGACGATATCGATGCCGTAGTTGTCGAATGCCCGGCACATGCCGGGGAACTGATGCCTGGTATAACCCTCGCCATTGATCATGTCGATGAGCGGCGAGTCCAGCCACACTCCGCTACGACCGGAGGCGGTACCAACGCCCATGTTCCGCTCACTACTACACTCACGGATGATGGCGGCGCTCTCCACGTCGCGGGGTTCGCGGGGGAAGACGAAGAGTTCTCCATCCTTGTTCACTGGCTGGCCGCCGGCGCCGCGGATCTTCTCGGTGATCAGGAAGCCGGCGATCTGCTCGGGGTATATGGCGCCGGTGGGATGGTACTGGACCGAGTCCATGAACTTGAGGTAGGCGCCTGCGCGGTAGGCCATCACCAGTCCGTCACCAGTGGCGCCATAGTGGTTGGTGGTGGCAAAGCCGCGAATATGCAGCCGCCCGAAGCCGCCGGTGGTGATCACCGTGGTCTTGGCCCTGACCACCAGAAACTGCTCGGTGTCCAGATTGTAGAGGACGGCGCCGGCGCATTGACCCTTGTCATCCAGCAGCAGCTCGATGGCCGGTTCGAATTCACGTACGCTGATCTCGTGCGGGTGGTTCTCCACCTCGTCCATCAGGGTACGCATGATGATGGCGCCGATGTAGTCGCGGCAGGAGACCATGCGCTTGCGCGAGGTGCCACCGCCATGCAGGACCTGGAGCGAACCATCCTCCATCTTGTCCCACATGACGCCCAGGTTCTCCAGCTCCCTGACGACCTCCGGGCCATCCTCGGTCAGTGCGCGAACCAGTTCGGGCTTGTTATCAAAATGACCGCCGCCGATGGCGTCCAGATAGTGCCGGGTGGGCGAATCCTGGGGTGTAACCGCAGCCTGCATGCCGCCCTCGGACATCATGGAGTTGGCGTCACCCAGGCGCAGCTTGGTGGCGATCATCGGCTTGATGCCATTCTTGATGGCGGTGATGGCGGCCCAGCAACCCGCGCCGCCACCGCCGATAATCAGCATATCGGTCTCATAATCGGGGTTGGCGAGGCCTGCATCCATCCGCTTGGGGTCGACCATCGAATGGGCTTCGAGCAGATCGGTAATCTCGGTGGTGAGCTGTTCACCTTTGTTGGGACCGACCCGGATATGGCTGCGCGCGCCAGAGGTGGAATCAGGGTGGAACTTGGAGAGCACGTCCTCTCGCTCCTCCGCATTCATCGGTGGATAGACCGGCTTGTCGCTCTTCGCCAGTTCCAGTCTTTTGGATCGAGTCTGATCCACCTTCTCAAGCGAATCTTTTAAATAATCCGGATACATTCATTTCCTCCGAAAGCACGCTCTTCGTCAATTCGAAATCGACCCATCAAACGCCCCGAAAGTGGTGTTGTCTTACCTTCCCAAATCCTGCAGGGAGGCCATGCTACTCCGTATCTCTCGCGTAATAGCGCTCGCTGAGAGCCTCCCTGCCAAGGGACATCAACTCGGCATACTCGCCGTCGTATTCGTGGTTCTTTACCTGCTGGATGCGGATATCGAGCTCTTTACTCTCCTTGCGCAGATAGCGTCCATAGAGACGCTTGCCAAGGATAGCGACCTTGTGCTGGATGATCTCGGATGGACAGCGCAGGGCGCACAAACCACAGCCCACGCATTCGTATGAGAGCTCCATGAGTTCAGCGATATCGCCGCGCATGGCGGACTGGATATAGTCCATGACCTGAAGCCCCTGTGGACAGGCCTTGGTGCAGGTGCCGCAGGCTACACAGCGGAAGGTAACCGGATAGAGTGCCTTGATGGTGTCGACATCGGGAGTGAGTTTCTCCAGATCGTAGACTGCTTTTTCCAGGGGTACGGAGGGTATTTGAGAGAGCGCCATCCCCTCCTGGACCAGGGTGGTGCAGGCGAGGCCGGTATGAATCCGGTAGTCGCCAGGCAACCGGTAGATGGTGCCGCAGAAGCCTTCACGGCAGCCTGCCCCGCGGATGATCTGCTGGCCACTGTACTCAATGGCCCGCATGATCGTGGCGTCATCGGGAACCAGGGCGGGCTTGCCCATGATGACAACAGTCACCATGCGCGTCTGGGGTTGCTCCGACTCTCCGGTATCGATCACAACCTTGTTCTTGTCATCGGTTTCGTTTTGCTGATCGCCACTCATAGGGATTTCTCCGCTGTGCCTATCATTCAAGCCTGTTCGGCCCGATTCCGGATCCCGCTCTGGGATATCCGGACACTCACTCATCCAACTTCTGTTTTGCGGTTATCCCGAACGGCATGGCCAGCAGGATTTCCACAGTAATGCCCCGGTTTCTTGAAAGTCGATGCTAACACTACAGTTCGTGCAAATACAAAATTTGTTCAAAACCAATTGCCAGGAATAGGGAAAATTTGCTTCTATGGCACGCCACCGGCACTATCGCACAGCCCACAGTCCAGCTCTGATTCCGTGCCAATATGTTTCTCCCCTCTGTCTCACATAGGCAATTTTTGGTTTGATTCTCCCGCAACTCATTGAGACCACGTCGCCGTGCCAGCAAGTGCATATGAGTGCTCATCGGTGCATAAGGCATGTTTCTTGTACTGTGACGGAGTTGGCAAAAATGCCTTCGAGGAATAACCTTTAATCCCCTCTTAAGAAACCTGCACTAGCTTGGTAATTAGGATATTTTTCCCAAAACATATCCTGATACCGAAAGGCCACAGCTTTACTGGTCAACCAAAGAAAACAGCTATTGGAGGATATTAAGTATGTGCCTGATCAAATATATGTTGCGCGTGTGTGCTGCTTCAATTTTGTTGGTATCAACTGCATCAGCTGATCCAGCTCAACCCACTAAGCAATACAGTATTAGTGATCTTATAAACAATGCCTTACTGAGTCGGGAAGTCACAGTTCTCGTACAGGTAAGACAGATCACTGGAATAGATGCCCAAGGCCGACAGCAGGTTTTGTATGAGAACAAGGCTGGAATGCTTGTCCAACTTGATCTCCTGGCTTCGTCAGTTCAACGCCTTGATGGCCGAATGATACCGGTCGGAAAGTATGGTGATATTCAACTGGAACTGTCGAATGATGTCCATCTGCTTGGAAAAAACAGTATAGTTTTGCGCGCGCCTTTCTCTGAGAAAAAAGGCACAGCAATCATCAAGGCAGAAGGCGAGGTCTATGTGAGTCCGGCGCGGGTCGTGACATCACAGATAAGAATTGAGATGGATGAATTCTCCCGCCCTTTGCCGCCCGCATTGGTCCGTGCGTTACTGGCAGCGTCGCCCGCCGGGGGATGCAGCACGGGCGCCATCTGCTAGTAACTTGTTGTATTGTGTAGTGCCGGCCAGCAGATGATATCTGCTGGTTTGGCGCTGCCACCAATGCTTGCCAGATGCACCAGTTCCAGCCCTGGCATTGATTCCTGTGACGGTTTCCTTCCAAATCAGGACGCCCTGCCAGAGTCACCCGTGTGGGTCTGGTAACCCAGGTTGAACCATCCCAATTAAATGTAACAATAACAGCAGGAAAGCGAATTAAAGCTCCGGTAGAATATGCTACATTTTGGTGAGGGAATGGAATGAAAATCCTCCACACATCAGACTGGCATATCGGCCGGGCGCTCTATGGACGAAAACGCTACCAGGAGTTCGATGCGTTCCTCTCCTGGCTGGCGGAGAAAATTGATCAAGAGCAGGTGGATGCACTGCTCGTGGCGGGCGATGTCTTCGATACAAGCACACCGAGCAATCGGGCTCAGGCGCTCTATTACCGGTTCCTGTGCCGTGTGGCAGCCTCATCCTGCCATCATGTCATCGTGATTGCAGGTAACCATGACTCTCCCTCATTTCTGAATGCCCCCAAGGAACTCTTGCGCGCGCTTAATGTTCATGTCGTCGGCTCGACCAGCGAGAGCCGCGACGATGAAGTTCTGCTGCTGCACAGTCGTGACGGTTCCCCGGAACTCATTGTTTGTGCAGTACCCTACCTGAGGGATCGCGATATTCGAGTGGCGGAAGCCGGTGAGAGTATTGACGACAAGGAACAGAAACTGATCGAGGGCATACGCACCCACTACGCTGAGGTGTGTGACCTGGCTGAACAGAAACGTAACTCATTGGGTATCGAGGTTCCCATTATTGCCATGGGGCACCTCTTTGCCGCCGGGGGACAAACGGTTGATGGCGATGGTGTCCGCGAGCTATATGTCGGGTCACTTGCCCATGTCACTTCGGGAATCTTCCCGGAATGTATCGACTATCTTGCGTTGGGCCACCTTCACGTCCCGCAGAAGGTCAATGCTTCAGAGGTCATGCGCTATAGTGGGTCTCCGCTGCCGATGGGCTTTGGAGAAGCCACCCAGGAGAAGAGTGTCTGCCTCGTAGCGTTCACTGGCAGAAAAGCAACGGTGACGCTGATCAAGACACCGGTCTTCCAACGGCTTGAGCGCATACAAGGTGACTGGGATGAGATCTCCGCCCGGATTCTGGCGCTGTCTGCAACACAAAGCCAGGCATGGTTAGAGGTCGTCTATGAAGGTGGGGAGGTGGTCGGTGACCTGCGTGACCTACTCGAAACTGCGATATCAGAGACCAACCTGGAGATTCTTCGGGTGAAAAATAACCGGATCATAGATCGGGTGCTCAACCGAATTCACGATAACGAAACCCTCGACGATCTGGATATTAATGATGTCTTTGCACGATGTCTTGAAGCGCATGAGGTGCCGGAAGCACAACGCCCTGAACTTCTGCTGGCCTATCAGGAGACGATCACCGTTCTCAACGAAGCCGATACCCGAGCAGAATAGAGACGGATAATGCGCATACTGCAGGTACGTTTTAAGAACTTGAACTCGCTTGCCGGTGAATGGGAAATTGACCTGGCATACCCCGCTTTTTCATCCGACGGCATCTTTGCCATAACCGGCCCGACCGGTGCGGGCAAAACGACGATCCTCGATGCTATCTGTCTCGCGCTTTACGGCCGAACGCCTCGTCTCAACAAGGTCACCAAGAGTGGGAACGAGATCATGTCGCGGCAGACTGGTGAGTGTTTTGCCGAAGTGACCTTTGAAACCCAAGCGGGACGATTTCGTTGTCACTGGAGCCAGCACAGGGCACGAAAAAAACCAGGCGGGGAGTTGCAGGCGCCTAAACATGAGATTGCGGAGGCGGATTCAGGCCGGATTCTTGAGGCAAAACTTCGCGGTGTTGCCGATCAGATTGAAACGGTTACCGGCATGGACTTCGATCGTTTCACCCGCTCCATGCTGCTTGCGCAGGGAGGCTTTGCGGCTTTTCTGCAGGCGGCTCCTGACGAACGTGCCCCCATTCTGGAACAGATTACCGGCACAGAGATCTACAGCCAGATCTCCATTCAGGTTCATAAACGACACTCTGGCGAGCGTGAAAAACTGGATATCCTTCAGGCTGAGCTGGCAGGGATGCAACTGCTGAGTGAAGAGGATGAGCAGCAGTTGAAGGCAGGCCTTGAGCAGATGATTCTTCAGGAGGCCGGTTTGAATCAACAGGTTGCTCAAAAAGGTCAGGCAATCGCCTGGCTGGATGGAATCGAACGGCTGGAAGAGGAGTTGCGCTTACTGGAAAAGCAGAAGCAGGACTTGAAGATGCGTCAGGAGGTTTTTCAGCCTGAAGGAGAAAAGCTTGAGCGGGCAATGCAGACGCTGGAACTGGCGGGAGAATTTGCCGGCTTGGTCGCGCTGCGCCAGGCACAGGAGACGGATCGGCAACGTCAACAGGAGTGTCAGCAGTCACAGCCCAAACAGGAGGCGGAGGTTAACAGGGCCGAAGAGGTCCTGAAGCTGACCGGTGAACAGTTGGCGCAGCAGAGGCGCGAACAAAAAGAGGTGCTGATTGTTATTCATAAGGTCCGGGAGCTGGATCTCAGGCTGCGGGAAAAAGAGGCGCCTGTCAGAATGGCCGCGAATCTCCTCAGAGAGACGCAAGAAACGCTTGTTGCCCTTAGAACCAAGCATAGTGAAGGCAGCCAGATTCTGGATGAGCAGAGAGTCATCCTCAAGGAAGTTCAGAAACTCCTTTCAGAAAGCGAGGTGGATAAGGGACTTGTCGAACAGCTTGCCAGAATTCTGAGTCAGTTTGATCGGCTTCGTGAACTGGATGGAAATGTCCGTGATAAGGCCGGGGAAGTGGTTTCAGCCGAGACGCAAAAGAGCGAAGCCTCACGATTGTGGAGTGAGCAATCAAAAACACTACAGGGACAAAAAGATGCCCTCGAAGTTATCCAGAAAAAACTGCTTCACCAGCAGAATGGACTGGCAGATATTCTCGCTGAACGGGAGGTTTCAATTTGGCGGAACTTCCTCTCGGATCTCAAAGAGAGAGAGTCCCTGCTGAGAGAGACCGGCAAGTCGCTCCTATCGTTGAGTGAATCACGCATTAGCCTCGGTCAACTCAATAACCAACATGAAAAATTCACTGCCGAAGAGGGGCCATTGGCCAGGCAGATCCTGGAACAAACTGAGAGACTTGCGGCCTTGGAGCGGGAGTTGTTACTGCTGGAAACACAGCTCTCCCTGCTTACCCGAATCCAGAGTTTTGAGGAGGCCCGGCAGCAACTTCAGGATGGTGAGGTTTGCCCCCTTTGCGGTGCAGAGGAACACCCGTATGCAGAAGGAAATATTCCCGCCACGGATGAGACCGCAACTGAACTGAAGCGTGTGAGAGAGGTTTTAAAACAGACCCGTGATAGGCTTTATGGTCTCCAGATTAAACAGGCTGAAACCCGGAAAGACCTACAACAAAACGAGACCCTGCAACAGGAAGCCAGAGACAGGATTAGCACCGAAGAGCAGCAGATTCATGAGGGGTTCAGGCTGCTTGCTGTTGTTGAGGATGGGGACCCGGCAGATGCCATCCTGCGGTTACAGCAGGAGAACAGCGAAAAACTGGAGATGACCTCAAAGGTCGTGTCGGCTGCTGAGAGATACGAGAAGGAGATTGCCACCCTACGTGAATTGATTGAAAAGACAAGGCAGACGCTGGACCAATCAGAGCAGGAGATTCAAGGTTTGCTGTATAAAAAACACGCAGCAGGACAGGCAGCCGATGGCCAGAAAGATGCGTTGGATGCACTCAAGATCCAGCTGCAAAAAGCTCAGGAGAAGACGCTGCAGGATGTCCGGGTCTACGGTTTCCAGGCGCTGGCCATGGACGCGCTGAACCCGATTCAGACTGAGCTGATGACACGGCGGGATCAATGGCTTGATCGGCAGAAACAGCAGAATGATCTTGAAATACACATCTCCAACCTGGAGTTGCAGAGAGAACATCAAGCCACGCAAATCAACACATCAGAGGCCGTTCTGATAGAACAACGGGAGATTCTGAGCAACCTGCAACGTGAGCAGGACTCCCTGACCCAGGACCGACTTGCGCTTTTTGAAGATAAGAACCCGGACGCCGAAGAGACCCGTCTCTCCACATCTGTCGAAGAGGTCGAAAAACAACTCGAAGCGTCGCGTCAGGTATTTCATCTTGCAACCGGGGAGCAGGGCAAACTGAAAGCCGCGATTGCGTTGATTGAAAGGACGATGCTCGGCAGGGCTGATCAGTTGAAACAGAGTCAGGAGGCGTTCCAGATCCGACTCGACCAGTTCGACTTCACCGATGAAGCCAGTTACCAGGCTGCCTGTCTACCTGAAGAAGAACGTAACAATCTGATGCAGCAGGCCCAGCGGCTGGCAACTGAGCAGACAGAGTTGAATGCAAGGAGCCGGGATAGATCATCATTGTTGGATATCGAACGAAAAAAACAGACGACGGATCAGCCTCGTGACCAACTCAAACAGGAGCTGGACGAGTCTGTGAACGGCCTGAAGACCCTCCAGCAGGAGGTTGGCGGCATTCGCCAGAAGTTGGACGACAATGAGAATCTAAGGCGCAAACAACAAGATCGAGCCAAGCTGATCGACGCACAAAAACGTGAATGTTCGCGCTGGGATCTTCTGCATGAACTCATCGGCTCGGCAGATGGCAAGAAGTATCGCAACTTCGCCCAAGGTCTGACCTTCGAAATGATGGTCGGGCATGCCAACCGGCAACTGCAGAAAATGACCGATCGCTACCTTCTGATCAGGGATGATGGGCAGCCGTTGGAACTCAACGTGGTGGATAACTATCAGGCAGGTGAGATTCGTTCAACCAAGAACCTGTCGGGGGGTGAGAGTTTTATCGTCAGTCTCTCCCTGGCGCTTGGTCTCTCCCAGATGGCCAGTAAAAGCGTCCGGGTGGATTCACTGTTCCTGGATGAAGGGTTCGGCACCCTGGATGAAGAGGCCCTGGATACAGCTCTGGAGACCCTCGCCGGATTGCAGCAGGATGGCAAGTTGATCGGTGTGATCTCCCACGTCTCAGCCCTCAAGGAGCGCATCGCCACCCAGATAGAGGTAATGCCGCAAGCGGGTGGAAGAAGTACGATCAGTGGACCTGGCTGTGGCAGGGTGGAATAGCCGTATGGGTTTTCGGAGTAGGCGGCATTGGAGTGCGAATGTGTTTTACCGCTGAAGCAGCCCCATCCGACTTAGCGGCTTCCACAAACGCCTATACTAATAAAATGTACCCGAAAATGCCATCAGTGGAGTTATGTGGACGTATAATTTATCGAGTGACGGTAATCTCCCCCAACTGGCGGCGCTCAAAAGTAGGATTTTCTCGCAAACTGAGGGGAGGAGAGGTATTTCTGACACACGGGTTGAAGTCGATGGCCGCATAACCCGCCCCAAGGTGAAGTAACGGAGGAGCATCGTCCAATGCCGCGTTTTTCGCTGGAGAGTCTATGGCCGTTTGTGGCAATAGTGGTAGCGGTCTATGGGGCACTGCTGCTGATACTCTATTTTTCCCAGTCCCGCCTGCTCTACTATCCCAACCTGCCCACCCGGGCGATCATGGCTACGCCAGATCAAGTCGGGCTGGGCTTCGAGACGATAGCACTCACCACCGACGATGGCATAACCCTGCACGGCTGGTTTCTGCCGGTCGAAAAGCCGCGTGCCACGCTGCTCTTTTTTCACGGCAATGCCGGCAATATCTCACATCGCCTGGATTCCCTGGAGATTTTTCACCGGCTTGGTCTGGCGGTACTGATCTTCGATTACCGCGGCTTCGGCCGGAGCGAAGGCCGTCCGACAGAAGCGGGAAATTACCGGGATGCAGAGGCCGCATGGCGCCTGCTGACTGAGCAGAGGCAGATACCTCCGGAGGATATACTGCTGTTCGGCCGCTCCCTGGGGGCCGCTGTCGCCGCCCGTCTCGCCACAAGTCATCCAGCCAGAGCCCTGATCCTGGAGTCTGCCTTCACCTCTGTGCCGGATATGGCAGCAGATCTCTACCCCCTGTTGCCGGTGCGTTGGCTGTCACGTTTCCAATTTGATACCAAGGCCTATCTTGAATCTGTCACCTGCCCGGTCCTGATAGTCCATAGCCCAGACGACGAAATCATCCCTTTTAAGCATGGGCAGCTGCTCTACCAGGCGGCCCGTCAACCGAAATGGTTTCTGGAGATCGGCGGTAGTCACAATATGGGGTTCCTGCAGAGTGGCAACAGTTACCGGGAGGGACTGGAGCGATTCATCACAATGAGTGACCCTAGGTGATTGAACCATGCGCATCGTCATAGCGCTGGGGGGGAATGCACTGCTGCGCCGAGAAGAACCCTTAACTGCGGATAATCAACGGCAGAATGTAAGGGTTGCGGCTGAAGCACTGGCGCCGATTGCCCGTGAACACGAGCTGGTCATCACGCATGGCAATGGACCGCTGGTGGGTTTGCTTGCACTACAGGGGGCGGCTTACAGGTCTGATGAAGTGTTTCCGCTGGATATTCTGGATGCTGAGACAGAGGGCATGATTGGTTATTTGATCGAGCAGGAGCTCAGCAATCTACTGCCGGACGAACGCCGTTGTGCCACGCTGTTGACTCAGATCGAGGTGGAGTCGAAGGATCCGGCGTTCAATAGCCCAACCAAACCGATTGGTCCGGTTTACCATAAGGATGAGGCGCAACGGCTTATGCAACAACTGGGGTGGAGTATCGCCCCTGATGGTAACTATTTCCGGCGCGTGGTTCCATCTCCGCGACCAAAACGTATCCTGGAACTGAGAGTTATTGAACTGCTTGTCAGCCAGAAAATTATCGTTATTTGCGCCGGGGGAGGGGGGATTCCTGTCGTGCGTCGTGTAGATGGAAGCCTGGTCGGTATCGAAGCGGTGATCGATAAGGACATGGCAAGTTCACTTTTGGCAAGAGAACTGAAAGCGGATGTTTTCCTGCTGCTGACCGATGTCGATGCCGTCTATAAACAATGGGGCGAACCTGAGGCCCAGCCTCTTCCCCACCTGTCACCAATGGCAATGCGTGAATATGATTTCGCACCCGGTTCCATGGCGCCCAAGGTCAAAGCCGCTTGCGAATATGTTGAGCAGACAGGCGGTATCGCTGGTATCGGGAGTCTCAAGGACGCCTCTGCAATATTAAACGGAAAAGCCGGAACACGGATCACGAAGGATAGGGTAAACGGTTAAACCAGTTTTCTTTCTTTCAGGAATTTCTCAATCAGACTCCCAAATCCCGGTTTTCCAGCTTCGGCAAACTCATAACGGGCACGGACAATGGGCTTGTTGATTTTGATTAAAGCACCGAGGTCACAGGGTGTTGCCGAAACCACAACTTCGGCATCGGCCGCATTGATGGTGTCACGCAGTGCCTGAAGTTGTGACGGATGATAGCCGACTGCCGGGAGTACCGGGCCGATATGCGGGTAGTGTTCATAGACCCTGGATATCTCTTCCACGGCAACACTGCGGGGATCGATGATCTCTTCCGCCTGGGCTTGTGTGGCAGCGACATATCCTGCCCCATATGACATGCCGCCGTGCGTGATGGTTGGGCCGTCCTCCACAATGATTGTCCGTCTTCCGGTAATCGCTTCAGGATCATCCAGTGTGACCAGTGAAGAGCCACGGACGACTTTCGCCTTGGGATTGATGCTTTTTACGTTTTCAGTCACCTGTTGGATGTCGGTGTCAGAAGCCGAATTGACCTTGGCTACAAGCACAATATCAGCCATGCGAAGAACAGCCTCGCCGGGATGGTGGGTGGTCTCATGACCCGGTCGTAACGGATCGACGAGTACGATGTGCAGGTCGGGTCGAATGAAAGAAAAATCATTATTTCCACCATCCCACAGGATGACATCGGCCTCTGTCTCGGCGCGCCTGGTGATCTCGGCATAATCAACGCCGGCATAAACCACATTCCCCTGGGCCAGATGGGGCTCGTATTCCTCCCGCTCCTCGATGGTGCATTCAGCGGCATCCAAATCATCTTTACTGGCAAAGCGTTGGACGGTCTGACGTTTCAGATCACCATAAGGCATAGGGTGACGGATTACTGCTACGCTCAGGCCATGTTGTTTCAACTTCTGCGACAGCCAGCGGGCAGTTTGTGATTTTCCACAGCCGGTTCTGACTGCGCAGACGGCGATGACCGGTATCCTGGACTGGATCATGGTGTGTTCCGGGCCCAGCATCAGAAAATCGGCACCGGCTGCCAAGACGATGGAGGCCTTGTGCATGACACGGGCATGGCTGATATCGCTGTAGGCTAAAATGACCTGATCGATTTCCTGCTCGCGGCAGAGTGCTTCAAGCTCAGTTTCATGCACAATCGGTATCCCGTCAGGGTAGTAATCACCCGCGAGGACGGGGGGGTATCGGCGATCTGCAATTTTCGGTATCTGGGTGGCGGTGAAGGCGACCACATGAGTTGTTGGATCCTCTCGATAGACCACATTGAAATTATGAAAATCACGGCCGGCAGCACCCATGATTACAATGCGTTTGGAGCCTGTTTTTCCCGACATTGATCCATCGCCTCACACAGTCGTCAACAGATAGTCAGAGGGCACTGTTAACCTTGAAGAACTTCTTCCGTAGAAGCCATTATTCGTGCTGTCTATAAAAATCACAAGCGTGAAAAATGCCTCGAACACCGTACCAAACAAGATTCTGCGGTTTTCAGCTAGGTTTCAGCTTGTCGGTTTAATATTTCCAATAGAAAGGAGTTTTTCGGGATGTAGTCCGGCAAGTATGCCGTTTTTTTGGAGAGTCGATATGAAGATGTTATATAAATCATTTTTTACGATCATGTTGAGTGGGACAGCATTGTTTGTCGCAGCTCAGTCGCCCAGCTATCTTCAGCGGGGACCTGTACCGTTTGAGGCCTATGATCGTGACGGCAGCGGAGCTATCACTACAGAAGAGTTCAATACCTTTCGCAACGAGCGAAGGGCAGCGCGCGCCGCCGAGGGGCGGCCGATGCGCAATGCCGCCACGGCCCCGAAATTCGAACAGTTAGACCTCGATGGAGATGGCGTACTGGGTTCGGACGAAATGGCGGCATTTCGGCAACAGCAGATGTCGCAACGGCCCTATGGAAAGGGACCTGAAAAGGGGGCTGAAATGGCTTCCGGGCGCGGTGCAGGCAGGGGGCGGAATATGCCCTCATTCGCTGAATTCGATCTTAATGGTGACGGTGCCATGACCGAGGATGAATTCATCGAGGCTCGTGGCCGGCGAATCAGCGAACGCGCCAAGCAAGGCTACATGATGAGAGGTTTGAAAAACGCACGGCCTTTCAGTGAAGTTGACCAGGATGGCGATGGCGTGGTGAAAGAGTCTGAGTTTCTGCAGATGCAGGCCCAGCACCGCCAGTCACGTTCTCAGTAGGAGTTTTCATGGTGGCCAGGGAAGGCCATGATGATATCTTTCAGGGAGAAGTGTGAGTGTGCGGCAGCTGGTCTATTCAGGGTCTGGAGCAGCGGGTTGCACCCTGCGTTCGTCATGCCAACCATTGACCTCTTCCTGATCAAGCGTCAATTTGCTATTGCCTCTGAAAGCCTGAGCATCATCTGCCTGATGTTCCTTTACTCAACGTCATGCGTCTGAGCATTAATATCAAGGTTTCTTGCCGCCTTCGCTCGGCTAGTCACAACCCACCGTTCTTTGGACCCGCGAAAAACCATTTTTTATCCATGAGTTTTTGCGGGTTGACAAGAAGATATACCTTACTAATTTACTAAGGTATAGCCACTATCAATAAACAAAGGCTATTTCATCACATCATAGACGGCTGGGGTTCACTTTTATTTACGAGAGGTTACTTCTACCCTCCGCCTGTCTTCGGGGATTTGCCAAGGAGCATGCATAATGAAAAAGGTGATCAGGATGTTTTGGCGTACAAGTCTAATTGTTCTTCTTATCCATTTTGCCAGCTTCGGAGCACTGGCACAGAATGCCTCAGTAACAGTCGACACCGCCCGCTGGAAAGAAAATAAGGATCGCTTGGTAGTGAAAGGCCGGAGCGATACCCTTAACCTCGTCTTTTTGTCGGATGCATTAACGGGGAAGGAACTAGCCACAGCCCAGGCCGATGATGATGGGTACTGGATAGCAAAAGTGAACGGTCTTTCTATTTCGCCTTGCTACGTACGTGCGGTATCCGGCGGTAGCACCACGGAAGCACGGGTTAAACGGACGGGCGGAAATTGCAGTAGCGCTGGACTCCCACCGGAGCTGACAGCGAGTGTATATACCAACAAACTCTGCTTCCTTTGTCACGGCGATGAAGGAGAAGGCATCATGGGATCCGGGGGCGATATTCAGGGCAAGTCCGCATACGACACTCGACGCGCGATAGCCGAGGAGCTGGTCCACACGGGGATTGACGTCACACCCCAGGAGATCAAAGCGCTCGTTAAATTCCTCGGCAACCCCACTCCTCTTCCGCCTTTGGAGACGGTAGATTTTTCCGACCCGGAGCAGTGCAGGATTTGCCATCCTCGTCAGTTCCGTGAGTGGTCCGGCAACATGATGGCCTACAGCGCCCTCAGTCCGACGTTCAGCGCACTGGAGGCCCTCGGCAATGCCTTCTCGGTATCCCATGGAGGTTCCGGATTTGCTGCCGGTGATCATCCTACGGCCCTGTTCTGCCAAAGCTGCCATAATCCGGCGGACACTTTGCTTGGCAGTTTCCCAACCCTGTCTGACAGCAATGGTCATGCGATGAGGGATTTTGCCACCAAGGCTGGACGAGGAGGCATCTCCTGCGACATTTGCCACCAGATATCCGGGCCAGATACATCACTTGGGTTTGGCCGCCTCGGCGACGGAATCGCGAATACAGCGTTTGTACTGGAACCCGGAGATACGAAGTTTGGGCCGCTGGAGAATCCGGAGCCTAATCCGACACACGGATCGGCCCATGGCCAGGACATCAATATGCAAGACGGCTACCTGAGGAGCGGTGAGTTCTGCGGCACCTGCCATGATGTGCGTACACCGCCGGATGCCAACCTGGCCGATGGTGTTGATCCGGTGACCAACGAGCCTTTCCAGCGCTTGGAAAACCTCTTCACTGAGTGGAAAAATGGTCCCTACGGGCCGATCAATAATACGGTTGGAAGAGTTGTGACCTGTCAGGACTGTCACATGGATCTCGGCCCACCAGAACCTGCCGGTTCTTATGCTGAAGGAGAGACGACAGTTTATCCACGTCCCAGATATGTGTTCGAGCGTGATCAGGTCAGCACCCATTATTTCACGGGCATTGATATCGCATTGGTCGACTTTCCGGGCCAGGGCAACGAGGACCTCGATGAGAACGGCAATGTCATCGGCCAGGTACAACGGCGCCAGATCCTCATGGAGTCGGCGGCCGAGATCGCAGTATCGGCCCCAGCAAATGCGGTCAGCGGCGGTACCATCCCGATCACGGTTCATGTAACCAACAGCGGTACCGGGCATAATCTGCCTTCCGGTTTCTCTCAGGAACGACAGATATGGGTCGAACTGATCGTTTCCGATAACAATGGTCAGCCGGTCTACGAGAGTGGTACGTTGGTTGATACAGCACATCCGGAAACCGGTGAAATGGAACCCGACGGCAATCTCGATGATGAAGATCTGCGTAATCTTGTCGGACCCAACGGTGGTTCCGGTGTTATTGATCCACTCACACTGGAGGCAGATGTGATACATGGTCCGGATTACAACCGACGGCACGAGGATCCGCCTGTCTACCAGGGTCTTGCCAATTTTGGCAACGAGTTCATCCGAATTCCAGTGGATGAAAACGGCGAGCCGATGCGGGACGACCAGGGACATTTTATTGAAGAGGAGGTGTTCATGCCTTTCCTCTCAACCCACACGGACAACAGCTTTTCCATTCCAGCGTTAAAGACCGTGGATGTACGCTACGACGTCGATGTACCAATAGGCATCGAAGGACCGCTGCAGATCAATGTCCGTTTACGAGCCAGAGCCTTCCCACCGCGTTTCCTGAGAGCTTTGGCAACAGGTCGGCCGGATCTGGTTAACGAGAAGATGGTCGATAGAAACAGGATTGTTGACATGGTTTCTGCTGCACCAGTCAACGTGCAGATCCAGTAGCGCCAACCAATAATAAAATTGCCTGTCTGGTGTAGGGAAGCAGCCCCCATCCCTTTGCCAACGAAACATCAGCTGATTTTGACTTCCTGTATGGATTGGGCGGACCCGCGCAGTATGGTGAACTTGAGTTTCTTGTATTCGATACTGACGATGCCTTCCGCACCACCAAATTCGTCCACCACGACGGTGACTTGCTCCCTTGTCCTGCGCATGTCCAGCAAAAGATCCTGGATACTCTTGCCGGCGGGTACGTATGTGACCTGCTTGATGAAGGGTTGAATCGGCTCGTCTGCCGCCACCCCCAGCAGTTCCAGTGTGTCAAGCACGCCCACGATGCGGTCCACCCGTTCCTGATAGACAGGAATTCTTGCGTGTGAATGTTCTATGGCGACTTTTCGGGCTTCACTACAGGTGACTTCCCGTTCCACCATGGCCACGTCGATCAGCGGCATCATCACTTCGTGCGCCGTGGTTTCGCCGAAATTGAACAGGCGTCTGATCATACCCTGCTCAATCGGCTCTATGTCCCCGTCATTGCCGGACATTTGCATCATGGTCTTGATCTCCTCACGCAGTGTGAAGGGGTTTTGTGTATCGTTGCCGCCGAGCAGGCGACCCAGCAGGCGGGCCAAAAAGCTGAATACCAGCAGGATGGGATAGAACAGGTAGGAACAGAATTTCAGGACAAAGATGACGCGTGGGGTAAGATCGTTGGCGCGCTGCTGAAAAATGCTCTTGGGTACGATCTCCCCGAACACCCAGATCAGGGGCGCGACCAGTACGACGGCCATCCAGCTGGAGCCCGGGCCGAACAACTCAAGCATCAAGGCGGTGGCCATGGTGGTGTTGGTAACCACAGCTATGTTGGTGCCCACCAGGGTGGTGGACAACAGCCATTCCGGTTTTTTGAGCATCTCCAGGGCCAGTCGTGATCCCTCGGAACCTTTGGCTGCCCGGTGACGCAGTTTCATACGGTCGGCACTGACCACACCGATCTCGGAGCCGGAAAAAAAACCCCGTCAGCCACTGTCAGCTATAGTGTTGTTAGGCCGAACAACAGGTAGTCGATAATGCTGGCATGGTTACATAAACTATTTTCCACAGATGAGCCCAGGACATCCCGTCTGCCGGCGGAAGAGATCGAGCAGCACATTGACCTGGCGATCAAAGAGTTCGACAGCCGGATCGCTCTGATCCCCGGCTACCGCAAGAAGCTGTCACCGGCAGTGGAGAGCGCCCTGCTGTATGCCGAATCGCTCATCGAACGCATCCCTGGCCCGGTGGATGTCAACGCCAAGGCCTTCGGCGCAGACCCCAGGGTCAACGCCTATTTCGGTTCCTCCGAAAAGCTCGAACATCTCTTTAGCCACAGTACCGAATTCCGCGCCTTTTCAGACCAACCTGCCCAAGCCAGCCTCGAGTATATTTACGTCCTGATGGTCATGACTCGGCACAGGAAGACCCGCCCCGGTCACGCCCTGAGGGGGGATATGGTGCAGAGTGATGTGATGCAGGACGTGGTCTACTATTCCGACCATCATCTGGTTAAACCCGCCGAGTCGGAGGTCGATGTGCGTCGCGATCTACGGGAACGGGCCTTTCAGCATCTGCTCGCAGAATCGGTACAGAAAGTGGCCCTCCACAGCAAGGAGAAGGCCGATCTTGAACGGCAAAAAGTCCATCTGAAAATGGAGATCAAGACCCGTCATGCCGAGCGTAGTGGCCTTGATTTTCTGCACGAAAAATCCCCTGACGTTGCAACAGGAGGCTCATACTCCCAACAACTGGCCGAGATAGAACAGAAGCTTGCAAAGCTACGCCAGAGACTGGAAACCATCAACGACTACCTTGACCTGCTCATTGATGTGCTCAACCACTCGCCAGACTACTGCGGCCTGGAGAGCCATGAAGACTGTCTCAACCGCATCAACGTGGTAGTCGATGTGGATGCTGGCCATCAGGTGCCCTATGCCAATATCCGCATCGGCAAGACCCGCCGCTGTGGCGTCATCGTTCGCTATCCCCGCAAAGAGCTGGTGGAGCACAGCCGCATTGCCAGCCGCTTGCACTCGCTCTATAGCTAGAGTTCTGTGAAGAAACGCGCCATCATTTTGACAAAGACAACTAATAGGAAGAACATTTACCACAAATACAATCGCGCGAATCACCATACTCAGACAGGGCTATTCCAGCCGCATGGGGATAAAGATGGAAAGATTGGGAGATGCTTTCAAATCAGAGGAAATAGGAGAGGTCGACACGATTAAGGGGATTCAGTTCCCGGCTTTTTTAGAGACGAAAAAACTCGTTATTACCGGTCCTCCGGGTTGTGGGAAAACAACCATTCTCAACGCGATTGGCGGTTGGCCAGAGGAAGGCTACCTCGATATTTCAAGCAAGGACTGGTGGAAATCTCCTATTTTGCATCAACGACCGAGAGAGCTTCATCTTGGCCTGCCTTTCGTTGGATTTGAAAAAGCCGTACCTGTCTACGACGCATATACGCTTGATGATTCATCCTACTTAGAGATCGATTTTTTTCGCATTCCCTTACCTCCTCCAAAGACGCATCCGTTTTCTACAAATTTTCGTGAGCGATTCGTCTTTGAATTCATCCTATTACCCGCCGAAAAGACTTTTGAGCTCAGACAGACGAGGTCGAAGTCGGGCACACATCATGTTGATGATGACCTCACTCTGGACAAAGTTCGTGAGGAACTGCTGTTTTTTAAACGGCTTGCACTCTTTTTTCATCAAAACGGAATGACTGTCTACATCAGGGATGCTTTAAATGGAAAGCCCAAGAGAATCTGTGAACCCGTGCTTGGTCAGTTGGTTCAATCTGATGAACATGGTGAGGCGCTTTATCACCATCTTGATCAAATCAGGTTACGTGAGAGACTGCTTAATCGTTCCTGGAGTATTCGGGGTAACAAGAAGCTGCTTGATCTCTTTGTCGAGGTAATTCCCAATGCCTTGAATGTAGAGCGCTGTAGTATCTTTATCAATGATCCAAAGACAGGAAAAGTCTGGCTGCAAAGCGGCACGGGACTCGATGAAAAGCAGATTGAGATGGACCTGCATGATTCATTGGTTGGCCAGGTGATCGCCACCGGTGATTACAATGTAAAGGAAGACATGGATCTGCTGGATGGTCCACATAAAGAGATCGATGCGCAGACGGGGTTTGTGACCCGAAATGAATTGTGCGTTCCAATACAGAGCCTCTCCGACCAGAAAACTGCGGGAGCCATCCTGGTCCTGAACAAGATGGGAGGGGAGAGTTTTCAGGAGGCGGACAGGGTGCTTCTGGAGAAAGTAGCCAGCCATCTGCAGTCAGCCATCGAGAGTATTTTTCTCCGGCAGGAGCTTATGGATTTTTCGGAACTCCTGACAAATCGTGTGCGTTTTTCCGAATGGGCCAAGTATTTGATGTGGGTGATATTGGGGGTGGCGCTGGCAGAGGCTGTGCTCATCACTTATTTATTGGAGAAACAGTAGGCAGGGTGAGATCGTTCGCCATTGGTTTACTCCTAACGGAGATAGTCGGCAGCGGTCTGCTGAATCAGGATGCCATCCACGTCGGTTATCTCAATGGCACTGGTGATCGACGTTCAGGGTGGGGCGTGCCGGATTTACTGATCTGTTTTGTGTGATTGCCTGTATCCCGGCAGGCACTTTCTGAATGCTGTTCGCTCGCTTCAGATTCATGCCGAAAAATAATGAGCCCAAAAAATCGTAATATTCCTGAAAATTTGTGATTCAGGTTTAGTTACAGGCGCTAAAACTTGACATGAGTATAAGTATTATCTAATATACTTACCATTATAAAGCAATATCAGAAGGTAAATGAAGTGAGTATCTTCACCTGTAAATCGATGAGAGCCGTCGTCATAGCTTCAGGTACAATGTTGGTGCTGAGCGTGGTTTTGTTAGCTCCAGTGCTACTGTTGTCTGATCCCGTTCCTGGCCTGTTTATTTGGCTTGTCTATCCTGGGTTTGCTGCACTGTTAATCAGTCCGGCTATCCTGCTGGCAGCGGCTTTGGCATCGCTTATTCCAACTGTGAATGAGCATTTGAAGAATTGCCAGCATTGAGCTGGCCCGTTGGCGTAATACTTAGAAACAAAAGGCCGCCCCAAATGGAGCGGCCTTTTGATATTGCAACGCTGAAGGCTCTTGAAAATGACCCGTACTGATAGTCATATCCAGTTTTAGCTCAAGGTTTCAGTGCTCACATTTATCCATTTTCTCTCTGGCCCCAGGTAACACCGTAAGAAGGAAAGTTGTAATCAGTATCAATGGAGCGAAAAGCAGTAGCAGCAAGCCTGCGAACATGACAATCTGCTGCATGTAGAAGATATCCGGGACAATTTTGAGTCCCGTCATTATCATCAAAACCCCGGCGAAGAAAAAAATGGTGGAGACGATTACGCCTTCACGCATGGTTTTACAACCAATTTTTAGAAGACTCATAGTTTTGATACCTAAATTGAGCTATTTTCAGTGTGGTTGGGTAACGCCTTATCGCGCCTCAATCTTTACTCTTCCAGCAATTTATCGGCGGCTCCCCGTTTAAGATCGAACTCCTGCTCGACCATTCTGTTCCATTCGTCGCGTTTGAAGACGCTCTCAGCCGGCACCTTTGCATGTACCAGGTTGTAGTGACATTCGATGCAGGATTTATCTTTTGCATCTTGTTTATGGATTTCCACTGTATCGGGGCGGGTGCCATAGATGGCTTCTTTGACATGACAACGCTTGCAGGTAGCGGAGTTCCGTTTCCTGAACCACTCACGAGCGGAAAAAGCAGCCTCCGGCATATGCAGCTTGGCAATTACCGGATCATCGTAATCAGGACCGAAAATCTGATTGTAGAGATCCTTGCCGCCTATAAAGTGATCCCAGGTGGCAGCGAAAACCCCCTCGGAAACATGGCAGTCACCACAGCTGGCCCGCACGCCTGAGGCAGGACGAAAGTGTGCGGACTCCCGATAGGGCTCAGCGACAAGCTCCATCGAATGGCAGTTGGTGCAAAAAGCCTCAGTACTGGTGAAGTGATCGAATTCCGTAAGAAAAACCATAAACCCGATACCAGCCACACCGCCGAGGATCAAGGCAAGCAGCACATGCCGGGTGATGAAAAGTGGCATTCTAATCTTAATCATGGCTGGGTTTTCCTATGCCATAACCGAGGATAGGGTTGGGTTTTGAAGGATTTTTCAACCAGCTGTGCTCGTCAAGGCTGAGCACATGCTCGTTGATCAATTTATCAGCATTCTCTGCACCTGCCAGTTCACGCACCTGAGGCAGAAACTCCCCATAAAAGTTCTGTCCTACCAGGTGCATTCCCTCCCACCAGGCAAAATTCGGACTCATCATTGCAGCACCATGTCTGGCTCGGGTACCTTCATCGTGCCAGAGACGCCAGTAGGTAAATTCAAGTGGATCGTCAAAGGGGGCGGGAGTGAGCAGGTTCATATCGTAAAGCGCCAACATAATGGCCTGTGCAGGTTTCCCGAACTTCACATTGTAGAGTTTGACGACATTGTCGAACTGTTTCATGAACCCGTTGGCAAACCCTTTGCTATGGCACTCGAGACAGACCTTGCTCATGATCTGACGCCGTCTTTTAGAGCTTGCGACGGCTTTAACCTTGCCCATACTGCCATCAAGTTTTGATATTTCATTACCACGTCTTGGTATTGGCTGAGACTCAGGCAGCTCTCTTCTGTCACCATCTTCGAAAATGATAAGCGATTGTTTCTCCGAGATTGGCTGGTTCAGGTTCCATGCATCGCGCATTCCAACATCGTGGCTGGCTTTTACACCAGGAGTTGCACCCATATGGCAGGTAACGCAGGTGGGGGCGGCACTATAGTCTTTACCAAGTACCCACTCGTCACTGTGGAGATTCATCTTCTCTCTGTTTGCAGCGAAGAGCATGCCATGTTTTGAGCTGTCGAATACTTCTCCGTCGGGTGATTCCGGGCCGGAATGGCACCAGACACAGGCGCTTGGGTCTCTGGCCTGGGCCTTAGAGAAACTGTGCCTGCCATGGCATGCGGAACAGGATCCGCGGGATCCATCCGGATTGATACGGCCAATGCCTGTGTTCGGCCAACTGTTGGGTGAGAGGCTGCCATCTCCACGTACTTCCACTTTCGAGCCGTGACATTTGGCGCAGCCGGCAGTAATCATCTCCTGACCAGTGAGGTTATCCGCCAAGGCCGGTATACGATTCTTGATCAAAGAGAGTGCTTTGGAATGAACAGACCCTTCAGTTTCCTTATATTCCCTGGTATGGCAACGACCGCAGTCTTTAGGGGAAACAATTGTGGCGATGATGCTGCCTTCGTGTTCTATGGCATCTTTATCGACCTGATCTGCATAGTGGCAGTCCAGACAATTGACGCCTGCCGAGGCATGGGCACTGGATTGCCATTGATGGGTAAGGCCGGCCGAGGACTTTTTGTGGCAACTGATACAGGCTTCGCCCTCTTCCAGTCCCCAATTGCTTGAATCCAATGAAACCTTGTCTGCCAAACTTATGCTGATTGCACCCAACCATAGCGGAAAGGCGAAAAGTAGTAGATGAAGGTACCATCTGGTTATCCTGACATTGCGCATGCCCATCCTCCTTATGTGTTTTGATTCTTGATTTGAATCAATAAATATGTGCGTTCTAATTCTTGATTTAGATCAATATAAATTCGTGAATTATAAAATGTCACGAGATCAAGAATGCCGAAAATAAAATCTGAACAGAGTGAGTGCCGACTGTTGAGCCAGTAATTAAAAGGGAAATCACGCTGTCCGGTAAATTTGTTATTTATTTTTTCGAATTTTAAAGACTGCGCTATTTTTTGTGTTAATTCAATATTCATAAAAATAAAAAAGCTCAACAACAGTCAGAATATTCATGCGCCATAAAGTGAGGCATATGAGTTAATAGGTAATTACCCCAATAGACAAAAGACTCGTATCTTGTGCACTATTCGACTCGCAAATTTAGCTTATATAAGGGGGCGGGTCGAGTGCATAACAAAACCAAAAAGATTCTGGTATTAAGTGTTCTATTGGGGTGGTTTGGTCAGATTGCCGGAGTGGCAGCAGGGCCGCTCCATCATATCTCTTCGGAAACCTGTAAAAGCTGCCATAAAGAGATCTATAAGCAGTGGAAGGGTTCCATGCATGCGAACAGTACCGCGCTGAAGGATCCTATTCATGGAACCTTTTACAGGAAGGTTGTGGGCGATCCTACAAAAGAGGGTGTTAAACACAAGGCATCTGGAAAGTATCCTATCTGCCTGCAGTGCCACGCACCAAATGCGGCAAAAGATAAAACAACAAAACTCGATGCAAAGCCAGCCTATTCGGAAGGCGTGAATTGCATCGCCTGCCATACGTTGAAGAAATATAACGGCATCCAGGCGCCGAATGGAAAGCTGCAGTTAGGTCTTAAGGCTTACGACTATTCCAAAGATACAGCGCAAGGGCCTGGTCGTCACTCCAATGTTGGATTGCAAAAACTCACGGCTACTAATGATGTTTTCGGTGGCAGTGGTATGGCCGATGACAGCAAGCCCAATCCGCATCTTGGTGAATCTGTGACGATGGATGGCAAGGAGATTCCCTCCATTCCAATGGAGAGTAATCCGAAACTGATGAAAACTTCGGATGCCTGCATGGGATGTCATGATCAGCGTAACAATCCCCATGGTGTGCCGCTCTGCCAAACAGGTAATGAATACTCTATAAGCGATTCAAAGGTTAACTGCCTCTCCTGCCATATGCCGATCAATGATGGTCTGGCGGATCACTCGATGGGCGGTGGTCATAGCACTGAAATGCTGCAACGTTCAGTGGTTTTCGATGTGTCTACCAAGAAAGAGGGTGATAAGATCCGGACGACTGTCTATATTCAAAACCCTCAACCGCACAGTTTGCCTACGGGCGCACCTTTCCGGAACATCTACATGAAGCTGTCAGCCTATGACGCAGAAGGTAATATGATCTGGGAAAATGCCAAGGGACATCCTGGTAAAGAAGACCCACAAGCCTACTTCGTCTATGCTTTGGCAAACGATGAAGGCGGACCAGCGATGCCTCCCACTGCGACCCAGCTTGGCAAAGATACCCGACTGAAACCCCATGAGGAGCGGACTCTTGTCTATGATATTCCTGCTAAAGGCGTAAAGCTCGTGCGCGGTGAACTTCACTACAACCTGCTCTGGCCTGTACTGGTCAAGAAATTCAAACATCTGCCTGAAGACTTGACTGGACCCACTCTCATAGCCACTTCCGAAAGTAGTCTTTGATCCTAACCAAGTGGGCCGGCGCTTGTCGGCCCACTTATCTGGTTGGTGGTGTTGGGAATGAATTTTTCCAACATCCATCCATATAGCACCTTTTCCCCTGGTAGAGCCGTACGACCTTAAGGCGTTTTTCATGTTGTATCTATAGGGGGGCTGGATCATCTAACTTCATACATTGAGGGGTACGTTATGTTCCGCTCCGCACATAAGTTGAGATCAAGGCATAGTCTTGTTTTCATTCTTTTTATCTGGTTATTCATGAATGTCGTGGGCGCCTATGGTGCGATTGCTCCAGCCGCTAAAAAGACATCAACCTCAACGGCCGATCACACCAAATTCGAAGTTCTGCAGCAAGAGTTTGCCACTGCACCCGATGTCACCAAGGCCTGTCTGACCTGTCACACCGAAGCCAGCAAACAGATTCACAAAACCACTCACTGGAACTGGAAAATCACTCACCCGGAAACTGGGCAGGTTTTGGGCAAAAAGCGAGTTGTGAACAGCTTTTGCGGCTCGATTACTACCAACTACGCGCGCTGTACCAGTTGCCATATCGGCTACGGTTGGAAGGACGACAGCTTTGATTTCTCATCAGAAGAGAATGTCGACTGTCTTGTCTGTCATGACACAACAGACACCTATAAGAAATTTCCAACGGCAGCGGGTCATCCTACCTATGTCGACAAACCTTTTCCGAAAAAAAGCAAGAAGATTTGGAAGGCACCTGATTTAACTAAAGTCGCCCAGGCTGTTGGTAAGCCCCGCCGTGAAAATTGTGGGGTTTGTCACTTCTACGGCGGTGGTGGTGATGGTGTAAAACATGGCGACCTTGATTCATCCATGACCAATCCTCCACGTACGCTGGATGTCCACATGGGTGTGGATGGTCTGAACTTCGTCTGTACGGAGTGCCACAGCACAGACGGTCATGATATAAAAGGCAGTCACTATACCTCTGTCGGGAAAGATACACACGGCATTGATATTCCTGGGCGAGATGACCATAACAGGGCATCCTGTGAATCCTGCCACGGTGACAAACCACATGAGGAAACCGTTAACAATAAGATCAATGATCATACCAATAAGGTGGCCTGTCAGACCTGCCATATTCCGACTTATGCGAAAGGTGGCGTGCCTTCAAAGACTTGGTGGGATTGGTCAACCGCAGGGCGCATGGATGGCGATGGCAAGCACCTGAAGATGAAAGACGAGAATGGGTATGTAACCTATGTGACCAAAAAAGGCACCTTTGAATGGGGAGAGAACCTCGTGCCGGAATACGCCTGGCTGTCAGGCGAGATCCGTTATCAGGAACTCGAAGATCGGTTTGATCCTAACAGTGTGGTTCCAATCAATACGTTCAAAGGGGGCTACGATGATCCTGGCGCCAGAATCTGGCCCTTCAAAATCATGCGGGGCAAGCAACCCTACGACAAAGGCAATAACACACTGGTTATCTCTCACCTGTTTGGTAAGGACAGTGAGGCCTATTGGAAATCGTTCAATTGGAACCGCGCCATAAAAGCTGCAATGGATGCAGCGGGTGCGGATTATAGCGGAGAGTATGGCTTTATTGAAACTACCATGCACTGGCCGCTTTCTCACATGGTTGCACCTAAGGAAGAAGCGTTGGGCTGTGATGAATGTCATAGTAGAAATGGGCGACTGGCGGAACTCACTGGTTTCTACATGCCGGGAAGAGACAAGAGCGATCTGTTGGATATAATTGGCTGGCTGGCTGTGCTTGGAACATTGGGTGGTGTATCGCTTCACGGTTTTGTCCGGGTCTTTTTCAGTAGAAAGAGGAGGAATGGCTGATGCCAAATGAAATGATCTATACCCGCTTTGAGCGTATCTGGCATTGGGTGCTGGCGATTCTCATTCTCCCCTTACTACTCACAGGATTTGAGATACACGGGGATTACACGATGTTGGGATTTGAGCAGGCTGTAGATACCCATATCATATTTGCCTGGGCACTGATGGGGTTATTGGTGTTTGTCATCTTCTGGCATATGACGACAGGTGAATGGAAGCAGTACATCCCATCCAGCAAAAACAATCTGATGGCTATGCTTCGCTACTATGCGGTCGATATCTTTTTGGGGGGTGGCCATCCTTTCCATATGACGCGAAAAAGCAAGCTCAATCCATTGCAGCGTTTGGCCTATCTATCACTGCATGTGGTTATTACTCCAGTGACCTGGGCCAGTGGACTGCTTTATCTGTTTTACACCTCATGGGGTGACTGGGGACTTGAAGGATTAAGCCTTACTGTAGTTGCAATGGTTCATATGGCTGCTGCCTTTGCCATGCTTGCTTTCCTGATCGTGCATCTTTACCTGGCAATTACTACCAGCGAAAAACCATTTGGCTATGTCAAGGCTATGATCAGCGGGTACGAGAAAAAAGAATAGGTTCTTCAGGCCATTTTTATTCTCAAAATGATATGTTGGCTTATTTATAGGGGAGTCCAAGAAATATTTCGACGAAGAAAAACAAGATATCCATGAAGTAAAAAGAATCCATTCAAAGTTTCTGTTCAGCAGTTACAGAACAGAATGGCACACGCGATTTAACCACTGAAATAATAGAAAAAGGTGTAACTGATGAAAAAACTTGTGGCGCGGGCAATTATCCCGGCGGCGGCTGTATTAACTTTGATTTCACAACCTGCATTGTCGATGGGTCTTAAATCCGATGGCAAAGATTTTGGCAACCTGAATCTTTATGTTAAAGCAATGAGCATCCTCTCTGCCGAGGATAATGGCTACGATCCCGATGATGGTACCTCTTATCTGCTCAAGCTGAAATACGAAACACCATCGTGGAACAACCTGAATGTGGGTGTTGGATTCTACGCCAACGGTGATCTTTTCAGATTAACCGACTTCGATACTGATGGGCGTGTTGCACGTGGCATGTTTGTAACAGATGATGGATCCACCAAGTCACAACTCGGCGAGATCTATCTCAAGTACAAGCACGAAAAATTTGCTCTGGATGCAGGTCATCAGTCGTATAAGACACCGTTGACCACTATCACCTACAGTACTATGCCGAACTTTTACTCAGCCTACAGCGCCAAGACGATGGCCGTTGAAAACGCTGTATTCGGCATCGCACAAATTACGGATATGTCATTCGGTTCCCGGGCCATGACCGACTTTGCACTGATTGGCGAAGGTACCAAAACCGCAGGCGCTGCAATCAAAGCGAGCACCATTGGTCAAGCCGAGTTTCACCGCATCAGTACCGCAACCTTAGGTGCAGGCGCACCCAGCACTAACGGTATTACCGTATTAAATGCAGGTTATTCAGGTATCAAGAATACTGAACTGGGGCTATGGAACTATTACGTGGATGATATTGCCAACAATATCTATGCCCATGTTGACACAGTATTTCCCATGAAGGGCATGAAATTGAAGCTGTCCGGTCAATTTCTGAACCAGAAGGAAATAGGTGATAAATTGGCTGGTGACCTGGACTTTAATCTGTTCGGTCTCAAGGCTGCATTGGGTAACAAAAAATGGTCCGTGTACGGCGCCTTTAACACCTCCAGCGGTGACACTGCCATGCTGAACGCCTGGGGCGGAGACCCGGCTTACACCAGTTCCATATTCTCGCGTAATGAATACCGGGAGAACGTAAATGCCTATAAAATTGGGGGTTCGTATAAAATCCTCAAGAACCTGATCGTCAAGCTGAATTATGTGAATTACGGGCAGTCAGAGACTTCCGCACCCCGTAAGGTGCTGGGTCTTGCCGGATTGGGCACAGTTGCACCGCAAACCGATGCCTATGAGACCGATCTCATAGTGGTCTATAAACCTCAAAAGAACCTGATGCTCAAAGCATTTCTTGCCGACCGTACAAGTGAATATAATGGCATTGAGGGTAAAGACCTGACCCAGACGCATTTCAGGGTTATTGCCTCTTATAATTATTGATTTTCTTTCATTCTTCTGAAATTCTTGCGCATGATCGAGCGGGGCCTTCTACAGAAAGCCTGCTGTGTATGCTTTCTGATGGCCTCGTTCGTCAGCGCAATTTACTGAACCACGACACATACGTACGGGCGTATCGCCAAGCCTACAATTCCACAGATAACTGATGGAGTATCTGGGACTCCTTTCTCCAGATTGTCTCATCGCTTGCCTCCAGCTCCATGGGGATATCGTAACCGCGCGAATCCTGCCTGATATAGCGGAATGCATCCCACCCTATTCTCCCCCCCCCCCCTCGCTAAAGCTATGATGCCGGTCCACCCTGTCCACGACATCGTATATGTGATCTGGCTCTCAGGAATACGATCCTCAGGTGCCGGCATTGAGAATTATCAATTACTCTATTAGGCTATCCTAATATTCTAATGCCTTGTTATCAACCAACGTTTCAGGAGCAGTATCATGAAAACGTTATTCAAAACCCTTTCGACCTCGGCTCTCATTTTTATATCCGGTCTTACAATGGCGACTCCACAGGAGATTGAGAGGTACGATCCCACCTTTGACTACTACCGCACCTTCTATGGTCCCGATGCCGTCGGTGAGCCTCTCGCAGAGGTTGAGAAGCCACAAACAAGCGAGTTGGATGGTCCTTACCTTAGCTACTACCGTACCTTTTATGGTCCCGATGCCGTCGGTGAGCCTCTCGCAGAGGTTGAGAAGCCACAAACAAGCGAGTTGGATGGTCCTTACCTTAGCTACTACCGCACCTTTTATGGTCCCGATGCCGTCGGTGAGCCTCTCGTGGGGGTGGAGAATCCACAAACAAGCGAGTTGGATGGCCCTTACCTTAACTACTACCGCACCTTCTATGGCCCCGATGCTGTTGGTGAGCCTCTCGCAGAGGTTGAGAATCCGCAAACAAGCGAGTTGGATGGTCCCTGCATTAGCTACTACCGCACCTTCTACGGCCCCGATGCTGTTGGTGAAACTCTCACCAAGACTGATCAGACCTACGAGCAAACCGCTGAAGTAGACCTCTCATCGATGGATGATCCGACCAACTACTATAATTGGTAGCACCGTCGGCACAAGGTGCCTGCCCGCTGGGGCAGGCATCTATTCGGGGAAAACCGCGCGGAAAACCGGGTCAGAGAACAATTTACTTTAATATTCCCCGGCTGTTGATTTTCTCGGGCGCCCTGGTTTACCTAGGCGTGTCCGTCGATTTGCCATGGCCTCGATTTCTTCCATAAACCGGCTATTACCCACTACCAACTCATGATTCAACGCATCCCTGATATTATCGATTACCCCAGGATCAAGATGGTGCCGAAATAATTCACGGTAAACAGATTGCCGTTCGGCGCTCATCGATCCCAACCGCATGTATTCATCATGCGCTGAAAGCAGAGTACTCGAAAGACCCGGAGTATTAGCGCCATAGCTGGACCAGCGGTATTCACCAGGATGCGTCGCCATGCCAGCCCTAACCGGATTGAGTTCGATGTAACGATGACATATCAGCAAGTAGCTCTCACTGTGGATTAGACTAGCTTTATACCAGCCTCCCATAAGGTGCCGCTACGCCGATACTCTTTGTTGATATAGCGCACATAACGTCTTGCCATTGACTGCATCATTGACGATTGACGTGGTCAACCGTTTTGTGACACCCAAGTTAAGCAGCTTTCTTCATTTCCAATAATTGTTGTTCATAGTCACAGGGACTCATGTAATCCAAATAGGAATGGAGTCTCTGAGAGTTATAAAACATGGTGATGTATTCAAGTATGTCCTGCTGCGCTTCATATCGAGTCTGGTAGTGTTGCCATTGCACCTGTTCTTGCTTCAGGCTGCCAAAGAAGCTCTCAACGACCGCGTTATCCCAACAATCGCCCTTGCGGCTCATACTGCCTTCAATGCCATGAGCCTTGAGCAATCGCCGGAATGCTTTACTGGCATACTGCGAGCCCCGGTCCGAATGATGGATCAAACCTGCTTGAGGCCTGCGTCGCCAGATGGCCATCTTCAACGCATCACAAACAAGCTGGGCCTTCATGCGTGAACTCATACTCCAGCCAACCACTTTACGTGAGCACAGATCAATCACCACCGCCAGATACAACCAGCCCTCTTGTGTCCAGATATAGGTCACATCAGAGGCATAGACCTGGTCGGTTTGTGGTACATCAAACTGGCGTTCCAGCAGATTACCAAACACCGGATGTTTGTGATTGCTGTTGGTCGTCACTTTGAACTTCCTGCACTGCCGTGCCTTGACGTTAGCTTCTCTCATCCACATTCTTGCCTTGTTGCCGCTGCCCGGACAACCCAATGCACTCAGCGCTTTCTTCCTCCGGCGACCCACGTAGCTCTC
>QGON01000052.1 GCA_003660235.1 bacterium endosymbiont of Escarpia laminata | reverse complement strand
TCGTATACCCGGGCTCGTCCAACAAACGGTTCAGATTGTGGTTCGCTTCGCTCACACAATCTAACCTTATTCGTTAGCTGAAAAGAATACACCTTTTTGTGACGCCCTATCCAAGTGCTTTCCGATATTTAACCAGTGTTAATCACTTTCCAGTTACTGTCACACCAAAGACTTCCCAACGCTACGGTGCCTATTCTGTGGGGACCACTCACCTAAAAGCAATTACGAACGGGATGCGATTGGCCGTCGTTCTACCTTTATAACAGAACCCGCATCGCCGACTTGAACTTCTAAGTTAGCACTCATGTGCATTCTGTGGAACGCGCCAAACATTCACACCACCACCTTCAGTTCTACCTCGATCAGATCGACGAAGTGAGTTTTCAAAGGTACCTACAGCTAACGTCTCACATCACCGGAAGGCAAAAGTGGCGTTGGTTTGTGAAAATGGAGCGTAGCGGAATGCACAAACCAACGACGCTTTTGCCTGTCCGAGTGAATGTGTTTGTTAGCTGAACTCCGCACTCAAATAGAAAAAATAGGAAAGAGGGAAGATAAGCTATTGAACTAATATGAGATTTCTTCTTCATTTTCTGAGAATCCCTTTTGCCTTTTTGTTTTATGCTTTCCTTTTTCTGCTTTCAGACGGTTGATGATTTACCAGTTTACGCCTGTTTGGCTTGGTGACCAACTATCCCGCTTCAGCGCATGAAGGCCTTTGAATTTACCACGAAAATAATAATTCGTGCTTTCGTTATTCTGACCAACATGATCGCTTCAGCGCGTGATGGACTTTGAGTTCACCATGAAAATAATAATTCATACTTTCGCTATTCTGACGAATATGACCGCATCAGCGCGTGATGGTCTTTGAATTCACCACGAAATAATAATTCGTACTTTCGTTATTCTGACCAACCTGGCCGCATCAGCGCGTGATGGCCTTTGAATTCACCACGAAAAAACAATTCGTACTTTCGATATTCTGGCTAACCTGGCCACTTCAGTGCATGACAAACCAACAATAATAATCATCCTCAGAAAAGCCGTTTCATCAGGATTTAATTTATGCGATGAATGAATTCTTTTTACAGCTAACATCGAAATAGGCGGCACAGCCTAACCCGGTAAACACTGCCGCAGTGTTTGTGGTGATAGGCTGTAGCGTCATATTGTATTTTCCATGACGATAGGTTAGCGTTATTTCAAAGAGAAATAAAATCCTTGCCATGGAGGGCTTGGTATGAACGATTTTTCCGCTACAGACTATACTGACAAAGTTGCACTGTTCTGGCGTAACTACCAGAAAACATTAGAAAAACATAAGATTTCAGAGCGTGCACAATGGTGGTACGTGCGATATGTTGAAGCCTATCTGAAACACTACGATTCTGTCAGGTTGCGTACTCACTCTCCTGAGCACTTGGCGTCCTATTTCAAAAGAATAGGGCAACAGCCAGGTCTGGAAGGCTGGCGATTTGTGCAGATGATCGATGCGTTGCAATTGCTGTTTTGTCACCATATCGAATCAGGGTGCTGTAATGATTTTGACTGGGCCTACTGGAAAACAACTGCCAGAAGTCTGGATCTTGACCATCCCACCTTGGCGCGAGAGGTTGCGGCAGCTGACGATCCAAATCTTTTGATGCCTGCCGGAAATTCGCTTCTTTCCGGTTTCTATCAGCATTTTCCAGATCTGTACAAACGCTATGTTATTGCGATCAGGCTGAGGGGCATGGCCATTCGGACAGAGCAGACATACGGAGAGTGGATCGCCCGTTTCCTGGCATTTCATCACTGGATATCTGTTGAGAGTCTCGATGCTGATGCGGTCTCCCGGTATCTTGAGTATCTTGCAGTACAGCGCAATGTTTCGGCTTCTACCCAAAATCTGGCGTTAAATGCACTTGTTTTCCTGTTTCGTGAGATAGAGGGTAAGAACATCGATGGCATGGAAGGATTTGTCCGGGCACGGCCAAAACGAAAGCTGCCCACAATCCTATCTGTCGTTGAGGTCAAGTCGCTGCTTGATGAAATGTCCGATAAACCTCGTTTAATGACGTCGCTGCTCTATGGTACCGGTATGCGCCTTATGGAGTGTATGCGGCTGCGGGTAATGGATCTTGATTTTGCCTACCAGCAGATCACCATCAGAGACGGAAAGGGGGGGAAGGACAGGGTGGTTCCCTTGCCTAACTCACTGATCAGCCAGATAAAAAATCAGCTGGATGAGGTGAAGGAGATACATGATCAGGATCTGGCGGGTGGATTTGGCCTGGTCTATCTGCCCCATGCGCTTGCGAGAAAGTATCCCAATGCTGGCAGGGAGTTGCGTTGGCAATATCTTTTCCCCGCCACGCGCTTGTCAACGGATCGCCGTACGGGGTTGACGAGAAGACATCATCTGCATGAGTCGGTTTTGCAAAAAGCGGTCAAGCGTGCGGTAACCCAGGTGAATATCAACAAGCGGGTAACCTGCCATACGTTCCGTCATTCGTTTGCGACCCATCTGTTGGAGAATGGTTACGATATTCGAACCGTACAAGAGTTACTGGGCCATTCTAATGTGGCTACCACCGAAATCTATACCCATGTGCTTCAGCGTGGTGGAAAAGGTGTTCGCAGTCCGGTCGATCTGTTGGCTCCTTGATCCCGTTCTGATGAAAACCTCGTAGGTCGATGATCTTACCCATGTTCTGAACACGGAGGGGGGACGTTCATGGGGATGCCGTGGCTCAGATATAGAGCAGTTCAGACCAGCGATTTTCATCCTTCATTTTTTGTCTTATCGCATCCCAGGCCTCCGTGGAGCCTGCAAACTGGGCCAGAATCTTGTCCAGTGCGTCATTGGCCTTGCGGGTGCCTGCAAGAAATACATAGGTCTTGGGATCCTGCAGCATGCTCCAGGCTTCTGCTGCGTACTCTTCCAGGGTCAGTTCCAGTGCTTTACTGGCGTTGATTACATATTTGTTGCTGATGGACTGAAAAGCCTTGAAGGTCTCTTCCAAATAGTAGTTGGCCAGGTCGTTGTCGACATCATTCATATAGAGCAGATCAAGCCCGCTTTTATCGCCGAAAAAGAGTCTGACCTTTCCATCCCATCCGTGATGGTGGCTGTAGATGTGTTGGATAAAGGCGCGAAAGGGGGCGATACCTGTTCCACTGCCGATCATCAGCAGGTTGCTGTCGCGCGTCTTCGGCATGTTGAAGACACTCTTGTAGGGACCTGTGAGTGTGATCGGGTCGCCGGATTTTGCATCACAAAGGTAGTTTGAAGCGATGCCCGGAAACTGTTCGCCTGAGACTTCATCAATATAGAAACAACGGCGAACAATAATCTGGATCTCGATCTCATCGCCGGCCTGCTTGTCACGCGCATTGGCGATGGAGTAGTAGCGGTGATGGGGTTTGGTTCCAAAGGCATGGGGACCCGGCACCAGCACGCCGATGGTTTGTCCTTCCTGGAAGCGAAAGGCGGGGTCGGCGATACCTAGTCTGATGGCCCTGACCTCATCGGTATCGTTGGGCGAGATGCGCCGGCTGTCGATTACCACGGCAGGGCAGGTATTGCTCAAGGCGTTATCTGGTGTGGAATTATTCATGGTTTGTTCCATGTCCGGTAGATCAATCTGGGTAGCAAAAAGAGGCGGCTCATGCTGCCTCTTTTCATTCCAATATTACAGGTTACTTGTTTGCCCGGTTCTCGATCAAGTGTTCAACCACAGAAGGGTCCGCCAGCGTGGATGTATCCCCCAAAGCATCGATCTCATTGGCGGCGATCTTGCGCAGGATGCGGCGCATGATCTTGCCGGAGCGGGTCTTGGGCAGACCGGGTGCCCATTGGATAATGTTGACCTTGGCGATGGGGCCGATCTCTTTGCGCACCAGTGCGACCAGTTCGGCCTTCAGTTCATCGACATACTCCTCGCCGCCCATGAGGGTGACGTAGGCATAGATGCCCTGGCCGGTGATCTCGTGGGGATAACCCACCACGGCGGCCTCAGCGACCTTTTTGTGCAGTACCAGTGCCGATTCGATCTCAGCGGTACCCAGACGGTGGCCGGAGACGTTGAGCACGTCGTCGACACGCCCGGTGATCCAGTAGTCGCCGTCCGCGTCGCGCTTGGCGCCGTCGCCGGTGAAGTAGTAGCCCGGGTACATCTGGAAGTAGGTTTCGTAGAAGCGGCGGTGATCGCCATACAGCGTGCGCATCAGCGAGGGCCAGGGGTGTTTGATGGCGAGGTTGCCGGAGGCGGGGTTGCCTTCGATCTCCTTGCCCTCGTCATCCAGCAGCACCGGCTGGACGCCGAAGAAGGGCTGGGTGGCGGAGCCGGGTTTCAGTGGAGTGACGCCGGGCAGGGGGGTCAACATGTGGGCGCCGGTCTCGGTCTGCCACCAAGTGTCGACGATGGGGCAACGGCTGTTGCCTACCACACGGTTGTACCACTCCCAAGCCTCCGGGTTGATCGGCTCGCCGACGGTGCCGAGCAGACGCAGGCTCTTGCGGCTGGTGGCCTTTACAAACTCCTCTCCGCAGGCCATCAGTGCGCGGATGGCGGTGGGGGCGGTGTAGAAGCTGGCGACGTTGTGCTTGTCGCAGACCTGCCAGAAACGGCCGGCATCGGGATAGGTGGGAATGCCTTCGAACATCAGGCTGATGGCGCCGTTGGTGAGTGGGCCGTAGACGATGTAGCTGTGGCCAGTGACCCAGCCGATGTCGGCGGTGCACCAGTAGACCTCGCCGTCCTTGTAGTCGAAAACGGTTTTGTGGGTCATGGCCGCCTGCAGCAGGTAACCGCCGGTGGTGTGCAGTACGCCCTTGGGTTTGCCGGTGGAGCCGGAGGTGTAGAGGATGAAGAGGGGGTCTTCGGCGTCCATCTGTTCCGGTTCGCAGACCGGGTCGGCATCGGCCAGGGCCTCGTGGTACCAGACATCGCGGCCCTCTGTCCACTCGACGGCTTCCCCGCCATGCTTTACGACGATGGAGGTGTGGACACCGGGGCAGTTGGCCAGCGCGGCGTCGGCGGCCTTTTTCAGTGGCAGATGCTTGCCGCCACGGATCGACTGGTCGGCGGTGATCAGACACTGGCAGTCGGAGTCGAGGATACGGTTCTTCAGGGCGTCCGGGGAGAAGGCGCTGAAGACGATGGAGTGCACTGCCCCGATGCGAGTACAGGCCAGCATGGCCACAACCGCCTCCGGGATCATTGGCATGTAGATGGAGACCCTGTCGCCTTTTTTTACGCCGCGGGACTTCAGCACGTTGGCGAACTTGTTCACGTCGGCGTGCAGTTCACTGTAGGTGATCTTCTTGTCGACACCTGGGTCGTCAGACTCCCAGAGGATGGCAGTCTGGTCGCCCCGGGTCTTCAGGTGACGGTCGAGGCAGTTGTAGGAGACGTTGAGCTTGCCACCCTTGAACCACTCGATGTGCAGGTCGTCCTCGCCAAAGCTCCAGTCCAGGGTCTTGTCCCACTCTTTGAACCAGCTCAGGTACTCCTTTGCCTGCTCGGCCCAGAAGCCCTCCGGGTCATCTACGGAACGCTGGTACATCTCCTGATACTGGGTCTCGGTGATGTTCGCCTGGGCGGCGAAATCGGCAGGAACTGGGTAGACCTTCTCATCAGCCATCTTTTTCTCCTCGATTCAGTGGTTCTTTCATTGCGTTTATAAAGTACCTTGTCCGAAAGGTCCATATTTCCGGATAGTATCGCTAACTTGTATTACTGCTTTATGAATCTGGTTGCCGGTAGCTCATCAGATGTGAGGGTGACAGCCAGAAAAGGGCGGCCTCCTCATCTTCGGCAAGTTTGCGTTTGGCGACAACTTCTCCGTGGTTGGTGCGCCAACGAACGATGCTGTCCGGGGCAGGGGCGGTCACCGCCGCTCTGCTTTCGTCCTCGGCGTCGCCCAGTTGCTGGAGCAGTTGGGCCTGTAGCTGTTCATGGTAGCCGGGATGGTATATCAGTTTCAGGGCGCTGATGTGCTGGTCAGAAAAAAAGAGTGTCAGATATTTTGCCGGGATGCCGTTGAAGGTGCCGATCCTTGTCAGGCAGAGATGATCACCGAAGCTGGTCTCCCGCGTTTCGCACTGCCAGGTGATATCAGGATAGACCGTTTTCAGTTCGGTCTCGGTGAGTGCCGCATCCAGTTCCTTGAGATTGAATTCGATTGAGCTCTCACCCTTGAGCCAGAGAAAGACAGAATCGGAACGGCGCTGTCCGTCATCGGTCATTACCAGCCAGAAGATGGGGCCGATGACTATGCCCAGCAGGATGAGTTTTTTGTAGAGTTCTAACAGCACTGTCTATTGTCCTTCTCAGGTTAATGCCTCAGGAACTGGCCGATGGTGCAGTTTTCCGGCCGGGGGGCTGTCTCGGCGGCCATGGCGAGAAACAGTTCGGCGGTTGCCACTGCGTCACTGAGGGCATTATGCGCCTTATACATCGGTAGATTGTAGTGCGGACGCAGATTGAAGAGTCTGAGGTCACCGAGCTGAATGGTATGGTTGCGCCGCTCGAAACGTCTTTGCGCAAGGATCAGGGTGTCGATGGTGGGGATCACAAAAGGCGCCCCATATAAACGGCGGCATGCGGTATCGATGAAATTCTGTTCGATGCTGGCATAGTGGACCAGCATGACCTTGCCTGCCAGCATACGCAGCAGATCAGGCAGAACCTCTTCCAGCGGTGAGCCGGCAGCGGATTTGTCATCGGTGATCTGGTGGATCACTGCTGAGGCCTCCGGGATATCCTCCACGACGCTGATGATCTCATGGTGGGTGGAGCCGAGACGGATGGTCATGTTGTCGATCTGCACCAATCCATAGCTCAGAATGCTGTGCTTGGCGGGATCAAGTCCGGTTGTTTCCAGATCCAGTGAGACGATCCCGGTTTCACTGCAGCGGGTGTTTTTTGCGACCTGTGGTGCCGACAGGAAGTCCTGCATGACGCCAGGCCCGGTTTTGGCCAGCGCCCGCTTGCGTTGAGACTCCTTGCTGAGGAAGCGGTCCCACATGGCTCACCCGAAACGTCCGAGCTGGTAACGGCTCTCCAGAGTCTCCTGCATGCTCTGGATGACCTTGAAGGCGTCCTTCAGATGGGTTCTCTCCAGTTCGGAGAGGCTGTCAGGCGGTAGATAGTTGTCTGTCGGGGCCCCATTGCGGATCTGTTTCGCCTGGTGGTTCATGCGCAGGATGGCGATGAACTCCAACGCATCCTCCAGATTCTCCCCCATCTCTTCGCTGAGTGAAGAGGTCTGCATGGCGGCGCGTAGCCGGTCGGTGGTATTGGTTGCGGGTAGTCCCTCGGCAAGAGCCAGTACGCGGGCGATATCGGTGATCGGCACAATGCCCCGATGTTTGATGTCGAAAGTGTCATCGTGTTTACCGTCATGGATCAGTACGAAGGTGCGGAAGAAGCCGAGTGGCGGCCTGTGTTTCAGGGCATTCGAGGCCATATAGGCGATGAAGATACCATTGTTTTTGGTCTTTGCCAGAATCGACCCCTGTAGTGCTTCGAACAGATTGTCGTCTCCATAGACCGGGCTGAGATCGAAAAAGATGCTGGAGAGCATCAATGCCATGGGGTCGGGTTTGTCGATCCACCCATTGAAGTATTCACACCAGACGCGCAACGGCTGCCGCCACTTGGGGTTGCTGGCCATGGCGTTACCGGGGCAGTAGACGTAACCGCAGGCATTCAGCCCGTCGGTGACGAACTTGGCGAGGGCGGCGAAATAGGTCTCATGCTCCGGCTTCATCTTGTTGGAGATGATCAGTGCGTTGTCCTGATCCGAATGTGATGTCTGTTCCCGTCGTGCCTGTGAACCGCCGGCAACCCAGACATAGGGAACGGGCGGCGCGCCGAGTTTCTCTTCCGCCATTTCGATCAGGCGCCGGGTGACTGAATCGGTGATGCAGGAAACCGACTCTCCGATATGCAGGGCAGAGGCGCTGGCGTTGCTGAGATGGAGCTGCAGGTCGGGTAGCCGTTTACAGGCCAGCGCCAGATCTTCGATGGTATGTGATTTGCGGATGTCGGTGGCGATGAAGGCGGAGTTGGTGTTCTGTTGCCGCGCCAGATCGCTGGCGGTCAACATGCCGAAGATTTTGCCATCCTTCAAAACCGGCAGATGATGGACATGCAGCCGCGTCATGAGTAACAGGGCGTGAATCATCAGGGCGTTATGCGGGATACTCTCCAGGTTGCTCGACATGATGAGTCTGGCAGGTTGGTCGCTCGATAGCCCTTCGGCAATACAGCGTTTGCGCAGATCGCGGTCCGTGATAATGCCTACCAGTTTGTCTCCATCGCGGATCATGACGGAGGAGACGTTATTCTCGGTCATGCGCTGGGCAGCCTGCTGGATCGAGCAGTTGACGTTGATGAAAACCGCCGGTTTTTTCAACAGGTCATGGATTTCCACCGACATGTGGGCGGTGTTGTTTGAGGCCGTCGGCCGGGTGCCGCCGACAGCCCGCTTCAGCCGTTCCCGTATCGATTCGCTGAAGTGTTGATCAAATGTGGCGGAGGTTTTTCTCAGCTCTCTGAGTTTTTCGCAGGGCAACAGATAGAGCAGTGTGTCCTCAACGGTAGTGCCGTTGTGGCCCTGTTCGAGGTCGACGAGTTGGCAGGGGACGGGATAGATATCCCCTTCACCCAATTTCTCGATCAGCTTGCCGTTTTTGCCCCTCAACTCAATGGCGCCGGAGCGCACCAGGTAGATGAAGCTGTCATCGCTGTCAGCAGGCGGAAAGTCGCTTTCGCGGCGCAGATAGCGGATATCCAGGGATTTCGGCAGCTGATTGAGCGTCTCTTCCGGCAACGCGTCAAAGGGTGGGCGTTGCGCGAGAAAATCTCTGATTTCGACCAGTTCGATTTCCATGGGGCAATACTAACCGAATATGGAGTAAAAAGACGTTTTGAGTGGTGTTCGTTTTTTAACCACGAAGCGCACGAAGCACACGAAGAAAATAATTGTTATTCAATTGGTTGCCTTAGTGACCTTTGTGGTTGGATGTGGGTTTCAGAACGAACGCTACTTAAAACGGCTCTTCAAGGAAAAGGCCCCGCGTGAGCGGGGCCGGTTTCAGGGTTTTACGCGATTGGTGATTAATGCTCCACAGCAGTGCTGGCGCCCTTGGGAATACGGATGTCTTCCACCAGGTGCTGGATGTGATCCGGAGGCGGTGCGGTTATCTTGGAAACGGCGATTGCCACCGAGAAGTTGACCACTGCGCCGATCGCACCAAAGGCGTTCGGTGAGATGCCGAAAAACCAGCTGGGACTCATATCACCCAGGAAAGAGGTACCGGGGATGAACATGATGCCCTTGTGTTGGAACACATAGAGCATGGTGACACTGATACCGGCAATCATACCCCAGATGGCGCCTGCGCGATTCATCTTCTTGTTGAAGATGCCCATCATCAGTGCCGGGAAGATCGAACTGGCGGCAAGACCAAAAGCGATGGCCACGGTGCCCGCTGCAAAATCCGGCGGATGCAGTCCGAAATATCCCGCCAGTGCGATGGCGCCCGCCATGGCGAAACGTCCTGCCAGCAACTCGTTCTTCTCCGAGATGTTCGGGTTCATGACGCCCTTGATCAGATCGTGGGAGATCGAGGAGGAGATTGCCAGCAGCAGACCCGCAGCCGTCGAGAGTGCTGCGGCGAGGCCACCAGCCACCACCAGTGCAACCACCCAGTTGGGCAGATTGGCGATTTCGGGATTGGCCAATACCATGATGTCACGATCGACCTTGATCATCTCATTGCCTTTCCAGCCGTAAGATTCGGCCTTGGCGGCGAACTCGGGGCTCTTGTCGTTGTAGTACTGGATGCGGCCGTCGCCGTTCTTATCCTCGTACTGCAGCAGACCGGTCTTCTCCCAGTTCCTGAACCACTGTGGACGATCGGCATAGGAGAGGTTGCCCTCGGCAGAACCCACTTCACCCACCTGAATAGTGTTCATCAGGTTCAGCCGGGCCATGGAGCCCACGGCCGGTGCGGTGGTGTAGAGGATGGCGATGAAGAGTAGTGCCCAGCCGGCGGTGGAGCGAGCGTCCGCAACCTTCGGCACGGTGAAGAAGCGGATGATGACGTGGGGCAGGCCTGCGGTACCGATCATCAGCGACAGGGTGTAGACGAACATGTTCAGCTTACTGCCCATGACTTGGGTCGTGTACTCCTTGAAGCCGAGCTCCGTCACCACCAGATCGAGTTTTTCCAGCATATACATGCCGGAGCCGTCTGCCATGGTGCCCCCCAGACCCAGCTGCGGGAACGGGTTGCCGGTGATGTTCAGAGAGATGAACACGGCAGGCACGGTATAGGCGAAGATCAGTACGCAGTACTGGGCGATCTGGGTATAGGTTATACCCTTCATGCCACCCATGACGGCGTAGACGAAGACTATGCCCATGCCGATGTAGAGGCCGGTGTCGTAGTCCGTTTCCAGGAAGCGGGAGAAGGCGACGCCGATACCCTTCATCTGACCGATTACGTAAGTCACCGAGGCCAGAATCAGACAGATGACGGCCACGATACGGGCAGTGCGTGAGTAGTAGCGGTCGCCGATGAACTCCGGCACGGTAAACTTGCCGAACTTGCGCAGGTAGGGCGCAAGCAGCAGGGCGAGCAGTACATAGCCGCCAGTCCAGCCCATCAGAAAGACCGATGCGCCGTAGCCGTTGAAGGCGATGAGGCCCGCCATGGAGATGAAAGAGGCGGCAGACATCCAGTCAGCAGCGGTTGCCATGCCGTTGGCGATGGGGTGAATGCCGCGTCCCGCAGCATAGAATTCGCCGGTGGTGCTGGCGCGTGCCCAGAAGGCGATGCCGATGTAGAGGGCAAAGGTGAGCCCCACCACGGTATAAGTCAGTGTTTGCAGATTCATATCAGTCTCCGCCCCCTAGTCTTCGTGAACGTCGAATTCACGATCCAACGCATTCATGCGTTTGGCATAGATAAAGATCAATACCAGGAAAGTGAAGATAGAGCCCTGCTGGGCAAACCAGAATCCAAGACCCACACCGCCGATTTTGATGGTGTTGAGAGGTTCCGCCAGGATGATGCCGAATCCGTACGAGACGATAAACCATACCACCAGCAGTATGCTTACCAGGCGGATGTTCGCCCGCCAGTACTCTTCTGCGCGATTACTCATAGTTGTGATCACTCCAGGGTTGCACGGGGTTGCCTGCCGGCAGTCCTTCTGAGCGGGGTGATCCGATCAAAGAGGATTGGCCATGGTGCCCGTAGTTATTATTCCGTATCCCGCAAGGCCGGATACGTCACCTTGGATTTTCCTTTCCGGCTCTCGTGAAAGTCAAACAAAACAAGGGCTTGTTGCCAGTGTTTATTTCAATGGACTGGGTTTTGGGGTGTTTGGTAACAGGTGTGGTTCGTGGGTGTTACCGAATGATGCGCTTCGGTTTGCTTTAGCCTGCATGTTGGAAATCACATGGATTTGCTGATCTGGAAAATCAATCGTTCCCATTTAACGTTTGGCGGCAGCAAAAAACAGAAAACCATCCATACTTAGAATAGGCGATATATTCCTGGGTAAAGGGTTATTACCAGGACAGGAGAGAGTCGTTGATTGCGGGTAAAAACGGACGGGAATTCACCTGAAGATTATAAGAATTTAGAAAAAATCGGGCGGTGTTCCTTGGGAGCGGGAACATGAGGCAGGATCGGGAAGCTGTTAAAGCCGAGGTATTGAAGGAGCGATTAAAGGATTCATTGCTGCAGTCATCCGGCTATCGTTATCTTCATCGGTTGCACTGCGTGTTGTTGGTGAACAGTGGCCTGGATTCTGAGCAGGTCGCCGAATGTTTTGACGAAAATCCACGCTCGATTGAGCGCTGGGTACAGCAATTCAAGCAGCAGGGAGAGGCGGGGCTGCTGGATGAGAAGCGGCGTGGTCGCCCATCCACGCTGGATGCAGATACGCTCGCGGCCCTCGGCAGGGCGATCAGGCGCCATCCAAGGGAGTTTGGTTTTTTCAAGGAGCGTTGGGACAGCCATCTGCTGCAGAACCACCTGCAATCCAGATACCACATCAAGCTGGGATTGCGTCAATGCCAGCGAGTATTCAACAAATTGAAAAGTGGGGAGTAAACTCTAGGAGACTGTCGGATTTAACGCTGTTTGGCTGCAAATCCCTGGATGGCGATCAACTCAGCTTATCGAACTCGTTAAGTAGGCCCACTATTCGCCTCATTCGATAAACTGATTTGATTTGCCCCCAGTGATTTTCGCTTCAAACGGATAAACCCGACAGCCTCCTAGGCCTGATCAAGGGTAGCGGATCAGGCCTGCATATTCCCTTTATGAATCCGCCAGTATCCCACCGGCGTATCTCTTTCATATTCCAAATAAGATAGAGCGTCTTCATTTCAATGGCCGGTCCGGTATCGATAAAACAAACCTCTTTCATCCTGTTTGCGTTGGGTCTGCTCATACTGACTCAATGTTCCGGTAGCGAAAACAATGGCTTCAATCTGCAAGATGCGCTGATACCGGTCGATGAAATCTATCATGGTGGTCCGGCAAAGGATGGTATCCCCGCCATCGATGATCCCCGATTTCAACGTGCTGACGAAGCGGTGAATCTTCGGCCGGAGATGCGGGTGCTGGGTATCAGCCGAAACGGGGTGAGCAAGGCCTATCCCGTTTCGATTCTCAATTGGCACGAGATCGTCAATGACCGGATTGGCAGCGAACCGGTGGTGATTACCTATTGTCCCTTGTGCGGTAGCGGGGTGGCCTATTCCGCCAGGACAGGGGGCAGCGTTTTGCATTTTGGCGTCTCTGGTCTGCTCTATAATAGCGACGTGCTGCTCTATGACCGTGAAACTGAATCCCTCTGGTCGCAGTTGAAGCATCAGGCGATATCCGGGAAGAAAAAGGGGACCCGCTTGAAGATGTTGGCCCTGGAGCATACGACTTGGGGGCGCTGGTTGGAACTGCATCCCGAAACCCTGGTGCTTTCGGAGGATACAGGCTACCTGCGGAGCTATGGGGTCGATCCCTATGCGGGTTATGAGAATGATGAGGGTCTCTATTTCCCGGTTTCCAATCCTGATCCACGCTATCACCCCAAGGCCCGTATTATTGGACTGGAGGTTGACGGTGCTTGGAAGGCCTACCCCTTCTCGGAGCTGGACAAGGCCGGTGGGCGGGTCACGGATCACTTTGCCGGGAGCAACTACATAGTCAGCTATGATCGCCAGAGCCGTTCTGCCTGGGTGGAGGATCTTCAAGGTGACCAGGTGCCTGCTGTATCAACCTTCTGGTTTGCCTGGACGGCGTTCCATCCTCAGAGTCATGTCTATGTTTCCAGCCCTGAGACGGACCGTTGATATTTATCATGGCGGTTCATTGAATGGGGTGATCGAATGCCACCTGACTTTGAAGATTTCCCGTTCGCTGCCCATGTGTATCACCGTACTCTCGAAAAGCTCTGACAATGCCCGGCCTAAATCCAGGATTTGGCAATGGCTGACCCGGACACCTTTGCGGCTTCTGGGCAGCGCCAGTGTGGTTTTTCTGCTGATGGCCGCTGGAGACTATTTGCTGGGTGAGACGGTGCCGGTCTGGCTGCGCCTCAATCTGCTGTTCGGCATCGCGCCACTGCCGTTTTTCGGTTATCTGTTGCAGCGCTATCCCGCATGGCTGAAGCGTTCGCCGGTTCCCTATGTCCGCTACGGGACGCTCTTCTTTCTCTTTGCCGCAGCACAGGCCGTTTTTCATCTCTCCCGGCAGACTGGTGGCGAACCGGGTTTGTTCTATCTCGCGCTGCTGGCGGTTGCCTGGTACCTCGCTATCACCACCCTGGTCGGAATCTACCGCTTCGCACTGGATAGCCATCGTACTTCAGAGGGTTGGCTCAATGGTCTGCTCTATGTCGGCGCGGTGGGACTGTTGCTCTCTGGATTGGGGCTGATACTGGGAGAGTTCGCGTTGTCGAAAGCCGGTTTCTGGCTGGGATTGGGGGGATGGCTGCTGCCGTCGTTGCTGCTTGCCGCGCTGCGTCCGCTTTTGCGGCCGGGTCAAGGGAGCCTCTGAACAAGTCATGGACCTACAGCTTGCGGCTGAAATACGCTGCTTTTTCGTTGGAAATCTTCACAATAGCTGGCTATTACGTGCGATTCCCGCCTCAAATCAGCGCATTTCATCTCACAATCTGAACGGTCCAGACTTATTCAGAGGCTCCCAAGCGCTACATATTCCCTAAGCGCGTCACTTTCCGTATTATCTTCAGGCAATTTTTGGGCGGATATGCCCGCAACTGAATTGCCTCCATGAGCGACACCATCGATTCAACACTCGAGGGCGTGGAACAGGTCCCCCTCGGCGACTTTACCGAAAAGGCGTATCTGGACTACTCCATGTACGTCATTCTCGATCGCGCACTGCCTCACATCGGTGACGGCCTCAAGCCGGTGCAGCGGCGCATCGTCTATGCGATGTCGGAACTCGGTCTGAGCGCCACCGCAAAGTTCAAGAAGTCCGCCCGTACCGTGGGCGACGTGCTTGGCAAGTTTCACCCTCACGGTGACAGCGCCTGCTATGAAGCGATGGTGCTGATGGCGCAGAATTTTTCCTATCGCTACCCGCTGGTGGACGGTCAGGGCAACTGGGGTTCGCCGGATGATCCCAAGTCTTTCGCCGCAATGCGCTATACGGAATCGCGCCTCACGCCCTATGCCCAGGTGTTGCTCGCGGAGCTGGGTCAGGGAACCGTGGAGTGGGAACCTAATTTTGACGGCACGCTGAAAGAACCCTCACTGCTGCCCGCGCGCCTGCCTAACGTGCTGCTGAACGGCGCGTCCGGTATTGCGGTGGGTATGGCGACCGATATCCCACCGCACAATTTGCGGGAGGTGGCCAGCGCCTGCATCCATCTGCTGGAGACGCCGAAGGCGACCCTTGAGGATCTGATGGTCTATATCAAAGGGCCGGACTATCCCACCGATGCGGAGATCATTACCCCGCCGGCAGACCTGCGCAAGATGTATGAAACCGGCAACGGATCGATTCGCATGCGCGCCCGGTTCGAACGGGAACATGGCGATATCATCGTTACTGCGCTGCCGCATCAGGTCTCCGGCTCGCGCATCATGGAGCAGATCGCCCATCAGATGCAGACGAAAAAGCTGCCGATGGTGGAGGATCTACGGGATGAGTCGGATCATGAAAACCCCACCCGGCTGGTGATCATGCCCCGTTCGAACCGGGTCGACGTGCCGCGCCTGATGTCCCACCTCTTCGCCACCACTGATCTGGAGCGCACCTACCGGGTCAATGTCAATCTGATCGGTACCAACGGGCGGCCGGCGGTGAAGGATCTCCGCACCCTGCTGGCGGAGTGGCTGGCATTCCGTACAGCAACGGTCACACGGCGTCTGCAATATCGTCTGGATCAGGTGTTGGACCGCCTGCACATCCTTGAAGGCTTGATGATCGCCTACCTCAATATCGATGAGGTGATCGCGATTATCCGCCATGAAGATGATCCCAAGGCGGAATTGAAAAGCCGATTCGGTCTCTCTGACCGCCAGGCCGAGGCGATCCTCAATCTACGCCTGCGCCACCTGGCGAAGCTGGAGGAGATCAAGATCCGCGGAGAGCAGGAGGCGTTGGAGACTGAGCGGGAGTGGTTGGAAAAGACACTGAACTCCAAGCAGCGCCTGCGTACCCTGATTCGCAAGGAGATCCAGGCCGACGCTGAAAAATATGGCGACGAGCGGCGCTCTCCCATCGTCGAACGCGAAACGGCGGAAGTGCTGGACGAAACCGAACTGACGCCCAGTGAGCCGGTGACCGTGATCCTTTCGGAGAAGGGTTGGGGGCGGGCCGCCAAAGGACACGATATCGATCCGGCCGGACTCAACTACAAGGCAGGGGACAGTTACCTTGCCTCCGTTCGGCTGCGCAGTAATCAGTCTGCCATCTTCATCGACTCCAGCGGTCGCAGCTACTCTCTGTTGGCGCATACGCTGCCCTCCGCCCGTAGTCAGGGCGAGCCGCTGACGGGGCGTTTCTCTCCTCCGGGTGGGGCGGTGTTTTCCGCCGTGTTGGGCGGAGATCCCAAGGTTTGGTATCTGCTGGCATCCGATGCGGGATACGGTTTTCGGGTACAGATGAAAGCCATGTTTGCTAAGAATAAGGCGGGCAAGTCGATGCTCACCCTGCCCAAGGGGGCAAGAGTGTTGCCACCGGTGACGTTGGGGGATCCTGCGACCGACCGGGTGGTCGCCGTGACCAACGAAGGCCGCATGCTGGTTTTTCCTGTTGCCGAACTGCCGGAGCTTTCCCGAGGCAAGGGAAACAAGATTATCGGCATTCCCGGCAAGCGTGTGGAGTTGCGGCAGGAGTTTGTTGTGGCACTCACTGTGGTGCCGGAGGGCGGTCATCTCAAGGTTTGTGCCGGGAAACGCCATATCATCCTCAAACCTGCTGATCTGGACAGCTATCAGGGAGAGCGGGGGCGGCGTGGCAACAAGCTTCCGAGAGGTTTTCAGAGAGTCGACAGCCTCTTGGTGCCCCTTAAATGATGTTCCATTGATCGGGCCTACATCCGGGGCGGTTGATATACCCCTTAAAACAGCGCGCTGTTGATCCAGTAATGGCTCAATACAGAGACGCAGAACCCCAGCATTATGGCAGGTGTCCAGCGCAGGTGGACGAAAAAGGTGTAACGTCCGTAGGACTGTCCCATCAGCGCGATCCCGGCCGCCGAGCCGATCGAGAGCAGGCTGCCGCCAATGCCGGTTGTTGGACGAAGCCGCTATCGCGGAGAAAAGTCCCACGCCTGCGGTTAACCGCTGTAGCTCCCAAACGAGCGGCGAGGCGTTTATCAGCATGGCCCAAGAACGGCCGCATCCGAGTAATACGCCAACAACGAAGCTCGGCCAGATCCATTTCGCCTCCTGCGCCAGCCCGGTTGCCTCCGACGGGCGCAGGCTTCTTGTCTAATCGACCGCACCGCGTTATCCTATGTTTGTGGCTTTTATCTGGAAAAACGTAACCCTTTGTTTTTCCGATGGAAACGACCGGGAAAAAGATGTTTTCTAAATAGCACATTATTCCGCGTTGTCAAGTGCCTTTCTGGCTACCCCTAGTACCGCCGGATTATTCCCCCAATTTCGTATACCCGGGCTCGTCCAACAAACGGTTCAGATTGTGGTTCGCTTCGCTCACACAATCTAACCTTATTCGTTAGAGTTACGGTGAGCCAGTCACCGAGCGCCATCTGCGGATCCATCGCCAGTACCGCGAACATCGTCGGGGTGTTTTCCACCACAGCGGAATAGAGGCCGACCAGCAGATTGGCCACGTCTGTGCCCCACTGGCCATACATCACGGCCTCGGCCATGGAGAGCCAGCCGATATAGGCAAGTCCCCCCACGCTGAGTGCGATACCGTAGAGGAACAGGATGGTATCCCACTCGGCGCGGGATATGCGCTGAAAAACATCGAACGGCGTCTTCTTCAGGCTGGGTGACGGGCCGCCGATCCACTCCTCTTCACCGGTGTGTTCCTCACTGCCGTGTGTCTTTTTGAGGTAGTAGCCAAAAAACTGCAGGTAGGCGAGTCCGGTCATCATGCCGATGACCGGCGGCAGTTGCAGCAGGGTTTCAAACGTCACACTGGTGGCGATGGTGAACAGAAATAACAACAGAATCACAGTGCCGCCCCGGAGCATGTCTATTTTTTCGACTCTGCTTTTGGGTATGCCATGCGGGACGGCGCGATAGAGAAGGGAGGCGGTTAGCAGATATCCTGCCAGCGAGGGGATCAGCAGATTGTAGAAGGACCAGAAATCGAGCGGCCCCTGACTGGTGACGATCTGGTGCTGCCAGATCACCAGTGTGGTGAGATCGCCAAAAGGGCTGAAGACGCCGCCGGCGTTGGCGGCCACCACCACATTGACACAGGCAAGCGAAGTGAAACGGGTCTCCTCGCGCCCGAGGGCAAAGACTACTGCGCCCATCAGCAGAGCGGTACTCAGATTGTCGAGCAGCGGTGAGAGGACGAAGGTGGTGAGACCGGTCAACCAGAAGAGTGAGCGGTAGCTGAAACCGCGTCCAGCCACCCAGGTTCGCAGGGCGGCAAACACTCGGCGTTCGTTCATGGCGTTGATGTAGGTCATCACCACCAGCAGAAACAGCATCAGCTCGGCGTATTTGAGTAGATAGCCCCGAGCCGCCGATTCGGCACCATGGGCAAGGCCCAGATGCGCCTCGCTCCAGCCAATGAGTCCCCAGATGAGCCCTGCCGACAGCAGCATGGGCTTCGATTTTCGCATGTCGATGAACTCTTCGAAGGTCACAGCGACAATGGCAAGGATGAAAATAGCGATGGCGGCCAATCCAGGCCACTGAAGCGCGAGGTTTTCTGCGGAGGAGGATTGCATGGCCCACGCCGGGGCGCTGAACGCGGGGAGCGACAGGATCAGCAGAAAGCGGATAGGGTTGTGCCGGTGCAAAATGGCGAACTCTCGAATACGACTCAAACCATCTGCCATTATTAGAAATTTCGCATTGACTGTACAGTCTCCCGCTAAACAGCGTCCATCCAGAAACAACGAATCTCGCCAAGGAGCGGAGATCGCAAAGATATAACGCATCGTTATTATATTAAGGGACAATTAATGCTTCCTTGGCGTCTCTGCGTCTCTGCGCCTCTGCGAGAGAAATATCGATGTTTCTGGATGGACGCTATTTGATAAGGTGCTGAATCATGGTTGGAGACTTATTGGTTCTATCGGTATAATGAACGGTTGGAAATTCCATTACTGGAAAAATGCGAAAGTGGCGGAATTGGTAGACGCGCTGGATTTAGGTTCCAGTGGGGCAACCTGTGGGAGTTCAAGTCTCCCCTTTCGCACCAAATTCAGTCCTGCCGCTGCTTCGGGCGTCGTGTGCCTTTAATCGGGAACCCGGCCACCGGGCGGCGGTGTGACGTTGTAATTACCCAACTGTTTTGAAAATCATTGGCAGTTCAGTCTGCAGGAGAAGAGATAGATGCAAGTTTCGGTTGAATCGGGTGAAGGTTTCGAGCGGAGAGTAACCGTGGAACTGCCTGCTGAACAGGTTGAACAGGAGGTGACCAATCGCCTGAAACAGATCGGCCGGACTGCCAAAGTGGATGGTTTTCGTCCAGGTAAGGTGCCGATGGCTATGCTGCGTCGTCAGTATGGCAGTCATGTGTTGCAGGAAGTGTACGGTGAACTGATTGAGACCAGTTACAGGGATGCGATCCTCCAGGAGGGTCTGAACCCCGCCGGTCAGCCCAAGATCGAACCGAAAACCTCCGATGATGAGAGTGTCTTCTCCTACGTCGCAACGCTGGAAGTCATGCCGGTGATCGACTCGCCGAAGGTAGAGGGTATCCTCAAGCGGCCGGTTGCGGATGTGGCCGACAGCGACGTGGATGAGATGATCGAAAAACTGCGGGGCCAGCGTATCACCTGGAATCCGGTCGAGCGGGCCGCCGCTGATGGCGATCAGGTAAAGATCAACTTCAAGGGCATCATGGATGGAGAGGCCTTCGAAGGCGGCAGTGCTGACGATGTGCCTCTGGTACTGGGCTCCAACTCCATGATCGATGGCTTCGAGAGTGGTCTCGTCGGTGCGGAAAAGGGCGGCAGTCTCGCCCTGGAACTCAAATTCCCTGAAGATTACCGGGTGGAAGAGTTGGCCGGAAAGCCGGTAACCTTCGAGGTAGAGGTCAACGAAGTGGCTGCAGCAGAGCTGCCTGAGGTAAATGACGATTTTGCCAAGGAGTTTGGCGCTGAAGAGGGCGTCGAGAAGTTGAGGCGCGATATTCGGGAGAACATGGAGCGCGAACTCGAACAGCGCATCAAGGCCCGAATCAAGAGTCAGGCCATGGATCTGCTGGTGGAGAGCAATGGTACTGAAGTGCCGGTGGCGCTGGTCGACGAGGAGATAAACGCGTTGCAGGAACAGACCCGCAACCGCATGTCCACTGGTGTGCCGGGCTCCTCCATGGAGCTGCCCCGTGAGATGTTCGAGGAGCAGGCGAAGCGGCGGGTGATCCTGGGGCTGCTGATTGCAGAGATCATCAAGCAGAATGAGATACAACTGGACGCCGATCGTGTTCGCAGGACCATTGAAGAGTATGCGGCCAGCTATGAAAAGCCTGAAGAGGTGGTCGAGCACTACTATGCCAACCACGAGCAGTTGGCTGCGGTGCAGAATGTGGTGCTGGAGGATCAGGTGGTTGACTGGGTGCTGGAAAACGCCCAGGTTGAAGATGAAAACACCTCGTTTTCCGCCCTGACCGACGAGGGCTGAGGCGAAAAGTGGGGTTGTTCCGCCCCCAGAATCGGGTGGTTGGAGTAATTCGGCTGAGTTGACAAGTAAGCTAAGATTTACCGATAGGGCTAAAGGAATCAGGTGATATGACCGATATACACCACATGGGTGGTCTCGAAACGCAGAATCTGGGGTTGGTGCCGATCGTTGTCGAACAGACAGCGCGCGGTGAGCGTTCGTACGATATCTACTCCAGGCTCCTCAAGGAGCGGGTGATCTTTCTGGTGGGGCCTGTCGAAGACTACATGGCCAACCTGGTGGTGGCTCAGTTGCTCTTCCTGGAATCAGAGAATCCCGACAAGGATATTCACCTCTACATCAATTCACCAGGCGGCTCGGTGACTGCGGGACTGTCGATCTACGACACCATGCAGTTTATCAAGCCGGACGTGAGCACCATGTGTATAGGCCAGGCCGCCAGTATGGGCGCGCTGCTGTTGACGGGTGGCGCTAAAGGCAAACGTCACTGTCTGCCCAATTCGCGCATGATGATTCATCAGCCGCTGGGTGGCTTTCAGGGTCAGGCCTCGGATATCGAGATCCACGCCAAAGAGATCCTGCTGCTGCGCGAGCGACTGAACACCATCATGGCCAAACACACGGAGCAGTCGTTGAAGAAGATTGGCGAAGATACAGAGCGAGACAATTTCATGGGCGGTGAGGATGCGGTTGCCTATGGGTTGATCGACCATGTGCTGGAGAGTCGTTCCGGACAGGCTGAAGAGTGACGCTTGATTGCTTGGATGGCTTGAAAACCGGACCTCGATGCCAGGATGAATAGATAAAGGCTGACACCCCTGGCTAGCCCTGTTACAAGAACCGAGGGTTTGTTAAAAGGGTGCAGTAGGATAAGATTGGAATGACTGGCTTTGAAGACAAAGCAGGGTGTCCTCGCGGGAGATAGAGTGATTATGAGTGGTGACAACAACGGCAAAAATGACGATGGCAAGCTGCTGTATTGTTCATTTTGCGGAAAAAGTCAGCATGAAGTACGGAAGTTGATAGCAGGTCCTTCGGTCTTCATCTGCGATGAGTGCGTGGATCTCTGCAACGACATCATCCGTGAGGAGATGCAGGAGGTTGGTGAAAAAGCCTCTGACAAACTGCCGAAACCCCATGAGATCAATGAAACCCTCGATCAATATGTGATCGGGCAGCGCCGCGCCAAAAGGGTCCTCGCCGTGGCGGTCTACAACCACTACAAGCGGTTGGAGACTATCGGTAAGGACAACGACATCGAGTTGGCCAAGTCCAATATCCTGCTGATCGGCCCCACCGGCTCTGGCAAGACGTTGCTGGCCGAGACCTTGGCCCGACTGCTGGATGTTCCCTTTACCATCGCAGATGCAACCACGCTGACAGAGGCGGGTTATGTGGGTGAGGATGTCGAAAATATCATCCAGAAACTGCTGCAGAAATGCGATTACGATGTGGAGAAGGCCCAGACAGGCATTGTCTATATCGATGAAATCGACAAGATCTCCCGCAAATCGGACAACCCTTCGATTACCCGCGATGTCTCCGGCGAAGGTGTGCAGCAGGCGTTGTTGAAGTTGATCGAGGGAACCGTTGCTTCGGTGCCTCCTCAGGGTGGGCGCAAGCATCCCCAGCAGGAGTTTCTGCAGGTCGACACGTCCAATATTCTGTTTATCGTCGGCGGTGCATTTTCCGGTCTGGAGAAGGTGATCAGGGATCGTTCCGAAAAAGGCGGCATTGGCTTTTCAGCTGAGGTGCGCAGTAAGGATGAGAGGCGCTCGATTGGTGAAATCATCGTCAATGTGGAGCCGGAAGACCTGATCAAGTATGGCTTGATCCCCGAGTTTGTGGGGCGGTTGCCGGTGGTTGCCACGCTCCAGGAACTGGATGAAGAGTCACTGGTCAGGATTCTCACTGAACCCAAGAATGCCTTGACCAAACAGTACGGCAAACTGTTCGAAATGGAGGGTTGTGAACTTGAGATTCGGGAGGATGCCCTGGCTGCCATCGCCCGCAAGGCGATGGATCGAAAGACCGGCGCCCGGGGATTGCGTACCATCCTCGAACAGGTATTGCTCGACACCATGTATGATCTGCCCTCCATGGATGATGTGACCAAGGTCGTGGTGGATGAGTCAGTGATAATCGGTGAGTCCGAGCCGTTGATGCTCTACGAGAGTGGAGAGCAGCAACAGATCGCCGCCTCTTCTGACTGAGATTCCTCTTTTCGGGCCAAATCCAATCGGCATTCACGGAATCCTCATTTTTTGCCGGGCAGGCCTTGAAGTTCTGCCCGGCAGCCCCAACCCTCCTGAACATGCACCGGGATAACCCCGGTCTGTTCAGTCGACTGATCTCCCTGTATTTTAGTTGCAAACATTAGGCTATTTGCGTACCAGGATATAAAGATCAAAGGCAGGGGAACCTTCTATGGGTGAGCCGTTGTTGCACCGCCCAGGATTTGTACCAATATTTAACCAGACGGCCCTTTGTTACGCATTGGTCGTAGAGGAATAGAGCCGTTATGGGTCAAGAACAGAAGAGTTCAGCAATGATCGAAGATCCTATGAATAGTGTCCCTGTCCTGCCGCTGCGGGATGTCGTTGTATACCCCCACATGGTGATCCCGCTTTTTGTGGGACGTGATAAATCGATCCAGGCGCTGGATGCTGCCATGGCCAGTAACAAGCAGATTCTGCTGGTTGCCCAGAAGAGCGCCGATGTGGACGATCCCGGTATCGACGACATGTACGGTATTGGAACCCTGGCGAATATCCTGCAACTGCTTAAACTTCCCGACGGCACGGTTAAGGTTCTGGTCGAAGGGGGAGAGCGAGCCGGGATCATCCGATTTGTCGATACCGAAGAGTATTTCACCGCCGAACTTGAGACCCTTGGAGAGGCCCTGGAACTGGATGCCCGGGAGACCGAGGTGCTGATGCGATCAGCCACCAGCCTTTTCGATCAATATGTGAAGCTCAATAAAAAGGTGCCGCCAGAGGTGTTGACCTCCCTGAGCAGCATTGACGACCCCAGTCGCCTGGCGGATACGATTGCGGCGCATATGTCGTTGAAGCTGGATGAGAAACAGCAGGTCCTGGAGATGGCCGACGTGCGTATGCGCCTGGAACATCTGATGGGCCTGATGGAGGGCGAGAACGATATTCTGCAGATGGAAAAGCGCATCCGTGGCCGCGTCAAGCGTCAGATGGAGAAGAACCAGCGCGAGTACTATCTGAACGAACAGATGAAGGCTATCCAGAAAGAGTTGGGTGATCTGGACGAGGCGCCCAACGAGATCGAGGACCTCGCCAAAAAGATCGAGTCTGTCGGGATGACCAAAGAGGCCAAGAGCAAGGCCCAGGCTGAATTGAACAAACTCAAGCTGATGTCGCCCATGTCGGCGGAAGCAACCGTGGTGCGCAACTACATCGATACCTTGGTAGGGTTGCCCTGGAAAAAACGTTCCAAGATCCGTAACGACCTGGATGCTGCCGAGAGTGTGTTGGAAGAGGATCACTACGGACTGGAAAAGGTCAAGGAGCGTATCCTGGAGTACCTGGCGGTACAGCAGCGGGTACGCAAACTGAAAGGGCCAATCTTGTGCCTGGTCGGGCCTCCCGGTGTAGGCAAGACGTCGCTGGGACAGTCCATCGCCCGCGCCACCAATCGTAAATTTACCCGTATGGCCCTGGGTGGTGTGCGGGATGAAGCCGAAATTCGTGGCCATCGGCGCACCTATATCGGCGCCTTGCCGGGCAAGATCATCAACAATCTGAGCAAGGTAAAAGCCCGTAATCCGCTCTTTCTGCTCGATGAGATCGACAAGATGGCGCAGGATTTTCGTGGTGACCCGGCATCGGCGTTACTGGAGGTGCTGGATCCTGAGCAGAACCATACCTTCAACGATCACTATCTCGAAGTCGATTTCGACCTCTCCGAAGTGATGTTCGTGGCAACAGCCAATACCCTGAACATCCCGGCGGCGCTGTTGGACAGAATGGAAGTGATTCGCCTCTCCGGCTATACCGAAGACGAGAAGGTCAATATTGCCGAACGTTATCTGGTCGGTAAACAGATGGAGAACAATGGACTCAAGCCTGATGAGGTGGTGATCAGGGAGAGTGCCATTCGTGATATCGTGCGTTACTACACCCGTGAAGCAGGGGTGCGTAACCTGGAGCGCGAGATTGCCAAGATCTGCCGCAAGGTGGTGAAGGAGATTCTGCTGAAGAAGCCTAAAGGCAAGATCACAGTCACGCCTAAACGGTTGGAGCAGTATCTCGGCGTCCAGCGTTTTCGCTATGGACGCAAGGATGAACACGATGAAATCGGCCAGGTTACAGGGCTTGCCTGGACTGAAGTGGGCGGTGAGTTACTGCAACTTGAGGCAGCGCTGATGCCTGGCAAGGGACGGCTCAGTCATACGGGACAGCTGGGCGATGTGATGCAGGAGTCGATACAGGCGGCTATGACGGTCGTGCGCAGCCGGGCAGACAGTCTGGGGCTTGAGCCTGAGTTTCACCAGAAGTACGATGTGCATATCCATGTTCCGGAAGGGGCGACGCCAAAGGATGGTCCCAGTGCGGGTGTTGGGATGTGCACCTCGCTGGTATCCGCATTGACCCGAATCCCGGTGCGAGCCGATGTGGCGATGACCGGTGAGATCACTCTGCGCGGGGAAGTGTTACCCATTGGGGGTTTGAAGGAAAAGCTGCTGGCCGCGCTTCGTGGCGGTATCACCACTGTGATTATTCCGCAAGAGAATGAGCGGGATCTGGTGGAGATGCCAAAAAATATTAAACAGAATCTTGAGATCAAGCCGGTTCGCTGGATCGATGAGGTGCTGCAGATAGCGTTGACAGAGATGCCCAAGCCTCTGAATCAGGATGAGGCGCCCGTGGCCGGGAAGGGTGCGGTCAAGGATGAAAATGCGCAAAAAAAGGGCGCCGACCTGACAAAACACTAAACTTGGCCAAATTAAGCGGGAATCGTGGTTATAAAGCGGTTCCTGTTGCTTGACAGGCCAATGAGCAGCCGGTATAAAATCCCGGCGATTGCATGCTCCAGGTAAGGAGTCATAACAGAATATTTTTCGACGACGGTGTAAACCGGAGTCAGCCAAAGGGGAACGATTAATGAACAAAGCCGAATTGATAGACGCTATGGCGGATGCCGCTGATATTTCCAAAGCAGCGGCAGGCCGTGCGCTGGATGGCATGGTTGATGCCATTACCGGAGCCATGAAGAGTGGTGATCAGGTCTCTCTGATTGGGTTTGGTACCTTCTCTGTGAAGGCACGTGCTGCTCGTCAGGGCCGCAACCCCCAGACAGGTGAAACCATTCAGATCAAGGCATCTAACATTCCTTCTTTCAAGGCTGGTAAAGCGTTGAAAGATGCCGTAAACTAGCGCGCCTTCACTTGGGGTGCTTAGCTCAGCTGGGAGAGCATCGCCCTTACAAGGCGAGGGTCGGGGGTTCGATCCCCTCAGCACCCACCATATCTGGAGCGGTAGTTCAGTTGGTTAGAATACCGGCCTGTCACGCCGGTGGTCGCGGGTTCGAGTCCCGTCCGCTCCGCCAATATCGAAGCAAAAGCGGGGTATCATCTGATACCCCGCTTTTGTATCCACTCAAGCATTCAACGAAAAGCCGATATGTTACAGGCAATTAGGGATAAGGCTCAGGGCTGGTTTGCCTGGGGCATCGTCATTCTTATTAGTATTCCTTTCGCACTCTGGGGTATCCAGGAGTATCTGGGTGTAGGCGCCGAGCCGGTAGTGGCCACCGTTAATGGTAAGGAGATCACCGACCGTGCACTCAATAGCCGTTACGAAAATTTCCGTCAGGATTTGCGTCAGCGTCTTGGCGCCGCTTACCGCCCGGAACTGTTCGATGATGCGCGTATGCGTAAGGAAGTGCTGCAGGAGATGATCCGCAGCGAGGTCATCCTGCAGGCATCCTACGATATGGGGCTTCGTGCGGGTGATCAACTGGTAAGTTCGGCGATTCTCGGCATATCCACGTTCCAGAAGAACGGCCGCTTTGACCAGGAGACCTTCGAGCGGGCTGTGAGACTGCAGGGTACCAGCGCAGCGGGATTCGAGGAGCGAATTCGTCGCATTCTGCTTTCGGAGCAGTTATCACAAGCGGTCAACGGCACCGCATTTGTTACTGACTCTGAACTTAAAGAGAAGATTCGTTTGCAGGATCAGGCTCGCGAATTTGCCTTTTTCGCGGTGCCTTGGACGAAATTTGCCTCGGATGAGGCTATCTCCGATGAATCTGTCCAGGCTTACTACGAAAAACATCAGGAGAGCTATCGCGTCCCTGAGCAGGTAAAGCTCGAATATATATTGCTCGACGCAGACTCCCTCAGTGCGACGATTGAGGCGGATGAATCGGTCTTGCGCGGCTATTACGACGATCATCTGGACAATTACGGTCGTCCCGAACAGCGTCGCGCCAGCCATATCCTGGTACTGGTCGGGGCGTCTGGTGATGAGCGCGAAGTCGACGCAGCTCGCAAGAAAATTGAAGCGTTGAAAGCGCGTGCTGTGCAGGGTGAAGATTTTGCGGAATTGGCAAAGAGTGCATCACAGGATCCCGGCTCTGCGACCAATGGCGGCGATCTCGGCTTTTTCGGCAAAGGCATCATGGATCCCGCTTTTGAAGCGGCCACCTATGCATTGCAGGAAGGAGAGTTAAGCGCGCCTGTGCGCAGTGCCTTCGGTTTTCATCTGATTAAACTCACCGGTATCAAGGCGGGTGATGTTAAATCTTTTGAAGAAGTCAGGGATGAGGTCGCCAAGGCTTACAAGCGGGGTGAGGCTGAGCGTATCTATTATGAGTATGCAGAGCGGCTTGCAGACCTCAGCTACGAAGATCCCGGCAGTCTGGAACCCGTGTCAACCACGCTTGGGCTGGATATCAAGAAGAGTGATTGGATCGGTCGTGACGGTGGGGCAGGTATACTCGCTTTTCCTAAACTGCTCGGTGCTGCATTCAGCGAGGATGTTCTGAACGAACACAACAATAGTGAGCTGATTGAACTGGATCAGAATCAGTCTGTGGTGCTGCGCGTTCTTGATTACAAAGAGGCCTCTTATCGGGCGCTTGATGAGGTGAAGGCAACGATTGTTGCTGCAATCCGCAATGAGCTGGCCGAGGCGCTGGCGAAAGCAGAGGCGGAGAAGCTCGTCGGACGATTGAAGGCTGGAGAGCCGATCGATATCGTGGCGGGTGAATTTGAGCTTAAGAAACCCGGTGCTGTGAAAAGGCGCGGTACAGAGGTTCCGTTAAAATTGCTGGCCCAGGTATTTCGTACGCCTAAACCTGCACCGGGCGAGGTTGTGTCGGGTGTAACCCGGCTTGGTGATGGCGATTTCGCTGTCTTTAGCCTGTCTTCAGTCGTGGAAGGCTCAGTGGACTCGCTTGACCAGGAGCGAATCGCCCAGGAAAAGCGCACTTTGAGCAGTTATTACGGAAGACAGTCCTTCGAGGACCTTGTGAAGGGTCTGCGTGAAAGGGCGGAAGTTACCTTGACTCGATCTGTGAGCGAATAGGCTTCACCACCAGAGGGTCGAGAGAGGCTTTGATTCTTCGGTTGATTAGCCGTTTCTGAAACAATCCGGACTGAAACAGCGCTAGCAAATTTGCTTGTTTCCCGATGTGCTACAATTCTGCTGTACGGGAGGACGCACAGCAGTATCGTCCGGATAGTGGTTGTTTCTGTTTGTGTGTTATTTATACCAGCGGGATGATCCGTGGTGATTGTTGATCTCTTCGGCTATTCAAAGATTATTAAATATAACAAGGAGAACTGTGATGTCCAAAGGGCAAAGTTTACAAGACCCTTTTTTGAACGCACTGCGGAAAGAGCGAGTACCGGTCTCCATTTTTCTGGTGAATGGCATCAAGCTCCAGGGACAGATCGAATCCTTTGACCAGTTTGTCGTGCTACTCAAAAACAGTGTGAGCCAGATGGTTTACAAACATGCTATTTCGACGGTGGTTCCTGCAAGGAACGTTCGCATCCAGCACAACGATATAACGCCTGAAGATCAGCCGGCGTTGCCTGCGGGTAATTTTTGATTTTTTCTACACGAAAAAAGACCGGGCAGGCTGTTTTGAGGTGATTGCCCGGTTCTTCCTCCAGGCCATATATCACACCGTAAGGTCTGTATCCGCCGTTTATGTTTGATCGTCCCAAGTCCGGAGAACGTGCAGTTCTGGTGCACATCGATCTGGGTGGTGTCAGTGATCCCGATGAAATCGACGAGTTCACTGAACTGGCCGTTTCCGCTGGTGCTGATCCGGTGGAATTTATCACCGGCAGTCGGCGCAGCCCGGATCCCCGTCTGTTTGTCGGCCGCGGCAAAGGGGATGAGATCAAAGATGTCGTGGTGGGGACCAACGCCGAGTTGGTTATCTTCAACCACACCCTCTCTCCCAGTCAGGAAAGAAATCTCGAGCGGGAGTTCGGCTGTCGTGTGGTGGACCGGACAGGTCTGATTCTCGATATCTTTGCCCAACGCGCCCGTTCATTCGAAGGCAAGCTGCAGGTTGAGCTGGCCCAACTGCGGCATCTCTCAACGCGGCTGGTTCGGGGCTGGACCCACCTGGAACGGCAGAAGGGCGGTATCGGTCTGCGCGGACCGGGCGAAACCCAACTTGAGACAGATCGGCGATTGCTCAATCAACGCATCGACCAGATCAACCGGCGGCTGGCCCGGGTGGAATCCCAGCGTACTCAGGGGCGACGTGGGCGGGCGCGGGCCGACATTCCCACGGTTTCGCTGGTCGGTTATACCAATGCGGGAAAGTCCACCCTCTTCAACACCCTGGTTGGGTCGGGTGTCTATGTAGCGGATCAGCTATTCGCCACACTCGACCCGACGCTGCGGCGACTGGAGCTGAAGGGGGAAGGTACCATTGTGCTGGCGGATACCGTGGGGTTTATCAGTAACCTGCCCCACGATCTGGTTGCGGCCTTCAAATCCACTTTGCAGGAGACGACGGAGGCTTCACTGCTGCTCCATGTGGTGGATGCTGCCAGCCATCAGCGGGATATGTGTCTGAGCGAAGTGAATGATGTATTGCAGCAGATTGCGGCCGATGAGATCAGGCAGATCGAAATATACAACAAAATCGATCTGTTGGAGAGTGTGACGCCTCGTATCGATCGCGACGACGAAGGAAATGTGCTGCGGGTTTGGCTCTCTGCCAAGACCGGCGCTGGGGTTGATCTGTTGTTACAGGCACTGGCTGAATCTTTCAGGCAAGCGCATGTACAGCAACGGGTGGTACTCGATGCAGGGGATGGACGCCTGCATGCAATACTCCACCAACGTGCCGAGGTTTTGTTGGAAATTGGCACCGATGCCGGTGGTTGGGAGATGGAGTTCTCTATCGCTAAGCGGGAGTTTTTACGTCTTCTGAAGGAAGAGCCCCTGTTTGAATCGCGGATTCAAATATAGTTGTCTTCATTCCCTTGGGTCCTGCAGGCTGGTAGAATGCCAGCCTGACTATTGAAGAGTGTGGTAGGAATGAGTATCGGTGGAAGTGGCCTGTAGCTGCTTTTTTCCTGATTTCATAAACATTGTCTTGAATTTATTTTATTTCGCCCCGATGTAAGGGTTTCAGACACTCTGTCTGGAACAGAGTGTGGCGAACGTTTTTCTGCTGATATATTTGGAGTGGCCGATGGCCTGGAATGAACCGGGTAGTGGTAATAAAGATCCCTGGAGCGGTAAAGGTGGCGACCAAGGTCCGCCGGATCTGGATGAAGTGGTAAAGAAGCTTCAGGAAAAGTTTGGCGGCATGTTTGGTGGTGGGGGCGGCAAGTCCAACGGCTCGGATTCCGGCGGTGGGATCAGTCTCCCCGGCGGTATTGGTATCGGGGCGATTGCTCTGGTCCTGCTGGTGATATGGATGGCTACCGGCATCTACATCATCGAACCGGCTGAACGTGGCGTGATCTTGCGTTTTGGCGCTTATTCCGAGACGACTCAACCGGGGCCTCACTGGCATCTCCCCTATCCGATTGAAGAGGTCTACAAGGTCAATGTCGATCAGATTACCTCATTCCGGCATAAGGCGACGATGTTGACGCGTGATGAGAATATCGTGGATGTTGAGCTGACAGTTCAGTCCCGTATCCAGGACGCGGGGGACTATCTGTTCCAGGATCAGAACCCGGAAAAGACCATTCGTGACGCCATTGAGACATCGGTGCGCGAAGTCATCGGCAAAAGTGATCTCTATTACATCATGACCGAAGGTCGTAGCGCGGTTGCGGCACAGATCAAAAGCAATGCGCAAAATATGCTCATTTTTTATAAAACAGGTCTGGAGATCACCAGTGTGAACACCCAGCCGGCCAAACCGCCGGAGCAGGTGAAGAGCGCCTTCGATGATGCTATCAAGGCCCGCGAGGACAAGGAGCGACTGGAAAACAAGGCGGAGGCCTACGCCAATGAGGTAGTACCTCAAGCGCGTGGTGAAGCGGCGCGTAAGGTGGCGGATGGTAAAGCCTACCGGGATCGGGTCATCGCCGAAGCGACAGGTGAGGTCAGCCGTTTTCTGGCGGTATTGAAAGAGTATGAGAAGGCACCTGGGGTTACCCGGGAGCGTCTCTATATCGATGCGGTCGAAACTGTACTCAGCCAAAGCAGCAAGGTCATGCTGGATACCAAAGAGGGCAACAGCCTGATGTATCTGCCGCTGGACAAGATGATGGGTGGTGGGACCGACACTGGCTATCAATACGGCGGTCGTGGCGGTTACACGCCTGAGGCGGGCAGAAAGCAGGCGCCGGCAACAGAAACCCGTGACCAGAGCCGTGGCAGGAGGGTGCGTTAATGAAGAACATTAAATTGTTGGTTCCGCTGGTCGCCGTGGTTGCCGTCGCTGTTTACGCTTCGACATTCGTCGTCAACCAGTGGGAAATGGCGCTCAAGTTGCGATTGGGTGAGATCATCGACAGCGATTATGAGCCGGGCCTGCACTGGATGGTGCCGGTGCTGAACAATGTGAAGAAGTTCGACGGCCGTATCCAGACCCTGGATGCCCGGCCCGAGCGTTTTCTGACCATCGAGAAGAAAGACGTTATCGTCGACTCCTTCGCCAAGTGGCGTATCTCTAATGTGGCGCAGTTTTACCGCTCTACCGGCGGCAGCGATGCCAAGACCTCTCGTCTGCTGGCGGAACGCATCAATACCAGTCTGCGTGATGAGTTTGGTAAGCGGACCATTCAGGAGGTTATCTCCGGTGATCGTGCGGAGATCATGGCGCTTCTGACCAAGGACTCAGATGCCAAGGCGGCAGAGTTGGGCGTCGAGATCCTCGACGTGCGCGTCAAGCAGATCGACTTGCCACCGGAAGTGAGTGAGTCTGTCTATGAGCGTATGCGTGCCGAACGCGAGCGGGTGGCCAGGGATCTGCGGGCGAAGGGTGGCGAGGCATCGGAGAAAATCCGTGCCGAAGCGGATCGAGAGCGGGTGGTCATAGTCGCTGATGCCTATCGTGAAGCGGAGCAGTTGCGAGGCGAGGGTGATGGTAAGGCGGCAGAGATTTATGCCAAGGCCTATCAGCAGGATTCTGAGTTCTATGCCTTCTATCGCAGCCTGAATGCCTATAAGAAGAGCTTCAATAACCGATCCGATGTGATGATATTGCAACCGGACTCTGATTTTTTCCGCTATCTTAAGAACCGCCAGGGGGAATAGACAAGACTCTCTGGCTTTGGGACAATAACGGCGATCCACTGAGAAGATGCGGTGGATCGCCAGACAGGACCGGGATGATCCCGGTTTTTTTATGGAAAACAGATGTGGCACGATTTGTGGATCGCATTGGCCTTGCTGCTGGTTATTGAAGGCATTTGGCCTTTTATCAATCCGGACGGCATGCGTAGAATGATGGCGGCTATTGCACAGCAGGAGAGCCGTTCCCTGCGGGTCAGTGGCTTTATCAGCATGCTCTGCGGTGTAGCCCTGCTCTATCTGGTAAATTGACGAAACCGATGGAAAACGAGCGCTGGATACTGCCTGACGGCATTGAAGAGGTACTCCCCCCGGAGGCGGGCGTTATTGAACGCAAGCGCCGGGAACTGCTGGATCTGTACCATAGCTGGGGCTATGAGTTTGTTATCCCTCCGTTTGTCGATTTTCTCGACTCCCTGCTGACCGGTACCGGCAGCGATCTCGATCTGCAGACCTTCAAGCTTACCGACCAGTTGAGCGGTCGCATGATGGGGGTGCGCGCCGATATCACGCCTCAGGCGGCGCGCATGGATGCCCACCATTTCAGTAGTGAAGAACCGAACAGGCTCTGCTATCTGGGTACCGTTCTGCACACCCGCAGTGATGGTTTTGCCGGTACCCGCAGCCCGTTGCAGATTGGTGCGGAGCTTTACGGCCATGCCGGCGTCGAGAGCGATATCGAAATCCTGCGTTTGATGATGAAGACCCTGGAGATGACCGGGGTGCAGAACGTCTATCTCGATCTCGGCCACGTCGGCATCTTCAAAGGTCTGGCCAGACAAGCGGGATTGAACAAACATCAGGAGGCCGCGCTATTTGATGTTTTGCAGCGCAAGGCGTTGCCTGAAATCAATGAGTTGCTGCACACCTTCGAGCTGGACGAAAGCCACGCTGCCATGCTCTCCAAGCTGGCCGAGCTCAACGGTGATGGTGCACTTGCCGAGGCGGCTGAAGCCTTGCAGGCGGCGGATGAGCCGGTGCGCGAAGCCTTGGCTTATCTTACCAAAATGGCGGAACAGATTGCGGTTTGGCTGCCGAATGTTCCGGTGCATTTCGATTTGGCTGAGCTTCGTGGTTACCATTTTCATACAGGGGCGGTGTTTGCCGCCTTTGTGCCTGAGCGCGGCAAAGAGATTGCCCGAGGCGGTCGTTACGATCATATCGGCAAGGTTTTCGGCAGGGCGCGGCCTGCGACAGGATTCAGCACCGATCTCAAGACATTGATGCTGATGGTGGGTCAGGAGAGGGACATTCTGGATGAGCCTGCTATCTTTGCGCCCTGGTCCGGGGACCTGGTGCTGCAAGAGAAGATTACCTTTCTGCGGGCGGCGGGACGACGCGTTATCTGCGCCCTGCCCGGACAGCAGGGTGGAGCCAGGGAGATGGGTTGCAGCGAAGTGCTGCGTTTAAATGGGGATAGCTGGGAACTGCACCCGGTTTGATTTCCCGCAACCAGCTGCAATGATCCTGTTAGGAGCGGCGCCCCGCCGCGATCAGCCCGGCTACGGAGTTTTCGCGGCGGGGCGCCGCTCCTACGATGTAATCAAAGCTCCCGGTCTTGAGGGACCGTGAGACCGTATGGCCGGAACAACAGAACTGTTTTCCGGTGAATGAAAAACGGGTATAAAACCCGACTACTAGGTTTGATTGAGAACAGCCATGGGCAAAAATGTCGTAATTATCGGTACCCAATGGGGTGATGAAGGCAAGGGCAAAGTCGTCGATCTGCTCACGGACAAGGCGTCGGCCGTCGTGCGATTTCAGGGTGGCCATAACGCGGGTCATACACTGGTGATCGATGGTAAACAGACGGTGCTTCATCTGATTCCCTCCGGTATTCTGCGTGAAGATGTTCGCTGCCTGGTGGGCAATGGTGTAGTGCTCTCCCCCGATGCGTTTCTGCATGAGGTCGATATGCTGGAAGCAGGCGGTATTCCGGCTGCCTCCCGTATGGGCATATCTGAATCCTGCCCACTGATTCTGCCCTACCACGTCTCTCTCGATGTGGCCCGGGAAAAGGCGCGCGGCAAGAAGGCGATCGGCACCACCGGTCGCGGCATCGGCCCCGCCTACGAGGACAAGGTCTCTCGTCGTGGCATACGTCTGGGCGAGATCTTCGATGCCGAGCATATCGCCAACCGTCTGCGTGAGGTGATGGACTACCATAACTTCGCGCTGAAGAATCTTTTCGAGTACGAGACCGTCGACCATCAGCAGGTGCTTGATACCCTGCTCTCTCAGGCGGAGAGACTCAAGCCAATGGTGGAGGATGTCACCGGCACCCTGCATCAGATGCGTCGCGAAGGTAAAAGCGTAATGTTCGAAGGTGCCCAGGGCGCACTGCTGGATATCGATCACGGTACCTACCCCTATGTGACTTCATCGAACACCACTGCCGGTGGTGCTGCTTCCGGCACTGGCGTCGGTCCATGTTACATCGACTATGTGTTGGGCATCGTCAAGGCTTATACCACCCGTGTTGGTGCAGGTCCCTTTCCGACGGAGCTGTTTGACGACGATGGAGAGCATCTCGGCGTCAACGGCCACGAATTTGGCGCCACAACAGGACGTAAGCGCCGCTGCGGCTGGCTCGATTTGGTTGCCCTGAAGCGTTCCCTCGATATCAACAGTGTCACCGGCATCTGCATCACCAAACTCGATGTGCTGGACGGCATGGAGACGATCAAGATCTGCGTTGCCTACCAATTGGGCGGCGAAGAGGTAACGACGCCGCCGGTGGGCGCGGATCGTTTTGAAGAGTGCGAACCGGTCTATATCGAAATGCCGGGATGGACGGAGTCGACGGTCGGAGTTACAGATTTTGAGGCGCTGCCCATGGCGGCGCGCGACTACCTGGCTAAGGTTGAGGCGTTGTGTGATACCCCGATCGATATCATCTCTACCGGACCCGACCGCAAAGAGACGATTATTCGTCGTCACCCCTTCGAGGTCTGATCGGGCTAAATCCCCCTTCCTTGCCGGGAGGGGGAGCCGTAAGCTTGGACCGGCCTACGGTTGATCATCCGAACAAGTGGAATTATCGGCTGGACTGTCAGCTAAGATCTCTCTCCATGACCTATCGAATTCAACGCCTGCCATTTTTCAAGGACAGTGCGCGGCTATTCGAGGCGATCCGCAATCTCCCCTGGCCGGTCTTTCTCGACAGCGCCTATCCAATGACAACTCAGGGGCGTTACGATATCCTCGCCGCCGACCCCACTGTGAGACTGGTAACGCGTGGGGATAAAACAGAGATACATACCCGCAACGACTCCACTGTTTCCAGCCAGGATCCGTTGCAACTACTCTATCGCTATCTTGCGCCCAGGCAGCAACCTCCCGACACTGATCTGCCCTTCACAGGTGGTGCCATCGGCTGGTTTGCCTACGATCTGGCGCGTCGTTTCGAAAAGCTACCGGTATTGGCGGAGGATACCGATGGCCTGCCCGAGATGGTTATCGGCATCTACGACTGGGCAGTGGTCACCGATCATCAAACGGAGGGCACCTGGCTTGTGGGGCAATGCAGGGATGCGGCAACCGGAGAGAACTGGGACCGGTTGGTCGATGAATTGAGCAGACCCTCAAACGTCATATCCGGGTCCTTTCATGTGACGGATATCCGCTCAAATCTGCCGGAGAGTGCCTACCATGATGCTTTTCAGCGCATCCAGCGCTACATCCGCGATGGTGACTGCTATCAGGTCAACTTTGCCCAGCGTTTCGATGCAGAGGTGCAGGGTGCGCCCTGGGAGGTCTACAAGCGCCTGCGCAAGGTCAATCCAGCGCCATTCTGTGCCTACCTGGAGTCTCCTTATGCTGCAATTCTGAGCTCTTCGCCTGAGCGTTTTCTGCATCTCACGGGACGGCATGTGGAGACTTGTCCCATCAAAGGCACGGCACCACGCCATCAAAATCCCGGCGAAGACCGACGCTCTCTAGAGAAACTGAAAAACAGTGAAAAGGATCGGGCCGAAAACCTTATGATCGTCGACCTGCTGCGCAACGATATCGGTAAGGTCTGTGCAACGGGCAGTGTCGAGGTGAGCCGCCTGTTTGAGACCGAGAGCTTTGCCCGGGTTCACCACTTGGTCAGTACTGTCGAAGGTGAACTTGCTGATGGGGAGAACGCACTCACCCTGCTGCGGGCCTGTTTTCCCGGCGGCTCCATTACCGGGGCCCCCAAGTTGCGGGCGATGGAGATCATCGAGGAGCTCGAACCGCAACGGCGGGGCGTCTATTGCGGCGCCATTGGTTATATCGGTTTCAATGGCGACATGGATACCAATATCGCAATCAGGACGTTGCTGCAGACAGGCAACAGTCTGCAGTTCAGCGCGGGTGGCGGCATCATCGCGGATTCCACCGCAGAGGCGGAATATCAGGAGACCTATGACAAGGCGGCAGCGCTGTTCGAATTGTTGAAAGGCTGATTTGTGCCCGTTGCGAAAAAAGGACCAGCAGAATACAGCGTAAGTTGAGTTAGTCGCACAACAGTATTAAACCTGAATCCGTCATTGCACTTTGCGTGCGGCGTAACCCAACAGCAACTTGTTGGGTTACGATGCGCATAAAGCCAAGCGATAAAATTGAAGTTTGAAGCATTGCGCATCTAACCAGCCCTACGGCTTGTCTGTTGGATAGTGGCTCAGCCATTGCTGGCCGCTGTCGACTCCTCATCTTCATCGATTTCACCAGTGGGTGAGACGAGTTGGAATTGATTGATCATGCGCCGCAGCCGCGGTCTTGAAACTCCTAAAATTTCACAGGCCCGGCCCTTGTGCCAGTGGGTGGCGTTCAGGACGCGCGCCACATGCGCCATCTCCATCTCTTCCAGACTCCACTCGGCCATCGGTTTCTCTTTGGAATCTCCGGCGGTTGTTGCTGTGCCGCAGCAGCGAATGTTGTCGGGTAGCAGATCACGGGTGATGTTGTCGCCGGGGGAGAGGGCGACGCACTTCATCAGCAGGTTTTCCAATTCACGCACATTGCCTGGCCATTGGTAGGATTCAAGACATTGGAGCACGTCCTTGGAGATGTGCGTGACATTTCTGTGCAGCTCTTTGTTGATGCGGCCGAGCAGTGTCTGGATGAGATCCATCAGGTCCTCCTTGCGATCACGCAGCGGCGGCAGATGGACGTTCACTACCTGCAGACGATAGTAGAGATCCTCTCTGAAGTTCCCCCGTTTAACCTGCTCACTCAGGTCGAGATTGGTGGCGGTGATGATTCGTGCATCGGTGCTTTGCGGCATCTTGGCGCCGAGCGGGGTGAACTCCTTGTATTGCAGTACCCGAAGCAGTTTTGCCTGCATTGAGGGGGAGAGTTCACCTACCTCATCGAGAAAGATTGTGCCCCCTCTGGCCAGGGCAAACTTACCCTCCTGGCGACTGACAGCACCGGTAAAGGCGCCTTTCTCATGTCCGAACATATCGGATTCGAGCAGGGTTTCCACCAGTGCGGCACAGTTGATTGCCACAAACGGACCCCCGGGGTTTTCGCTGGAACGGTGGACGGCGCGCGCCACCAACTCCTTGCCGGTGCCGGATTCACCAGTGATCATTACTGTGGCCGGGCTTTTGGCCACCAGTCCGATGGTCTTGAAAACCTCTTTCATAGCCCGGCTTCTGCCCACCATGGTGAGCGGGTTACTGCCTTTTGGTGGTGCTTCGGTCGGTACCAGATCCTCTGTGCCGTCACGGAAGGCAAGCAGCTTTTCAATGGCCGCTTCCAGCTCGTCGATATCGAGGGGTTTGTGGATATAGTCATCCGCACCCTTCTGCATCGCCTCGATGGTACTCTCCATGTCATGGAAAGCGGTGATCATGATGACATGGGTCACTGGGAAACGCTTTTTGAACTCTGGCAGCCCTTCGAGGCCTGAGATTCCCGGCATGCGGATGTCGAGGATCACCAGTTCCGGTGTGTCGACATCAGCCTGCGTCAGTCCACTCTCCACGCTGTGAGCAACCTTGACATCGTATCCCTGGGTTTGCAGATGCAGTTGCAGCGTGCGACAGCTTGCAATGTCGTCATCCACGATGAGTATTTTGCTCATGATGTTGTTACCTCCACCGGCCGATTGCTGACCATCTCCGGTGATTGTGGTGTTGTCGGTATGATAATGGAGAGGCAGGTGCCATTGGGCTCGTTGGGATGCAGCTCGATGGCTCCGTGGTGCTGGTCGACGATGCGTTTGACGATGGCCAGTCCCAGTCCCGTGCCTTGGGAGCGGGTAGTGTAGAAGGCCTCGAAGACCTTGGTCCGATCAATGCTGTCGATACCACAGCCGTTGTCGCATATTTCAATGCGTAATCCCGTTCCCTTGGCACCAAGTTCCACCATGGCCTCAATCGAAATCTTTGGGTTCTCGACACCGTCTGTGGCTTGCGCAGCGTTAACAATCAGGTTGGAAAAAACCTGCCGTAGTTTATTGGCATCACCGAATATGGTTGGCAGACCAGGCTGATAGAAGGTCTGCAGCTTTACACTATGTTCTTCGATTTTGCGCTGAGCGAGTCCCACTGCGGTGTCGATGACCTTCTCCAGGGAGATCCATTCAGGGGTTATGGCATCGGGACGGGAGTAGGTAAGCATGTCCGACAGAATCTCTTCCATATATCGAACCTGGCTCAGTGATATCTGGCGCAGTTCGTTGACCTTGTCATCGTCGGCTACGTCCGGCTGTTTTCCCAGGATCTGCAGGGTCATCTTTATGGAGGAGAGTGGATTGCGCAGATCGTGGGCAATCATGCTGGCCATGCGGCCCATCGCCGCCAGAGTCTGGTTGCGGGCCAGCTCCCGGTTGTGGGTTTCGACCTCCTGTTCCAGCCTTTTGCGCTCGGTGATATCCTCTTTCACCGCCAGGTAGTTGGTAATGTCGCCATTTGTATCGCGGATGGCCGAGATGACTGCGGCCTCCCAGTAGAGTTCACCATTCTTGCGCCGGTTGTGGAACTCTCCCCGCCACTCTCCCCCGTGTGAGATTGCCTGCCATAGTGCTTCATATTCACTGTTCGAAGTCTCCCCGGATTTCAGCAGGCTTGGGTATTTTCCGAAGACCTCTTCCGGCGGATAGCCGGTCACTTCGCTGAACTTCGGATTCACATATTCGATCTTTCCCTGGCGATCAGTGATCAGCACGATACTGGGGCTCTGCTCAACGGCCATGAAAAGCTTGCGCAGTTCATTCTCGGCATGGCGTTTTTCCGTAATGTCCTCGCCGATGCCGGTGACGCCGATAACCTCGCCCTCGGCATCGTAGGAGAGTGTGTTGTTCCAGGTAATGAGGCGCAGGCTGCCGGACTTTGTTTTTACCTGGGTTTCAAGATGGGTGGGGAAGTCTTCCGGGTTGGCCATTCTCTCCAATACTCGCCTGACGTTTTGATCGTTTTCCTGAGGCGCAAATTTTTCCACCCAGTGCTCACCAACCACCTCATGGCGTTGCCAGCCGGTCAGGGATAAAAAGTGATTGTTGCAGAAACGGATATTGCCGGATCTGTCCAGCGCCACTGCGGCCAGCTCAATATTTTCCAGGGTGTGACGGAACCGCTGTTCGTATTCACTTTGTGCCTCGGCACGGCGGTGGCGGAGGTGGGAGTAGGAGAGAAAGGCGGAACCGATCCCGATCAACATGAAGGTGGCGAGATACAAGGCAAGGTGCGTGCGCAGAAACAACGGCATGCTTGAGTAGATTTCGCTGGGCGGTACTCTGGAGATGATTTTCCAATAATTATCCTGCCTGAGTTCGCCTTGTCTGACTGAGTCGATTGATGTTGCAGTGGTCTCCAGTGCAGCCTGGTTAGGATGCACCGTGGCAAAGGTAAACAGACCATCCCCCAACTCGAACTGGCCTGAGTTAAAGGCGCTGATCTGGCTCCAGGCAACAGGGTGCTTTTTGCCAAACGTGGCATCGTTTCCCAGCATAAATCCCCAATTGTCCTGGGAGACCGGGCTGCTGAGCCAATATCCTTCGTTGTTTACCAGTTCAATATGTTCGCCAATGTTGGCGGCTGCATGGGTGAAGTTGTCGATCAGACGATCACCGAGAAAATTCAACAGGAGGATGCCGCGTTTGTTGCCTTGGTCATCAAAAACCGGAGTGGCGAATCGCATAACCGGTTTCAAAGGGTATTCAATCTTTCCTGCTTCTATATTTAAGTCGAGTGGTGAAACGTAGATACTGCCCGATGCCAGCTGAGAGGCTTCCTGAAAATAGTAACGTGTGGCCTTGTTCTGCAATTCTGCAATGGGAATGGCTGCAGGATTACCGTCGTTGAAATTGATTCGCACCACCTCCATGCCCTGCTCGTCGAGGAAGCGTATCTGGTCATAGAGTCGTTTTTTCTCCGCAAATACGAGAAACTCCAGACCGATCTGCTCACGCATGGTTGAAAGATCCATCTGAAAGATCTTTTGTCGTTCGATATGTTCCACCAGAAAAAGCAGATCGCTGACCACTGCGCTGATATCGCTGGCGATCATGCGGCGTGCCAGGCCGACATTGAGAGTTTCACTCGATTCCCGGTTCACCCGCTCGGTAGTGTAGAGCGTGTAGTAGTGCATGAACCCCACCACGACCAATACCAACAGCAGCGGCACAAAAATCTGCAGGAACCCTTTTACCAGGCTCAATCGGGTGAGTGGTGAAGGTGGGGGACTCAGCGGCATTGTTGGTCCAGATAGTGACGCAACCGTTCCATGTAAATGTCGATGGGCTCTTCGCTCTCTCTGGGTATCAGAAATGTCAGCCGGGCCGCCTTGATATAGGGTGTGCGGGAGCCATCGCCGGCAGGTGTGCGTTCTGTGATCACCCGCCGCGCCAAAGTCAGGGTCTCCTGGGGATTTTCACAGTGTCTGGGCAGGGTGATGTTGCGTGCATACCACTGCGCGCTTGCCGATATGACCAGCAGGATTACCAATACCGCAGCGATCAGCCGCCAGAGCCTGAATTCGCTTTTTGTCTCCTGTATGGGGGAGGAAGAGTTGTTCATTGCTCAGTGGGCAACTGCCGGATTAATGTGAGTTGTGGGTTCTCGACTGGCCGACTCCCTGCTGTTGAGTATGCGCTGGGCTGTAATAGCGCCCTGAATGATGCGGTCCCTGGCCGAAACCCCATCAAGATAGTTTGCTGCCAGATGGAGGCCGCGATGTTTGCCCAATTGTGACCTGATCGATTCGGTGCGCTCATAATAGTGTCCGTGATAGAGCGGCAGTGCCTGAGCATGCTGCACCCTACGGACATATTCCGGCTCACCGGTCACTCCCACCAGCTGCCGCAGATCATGCAGGGCGTTGCCGACCATCTGCTGTTCGCTCCAATTGCAACGATGGGGATGGCGGGCGCCGCCGATATAGCTGGTTAGCAGCACCTTGCCCTCGGGAGCCCGGTCCGGAAAAAGTGTACTCATCCATATATTGCCATTGAAACTGAGCTTTTCCTGACGGGGGGCGAGAAATCCCGATCCATCCAACGGATGCGCGATGTGATCTCGCGCCATGCCCAGATGGAGCACCGTCAACGGCGCATACTCGATTTCCTGCAACAATTTTCCAAGCTCCCCGTTTATGGGATTTAGGAGATCTGCGGCAGTGGCTGCCGGGGTACTTATCACAAGCTGCTCGAAACGGCGGGTGATCTCGATGCCTTGACTGTCCACGCCGGTAACGCGCCAACAGCCCTTGTCTGCGGGTGCAATATCCACCGCTTTGAAGCCTCTGCGCGTATTGATGGCTGGGTGTGCCGCCAGTTGTTTCGTCAATTGTGCCATACCGCCAAGGAATGAAAATGCCTCGGCAATGTTGGCGCGGCCTTTTTTATGCAGTATCCGGTTGATAAACATCCCGCTGGTAAAACTGCCATAGCGGCGTTCCAGAGTCGTCAGTCGTGGCAGTACTGCCCAGGCGTTTGCCTTGTCGGGATCAGAGGCCAGGGTGCCGGCGATAAATGGGTCCATCACCTTTTCCAGAATCTCGCTGCCCAGGCGGCGCCTGATGAACTCACTCACAGTCTCCCGTTCGTGCCCCCCTTTTGCAACCAGCAACTCAGTCGCCATACGCAGTTTGCCCCGCAGGCTCCACATGGGCGATGCCAACAAGGCGGGTAGTTTCATGGGGACCGGTCGAAGCTCACCTTTATGTACCACATAGCGACGCATATCGGTGCCGCGTGAAATCTTCTTATCGGACAGACCCGATGCCTCAACCAACTGATCCACTTCCTGGTGAAAGTTCATCAGAATACCGGCGGCATCTTCGGTCAGATAACCGGATTCACTATGACTGCGAATCTTGCCACCCAGGCGTGGTGCCGCATCCCAGACCTCGGGCCGGGCACCACCCTCGGCCAGCCACCATGCAGTGGAAAGGCCGGAGATACCGCCGCCGATGATTAGAATATTCGCTTCGCTCATATTCAGGTTACAGGTGACAGGTGACAGGTGACAGGTTGGTCGTGGCGCTGAACGGGCAATAGGAAAAGAGCGTAACCATGCAGAAACTGCTGGCAGATTTGATGCTCAAGCATTAAGTTGAAGAGCCGGTTTTGTTCTCTGATACCTGTCACCTGTCACCCTCTTTCAATTCCCGCCGCATCTTTTCGATCAGATCCCGCCCCAACGTGCCGAGTCCGCTGCCGTCCGGGTTCTGGTGGCTTTCGACGTATTCGCGAATTTCAGCGAAACGTCTGGCGGCCTGTTCGTTATCCTTGAGACGGGGCATGCGCTCTCTGGCTATCTCGAAGGCGTCGAAGTCGAGGGCCTTCATATCGAATCCCTTCATGCGTCTGACTGCCCGCATCATGGCGCGGTTGCGGAAGCGGGTCAGGTCGTTGCTGGTAATCACCTCAAGGCCTTCCCGGCGGGCGGCGAATTCAGCTGCCTTCTTGATGCCGGCACGGACGAATTCGGGGGCGGTTTTTACTCTTGCAAGGGCTTCAGGATTCCATTCAACGCCGGCCATCAGGGTATCCAGTACCTTGACGACATCCTCGACGGCCACCCGCTGGGCACGGCGGCGTTTCACCTCCCTTTCCACTGCGGCCTCCATCGAGGGCTGGACGAAGAGGCTGACCTGGGGTCCCCGGTCGGACAGGGCTATTTTCAGCAGATGTTCTGCCTCTTCATCCCAGGGAAAGGCGCGCCTGGGCTCGTCTTCATCCTCCAGACGTTGCAGGAGCTTCATGTTGACTTCCAGCCGGCCCTCGTTGCGCGCGACGTCTTCCGCTACCTGGCGGACGCCTTCCTGCAGGAAAGGGGGCATGGTATCGAGATGGGTTTGTGCCTCAGCTGTCCAGGGCAGGGGAGGTGCATCACTGATGGGTTGCGCTCCCGCCTCGGCGATGGAACTGACGTTACCTGGTGGACGGGAGGGCATGCCGTTTTTGAAGCGATTTTTCGCCAAAGTCGCCATATGCTCCGGGGTGACCACAGTTTCTCCCAGTTTACGCACATGGTCTTCGGCCCGTTTGCGTACCATCTTGCGCAGAAAACCGGGAACGCGGGAGAGCCGTTTTTCCGCCTCGGACGACCAGGTCACATCATCGGTTATTGCGGGGACCAGTGGCTGGATTATCGGCTTGCCCTCCGGCTGGTAGGAGCACCAGGGGTCGGCGTCCATCAGGCTGCCGCCGAGGGCCTTGGGTCGTGCACGGCAGCCGGTGCAGAGCTGTTGGTATTCGCACTTGCCGCACTTGCCGCCCAGCTCCGGATGAGTCAGCTGGGCGAAGGTGGGGGAGTTATCCCAGATCTGCCAGAAAGGCGTCTCTCGGATAGTTCCCTCTTCATCGGGGATGTAGGGGCAGGCGGTGACACCGCCCTCCGGGGTGATGCGGCAGTAGTGGATGCCCGCGAGGCAGCCGCCGCCTTCGTATCCCTGGGCTCGGGTCAAAGGGGATTCCGGGTCGAGCTGGTAGGCGATGCGCTTGTAGTGGGGGGCGCAGCGCGCACGGATGATCAGGTCACTGGTGGCAGCCTGGGCCTCTACCAGCTGGTTCAACACGGCTTCGTAACGTTGCGGGGTGATGTCGCTCATCGACTCGCCACGACCGGTGCAGACCAGGAAGAAGATGTTCAGCACATGGGCGCCGGTGGCCCGGCTGAAGTCGATCATGCCCTGGACCTCGTGGGCATTCTGTTCGGTGACCGAGAAGTGGACCTGGAAAGGCAGATCGAGCTTGCGGCAGGTCTCCATGCCTGCGAGGGTCTTCTCCCAACTGCCGGGGCAGCCGCGAAAGCCGTCGTGCTGAGTGGGATCCAGGGAGTCGAGACTGATGCCCAAACCCATGGCGCCAGCGGCCTTCAGCTGCTGCACCTTGGACTCATTGAGCAAAACCCCGTTGGTGCCGACCACGATGGAGAGTCCCAGTGAACTGCCGTGGTTGACCAGTTCCACCAAGTCACGACGCAGCAGGGGTTCGCCGCCGGTGAGTACCACCATGGTCTCGTTGCTGCGGCTGGCGATCTCATCCAGCAGTCCCTTGATCTCGTGGGTGGTGAGTTCGTTTTGACCGCCGCTCTCCCGGGTGTCGGCGTCCATGTAGCAGTGGTCGCAGGCCAGATTACAGCGGCGGGTGAGATTGACTGCGATAAGGAAGAGGTCGCGATCAGACATAGGGTAGGCCGGTCAGGTGTTCCCGTTGCGGGGGTCGCTGGGATCGAGGTGGAATACGCCACGTTCGGCCCACTCCGCCTTCACCGCGTCCACCGCATCGTGATCGACCCGGTCGAGCCCCTGCCGTCGGGTCCAACCCTCGATCTCTTTCACCAGCATGCCCTGAACCATCTCAGGCGCCTTGGCAATGCGCTCACGGGCACCTTCATTCCAGGGCATTGTCTCCTCAACGGTTGCCGAACCCTGGGTGAAGGTCTGCATGACCTGGCCCAGAAAATCCGCATCGATCTGTTCCATGCCGCTCTGTCCGGCAATGGTTTCAGCGGCTTTTACCGTCATATCGCGGCAATAGCCGGCAGGGACGTTGGCAAGCATCGCCTCAGCATCTCTGTCCCAATCCAGCCTGTGTTCAGGGGGGGAGGGCGTTGGCTGAGGTGCGGGTTGTACCAGTTCGGCAAAGGGGCAGGCGCTCTTTTTCTCTGCCGCCGGGGCGGAGGGTTGAGCATCGTCCTGCATGGCCGACGCCATAGCATCCCGGGCCTTGGCCAGTCCCGCTTCGGCGGTTTGCAGGGAGATCTCACTGAGTCCCTGGTCACTGGCATAGGCTTCGATGCGCTGTTTTGATGCGTCCCGCATGAAACCCTCGGGGACCCGCATCAGACGAGCGAGGGCGGCGGCCTCCCAATGGAGGGCCGAGGTAGAATGCAGGGCCGAGCGTTCTTTTCCTTGGCCCTCGGCCCTCGGCCCTCGGCCCTTGGCCCTTATCCGGCCCTCGGCCCTTTTCCTTCATATCAAGAAACGGTTCGATATGTTCCGCGGAGACGATACGCAGGCCGGCGGCCCGTGCCTTCTTCTCCGCCCGCATGCTCAGGTTGCCCCGTAGGCTGAGGTCGTCCACTGTGAGCAGCAGCTGTTTGGCCCGTTCGTCCCAGCGCATGACATCTTCGACTGTGGGTTTGCGTTTAAGCTCACCATTGTCGTAGGCCTCGACGATCTCGGACATCGCCTGTTCGGCGTGTCCCGGCATCAGTTGGGCGGTGGCCTCTTCAACGATGCTTTCGGTGATGACCGTGTGGCCGTGCTCCTGGGCGTAGCGCAGGATCGCCATGCGCGCCATGTTGCGCACAAAGGAGGGGACCCGTTCCATGCGGACCTCCGCCTCGTTGGTCCAGGAGGTGGTGACTTCGGCGATGCGCTCCACCGGTGGGCGGTACTCCCGCTGGCTCAATAGTACCGCGCAATCCACGTCGTTGTGCAGGGCCTCGGCGTTGCCGCCGATATCGAGTTCGTCGTCGGCGTGGATGCCGAGCTTGCCGATCACCAGCAGGGAGGGTTGTTCCAGTTTCAGATAACGGTTGATGACGTCGTGTGGCTTGCCGTCGAGCAATTTGATCTCCACCGGTATGCCCTGGTCTGCGGCGATGTTCCGCGCCACTTCGAGATGGCCCTGGTAGATCTTCGCCAGACCGGAATCGATGATCTCCTCGTGCAGTTTCTCCTGCTCCTGGAAACGGAACACCTTGCCCGCCTCCTCGGAGAGCACACTGGCGATACGATTGAAGGCGACATAGTGGTAGTAGGGATCGAAGGCGGAGATCACCTTCATCGGGACGTCCCACTCCTTGCTCAGGGCGAGAGCGGTGAGCAGGCCTCCGTATGAACGGGTGGAGCCGTCCACCGCCACCACGATGGGGCCTTTTTTGATGGACTTTTGAGGATCCTTGATGACCAGCAGGTCGATGTCGCAACGTCTTGCGAGACGTTGGCAAACGGTGCCGAGCCGGCTGCCCTTGACGGCACCCAGGCCCAGTGCACCCATTACCAGAAGATCGTAGTTTCCACTGTTGGTCTCACGCGCCAGTTCCCGGTAGTTCTTGCCTTCCAGGGCGCGGCGTTTGAGTTCGATGTTCTGTTGTGACGTCACCTTTTCCACCTGATCCATATAAGAGTCGGTGATGATAGAGAGGCCACGTGTGATCAGGTCGTCATGCACATCCCGTTGGCGTTCCAACTCCTCTTCTTCGCGAAACTGCTCCGGCAGACCTCCCTCCATCTGGCGGAAACGCACATCGTGCAGTTTTGCCGCATAGACATGGGCAGCCGTCAGAGCGCTGTTCCAGATGGCGGCCAGATCAACTGCCTCGGTGATGCAGCGGTTCGAATGGTCGGAAGAGTCCACCGCCAACAGGATGGATTCATAGCTAGGCAGCCTTATCGGCGCATTGGAGCTGGTTTGAGTTTGTGCGGGCATAGATAAAAAGGTGACAGGTTACAGGTTACAGATCGCAGGATTCAGGGCGCGTTGCCTGTAACCTGCCACCTTTCAGTTATTAAGAAACCAGTAGACGACGATGGCTCCGATCACGATTGCATTGATGATCCCGGCAACGATAGCGAGATAGTCGAGCGGCGCCAGGTTCAGCCGTTTTGAAAATATCATAGTCCGCTCTCCATGGGAGACTGCCGGAATAGGCTATCCGACAGTCTCTGCAAGGTTTTACTTGAAGGTGAAGTCCACGTTGGCGGTGCCGCCGGCGGCAACCTCAACCTTGGATTTCTGATCCTTCAGGGTGCCGTGCCAGGCCTTGATGGTGTATTTGCCCGGGGGTACATTGTCGATGCTGAAGGTGCCGTCCTCCGCTACCATGGCGTAGTAGGGGTTCTTGGCGACAAAGACAAAGCCGTGCATGAAATCATGGGCGTCACACTCAACCTTCATGGCGGTTCCGCGTTTCAGCTTGACCGTTTTGGTGACGGTGTTGGGCTCGGGCTGGCTTACGTTGAAGACAGTCTTCTTGGTGCGTCCGATGATCTCGTAGGTGTGGATGTTATGCAGGATAGGATCCTGGTTGATCGCGGCGATCTTGGTTTCGTTCTTCATCACCTGCAGGAAGGGTTTGAACTCACAACCTTTCTGATCCAGGACTGCGCTGGAAATCGAGGCGTCGAAGGCCTTGCCTGTTTTGACCTTGTCCAGATAGACAACTGTGTCCATCAGTGAGCCATTGTTGACCCGGACGTAGTCGATCTCACGGGTGCCTGTGCCGCAGACATCATTGTCTTTGGAAATCTTGTAGGTTTTGGGCGCTTTGTCCTTGCCAGCAAAACTCACCTTGCCGGTGATGGTGCCGCCGTTGCTGACGGAGACCTCTTTGTATTTAGCGGCCTGTCCAGCGACAGGCAAGGCGCAGAGGCCGGCCAGACTGAGGGCGATGATCAACTTCTTCATTTTGCTGACTCTCCTAGTGTTAAACAGCGATGTGACATTACTCGGTGTGATGGAAAAAATGCAACTCAACTCATGCCGCCTGTTGCGACCGGTCGTTGGAGGAAATAAACAGCTCTTCGAGCATCTCGATGACAAACCGGCGTTCAGCGCTTGAATCGACAGTTTCCAGTTGGCTGAGCAGCCTTTCGGCGCTACCTTGGATATCGATGGAGCGCAGCAGTTTGCCGATATTCCGGGCTTGGGCTCCGGCACCGAGAAAACCTGTGTCGATCAACTGTTCTACTATCTCGGTTTTGGACTCGCCAAGTCCCTCAAGGTTCAGTAACTGAACGATGCCTTTGGCCGCAGCCATCCGCACATTGAATTCCTCATCCTCCAGAGCGCTGCTGAGTTTGCGCAGGATGGTTTTGGGGGAGACGGGTTTGATCACCATGTGGTCGGCTTTGTCAGGATCGTCACCGTTGATGGTCAATTCAACCAAAGCGGAGATGGCCTCGGTACGCAAGGTAGTCTGGGGGTCATTCAGGACGTCGAGTAGCGGCAGCATGGCTGCCTTGTTGTGCAGCAGGCCCATTGCACGGGTACAGGCCACTCTTTGGTCTTCGTCGCCAAGACCCAACTGGGTTGTCAGGGAGCCGAAGGCGTTCATCAGGCTCCGCAGTCCGGGATGCAGGCGTGCGGTTTCCGCGATGGCCAGTGCGGCTTCATAACGCAGTACGCCATCATCCGCGTTGAGGGCCTGGATCAGTCCTGCCACCGAGGCATCGTCGGTATTGCCGATGAGTACGCGCACACCAAGGCGGCGGACATCGTCTTCGATGCTGATCTTGCGGCGGCCACGGGTCATCCGTTCGCCGATGCGCTTGTTCTCTTCCACGACTTCAATGAAGTCCTGGGTCTCCTGGTCGATCTCGATGTCGGGTTCCGGCAGCGCCTCGTGGACTCCGAAGGCAACCTCCGCGTTATTCAGGGCGATAGCATCGAGGGTGGAGACTGCGGCATTGACCTCGCCCGGCTCCACAACGCGTCCGGGTGTTTCCGGCAGCACCAGGGATTCGCCTTCTGTCAACTCGGATCCCGTCTCCGCATTTTGCGCATCGGGAGTCTCGGTTGCGGTATCTTCGGCTTTGCGACTCTGCTCTTTTATTGGAGTGGGATCGAACTCCACCGCCTGACTGACCTTCTGCGGTGTTTCCGGTGATGAGAGTTCCAGTTCGCCGGCGATGGCAGCAAGCACGATGTCGAGGGGACGTTGCAACGATTCTGTTGTCTCTTCCTCAGTTGCAGGAACGGCTTCGAGCGCCGTCAAGGCGTCGAGGGCGGCAAGGCGTACCGGTTGTTCCCTGTCGGCGATCGCCTCCTTGAGCAGATCAATGGTGTCGGTGTTGAGTATGCCGATACGGCCTATGGCAAGGGTGGCCTGCCGGCGAACCATGCCGTAAAGGCTTTTATTGCGCACTGTGGTGATAAGCGTATCCAGTGAAGCCGGGTCTCCATTGACACCCAAAAGGTCGCAGGCAGTCGCAGCTGTGTCGTAGGTTTTATCCATGATCGAGGCCGCCACCGCGGTGAGGCTCTCTTCATCCAGGTGTCTGGGCGGGATCAAACTGCTCAGTGTGGTGGCGATGATTGCGCGTACCAGACTGCTGGGGTCGCTGAGCAGTGGAGTGATCTCGGCGATAATGTCGTTATCGGCAGAGCTGGATTTCGTCAGACGGTTGCAGGCTTCTATGGCCGCAGAGCGAACATCATCTTCCGGGTCGCGCAGCAGCAGGAGCAGAGCGGGCAGATAACGCTGGGCGTCGATATCGGCCAGGGCTGTGGCAGCGGCCGCACGGACTTCCGGTGATTCGTCGCGCAGGGCCTGCCCCAAGGCTTTGGTCACCTCGGGGTTACCTGAATGTCCCAATGCCCGGGCGGCACGGCGGCGTTGCATGATGGAGCCGTTCACCAGCAGTTCGAGAAGCGCGGTGATGCCGCTCTCTTTGATATTGGCCAGGGCAGCGAAAATTTCCGGGTCGATATCCTGGGATGTTTCATCCTCCATGATCTGCAGCAGGGTGCCGGTGGCATCTTCAGCGCCGAATTTGCCCAAGGCCTCCACCGCAGCGAGTTGTATGTCCCACCATCTATCCCAATCGTCTTCCCATTCGATTCTTTCGGGTCGATCGACCGCAATCTTTTTCAGGATGGTGATCGCATCCTCTGCGCCGAGTTGGCCCAGGGCGGTGGTCACGGCGGTACAGACTTCGCCGCTCTCTTCGTTTTCGAGAGATTTGATCAGTGCCGGCACAGCCTGCGGGTCACCGATCCTTCCCAATGCCTCGGCCGCATCCACGCAAGCATCTATGTCCTCATCCGTCAGCTGTTTGATCAGGGCCTCCACAGCACTTCTGCTGCCCAGGATTCCCAGAGTGCGGGCGGCGTAGCAGCGGTCGGCCTCATCACCTGTTTTCAGGAGGTCTGTCAGAGACAGTTCGGTCTTTTCTTTCATATTCATCGAATACCCGTCTGGGATGGAGATCCCCCTATACAAAGCAAGAGCTGTACCAACATGAGCCGATCCTTAACTGTCTGACTTAGCGCTGGAATTGTGATGGATGAAAAATGAAGACTAAACGATACGTTCAAACAGGTCTAATAACGCAGACATGATTGAACACTTTGTACTGTTTTGGGTGGTATCCCCTGTTCCACATGGGTTTCATGAGGGGGGACAAGAGATTGCTGGGCTGGGGTTTATGCATGAGGGGGGTTGAAACGAATGGTACATACTGGTTTTGTTGAGTGAAAGAAATGTTCAGATTGTTTAGTGAGACTCCTTAATGGAAATAGTAACAGCCGAAGAGGCCTGTATGGCCGGCTCTTGGCCGTGCAGCGCCGATTCATGGAATGAATACAAGGGATTAGGCTTGTATGAGTCTGCAAGGTAGGTCCGGGCCGTTATCGGTCCGGTTTGTGATTGCCACTTGGCCTGGATTTTGCAGTCAGTGCCTGGAATAAGCACTTTTCATCAATCGCGGCCAAAGGTGCAGCTAATGTCCGAGCCAGAGAAAATCAACGAATCTGAAAGAAAGGAGGGCACAGATGTGTCCGGGCACTCCAATTGGGGGCCGAAGCTGTTTGTTGGGGTGCTGATCGGTATCCTGCTGTTTTTCTACTGGTTGCTGATCTACTCGGGCGGCGTCACAGTGCATCACGGTTAAGGGGTGGAAAAATGAGTGAAGAAAATAAAATTGGTGGTGCGGTACTGCTTGTCATCTGGATTGCTGCGCTGTCCATCTCTTTGGTTGCATTCTACGGCCTGGATCATCTGATTATGAACATGCAGGGGCTGCCCCTGAATGCTGACCTGACCCCGGCGGGTTGAGCGGGTAGGGGAGAGAGAAAGAGATGAGGTCGAACAGACAACAATCGATACGTCGAAATGGTTTTTCAAACCGGCTTGGTTGGCTGCTGTCCCTGTTGGCAGTTCTGCTCACGTTTGGCGTATCCAGCGTTTTTGCCGATATGGGGATAGGTGGCGCCGAACAGCGCATCGCACCGATCGGCCGGGTCCATATTGAAGGCCAGGATTTTATTCCGGCAGTGGACAGTGTGGCCAGCGAAATCGAAGAGCCGGAACTGATCGCTGCACCCCGGACGAGTCGCAAGGACTACCCGAATATCGGCGTCAGCAGCCGGGCAGTGGTCTGGATCCTGGCCCAGATGCATCTCTTCTTCGGCGCCTTGGTATTGGCGGTGCCCCTGTTTGTGCTGGCGATCGAACTGGTGGGGGTGGCGACTGGCGATGAGCGCTACGACAGCATGGCCCATGAGTTTATGAAGATCAGCCTTACCGGCTTCTCCATCACCGCCATCTTCGGTGGCTCTCTGGCGCTGTTCCTGCTCTATCCCGATTTCATGGGTTACATGATGCACGTCTTCGGTGCCCAATGGCTGGTCTATGCGGCGCTGTTTTTCCTCGAGAGCTTCTTCCTCTACACCTACTACTATGGCTGGAACGCCATGCGCTACGGCAACATGAAGTGGGTGCACCTGAGTCTTGGCTTGCTGCTCAATGGCGCGGGCATGACCATCATGGTGATGGCCAACTCCTGGGCCACCTTCATGATGGCCCCCTCCGGCGTCAACGAGGTGGGCGCGGTGATCGGCAATATCTGGGAGGTGATGAAGGGGCCGTTGTGGAATCCGATCAACCTGCATCGCTTCATCGCCAACATCGGCTTCGGTGGTGCGGTGGTGGGCGCCTATGCCGCTTACAAGTTCCTGAGTACCAAAGATATGGAGAAGCGGGCCCATTACGACTGGATGGGTTACACCTCCAACTTCATCGCCATCCTGGCCTTTCTGCCGTTGCCCTTCGCCGGGTACTGGCTGATGGCGGAGATCTACGCCTACTCCCAGCAGATGGGTATCACCGCCATGGGCGGTATCCTGGCCTGGCTCTTCATCGTGCAGGCGGTGCTGATCGGCACCATCCTGCTGGCGGGTAACTACTACCTGTGGGCGGGTATGTCGCGTACCGAAGGCTCCAAACGCTACAAACCCTTCATCGGTTTCATCGCCTTTGTTCTGGTGATCAGCTTCCTGATCTGGGTCACCCCCCACACCCTGATGCTGTCTGCGTCGGAGATCGCACAGTTGGGGGGCAGTCACCACCATATCCTCGGCCCTCTGGGCATCATGCCGGCGAAGAACATCGCCGTTAACCTGATGCTGATCGTCACCTTTCTCTCGTTTCAGCTCTATCGTCGCTCGGACAAGGTGGCGACCGTCTCCTGGGCGCCCATCGGCAATGCGCTGATGGTGGCGATCTATGTGGTGGCGATCGTCAACATCATCTTCCTCGGTGTCTATTTCGGTTACTTCACCAATACGGTCTACAAGGTGGGTTCGTCGGTGGCCCAGGTGAGTTCGACGCTGGTGGTGATCATTGCGGGTATCGTTATCGACAGCCTGATGTTCAAAAATGCCAAGATCCTGCCTTCGCACTGGGGCAGGATCCCTGATCGAGCCCAGTACGCCCTGTTTGCCCTGCCGATTGCCTTCACCTGGCTGATGGGACTGATGGGCTATGTACGCTCTTCAGTGAAGACCCATTGGCATGTCTATACGGTGATGAAGGACAACTCGCCGGACAATTTTATTCCCACCATCGGCTATGCCGGCAACATGATCACCATTGTGACTGTGCTGTTCCTGTTGTTTGTGCTGTTTATGTTCTGGATCGCCAGCCTCAGTGGAACCAAACAACCCAAACCGGAAACGGTGGCTGAAGGAGGCGTGGCGTGAACGTCTTCTTCAAAACCATGGGATTCAGTATCGGTCTGGCCCTGATCTTCACTCTGGTAACCCAGCTATTGCCTCAGGTGGAGGGCGAGGCGCCGGTGGAGACGAAGGTCGATCTGAGCTCCCTGACCATGGATGACTTTGTCACCATGGGCGAAGATCTGTTTATGAACAAGGGTACCTGCACCCTCTGCCACAAGCCCCCGCCTATCGGGCGTGCTCCAGACATCCAGAGCATGGATATGGTGAGCACTGTGGCTGAGCGACTGGCCGATGAGCGCTACCAGGGTGAGTCGAAAGATGCGGCGGGCTACATCCTTGAATCGATGATTGATCCGAGCAAGTTTGTAGTCGCCGGTTGGGGCAAAAAGGGCTCCAACGACACGGTGTCCCCGATGCCTGCCGTCGACAAAGCGCCGATCCAGCTCTCCGTCATGGAGATGGATGCGATCATTGCCTATCTGCAGGCGAAGGATGGTAACGAGGTGACCGTATCCCTGCCGTCCCCGGAGGCAGCCGCAGAAGCTGCTGCTGCGGCACCGGCGGCCGGTGGTGGTGTCGCACTCGCATCCGCAGCCACTGCGGAGGAGGCGCTGGGTAAATATGCCTGCAGCGCCTGTCATGCGATGGACTCTGAGGATCCCTTGGTGGGACCGGGGCTGGCAACCGTGGGCAGACGTCTGAGTGAGACGGAGATACGTCAGAGCATTGTTGATCCTGCCGCAGTGATTGCGGAGGGCTTTCCTCCGGCGATGCCTGCAGACTTTGCGGAGAAGATGACGGTTAAAGAGCTGGAGATGCTCGTGCAGCATCTGGCGGAGAAAAAATAATGAAGAGCTTTAGGATTCCCGCTTTCCTGCAGGCGGTGCTGATCATCGCGGCAGCCTATCTGGCGTTCAAGTTCGGTTTTCCGCCGCTGCTGCCCCAAACGCTGATGATCCAGTACATGATTATCACCATCATTGGTGTGCTGCTCTATTTCTCTTTCGATGACGAGCGCTGGGCGGAGTTCCAGGCACCGATACTTGCCACCCTGCGTAACGATAATCTGGTGGTGGTGCGCTGGTTCTTCCTCATTGCTGTTCCTCTGGTGGTGGGTTACACCATCTATAACATGGTGAAACCGAGTAATGACGCTCCGGTGGAGTTGCGTCAGGTACATCCCGCACCCCCCGCCTCGGTCAAGATCTTTGGCAAAAGTTTTGATCTGGCGACCCTGGAAAACCCCATTCGGGATGAGATTCTTGCGACCCTTGTTTCCGACAAAGAGGCAGGCTGGGAAAAGTATCAGACGGCTGTAAGCGCAGGGCGCGACGTCTACTATCAGAACTGCTTCTATTGTCATGGCGATCTACTGGACGGCCAGGGTCACTATGGATCCGGGTTCAATCCGCAGCCGATCAACTTCCAGGATCCGACCGTCATCCCCCAGTTGCAGGAGGCCTTCCTCTTCTGGCGCATTACCACCGGTGGTCCCGGCCTGCCGAAGGAGGGCACTCCCTGGAACTCAGCCATGCCGGTGTGGCATGAGATGTTGAGCGAGCAGGATGTGTGGAACGTCATCACCTTCATCTTTGACTATAACGGTCAGGTGCCGCGGATCTGGGATCCGGATATCTCCCGGGTTGTGACCGGCATGAAGGACAAGGTGCTGGCCAAACGCAAGGAGATTAAGGGCAAGGACCTCTATAAGTTCCGTTGTGAGGTCTGCCACGGAGAGCAGGGTGCCGGAGACGGCGTGGCGGCGGAGCTGATGTATCCGAAACCACGGGATTTCACCCTCGCACTATTTAAATATAAGACCTCTCCCGGTACCTTGTTGCCGCTGGATGATGACCTGTTCAACACCATCAAAAACGGCCTGACGGGAACCGGCATGCCGGGTTGGGCATCGCTGATGAGTGATGAGCAGATCCGCAGCCTGATCCCGGTGATCAAAGGTTTTGATATCACCGCCGCCTGGGCGCCGGATGATGCGGAAGACGAGTCCTTCGATGACGATGGTCACTATATAAAGACAGATTTTCGACAGGTCACCGAAGTTGAGCCGGAGGGCGGCCAGATTCCCTATTCAGATGAGTCGGTGACCAAGGGACGCGACGCCTTTATCAAATCCTGCAAGGAGTGCCACGGCAGAGCGGGCAGGGGCAATATCGTCTCCGGCAAGAAACTGGAGGACGATTGGGGTTTCCGCATCTGGCCGCGTGATCTGACCAAACCCTGGACCTGGCGCGTCACACAGTCCACTGAGTCTGCCGAGAAGGAGCGGGATGCCACCGTCAAGGCGATCTATCCCCGCCTCTCCATCGGTATTCCCGGTACGCCGATGCCGGCTCACCGCGCGGTGGAGGAGGGCAACAAGGATCCAGTCAGTCTGGAAGATCGCTGGCATATCTCCAACTTCGTCTACAGTCTGCGTGATACTGCGGTGCAGCCCAAAAATGGTGCGGTGGTAACCGGCACCAAGGTAAGTGGCGGAGTGCCGACCTCGCTGGCTGATGAACGTTGGAATGGTGCGGACGCGGTTACCCTGAGTCTGGTGCCCAACATCATCAAGGAAGAGCGCCTGTTCACGCCGCTTAATGATGCAGTGACCGTGCGCGCCATCTATAACGAGAAGGAGATCGCCTTTCTGCTCGAAGTGGATGATCGTACCGAAAGCCGTCCCGGTATCGAATACTTCACCGATCTGCAGGACGAGAACAAGGAGATGCACGCTGATGCGGTGGCGATCCAGTTCCCCATGGAGGCTGCTTATATGTCGGCGCCGATGGTGGAGAAGCCCCTCTATCGACACGGCGACAAGCGTCACCACACCACTATCTGGTACTGGAATGCGGGCAGTGTCGAGCCCAAGCGGGATGCCAGTGCTGTGCTGATGGAAGGTGTCGGCCCGAACAAACGCCCCAAGCTGCGTGAGGCGGACGGTACCTTTAGCGCTGCCGGTGAGTGGAAAGACGGTAAGTGGCGTGTCATCATGACGCGTCCGCGCAGTGGCGGTGCGATTGGGGATATCGACTTTGTTGAGGGTCAGTTCATGCCCATCTCCTTCGCCAACTGGGACGGCAGTAACGGCGAGGTGGGATCCAAACACACCCTGAGTACCTGGTACTGGCTCTTCCTGCCGCCGGAGTTCGACTATCAGCGGGTCTATGGACTCCCGGCAGGCATTGCCCTGTTGGTTTTCCTTGCGGGCCTGATGTTGGTTAGGTTGCAACAGAAAAAGGTGAAAGGCTAAAGTGGTGATCCTATTTCTCCTCATCTTTATGCATTCGCAGGAGTGATTTTTTTATGATTCAACGGATGGCCTCCATCTTTCTTTTTCTCATGTTTCTTTCTATTGTGGCTCAGGCCGGGGGGGAGGCGCCGCGTGAGGATGAGGTTCTGGATCAGAGCGGGGCCCCGGCTGGTGGTGATTTCACCCTCAATTCCGCTGCTGGGCCGGTTTCAACCCGTGATCTCCGAGGCAAGGTCATACTGCTCTATTTCGGTTACACCAAGTGTCCGGATGTCTGTCCCACTTCACTCTCCCTGGCAACCCAGGCCCTGAACGAATTGAGTGAAAAAGAGTTGAAATCAGTGACATCGATCTTTGTCAGTGTCGATCCCCAACGCGATACGGTGGAGCAACTGAAAGAGTACGTGGAGTACTTCCATGAGAACTTTATCGGGGTAACCGGCAGTGAGGAGAAGATCGCCGAGGTGGCTAAAATGTACGGGGCTCAGTATTACGAGGTGGAACTGGAAGGCTCAGCTTTTGGATATTCGGTGAATCACTCCGCTGCAACCTACCTGATAGCGCCGGACGGACAGTTACGTTTTATCTTTCCCCATGAGACGCCGCCGCAAGTGATTCTTGAAGGGATACGCTATCTGATGGCCGGCAACTGAAGGCATTACGGATTGACCTGCAAAGCCGCCGCCAGGCGGTTTTTTTGTGTTTGCTATTTGCTCAAAACCCTAATCGGGCAAACGCTTAACGCGTGGGGGAGATCAACCAATCCCGTACAGTTGGTGAACCCGCCGCTGAATGTCTCGATGAACCCTACCCATTTGCACGGATTATTGAAAAGTTACTTGATAATAATGTAACAAATTGAATTATTGGAAAAATATTGATTTTTTGAGTGGTTTTGCCAGGCGGAAACTATTCCCAAGAGGGTAGAGTTTCTCTTGAACAAATTGATCGAAGTGAGGGTGGATTTGCCACCTTGATAGAACAATTCATTCAGGATGCCCCAGAAAACAAATTGACATGAATCAATAAGTTTTTTCTAACCCCACGTAACTACAGGTATTTATTTTTGATTCGTTGATTGGCCTGAAAAATGCAGTAAATGAGATCGAATTGGACTATCGGTATTCATATTTGGTTCCGTTGTCCTGATTCTCAAGTTGGAATACCGATAAATGAAGAACTGACCTGGAGGAAATCCAATGGGTGTACGAGTCAAAACCGGACATACTCTTCTGGCGGCAACGCTGGGACTGGGTATGGCTTTCGGTGCGCAAGCCGGCAAGTATCCCGACATAACGTCTTTGCCTGATCTGAAGATCAATGCGGCCAAGGCGGAGTTGGGAAAGCGACTTTTTTTCGATCGTCGTATCTCGGGTGATGCTGGCATAGCCTGCTCAGATTGCCACAAACCTGAAAACGCCTATAGCCATCCTGATGCGCTGTCCCCGGGTTATCCCGGCAACGGGCATTTCCGCAACAGCCCCAGCGTGATCAACGCTGCTCACAAAAAAGTTTGGATGCATGACGGTCGTCTGGGCACCAACCTTAATGACGTAACCCGTGAAATGCTCACGGAAGATTACATCATGAATATGGACATGCGGGTCATGCAGGAGCGTGCGAAGCAGGATCCAAAATATGTTCAGATGTTCAAGGATGCCGGATATGGCGAACCATCCAACGGTTCGATACGTAAGGCGATCCCGGAATACCTGAAGACCCTGACCTCCGTGAATGCCCCCATCGATACCGGCAAGATGTCTGCCTCCGCCAAGCGTGGTCAGAAGCTCTTCAAAGGTAAGGCCGGATGCATCCAGTGCCACAACGGTCCGCTTGCCACTGATGGTAAGGCATACAACACCGGTGTGCCGGAGAACTTCGATATTTTCCTTGATCCCATGAACCATCATGCCTTTATCGCCTTCGCAATGTTTCAGGGTATCGAAGACTACATGAACCTGAAACGCGACCCTGGTTATTACAATATAACCATGGATGCGGCTGACACAGGCAAGTTCGTGACCCCGAGTCTGCGTGAGTTGAAGTACAGTGCGCCCTACATGCACAACGGCATGATCAAGAGCCTCTACGACGTGGTTGGCTTCTATAACAGGGGTGGCGGTAAGGACAGCCGCAAGGACTCCCGTCTCAAGCCTTTGAAGTTGGGTAAACAGGATATCAAAGACCTGGTTGCCTTCCTCGAGTCGATGTCGGGTGATCCTCTGACCAGCGGTAAGCACGTCTGGAAAGGTCCCTATCCTGCTGAGTATCCGGTTATCGAAAACTGGACTCAGGTCAAGAACTAAACGTCGAGGAGACAGCGATGAGTAATGTAATACAGACTCCGACCCTGTTGGCCGCTGCCATCACGACGGCACTGCTGGCAGGTTGTGCTGGCCAGACGACTTCGGAAGCAGTTGCTGCACCTGCAGCGGAAAAGTCGATGGCAGCAGCACCAATGGCGATGGCTGGTCCAGCGCCTCTGGCACCACTGGGTGAACCCCCGATCCCGGCGGATAATCTGCAGAGTCCTGCAAAAATCGAACTGGGAAAGATCCTCTTTTTTGACCCCCGTTTGGGTGGTGACGCCTCCACCGGTTGCTCCACCTGCCATGAGCCTGATCAGGGCTGGGCCTGGGCCGAGGACTTCTCCCGTGGTTATCCCGGCACGGTCCACTGGCGTAACAGTCAGACCATTATCAATAGCGCCTACTTTCCCCGCCAATTCTGGGCAGGCTCCGCCTCTTCCAATGAGTCGCAGGCCAGGGGCGCAGCCAGAGGTGGCGTAGCCGGCAACGGCGAGGCCGACATCATGGAGGCGCGTCTCAGGGTGATCCCTGAATATGTGGAGCGTTTCCGCGAGGCATTCGGTACCCAGTGGCCTATCATTCGGGACGCATGGCGTGCAATCGCCTCGTTTGAGCGTACCCTGGTACAGCGTGATACCCCCTTGGATAAGTATCTCCTGGGCGACAAGAGCGCACTAAATGCAGATGAGCTGAAGGGTAAAGAGCTCTTTGAAGGCAAGGCCGGTTGCATCCAGTGCCACAACGGCGCCATCACCTCTGATCAGGACTTCCATAATATTGGAATCCCGCCGAACAAGCGTTGGGAAGAGGATGGACTGGCACAGATTACCTTCCGTTTCGAGCAGTATGCGAAGGGACAGACCCAGGAGGGTTACCGCAAGGCCAAGTCCGATTGGGGCTTCTACTACCGTTCCAAGAATGCATGGGACAAGGGCAAGTTCCGTACTGCCCCTCTGCGTTACCTGAAATACACCGCACCCTATATGCACAACGGTGTCTTCTACACCCTGGAAGAGGTGGTTGATTTCTATGACCGCGGTGGTTTCGACGAAGATGGCCGTACCACACTGTTCCCAGAGAACAAGAGTTCGCTTATCAAGCCTCTTGGTCTGACTGATGATGAGAAGGACGCCCTCATTGCGTTCCTTGAATCCATGTCCGGCGAAGAGATGTTGATGGATAAACCTGCGATGCCGGAATACGCACCGCTGTTTACCCTGGCAGAGCTTGAAGCGGCACAGGAGGCAAAATAATGTCTGATATCAAGAAAAAAGACGAGACTGCAGCAGATCACGGTAAGTGCATGCTCAATCGTCGTCAGTTCCTGATGTACAGTGGGTCCGCGGCTGCCGCGGCCAGCACTGTTTCTATCAGTCTGTTCCCAGGCCAGGCCGCTGCAAAGGCCCGCGTCGTGGGTTATCCCCGTAAGAAGATCGGCCAGCTCAGCGCCCTCAAGGACGACCAGCCGGTGAACTTCACCTATCCTGATGACGGTGCGATTAACATGCTGGTCAAGATGGACGGTGTGAAGGCCGGTGGCGGTGTTGGTGATCAGCGTGACGTGGTGGCCTTCAGCTACCTCTGCACCCACCAGGGCGGCAACATGATCGGCAAGTACCAGGCGGTGGGCAACCATCGTGTACTGGGCCAGTGCCCGCTGCATCTCTCGACCTACGATCTGACGCGTCACGGCATCATCGTTTCCGGTCAAGCCTACCAGAGCCTGCCACAGGTTCTGCTGGAGGTGGACGGCGACGACGTATACGCCGTGGGCATGATGGGCCTGATCTTCGGTCGTAACGAAAATCTGTTGGAATCCTGAGGAGGAGAATAGACAATGGCAACTAAATATTACCTCCCTGAGGATCATGCACCGCTACCACCGAAAAATGCGGACGTGAAGACCACCTGCTGCGACTACTGCATCGTCGCTTGCGGATACAAGGTCTATCGTTGGCCGGTAGGTACCCCGGATGGCGGTCCGAAGGCATCTGAGAATGCCTTCAATACCGACTTTCCGTCTGGTCCTCTACAGGCTTGGGTGGCACCCACTCAGCACAACGTGGTGATGCACGAAGGGCGTCCTCACAACGTGGTCATCATCCCGGATAAGGATGCCAAGGTCGTCAATATCGGCGGTGACTCCTCCATCCGTGGTGGCTGTATTGCGCAGAAGTGCTACAACCCCAACAAACCGACCAACGACCGTCTGACCTCACCCCTGGTGCGGATCAACGGTACCCTGCAGCCGGTGACCTGGGACTTTGCGCTCGACATCGCTGCTGACGTGGCCAACCATGTTCTCAAGGAGCATGGTGCCAACGCATACAGTGTGAAGACCTTCTCTTATCAGTTCTTCGAGAACACCTATGCGGTGAAGAAGTTTGCCCGCCGTTCCATCAAGACAGCGGCTTTTACCTTCCACGACACGCCTTCCGATGTGACCTCCACCCCCGGTTTCCGGGATGCGGGTTTCGACAACTTCGGTCCGGCTTATAAGGACTGGGGGGATGCGGATGTCCTGGTGATCTGCGGTACCGACCCGTATGAAACCAAGACCATGATCTTCACCCAGTTCATCAAGCCTGCTATCGACCGTGGTCAAAAGACCATCTGGTTGAACGTGCGTGAGACTGCTGGTCTGGCATATGCCAAGAGCAAGGGTGACGATCAGACCATCCATCTGCAGGTCAATCCCGGCACCGATACCCCGGTACTCGGTGCTATCTCCCGCATCATTCTGGAGAATGGTTGGGAAGATAAGGATTGGATCAAGCACTGGGTCAACGACAAGTGGGGTTCCAGTTCCGGTTTCGGCCAGGGCACCCGTAACACGCCATGGCAGTGGCGCACCACCTGGGGCAAGTTCCAGACGGGTGGCGTATACGGCAAAAAAGGCTATAAGAAGTGGGTCATGTCCCGCAAGGAACATGAGCCAGAGGTGGCAGCCAAGATTGCCGGCGTCGATGTAAACGATCTCTATAAGGCGGCCAAGTGGCTGACTGGTGGTGGCGGTGACCGTCCCAAGGCATCCTTCGGTATTGAGAAGGGCTTCTACTGGTCGAACAACACCGGCAACACCAACGCCATCTCCTCTCTGGCAACTATTTGCGGTGCAGGTGGTCGTCCAGGTCAGGTGGTAGGCCGCTTCGGTGGTCATCAGCGTGGTGGCGCAGGCGGTGGTAGCTATCCCCGTAACCGCTCACCTGAGAAGGTGCCGGGTCGTCGTCGTCGTTCCCTGGATACGGATCGTTGGCTCTATTCAGGTCACACCCGTATGGCACATGTCATCGGTACCACCTGGATCCAGGCAATGGCTGGCGCCAATGGTCTGCACAACAAGTTTGAGGAGTTGACGACCAATAATCCGAATCAGGTTACCTCCTGGGATAAGGATGAGATCGTCAAGACCCTCAAGGCGCGTGCCGATTCCGGTGGTACCGTGGTGATCAATCAGGATATCTACCTGCGCGATCCTATCGGTGCACGTTTTGCAGATATCGTCTTCCCTGCGTCCACTTGGGGTGAAGAGGATTTTGCCCGCGCCAACGGTGAGCGTCGCATCCGTCTATATCAGAAGTTCTACGATGCTCCCGGTGACGCCAAGCCTGACTGGTGGATCATCTCCCGGCTGGCCCAGAAGATGGGCTTCAAAGGTTATGATTGGAACGATTCCAACCAGGTTTGTGAAGAGTCCTCACGCTCCAGTCGTGGTAACCGCAAGGCCTACCATATGATCAAGATTGCCGCTCATAGAGAAGGCAAGACCTTGCATCAGAAGCTGGCAGAGCTGGGTACCGAGGGTATCCAGGGACCGACCTTCCTTAACTACAAAACTGGCGAATTGTTGGGTACTGTGCGACTGCACAACACCACCATGACCCAGGAGCAGATCGAGCGGGAAGGACGCACCAAGGGTGCCAACATGATCAACAAGAAGGGAACGCACTTCAATTCCCAGACCGGTCGTGTGAACATCCAGAAACACCCCTGGAGTCTCTATGCTGACTACTGGGAGTGGATGAGTCCCAAGGACGATGAGTTGTGGCATACCAACGGTCGTATCAACGAGATCTGGCAGTCAGGTTTTGACGATATTGAGCGTCGTGCCTACATCACTCAGCGTTGGCCTGAGAACTTCACCGAGATCCATCCGGACGACGCTGCGTCACGTGGTATCGAGTCGGGTGACCGGGTGATGCTCTACTCCAATCGGGTGCCGGTGCACAAAAACACCATCAAGGGTGTGCATGGTAAAGACTTCCAGTTCTCTGAACTGATGAAGAACGGCCATATTGCGCTGGAGAAGGGTGCTGTCACTGCTATCGCCATCGTGACCCCAGCGGTGAAGAAGGGAGCGCTTTACTCCTACTTCATTACTGAGAAGCAGGCATCCAATGCACTGCAGGGCCGCGTGGTTGATAACATCAGTGGTAACTACAACTACAAGCTCGGTGTGTGCAGGATCAAGAATCTTGGGCCGTCCGAGTATAAGAAAGAGTTCCGCAGCATGTCTTTCGCACCGCGAAACATCGTCTGATAACTCAGTAACACTCTAGTAGTGAATTAAAGCGGGGCTTCGGCCCCGCTTTTTTTTGCCCGCGCAGTTGGTGATCCCACCCTGTGTCTGACGTTATTACAGCCAACGAATGAATGTAGGCCGATTCAAGCGTAGCGGAACCGGCAATTCCATGTGTGCTGTCAATGCGGGTGCGCCCGATCCGCTGTGCTTGATCGGGCCTATAGTCGGGACAGTTGAGGTTGAAGAGGGCGGAGTCAAACCGCGTAAACAAAAATGACGTGCAGAGGCGGTTTGGGGCTGACGCCTCGTCTATGCTCGATCAGAGTTTGAACTCATTCAATGGTCTGGGTTCGCCAACCCCATAACCTTGAGCATAATCCACATTGAGTACTCGTAGCTGAAGCAGCGTGGCCTCATCTTCAGCCCATTCGGCAATTGTCTTCAGGCCGAGGATATGTCCGATCTGATTAATCGACTCCACCATGGCGTAGTCAACCGGATCCTTGGCCATATTGCGCACGAAACTGCCGTCAATTTTCAGATAGTCGACGGGCAGGTCCTTGAGATAGGTGTAGGAAGAGAGGCCTGTGCCGAAGTCATCCAGCGCAAAAGAGCAGCCCAGCGATTTCAGGCGCTCGATCAGATGTTGTGCCCGATCCAGGTTTGCCACGGCTGCGGTTTCAGTGATCTCGAAACAGATGGTATGGTGAGGGATGTCCCAATCCTTGAAGAGTCGCTCCAGATAGTTGAGGAATCCTTCGTCTGTCAATGAAGTCCCGGAAAGATTGATGGCGAATAGAAAGTGTCCTTTCTCAGGGTGTAGTTTTGCCCAATACCTGAGATTTTCACCTTGAGTCGAGAAGAGTTCATTGATGATCCAGCGATCGATGGCGGGCATCAGAATGTATCTTTCGGCAGCAGGAATAAAGTTATCGGGGATGATCAGCTCTCCCGCTTCACCAAACATCCGGACCAACACCTCGTAGTGCCGCTTTCCGTTATCGCCAACTGAAACGATAGGCTGTAGATAGAGATGGAAACGTCCCTCATTCAACGCCTGGTTGATGTCAGCAACCAGATGCATGTCACCATGATGGCGAATCAGTTCCGCATCACCACTGTGATAGATATGCAGACGATTACGACCTAGTTCTTTTGCCATGTGGCAGGCAACATCCGCCGTGCTCAAGATACTCGATGTGCTCTCTTCCATTGGGCTGAACCCGGAAAGCCCAATACTGACAGCGACATCGAAAGAGCGATCCTCCCAGGTAAAAAGGAAGTTGCGGATGGTCTGTAACAGATTGCTGCAAATTGTCTCGGCACGTTCCATACTACAGTTGGAGAGCAGGACACCAAATTCATCGCCGCCGACACGCCCAATCAACTCGAATTCCTTCAACTGTGATTTGGTGATAATGGCCAGTTGTTGCAGCAACTCATCGCCGGCTTTGTGGCCGCAGGTATCGTTGACCAGCTTGAATTGATCGACATCCATGAAGCAGAGTACATGATGCTCCTTTGGTGCTTTCTTCACGGAAATGAGTACGGCCAGTCGTCGTTCGAATTCAGCGCGATTGAGCAGGCCGGTGAGTACATCATGCTGTGCCAGGTAGGTCAGTCTTTCGTGGGCTTGGTGTGATTCCGAAATATCTTGTATCAGCGTGACGTAGTGTGTCTGATCATCAAGCTCAAGACGACTGATGGAGAGTCTTACAGGCAGGTTGCTGTCATCCTTGCGTACGCCTACGAGTTCACGGGCATTGCCATCTGGAGAGAGTCCCAGGGTATCGAGAATGTTTGTGCTGGAAGCGTGTGCCTGTTTTTGTGAAAACAGCTGACCGATATTGCTGCCGACGATATCCTCTTCGAGATAGCCGAACATCATCTCAGCCGCAGGGTTAAAAAGCTGTACGATACCGGCAGTATTGAACATGATGATGCCTTCGGCGGCAGCCTCGATGATGCCTTGCAACTTTTGTTCATTATCCCTCAGGGCGCGCAGAGATTTCTCACGTTCTGTGACGTCGGTAATTATCAGGTAGAGCAGGGTGTTGCCGTTTGTTCCGGTGGGACTGACCTGGATCTCAACATCATGCATGGTACCCGAGGCGCTGGTGTGAATTTCCTGATAGCTGGAGATGTTGCCCTGGCTTATGGCGTTCAGTTGTTTGCGCAGTTGACTGGCGGGTTGATGGTTCAGTTTGCTGTAGTTCATCTTTTTCAGGTCGATGATCGAATGGCCATAAAGCCTGGCTGCGGCGCTATTTGCTTCGATGATCCTGCCGTTCTTGGCATCCAGGATCAGCTTGATGGCCTGATTGACTTCGAACATCTGGCGGTAGCGTGACTCCTTTTCGGAGAGTACCTCCATGGCGCGTACCTGTTCTGTAATATTGCTGGCGGTACCGGTTGCGCCAATGCATGAACCGTTTTCATCGATGACTGGCAGGGCGTTGAATCTTAGATGTACCTCGCGTCCGTCACCTGAGTTGAGACGTGTTATGTGGTTGTTCCAGGGAGTACCCTTCAGCAGTTCGCGAATTGCCTTGAACTGCGTTTTGAGTTCATCATCCGGTATCATGTCCACCAGGGGCCGGCCAACCAACTCCTCCTGAGAATAGCCGAGGATTGGCCAAGCGGCATCGTTGATCTGTGTGATATAGCCTTTGTTGTCGATGCTCCAGATCAGATCCTCCGATGTCTCCAGCAAGTCGCGGTACCGTTGTTCGGTGACTTCCTTTTCTGACTCCTCTTTGCGGGCTTTGCGATACAAAATGAGGGAGAGGGCAAAGAATCCCAGCAGAATAGATATCCCTACAAGCGAAATTTCAGCGAATTTGTTGGAGAACAGGGATGGGGTGAAGCTATTTGCCAATATCCAACCAACGCTTGGAACTTCAGCTGTGATGGCCTTCTGTTTGGGACTGTCCACCGGATCGTCGGGATTCAATGGATAGAGCTTTAACGTGTGCCCATAGACATGGTGGGTGGCAAGCAGCCGACAGATCGCCTTGCAACGGAAGGCGACAAAAAAGATGCCGCGGTTTCCCTTCTTTCCGCTCCAGGGAACCATGATGTCGTATTGATAGCTGTTGTTACTGAACCTTCTGAGTATTGTGGCTTGCTGTCTGCCTTGCGCGAACTGCTTGAGGTCGAAGAGTCTTTGGTCGTCGAGCGTCGCCAAAGGGTCGTCAAGCAGGGAAACACCTTCATGATCCGCCAGCATAAAACCTTCGGTATCGGGGAAGTGTAGTTTGATGCGTTGACGGGTGTGGTTGTACTGCTCGTCGGATAAGGGATCATCAACCAGGTCGGAGAGAAGTTGCGTCTCCTGCAGGACAAACAGCGCTACGCTGGTGTGGATTTCCCGTAGCCGGAGAGCAATCTCCCGCGCACCATCCGTGACTTGGGTTTCCGCCAACTGTCTATGAAACGTGTGAAAGTTCTGATACTCACGAACGCCCAAGGCGAGCAGAATCAATGCTGCAGCCATGTTGGCAAACAGCAGAAATTTCAGCGGATGATTTGTTCGCCTTGCAGGCTTTTCCAGCGTCATGAACCGCTCGTTATTGATCGAACCCCTTAGTTTGAGATTCGCTTGTATTTAATGCGATGTGGTTGGTCGGCATCCGCCCCTAAACGGCGTTTGCGGTCTGCCTCGTAGTCAGCATAGTTGCCTTCGAACCAGACTGCATCAGAATCGCCTTCAAACGCCAGGATGTGGGTTGCGATACGATCCAGGAACCAGCGGTCATGGCTGATCACAACAGCACAGCCAGGGAAGGTGAGTAGCGCCTGTTCCAGTGCGCGCAGGGTCTCCACGTCCAGATCATTGGTCGGCTCGTCGAGCAGCAGCAGGTTGCCGCCGCTTTTCAGCAGCTTGGCCAGATGGACGCGATTGCGTTCACCACCGGAGAGGTCACCGATACGTTTCTGTTGATCGGAGCCTTTGAAATTGAAATGGCTGACATAGGCGCGGGATTGGGTTTCGTAACGATCCACTGTAATGATGTCCTGGCCGTCCGAGATCTCTTCCCAAACGGTTTTGTCGTCATCGAGTGCATCCCGGCTCTGATCGACATGGGATATCTTGACACTTTCGCCGATGTGCAGTTCGCCGCCATCCGGTGTCTCCTCTCCTGTGAGCATGCGGAACAGGGTAGTCTTGCCCGCACCGTTGGGGCCGATGATGCCGACGATACCGCCTTTCGGCAGATTGAAGCTGAGGTCGTCATAGAGCATCCTGTCGCCATAGGACTTTTTCAGGCCTTTGGCCTCTATGACCAAGTCGCCCAGTCTCGGGCCTGGTGGAATATAGATCTCGTTGGTTTCATTGCGTTTCTGGAAGTCCTGGGATTGCAGTTCGTCGAAACGTTGCAGGCGGGCTTTGCTCTTTGCGTGGCGGCCTTTTGGATTGGAACGTACCCACTCCAGCTCCTGTTTCATCGCCTTGACCTTGGCGGCCTCCTGCTTCTGTTCCCGTTCGAGACGCTGTTCCTTCTGCTCCAGCCAGGAGGAGTAGTTACCCTCCCAGGGGATGCCGTGGCCACGGTCCAGTTCCAGAATCCAGCCGGCAACATTGTCGAGAAAGTAGCGGTCATGGGTGACGGCAACGACAGTACCGTTATATTCATGCAGGAAGCGCTCCAGCCAGGCAACCGACTCCGCGTCGAGATGGTTGGTGGGCTCGTCGAGCAGCAGCATGTCGGGGTGTTCCAGCAACAGTCGGCAGAGCGCAACGCGGCGGCGTTCACCACCGGAGAGTTTGCTCACATCCGCGTCCCAGGGCGGCAGCCGCAGGGCGTCCGCGGCAACTTCCAGCTGGCGTTCGATATTGTGGCCGTCCGCAGCATGGATAATGTTCTCCAGTTTCGCCTGCCGTTTGGCCAGGGCATTGAAGTCGGCATCGGGTTCCGCATAGGCGGCATAGACCGTATCTAACTCTGCCAACGCCTCCTTCAGATGGCTCAGCGCGCCCTCCACGTTACCACGCACGTCTTTGGTTTCGTCGAGTTTGGGTTCCTGGGACAGATAACCAATCTTGATGCCTGGCTGGGGGCGTGCTTCACCCTCGAACTCCGTATCCAAACCGGCCATGATCCTCAAAACCGTCGATTTACCCGCCCCGTTGAGGCCGAGCACTCCGATCTTTGCGCCGGGAAAAAAGGAGAGGGAGATATCTTGGATGATGACGCGTTTGGGTGGGACGATCTTGCCCACCCGGTTCATGGTGTAGATGTACTGGGCCATTGTGTGATTCAGCTTCTTTGTGACAGACAGAGACGAAATTTAACAATCATTCTCTCACAATCGATCAGCTTGCTCATCCAATTGTGCAGTGCCCGTAGGAAAAATATGACATTGGTCAACCAATAGCAGAGCTCTGCGTTACTCCTTGATGAACAGAGAGGAATTCACATGTCATCCTACACAACTTTTTTTCTGCTGCTCTGCCTGCCCGGTATGTTACATGCCATGTCGTTCGATGAGGCGAGGCACCTGCTTCAACGAAGTGGCTTCGGCGGTACAACCGTACAGATCGAACAGCTGGCTGGTGTAACCCATGAATCGGCTGTGGAGCAGTTGGTGACGGCAGCTGATACCGCCATCATCCTGGAGCCGCCTGGATGGGTCGATACCCCACTTCCCGAGCGACAGTATCTGCGTGGTCTGAATGATGCTGAGAAAAAGGCGTTGCGTAAACAGTGGCGGCAGCGCGGTATTGCGCTTCAGGCCTGGTGGATGCGGCAGATGCTGGCATCCGAATCACCTTTGGCTGAACGTATGGTGCTCTTTTGGCATAACCACTTTACCTCTTCGATGAAGAAGGTGAAGTGGGTTCCGCTGATTTTCAGGCAGCATGAGACCGTGCGCAGACATGCATTGGGTAATTTTCGTGACCTGCTGCAGGCGATGGCTCGGGATCCGGCTATGCTGCGTTATCTCGATGGCGTGGCAAATCGGCGCAAGAATCCTAATGAGAACTTTGCCCGGGAACTGCTGGAACTCTTTACCCTGGGTGAAGGTTACTACACTGAGGCGGATGTCAAGGCTGCGGCCAGGGCGTTTACCGGCTGGAGCGTCGATCGACGCAGCGGAAAATTCCGCTACTACAGCCGCTGGCACGATGATGGGGAGAAGCTGTTTCTAGGCAGGAGAGGCCGTTTTGATGGTGATGACATTCTGCGCATTCTGCTTGATCACCCCAGAACTGCGATTACCATTACAGAAAAACTCTGGCGTGAGTTCATTTCACCTACGCCTGATCCGTATGAGATCAAACGATTGGCAAAGCTTTACAGGGAGAGTGACTATCAGTTGCGTCCTTTGCTAACAGCGCTCTTCAATACTGACCAATTCCGTGCCGGTGAGAATCGTGGAAGCCTGATTAAATCTCCGGTTGAACTGCTGATTGGCACCCTGCATCAGTTGGAAATCAGTGTGGAGAGTGGGCGATTGCTGGCGCTGGCGAGTCGCCGTCTCGGCCAGGATTTGTTCAACCCGCCCAACGTCAAAGGTTGGCCTGGTGGAGAGGACTGGATCAATGCCGACACACTGTTGCAGCGTCGCTGGATGATGCAGCGCCTGACAGCGGAAGACTCCCCCCTGCGCAAAAAGATAGCGAGCAGTTTAGCGTACACGACCCTGTCTGAATTGGAACGCCTGCTGTTGCCGTTTCCGCCATTCAGTGCGCAGTTGCAGAGTGACGATCCCTATCAAGGTCTCACCGCATTGTTGATCGAGCCAGGCTATCAGTTGAAGTGAGGTACTGAGATGAACCGAAGAGATTTTGTCAGGCTTGTGGCCGCCGCGCCGGTATGGGCTGTGCTGCCGGTCTGGAGTCGTCAGGAAAAGCCGGTCTTTGGGCGGACGCTGCTGTTACTGGAGTTGAATGGTGGCAATGATGGGATCAATACCCTGGTCCCCTATTGCGAGTCCGCATACTATCGGCAGAGACCGAAACTGGCATTGCCGGTGGATCAGATTCTTCAACTCAATGAGCGGACAGGTATACATCCGGCGCTTGAACCCCTGATGCCATTGTGGCATGCGGGGGAGATGGCGTGGATACAGGGTTTGGGTTATCCGCAGCCTAACCGTTCGCATTTTCGTTCCATTGCGATCTGGGATAGTGCATCAGCCAGCGACGAGGTCAGGAGTGAAGGTTGGTTGACTCCTATAGTGAAGGCGTTGCCGTTACGTGATGAGAAACCACTGGATGGCATTGTGATCGGACGTAATAGCGGACCATTGGCAGGGGAGGGGATGAGGGTGGTTTCCCTCTCAGACAGCGATGTTTTTTTACGGCGCGCCGCCTCAGTGGAGCCGATTTCTCAAATATCGGATAACCCGGCCTTGCAACATATCCTGCAAGTGCAGCGGGAGATTGGTCATGCCGCAGCCGCTCTGCGGGAGCGTTTGACGGCGCAGATACACAGCCTTGTTGATCGCTTCCCCAACAGCCGCTTCGGCCGCGATCTTGCCCTCGCAGCACGGCTTATCGTCAGCGGAGTGGATGTACCTGTCATTAAAGTATCCCAGAGCGGGTATGACACACACAGTCATCAGTCCGCCAAACATCGCCGCCTGCTCACTGAGTTGGCGCAGGGACTCGCAGTGTTTCGGTCGGCCCTGACCGATTCAGGAGACTGGAACCACACACTGGTAATGAGCTATGGAGAGTTTGGGCGCCGGGTGGCAGAGAATGCCAGTGCCGGTACGGATCATGGAACCGCAGCGCCATACTTCGTGCTCGGCGGAGCGGTAAAACCAGGTCTGTATGGTGAGACGCCCTCTCTCACATCGCTCGATGGAGGGGATCTTAGATTTACTGTCGATCTCCGGCGCTACTATGGGACGGTGGCTTCGAAATGGTTTGGCGTGTCGGGTGCCGGTATTGCCGGTGAGGGTCATGATCCCCTGGGTTTTCTCCTCTGACACCAACACTTTTTCAATCACTACCCGGTAGAGAAAGAGAATAGCACTAAGCGCTTGATTCCGAATTGATGCGGCAATATTACTGTCTACGGCAAGATGAGAAAGAAAGTTCTCAATCTCCTTGGCGCCCATCTGCTCGGGGTGGCGCTTGCCGTGATAAAGGATAAAACGTCAGATCCAGTCGACGTATGCCTGTTCAGTCCGAATACTATAGTGTTTAACTCGGATTTTATGACGAACAGGATCCAGCAGGGTTTTACCTTCCTTGATCATGATGTATTTCCCTATTTCCTTTAGGTGATCTATATTATGCTACTGGGAAGTAAAATCAACAAGTTAAAAGTATTCTGGCGGATTAGGCGTCAGTTTTGACGTGTTATATCACGTCGTTTAGGACGCCTATATATAGTTCGGCTCATATAGGCAAGAGATAGTTCGGGCAACCCATGGTGCAACAGCTTACCTATTTTGGATTCGTTAATATTCCATGGAAGTTATCGAATGAGTAGTGAACAAAGCGGAAATCCGCCAGGTTCTAGAAAAGATAAAGTTTTCAGTGTCGCAGAGAATATGCGCAGTGATTCTAATGTCGCACAAATAGCTGACCAACTAGATGTAACAAGTCTGATTGAGCAAGAAGGACCGAGACAACATGTTCGAGAAAAACCGTTTGAAGTTTTCCTTCGCTATGAGGAAGATGTTGCGAAAGCATACCGAGATTATTATCGGGATCAGGTAGTAAATGACAAAAGAAATGAGCTTGGGCGTTTTTTGTTTGGAGTTAGTTTTACTACACTCGGTTTTATCGTGAGTGTACTTAAACTTTCTTCTTCTATTTCCTTGGCTGGTAGCGTAGATGTTTCTCTGCTAGTCGCTTGTGGTGGGTTTCTGCTGCTGTCTGCAATGTTTGGTTTGCGTTTAGCTGTCCCAAAGAATCAAGATGTGAACCCAACAACATTAGAGCTTGTTGAGCTTCACCGTGCAAATTCCATCGAATTATCGAGAATTTCGTTATTGTGGTTCTTTTCTTGGATTGCCGGCCTGGTACTGGGGTTGACGGTTATTTTTACATAGGAGGGTGTCGTCATGGCAATGTTGTCAAGCCAGAGTAGTTCTCGTTCAAGCTGGACAAGAAGTAGCACTACGATCACTACTTATGAATGCAATATATGCAACGCAACATTCAACTCTCGCGGCGAGGCAGAAGTTCATATAAAGGAGTGTCATCCCGAGATATCCAAACCCTTATATGTGTGTTCGTTGTGCAAACAGGAATTCTCTAGCAAGAAAAAAGCTGAAGAGCACATAAAAAGAAGCCATCCGGAAACTCAAATAGAGGTTTTGCGCTGCCCAGTATGCGGCAAAACGTACAAACAAGACGCAGTGGCAGAAATCTTACTCCACTTAAGCAAGGAGCACCCAAATGAAATGGCTAAAATGGCACAAGAATCTGTGATTGGCCAGGGGAAGAATCAATCGCGACCAAGCCCTACAAAAAGTTGGTGGAAATTTTGGCAAAAATAAAGATCAGCCGAACAATTAGCTCCAGCGGACAGCAAAAAGCGCCGCTCCTCGTTCCTCGTCGCTCTGCTTTTTGCTGCCACTGAGCATTGGCGTTATGTGTATTCACTAAATATTTGTTTATGTTCGAACCGGTGAATTCGAGTATAAATTTTATCAATTTCACCAATAATATAGAGTAAGTTATATGAGTAAAGGTACAGTTAAATGGTTCAATGCTGACAAAGGCTTTGGTTTTATTACACCAGAAGATGGGGGCAAAGACCTTTTTGTTCATCACTCAGAAATTCAAAGTGGTGGTCAATACGCAACACTGAATGATGGCCAAGCTGTTGAATTTGAAGTTGGCCAAGGTCAAAAAGGTCCTTGTGCAAATAAAGTGGTTCCACTTTAAAGCCACACATAACAAAGGGCTCCAAGGGACGCTCCGCTTCGCTGCGCGCCCCTGAGCCCAAGCGTTATGTGAATAAAATAGGAAGTCCAGCAATATGCAACCAACAAATGTCAATGTAAGTGCCCTATTTGGTAATAAGGTGCAATTCAGAATTCCACTCTTTCAGAGACATTACGTACGCTGCCAGCCATGGAGAGCGAAGCGAAGGCTGGTAGTCCCCGGTAGCCGCGAGGCCGCACTGCTTACCCGGCGTGCCTTGCGCCAGAGGGGAAGCAAAGTAGGCATCCGAGCGCGGCGTCCAGTCATCGGGAGCTGGCAACGGAGCGGCAACGAGCTTGCGAGGTTGTCGCGTAGTGCCAGTGACCGGGACGGCCGGGGCACAAACAGGTTGTCGAAGGCCGAGTCGATTTTGGGGACTGGGATGTCCCAAAATCTATCACGAGGTCGAAGACTCACTTGTGGGAAATGGAAGATCAATGGCAACCTCTATGGGAGGATATCGAAGAGAAATCTAACCAACGGCTATTGCAGCAACAGAGAGATAAATTTAGTCATTTCACCGGTGCTATTGTAATCCAGCAAAAACCAACCAATGTAGATGAAGTTCCAAAGTATGAAATCATTGATGGTCAACAACGTCTAACAACCTTCCAAATTATCCTGTGCGCACTGAGAAATATATGTGCATCGCTAGAATATGATGATATAGCTGATGAGGTTGATGGTTATGTATTTAATAGAGGTATGTTATCGAAAGATTATGCTGGAGAGCAGTACAAGCTAATTCCAACTGATTTTGATAGATTTTCATTAAAAAGTGTCGTTGAATCTTCCACAAGCAATAACTTGATAGAGACAAAAGGTAGAATCCGTCCCGCATTTGAGTACTTTAGTCGCAAGATTGAAAGGTACAGCGATGGTGATCGTAGTAAATTACTCTCGTTATTTCATTCAGTACTGAATGATTTTGGCCTAGTTCAGATATTGATTGATTCAGATGATGAGCCCGAGATGATATTTGAATCATTAAATGGGAGAGGTAAAAGCTTACTTCAATTTGACTTACTAAGAAATAATCTATTTTTGAGAACCCGCATATCTGAACAAGATAGAGATTCATTATATCGGGATTATTGGAGTCATTTTGAAACAGATTATTGGGAAAAAGAGGTAAAACTTGGTCGTAGAAAAATAATTATCTCAGAGTTATTTTTCCAACACTTTTTAATGTCGAAGCTTTCTACAGATAGCGTTGCGCCGCTATTCAAAGCCTATCAAAGGCAATACCGAAAAAATCTAGATCATGATCAAGGCTCAGACTATGAGTTGAGTGAGCTTTGCAGATATTCAAAAGTATATAAGGAAATCACAGAATGTGATGCAAGTTCGCCTATTGGTGAACCCATGAGGTTTTATAAATTATTCGATATAACAAGCTTACATCCATTCGTTTTGTATATTAAGAATGAAATAAATTTACAAGATAGCGAATCAGAATATGTATTCCGGGTGTTAGAGGCATATACCCTTCGAAGAATGCTATGCACTACTCAAGGTCACAAAAATTATAATAAGTTCTTTTCTGAGGTAATAAGAAAGCTAAAGAGGGATGGCTTCTCCATAGAAAGGCTTGTTAGTATACTCAAAGAACAATCATCAAATACTAGTAGGTGGCCTAGTGATCATGAAGTAAAAACAGCTCTTCATGGACACTGGTCAGAGATAAATGTAAATCGCAATGTTGTTCGCTATATCTTGTACCGTATTGAGCTTTACAAAAGAGGCAGCAATAGGTTCGTAGAAAAGGATGAACTACCGTTTAATCAGTTCACGCTAGAGCATATTTTACCTGAGAAATGGAAAACAAACTGGGTGCTCAATACCCCAGATGGACCATTACGTTACGAGGATATGTTTTCGGAAGAATACAAAGAAAATACCCCATTGTGGGATTTGTTTTCATCGAATGAAGGGCTAGAAAAAGAATCATATTTGGAAGCATTCGAGTTGGCACAAGAGCGTGATGGATTAAAACAATGCCTTGGAAATCTAACCGTTCTGACTGGTAAACTAAATTCAAGTTTATCTAATAGCGCATACGAAGAAAAGAGGGAGTCTTTGTTTAGTAATTCAACATTATTCCTGAGTAAAGAGATTTATAAAAAATCAACCTGGGATGTGCATGAGATCAGAAATAGGGAAGAAGAATTGTATGGGGTATTTTGTGACTTATGGCCTGGTGCTAGTTGGTTCGCAGAAAATATCACATAACAAGTGACTATGGTGTCAAGCTGCCAATTACCCATGAATTATTGGGTTCCAGGCTAGCCCATCTCTCACCATGGAATTCAGGATAACAATCATTTTTCTGACGCAAGCAATGAGGGCAACTTTCTTGGCCTTTCCCGCCTCAAGCAAACGCTGATAGGTGTTTTTAAAGATGGGATTGCATTGAATGGCAGATAGCATCGCCATAAACATGACTGTTCGAATCTGATGGCGCCCTCCACGTACTTTTCGGTGTCCACGATAGATACCACTTTCACGGTTTATAGGGGCAACGCCAATCAGTGCAGCAGCTTCTTTGTTGCTGATGCACCCCAGCTCAGGCATGTTACTTATTAAGCTAAAAGCTACCACCTTACCGACCCCGGGTACGCTTTGTATGATCTCACTCTTGGTTCTATAGTCATCACAGCTTTCGATCAGTATAAGAAGTTTCTGATCGATCTTATTCAGCTGGTTCTTGATGGCTGTGAGAATGGGTTTGATAGACGATGACAATTCCTTGGGCATGATCTGGAATCGGTTTTTCTCCATGGTCTGCATTGTTAAAAGCTGTCTTCTGCGAGCGAGCAAATCGCTCATACGCCTTACAGCGTGGGGTTTAAGCTGTGAAAGGGGTGGTTTGATAGCTTCACCATAATGAGCAATTAGACGAGCATCAAGCTTATCTGTTTTTGCTAACTGCCCAATGGCGCCAGCGAACTTTATTACATGAAGGGGATTAGCCACCAAGATGGGCAGGTTGGGG
>QGON01000071.1 GCA_003660235.1 bacterium endosymbiont of Escarpia laminata | reverse complement strand
TTGGACGAAGCCGCTATCGCGGAGAAAAGTCCCACGCCTGCGGTTAACCGCTGTAGCTCCCAAACGAGCGGCGAGGCGTTTATCAGCATGGCCCAAGAACGGCCGCATCCGAGTAATACGCCAACAACGAAGCTCGGCCAGATCCATTTCGCCTCCTGCGCCAGCCCGGTTGCCTCCGACGGGCGCAGGCTTCTTGTCTAATCGACCGCACCGCGTTATCCTATGTTTGTGGCTTTTATCTGGAAAAACGTAACCCTTTGTTTTTCCGATGGAAACGACCGGGAAAAAGATGTTTTCTAAATAGCACATTATTCCGCGTTGTCAAGTGCCTTTCTGGCTACCCCTAGTACCGCCGGATTATTCCCCCAATTTCGTATACCCGGGCTCGTCCAACAAACGGTTCAGATTGTGGTTCGCTTCGCTCACACAATCTAACCTTATTCGTTATGCTCGTACCTGCAACAAGAGACAGGATGATGCAGGGGTTTACCGAAGATTCTGTCGATACCAATGAGCAGTTGGAGAAAGAGGGTATAACGGGCGCGGACGAGGGACAACCGGATTGGTATACGATCACCGCAGGACGGAGTGTTGCCTGGCCGTTTGTCATCGATAAGATCGAAGAGAGCCCTTGGTGGGGACACGGCAGGGAGGCAATGCAAAGCACCGGCATCAGTGAGTTTTTATGGGATTATCTACATGAGGGTTTCCCCCATCCGCATAATGCCTATCTACAGTGGACGCTAGACAATGGTTATATAGCACTTGCAGTTGTCATGCTTTTCTATCTCTCTGCAATAAAAGCTTCATTGAGTATTTTTCGGGATAAACGGAGTGACTATTTCACTGCAGTTGGAGGCATTGCTTTTTCCCTTATAGCTGCCCAACTTATCGCTTCAGTGGGGAGCCAGTCATTTTATCCGCGGGAAAGCGCGGTGACGATGCTGTGTGCTATGTTCTTGATGTTACGCCTGTTTACCCAGCGTAAGAAGATGAACAAACAATTTCCCGATACCCGTACAAAACAAGAAGTGGACGAAAGACTTTGGCTGAATTAGAGAATGGAAAAATCAAGCTTGTGTACCTGTTGGCGGCGAGCCATTCCGGCTCAACACTTACAGCGATGCTGCTCAATTCTCATCCTGACACTCATACCACAGGTGAGTTGAAAGTCACTGCGCTTGGGGATATTGATCGGTATCGCTGTTCCTGTCAGGCATTGATCAAAGAGTGTCCGTTCTGGAACAAAGTCAATAAGCGGATGGCTGATAAAGGTTATCAGTTTGAGATTGCCAGAGCGGGAACTGATTTCAGAGGCATTGGCAGTAGTTATGTAAAGCGGCTGCTTCGCCCTCTCTTTAGGGGTGGGATGCTGGAGTTTGTTCGTGATACTGCATTGATGCTGAATCCCACATGGCGCAGAGACTATCCAAAAGTACTCAAGAGAAATGAAGATCTGATCCACTCCGTAGCCGAGGTTTCGGGTAAAAGAGTTATTGTCGACTCTTCCAAAATCGGTTTGAGGCTGAAATTCATCAAGCGGATCGAGTCGATCGATCTAAAAGTCGTACGAGTCAATCGTGATGGAAGGGCTGTTGCCCTGACCTACATGGATCCCGCCGGTTTTGCCGATGCGACAAATCCCAAGTTACGCGGTGGTGGTATGGGTGGAGACCGGCGTGAAGATATGGTTAGCATGCAGGAAGCGGCAAGGCGCTGGCTGCGAAGCAATGAAGAGGCCGATGCTATTGCTGCGAGCCTGAGCACTGATCAGCTTGTGCAGATAAAATATGAGGATCTCTGCGCCGCCCCGGACAAAGTACTTGACGAAGTATTTACCTTTATCGGTGTCGATCCTGACAAAAGAGTGAAAGATTTTCGCAGCGTCGAACATCATGTCATTGGAAATGGTATGCGCCTGGATGACAGGAGTGAAATCAGTTTGGACGAGCGTTGGAAAGAGAGATTGACTGAAGAGGATCTGCGCATATTCTCTGGGATTGCGGGTGAGAAAAACCGTGCGCTTGGTTATTCGTGAGAGTTGCCGGCAGACAGTGGAAATTCAATAAATTGCGTTGATGACTGGAAGAATGAAAAAAATCAAAGTAATGATCGTTATCAGTAACCTGGAGTATGGCGGTGCCCAACGGCAGGTTGTTGAACTCTCAAATAATATCGACAAAGAAAGATTTAATCTCTCAATCTGTGTGTTATCGCCCTATACCCCGATGCGGCAGGAGTTGATTGACGGCGAAAATGGTTTTTTTGTCGTTGAAAAGAAAGCTAAATTTGATCTGACCGTCGCAACCAGGTTGGCCAAAATTCTAAAACAGCAGGCTATCGATATTGTCCATGGTTATCTCTTCGATGCTGAAATCGCCGTGCGCCTGGCAGGTAAGCTCGCAGGAACCCGTATTATTCTGGGGTCTGAACGAAACTGCTATCATCGCTACGGTGGACACCAGTTGCTGGCCTATAAAATCACCCGCAACTGGGTGGATTGGATCGTTGCCAACTCAAGAGCAGGGGCAGCCTTCAACCGTTCACTACTTGGCTACGATGATGAGAGATATCGGGTAGTCCATAACGGTGTGAATATGGACAAATTCAAACCGGTTGAGAATAAGATAGAAGCTAAACAAAAAAATGGGATTGGAGACGAGCCTGTTATCGGCATGTTTGCCAGCTTCAAAAAACAAAAACGCCACGATACTTTTTTTCTGGCGGCAAATGAGGTCCTGAAAAAGATACCCAATATCAAACTCCTACTCGTGGGTGACGTCCTGTTTCAAGCGAAGGAGGGGTCAGATGAGTATAAAAATTCCATAATGGAGTTGGTTGATCGCCTTGGATTAAGAGATAACTGCCTCTTTTTAGGTAATCAGGACAATGTGGAGGAGCTCTATAATCTGTGCGATCTGACAGTATTGCCGTCTGAATACGAAGGCACTCCGAATGTGATTCTGGAATCCATGTCCTGCGGTGTACCGGTGATCGCATCTGATGTCGCTGATAACAGTCTTGTGATAGAGGATGGCAAGAGCGGGCATCTATTCACTTTGAATGAGTATGAGGAGCTTGCCGAAAAGTGGATTGAACTGCTGGAAAATGAATCCAGAAGAAATCAGATGGCCAAGGATGCCAGGGCGCGTATCTTTGAAGAGTTTTCGACGCAGAAACTTGCCGAGAAAACGGAAGCGATGTATCAGGAATTTTACTCCCTGAAAAAATAGGGAGCGGTTGGTTCAGGTGTTCGCTGCGAGAATCCACGAGTACAAGTCATAAATTTACTTTGCTCAAGTCGATTAAGGCACCAAGTGGGCTTTTTCGCACAAGCTTCTCTTCAGGAACGGGCACAATTGCCGTATTTTATACTAGTGTTCGTCAGGAAGCACTGTTTTGACTGCGAAGCATACTAAGAAAGCTATTGTTAATCAATTACTTATCTTGGTGTTCTTTGTGGTTGGATATGACTTTCCGGGCAGACACTAACCAAGATTGAGTTTGGTGGGGCTAAGGAGTCTGTGTTTTGGGCATGGAATCACATAACATAGTGGTTTTTCCGACTAGACTATACCCCAAAGAAGTGGACTTTCGCGTAATGAATGTCTTTTAGTATTTTAAACAATTGAGTATTACCCATGAAGAAATCAATGTGGAACTTAATCAAGACAGCGTCGATGCTCTGCATTCTTGGCCTGCCGATGTCCTATGCGTCCGCTAATAACTACGCTTACGATAGTGATGACATCTACACTAACGGTAGTGACTATCAAATGCCAATAGGCATCCCCGCCCCTTCCTTCGGTTTGGTTGAGACCCATGAGATGTATCAGGGCCAGTACTATGCCGCAGGTGGTTTCAATTATCGCGACGCTGGAAACGGGCCATATACTCATTATATAGATAATACTGATCCAAATTGTACAGATACTGATAATGAATATGGAACAGCAGCGACGCCACGATGCAGCTTTATTCCATACAATTCACTGCCAATTACTGAAGGTTCAGTGGTTGAAATTCATGGTGGGCCTTACATGACAAGTGGTACTCACTATCTTATTGGTGAAGGAACCGCAGAGAAGCCTGTTTTTATCCGTGGCACCAGCTTCGCAAATAAAGTTCCTCTGGTCGATGATGCTGACGACCTTCGTATCCAGGGGTTCTATTTCATCCTGGAAAATATCGATATCAACGAGACCCAGGTGCTTATCTTCCGTGCACCAAATCACCATATCTCAATTAGGGGAAATAACATTCATGATTATACCCTTGGTGGTCTATATCATTCATCTTTGATAAGTACGGGCGGCTGGAATGGTTTTTCCAACGATAATATAGTCTTTTATAATAATGAGATTCATCATGCCTATAAATATGATGATCCTGCAGTTGGAGTTAATCACACAAAAGATAACCATGGTTTGGCATTGGGTTCTGATGTCAATCATGTTTGGATAATAAATAATCATATGCATCATAACGGAGGCGATTCCTTTCAAACTCGTGGCCTGAATTTGGAATATATCTATGTAGGCGGCAATGAGATGAATAACGATGTTGAAAATGCGATTGATATTAAAGGAAGTAAGCATGTAATCGTATCGCAAAACAAAATGCATGGATATGTGCCTGGTTTTGACTCAGATGGTACTGTCGCTATTGGCGGGCATGAGGGATCTAAACTTTCCTGGTTCCTTTTCAATGAGATGTATGATGCTCTGGTAGGATTGCGTGTCAATGACGATGTGCCTACAACCGTCTACGTAATAGGCAACAAAATGCATCATCTTGAACAGATGGGGTTTCAGACCAGATATACCAGTGATATTTACTTCATTGGTAATTCAATCTCTGAGACGCCTGTCGGGTTTGAGGACAACGGCAATGGGACCAACAATGGAACCTATAAAATCCATAACAATATCTTCTATACAAATAGCGACACCGACTATCAGGTAGTTCTTTCCCCAGGAAAAATAGAGGGGGGCAATAACTCATTCAGCCATAATTTGCTCTACTCTCCTAGCGGAAACGTAGGTATCAGGTGGGGTGCCATAGGTTATCAAAGCAGTGCATTACTCCAGTCTGCAACAGGAATGGGTGAAGGGAACATTGACGCAGATCCGCAATTTACATCACTTACTCTGGGTGATCGCAATATCATGGCTATTGATGGAACCACATTCCCCGGTGCCAGCAAAGGGACGCTGTCAGCGGAGGTTACTGCGGCATACCAGACGTTTGAAGACCTCTACGGTATTGATATACGTAAGGATTTCTCAGGTACCTCTGTGCCGCAGGGGACGGGTATTGAGATGGGAGCCTATGAGATAAGTTCACCACCACCTCCTACAAACCTCAGTGCAGAAGTTTTGCGCTAGATAGTCAGTCAAAGAAGCCACCCGCATTGCGGGTGGCTTAACATTAACTTCCAATACATGGCTTTTGCCGCTATTAGTGTGATCCGCTGAATTTCAGTGACAAAATACTGCCGTCGGTGAACAAAAAAACAAGATGTAGTAAGAAGAGCGTTGGATAGGCGACATCCCCCAATGAGGGACGCCGAATATCCCTGTAGCTCAGATGCAGAGGGTAGAGTAGCGCAAGAGCAGTTGCCGAAAGTAAATGTATTAGTAACTGTTTAGCTCAATTCATTGTAGGTCGGGTTAGTCGCGCGACAGCACAAGACTGAAATACGGTGTGGCATCTCGCGCGCGACGTAACCCGACGATCCGATGTTGGGTTACGATGCGCGCGTTGTTCGGCGACAAACTGATGGTTTGCAGCAATGCGCATCTAACCCAACCTACAAAAAAAGCACATATTCAGAACCAATCTGGATAGTGCCTCTTTACTGAACTCCATCCCTGAAGATCAGATGCAGGAGGTAGAGAAGTGGATCGTCTGAAATTATCGTGCCTGGTTGCGTTTTTTGATGATTTCGTGCAGTTTGGAGGAGAGTTCGGTCGGCTCGAATTTTGGTACATAGGCGTCTGCACCTACGCCTCTCCCCAACTCCTGATTGGCTTCGGCGGAGAGAGATGAGTGCATGATGACTGGGATATCTGCCAGTCTCGAATCCTCCTTGATTTTTTTGGTCAACACATATCCGTCCATCTCAGGCATCTCCACGTCCGTGAGGATAATCTGGATGAAGTCACTGGCCTTGCGGTCAGTCACAGCAGCCCGGTCGGCGATCTCCTTTACTTTTGCCCAAGCTTCGGCACCGTTGGAGGTGCTGATATATTTTATGCCCATGTGGTTGAGAGTGCGGACGATTTGATCTCTCGCCACGGCGGAGTCATCGGCGAACAGCAAGGTGATCTCTCTATCCCCGATGTGTTCGATACCATCAAATAGGTCTTCGCCCTCACCAAACCCGGAGGTCTTGGCCAGCACCATCTCCACGTCCATGATCATCACCAGCCGGCTATCCTTAAGTTCGGTGACGGCAGTAACCAGGCCTCCATGCTGTTGTACCATCATCGGTGGTGGTACCTTGACATCCTCCCAGGCCAGCCGTTCTATAGTGTCGACCGCATGTACGAGGAAGCCCTGCACGTTCTTGTTGTACTCGGTGATGATCAGGATGCTGGGTTCCTGCTCGGTCTGAATGCCGCAAAATTTGGGGAGGTTGATCACCGGGATCATATTCCCTCGCAGACTGACCATGCCCTCCACAGAGGGGGGCATCTCTGGCGCGCGGGTTATTTCGGGTACCAGCATGACCTCGCGGACCTTGAAAACATTGATGCCGAAGGTCTCTTCCCTGCCGGTATTCACATCAAGTCCGAGGCTGAAAAGAAGCACCTCCAGTCGGTTGGTACCCGCCAGACGGGTGCGATCATCGACTGATTTAATGAAATTTGCCATTACTCGTTATCCAGTTGTGGAAGCGGATTGATAAGGGACATCCTCGCTATGCAAAGAGGGATTATTCCTCCCGGATCACGGACGTTAGCGGCCAATAGACGAAAAGCTTTAGGAAATTGTTTCCAGAACGTCGGGGTTGGCTGAGATTTGGCTTGCGCCTATGGATTAGATATGTGTTGATAGAGGGTGCTTGTTCCTTCGTGATAAGGAAATGTGTTGTAACAATGCAGGAATCGTTAATACTTGTTGATGAATTCGGCAACCGGATCGGCACTGCCGGGCGGGGGGACTGCCATCTTGGACGGGGGGTCAGGCACCGTGCCTTCGTCACCTTTCTGAGCGATCCGGCCGGACGGCTGCTGATCCAGAAACGCCAGGGAAGCAAGCTCGGTGGTGGGCGTTGGGATGTTTCTGCCACCAGCCACGTCCGTTCCAATGAAACCTTCGCCGCAGCGATTCGGCGCTGTCTCTCCCATGAACTCGGTATTGCGGATGGGCTTGTACCCCGCTATCTGCTCTCCTACACCTATCTTGAGCAACTGGATGGCCGTGCTGAAAATGAGTACTGCTCTCTGTTTGTATTACCTTACGATGGGCCGGTGGTGGCTAATCCGGAAGAGTTGGAGAGCTACCGATGGGTGTCGGTTTCGGAACTGCTCGATTGGTATCGTTCCGATAGCGTGGGATTCACTCTGTGGTTTGGAGAGGCGTTTGAGCGGATGGTCAGATATCCGCTACAGGAGTTGAGCGATGGATAGTCCAATCGACATGTTGATAGACTCTTTTCAGCAGGCAAAAGCTGCGGGCGACACGAATGGGCCATTCTTCGCCATGACTACCCTGGATGAGTTCGGTTTCCCGATGTCCCGGACGGTTACTGTTCGGGAGATATCGGCGGCGGGTATCGTTATCTACATCAATCGCGTGAGTCCCAAAATCGAACAGTTGAAACTCAATCCTGCCTATGAACTGCTCTTCTTCTGGCCGAGTCAACTGCGTCAGTTTCGGGTGCGTGGCAGTTATGAGATTTTTGAAAATGAAGATCAGCGCCGTAGCTGGGAGCAGAAGCCCTATGCTGGCAAACTGTATGATCTTTTTCAGGTAGAAGGTCTGGCGCAAAGCAGTGAACTGCCGTCACGGGAAGCCTACCTTGAGACGGCGGCGGAAATTCGCGCCCGGTTTCCCGAAGAGAGCAGTCTGGAGATGCCGCATGAGCTGGTATGCCTGGGCTTTCAGCCAGACTATGTCGAATCCTGGTACGGCGATATGAAGGATCGCCTGCACGACCGTCGTCTCTTTCGTTTGCAAGGTGACGGGAATTGGTCGGAGCAGGTGTTGGTGCCTTGACCCAGTAACCGATTCTGCGATCACGCCAGGGAGCGCAGAATCAGTTGCTTGATATCGGTCATGGCGTATGCGTCTGCCGCCAGGTTTCTGTCCGAACCGATCAGTAGCGGACCCTGTTTTGGATCGTCTGCCAGACGGCCATGAGTTCCCTGAACCAGATCCGCCTGCGTGGGTATGACATCCAGCAGGGTGCGGAAGCCCAGTTTTTTCTGCAGCAACCGGCGTGTTATGCGCAGTTTGGGAAAACGCAGTTTCGGATCAAGGAATAGTTCTGCCGGGTCGTAACCCGGCTTGCGATGAATATCTACCGTGGGTGCGAAATCAGGTGCCTTGTTTTCGTCCAGCCAGTAGTAGTAGGTGAACCAGTAGCCGGGTTCAGCGATTGCGACCAGTTCGCCGGCACGTTTGTGGTCGATGCCGAAAGCCTTTTTTCCAGCCGCGTCCAATACCCGCTCGATACCCGGCGTCTTCTCCAACAGGCTTTTAACTGTTTGCAGATCGGAAGACTGCTGCAGATAGACATGGGCCACCTGATGGTCGGCTACTGCAAAGGCGTGTGAGGCGCCAGGATCAAGCAGTTCCCAACCCAGCGTCTCTTGAGTGCGCAGAAACCCCGCCTCGCGCAAGATCCGGTTGATATCGACACTGCCGGTAGCCTGTTCGATACCGTACTCGGAGACCACCATGACCTCAGCTCCCTGGGCGCGAACATGTTCGATCAGCTCACCCGCGACCTGGTCAATCTGACGCAGATCCTCGCGGATGGCGGGATCGTCAGGACCCAGTCGTTGCAGGTTGTAGTCGAGATGTGGCAGGTAGACCAGTGAAAGCCCAGGCCTGTGAGCATCGAAAACTTCTTTGGCGCTTTGGGCGATCCAGGCTGATGAGCGGATGTCAGAGGCGGGTCCCCAGAAGTTGAACATGGGAAAGGGGCCGAGTTTTTCCTGTAGCGATTGTTTCAGTGCGGGTGGTTCGGTGTAGATGCCGGGGATCTTGCGTCCGTCAGCCGGATAGATTGGTCGTGGCGTTGCCGACCAGTCCACATCGGCGTACATGTTGTACCACCAGAAGAGCTTGGCGCAGGTGAATTCCGCGTCGACCGAACGGGCAGCATCCCACACCTTCTCCCCCTGGACCAAGTGGTTGGACTGGCGCCAGAGCCAGATCTCCGCCAAGTCGCGGAAGTACCACCCATTGGCGACGATACCGTGGCCACTGGGGGGCAGACCGGTGAGCATCGAGGCCTGAGCGGTGCAGGTAACGGCGGGAAAGACCCCTTCCAATGTGGCCATGAAACCGTCCTGCACCAGTGCATTGAGGTGTGGGGTCTCTTCTCCCAATAGCGCTGGGGTGAGGCCAACGATATCTATGACCACCAGTGGTCTGCTCATTGTGACGTCTCCTTTAACAGGCCACGGCTTTGCATCGCTTGTTCCAGCCATTCAAGCTCAGCACTCAGCCCATCGACCAATGCCGTTTCATCCTTGGGCCGGATGGCTTCCGGCAGAACCTGCCAGGTGTAGGTCTCCACCTCCAGGTGGGGATGAAAGTCTGGGTGGTCCACCAGAAAATCGAGTGTCCGAAGGATCTGGTCCTGGGTGGTGCCGAGTGAGCCGGAGGCGAGTTCCCGGGTCTGGATCGGGATGTGAAAATGGGAGCGCCAGGGTGTCGTGCGGGGAAAGGTCTCCACTGCCTGATCCAGATCCATGGCGCGTTGAACTTGGCTGTTCTCATCCAAATGGCAACTCTGGTGCAGATAGCGCGCCTCGATAAATGCAGCGAGTTCATTCCTGGCCGATTGGCTGGCCGGGTTGCAGAGTTCCAGGGCGCTGGAGATCTGTATCTTGCCGATTGGAATGCCTGCCTGATGAATCCGCGACAGGCTCTCGTAGGTGTCTTCGAACATCACCGCCTGGTGGCAGACATCGAAGCAGATGCCGAGATGTTGGAATAGCAGATCAGGGTCCATTCCCTGCTGCTCCAAGGCATGGGGCAGTTCCCTGGTGAAGAAGGGGATCAACTGATCCGTGCGTTCGAGTACGCAGCCCGGTTCCATTTCGAGACAGAGCCTGATGCTGCAGCCGCTCTCCTGATGGATTTCGTGAAGAGCGCCGATACAACGGCAAAGGCTATTTAGCGCTCTCTCCTGACGGGCCTCGCTCCAATCGGGGGCGAAACCGAGTGGGACGCTGGAGATGGTGCCCTCCTGCTGTTCCGGCGGCATCACTCCGGTAAGGATGACGGCAAGGTCGAGAGTGTAGAGAAGCCTTGCATCATCGGACCAGTCGGGCAGATAGACTCGTTCTTTGACCCGTCTGGAGTGGAAGTCACCATAGGGAAAACCGTTGAGGGTGAACAGGTCGATGCCGTTGGCATCCAGGGTCTGGGAAAATGCGCGGTAGGCTTTGTCGGAAGCCAGTACTCTTGTGGCGGCGGTGTGGCTCAGCCAGAGGCCGCTGCCCATATTGGCTAACCGGCGCGTCTGCCTCACAGTGGCGAGCGGGCCATCGATGACCGCCAGCAGCTGCTCCAATGTCTCGCTGGGGTGAACATTGGTGCAGTAGGTCAGGTCAGATCGATGCCATGCGGTCTTTGTGTATCCTGGTGTGCCTTGCGTCATACTGTTCCTGCTATGCCGAACTAAAGCAGGCCGGTTCAAACGTAGCGGAACCGGCAATCCGGCAGTACCCGATCCGCTACGCTTGATCGGGCCTGCATCCTGAATAGATACGCGTTGTATCGATTACCGCTTTCGGATGGATGCTTGTTATTCATCCACGATGGGTTGTTGGCCACGTAACACCGAGTTCTCTTCCCAGAACTTGGTCTGGTCGACCTTCTTCGGGATCATCTCCTCCAGGGAGATGCGACCACTCTGGGCGAAGAAGTTGATGGGGTTTTCAAACAGCACTTTCTCCACTTCCGCCTCGCTGAACCCGGCTTTGAGCATTGCTGCACCGGTCTTGGGCACCTTTAGCGGGTCGCTGCGCCCCCAGTCTGCGGCACTGTTGACCACCATCTTTTCGGTGCCGTACTGCTTCAGCAGTTCCGCCATGCGCTCTTCCGACATCTTGGTGAAAGGGTAGACGGAGTGACCGCGCCAGCAACCTGTCTCCAGTACCATTGGCAGCGTCTGCTCGTTGAGGTGATCGATGATGACCATCTCTTCATCGATTCCCACCTCTTTCACCAGTGCAATGGTGCGTTCTGTGCCTTGTACCTTGTCCCGATGGGGCGTATGGATGAGTACCGGCAGTTCGAACTCCTTTGCCAGTTCCATCTGTTCGGCAAAAAAGCGCTCCTCTTCCGGTGTCTGATCGTCATAACCGATCTCGCCGATGCCGACCACTGTGTCTTTCTGACAGAAGCGGGGCAGTACCTTCATTACCTCTTCGGCCATGGGTACGTTGTTGGCTTCTTTGGGGTTCAGGCCCATGGTGCAGAAGTGGCGCATGCCGAACTGGCTGGCGCGGAAGGGTTCCCAACCAATCAGGGTGTCGAAATAGTCGATGAAAGTGCCAACATTGGTTCTGGGCTGTCCCTGCCAGAAAGCGGGTTCGACCACGCCAAGGATACCGGCAGCCACCATGTTTTCGTAGTCGTCGGTGGTGCGTGACATCATGTGGATGTGTGGATCGAAATATTTCATAAATGACTCCCTGAATTTGTTGGTTAGCCCGGCTGTTGTTGCAGAAGATCCTGCAGTAAGTCGAGAACGAGCGTGTTATCTTCCAGTTTCAGCCGATCCTGCAGATGCGACTTGAGCGGCGGCTTTTCTGACAGACGCTGTCCCAGGGCAAGTGCCGTGTAGTAGCGGTGTCCTGTCTCTTCGTGGCTCAGATAGGCCAGGATCTGCTGTTCCCCTTCCGTTGTGGCATGAGGCCCGATGGCCAGCCAAATATCGACCGGCAGGGTACGGCTGGCATTCTCCCGCTCGACGACATAATTCTCGCACATGCGGGTAAGATCCGGATTTGCACGCTGTTCAAGCCCCACCACCCGCTCTATGGCAAGACCGAGAAAGAGGCACTTCAAAACCATCTGATTGAACGCCTGCTCACTGTAGAAGGAGGCGGGGTAGGGGTTGTCCAGCGAGAGGGCGGAGAGCAGCTCCAGGCTGTTGGTACGTCCCGCATCGAGGGCGATGGTGGTCAGATAGTCCGCTGCTGCGAAGAGGATCAGTCCCCGGATGAGGGCGATGCGTTCGGATTCGTCACCCATCCTGTAATAGGCTTGCACCAACTCTTCGGTTTGATCCGGCAGACGCCTGACCACCGATAGCAGCAGAACGAGCCGGGCGGCGTCAGCTTCCCCCCAGCGGCGGATGTCGAGAGGAGAGAAGACGGCGTCTATGGCAGGGGCATGTTCCAAACGCCTGTTTCCCAGCTTGCGCTTGGCCATTGCTGAGTAGAGTCCCAGATCGTCAAGAGGCTGATCGCTGGCGGCCAGTTTCTCCAGCGTTTTGTCGAACCATGTCTTGCCACTGTCCGTCAGAACCGGCGCTATCGCCGCAGTCAGCTGGGCTTGAAAGTTATCAAGGTCTTCCATGGATTGTTCCAAATAGTTTCGCCCCGTCTGAATTATAGAGATTATATCGTTACGGGGAGCATCTAAAAGCCGTTTTTTCTGTGATTCAGTAGATGTATCGTCACAGCATGGCTTTTCTGTATAAACCTGTTTGAAAAGGTTGGAACCAAGGGTTTCTCATGTGACATACATGAACCTTGCCAGCAGTTTTCCCGGCAGCATCAGGCTCAGTACGGCCAAGGCGCCCCACCAGGGACCGAAGGCCAGTACCAACAATGCGTCCAACAGGATGATACCGAACAGCAGCAGTTTGATGGTGGCTGCGACTCTTGCAGGGGTAAAGTCACGGTAGGTGACAAGTAACTGCCGGGATACGATGAACAGACCTGCAGCCATCCCCAGCGCCAATAGTGGATGATCCTGTATTGGCGCCGGTGCCAGCAGGAAAATGAGTAACCCGGCAGCGATGATGCCCACAGCGGTGAGTATGAGCACCCAGCGGTGCCTTGCCTGCTCCTCTTCGCGGCTGAGCAGGGTCAGCGCAGTGATGTAGATAAAAACCGGCAGCGTTATGATCAGCAGATCTCCGGTGAGTGGCAGGAAGGAAAACCCGAGCAACCAGTTGAAATAGCGGCAGCCGCCCATGTTCAGGCTGCCGAGCAGGGTGCGTTTGAGCAGGCCGTCGTAGAGTAACACCAGCAGTGCGATGATGATGGCGATGAACATCGACTGAATATTTGCATAGGCGGCGAGGCCTATACCTATCACAAGCAGTTCCAAGCCGAGAAACAAAGCGTTCTGTCGTTCTATTCTGCCGGAAGGCAGTGGGCGTTGTGGCCGTTCCTTCAGATCGATTCTGTAGTCGAACCAGTCATTGAGCGCCATGCCTGCGCTATAGAGTGCGGCGGTGGAACCCAGCAGAAGCAGCAGTTGCAGCCAGGCAATCTCCCCTTGTGTGATGATGAGGTGGGCCGCAAGGATGTTTGACAAGGCAGTGAAGATTGCCGGCGCCCGCACCAGTTGCAGGTAGTCGATCAATGGACGGCTCTGCGTTGTATTCATCGAGGCAGAATTCGTGAGAGGTAGGCGAGGGATCTTTCACCCGCCTCGATGGGATTGTGCGGATAGGTGTAGAGTTCGACCGTCAGAAAGTTATCATAACCCTGCCTATGCAGCGCATCGAAGTAACGTCCGAAGGGGAGGTCGCCATCGCCGGGAATATGGTGGTAGTGCTTCATGCCGAGGATGTCCTCCACATGCACGTTCCAGATCCTGCCGCTGAGCAGTTCGATCGACGCCTCTGGTGACTCTCCATCCAGGTAGGAGTGACCGATGTCGAGGTTGACTCCGAGGTTGGCTGATCCCACCCGGTCGATGATATCGGCCGCCTCGGTGGCGCGCTCAACGAGCAGTCCGGGTTCGTACTCTATGCCCACCCGGAGATCCAACGCTTCTGCGAGGTTGCAGACCTGTTTGAGACTGTCGACGAAAAGTGTCAGCCCAGCTGCCGGATCGCCGCCGGAACCGGGTTGGCCGGAGGTGACACTGATGCACTTTGCCCCAAGCTGTTGCGCCAGTTGCAGTGCCTTGAGGGTGTATTCGATACGCCACTCCCGCCACTCATCCCTGCGGCTGCTGAGTGCCGGTTCGAAAACATTTTCAGGTGGCAGCGGGTTGAAGTAGGTGTTGGCTGTATTGACGTTCAGATTGCTGATAGCAAGATGCTTCTCCTGCAATAGCCTGGAGATGGCAGAAACTTCGTCGGCGTCTGCCTGATGAGGACGCAAATGGGGCGCATCGCAGAGGATCTCGGCGCCGGAAAAACCGATATCGGCAATACTGGCCAGCGCACTGATAAGATCGGTGCGGGTATAGGCGTTTGTGCTGTAAGCGAGTTTCATCTGCTATCTATATAGATCAATCGGTCATACTAATAATCGGGTAACGCCGTAGGCCGGTTCAAACTTGCGGAAGCGGCAAATGCCGTATGTTCCACCAGTGCTGCTGCCTGATCCGCTGCGTTTGATCAGGCCTACGAGCTTCGCTTGTTGCCGCTGATCATCGCTTTGATCAGGTTTTCACGGTGTGCAATGGAGGCGTGGACGACGCCGAGAATATGCAGTGGTATCAAGATCAACAAGGCATTGGTGCTCCAAACGTGGATATCGAGAATACTCTGTTTATGGCGGTAGAGTTCCATCTCGGCAAGCGGGCCGGACCAGTTCTCTGCACCGTCCAGGGCGATGCCGCTGATTGTCACCACCAAAAGCCCTAGCAGCAGGAGCAGCACCATCATGCCTCCCGCCGGATTGTGCCCGAGGTGGCGTGATGCCTGTTGCCGCAGCAACGACTTCGTATAATCCAGTACCTTGCGCGGGCCAGTGACGAAATCGGAAAAACGGGCATGAGTCGGCCCGATAAGGCCCCAAAGAGTGCGAAAACAGACCAGACCTATAATGGTATAACCTGCCTGCAGATGAAGCTCGTAATTCGCCTCCTGGGTATACCAGGCGACCGCGAAACTTGCTGCCAGCAGCCAGTGGAAGATGCGTACCAAAGGATCCCATACCCGGATCATGTCAGGTTGATTCATTCTGGTCTCCACCATTTTTTTGTGGGAGTGCTGCAAAGATTCCGGCGCGCCGTTCGTGCAGCACGATAGAAAAGAATAGAAAGAGCGCCAGCAGCAGCCAGATCTTGCGTGAAGGTGATCTTCTGCCGGTTGACTTCAGGAGTGTCGTAAACGCCGTTTTTGACCCGTTTCGGATGCTGCCCTGGTCAACTCCAGCCTGCAGCCACGGGATAACGGGGGTCTCTATCGATTCACTGTTTCGGCTCTGCTGGAGCAGCCGGTGGGTCCGCTCGTTGCCAACCCTGACCCATGCCTGATAGAGGCCGGAGAGGGGAGTCTTGATAGTGGCTTCAAATCGTCCCGGTGCGGAGGGTGTCAGGTGGTGTTGCTGGCGGATTCCAGCAGGTGTTTCCAGAATCAGTTCGGCAACCCTTGCATCACTCCAACGACCCTTGCTATCGAGGGCGTCGATCTTTATCTGCAACTCGCCTGCCATACTTCGATAGTCCAGCCGCAGGTGAGGGTTGTCCCCCTGCCTGTCGAGCCACGCCAGCAGGCTCTGGGTAAAATGGATGTTATTCACTGCTCGGAGCCAACCGCCGGGGAGGGCGGCCACCCGTCCTGCCGCCGTCTGTCTGACGGCCAGCAGAGGATCGCCATTGGGGGTGGCAAGATAGGCGGTGGAGTCGGGTTTGGTGCGGGTTACCTGGTAGCCGTTGACGGGTAGCCAGGCCGTTTCCTGCGGGATGGAAAATGGCATCGGCGCCACGGATTGGGTTTTTACCGCCGCCGGCTGCCAACTCTGCCGTTGCTGCTCCAACTCGCGCCGCATGAAGCGGGGTAGCTCCGCGGTTTTGGCAACTTGCAGAACCTGTCCACCAGTGGCGGTGGCGAGTTGTTGCAGCACCGAAAGGTCTGCGTCCTCACCGACTGCCAGGGCGATCAACATGATGCCGGCGGCTTGCATTTTTCCAATCAGCGGTTCTATGGACTCCCCTTCAACGAACCCGTCGGTGACCAGTATCAGAAAGCGTTTTTTCGGCGTTGCAGCAGCCAGTTGTCCGATAGCGGTAGTGAGTGCAGGTGTCAGTCGGGTACCGCCGGAGGGGCTTACCTCCCACCTGCGACTCAGGGTTGATAGCGGATCGGCATAGGCCTGTAACGGCAATAACGGCTGGACCTCCCGATCGAACGCGATCAGCCCGATATGATCTCCGGCGCGCAGCGATCCGGCACTCTCCGCCACCGCCCGAAACGCGGTGGCAAGACGGCTCTGGGGAAGGGTTGCGGAGTCCATGCTACCCGACTTGTCCACCAGAAAGAGAAATGCCGCCGCCGCCTCAGGACGGGCGGATTCCGCTTCGACGGGCAGTAGCCGCTCCAGTGCGGAGTGACGATATCCGCCACTGCCGAAGGCTTTGGGACCACCGAGCACAATGAGTCCCACTCCCTGCTGTTCCACCGCCCCGGTGAGCGCAGTCACGGTTTCCGGCGCTAACTCGTCGGCGGGAATATCGTCAATCAAGACGAGAGAGGTGTCTTTGAAGCTGTCCGGCTGCGAATTCAGCTGTAGTGGTGACAGGCGTGTGATTCCCCAGCCGCTCTGCTGGAGTTGCTGCACCGGCAGGGAAGGGGGCTGGTGCGAGATATAGAGCAGTTGATGTTCTCGTACGACCTCAAAATAGCGCTCTCTGGAATCCAATAGATCCCCATTCGGGTCCAAAATCGTCAACTCCAGCAGATGTGGCCCAGTGGTTGTTGCACTGAGTTGCAGATGATGGACGGTGCTTGATTGCGCTGTAAAGCGCAACGGTTTCTCTGTCAGCTGATGTCCATCGAGCTTGACGATCAGCAGGCTCTCTCCTGCAGTGGGAGATGTTATGGCGATGCTGACGGGAAACGTCATCGCCGGTTTTACCTTTTCCGGAAGATTGATCGACTCGATAACCGGGTGGTTAGCTGCATACCGTACCGGAGGTGAGGACCAGAAGAGTGCGATGTTACCCTCGGCATCGGGAAGTGCGGGGGGTGGCGTGCCACTGTTTTCACGGCCGTCGCTGAACAGCAGAATGGCGCTCCTGTGGCTGGGAACAAGCTGATTGGTGGCCCACTCCAGCGCTGTTCCAATCGCGCTGGTATTGCTGTCGAGGGAGAGGGTTCGGGGCGGTGCCGGTTGCTGGAGTTGTTGTTGCAGCTCGTTGTCGGATATCGGCTTCCAGGTGATCTCCGTCTGTGGCCGGTCGGCAAAACGGATCAGACTGAAGCGGCTGTTGGCGGGAAGATCGGCCAGCAGAGGCCTGAGCCCCTGCCAGCTTTGGTAGGAAAATTGCTGTCCGACACTTTCGGACTCGTCCATCACTACCAGCAGATCCAGAGGCTCGTCGGCGGGTAGCAGATCCGGGTTCCACCAGGCGAGCAACAGAAATAACGCGACAAGTGGATAGCCGAAAAGGGGGAACAATCTATGCAAGACACCCTCTCTCATCTATCGTTCCTGCGTTGCGGCCGGAAGCCCCACAGCATGTCGATCAGCAACAGTACAAGGGCCGTGAAGATCGGCAGGCTGGTAATGGATAGCTGCTGTTTGGAGAGATCATTCGCGGGTCTGTTTGAGGTTTCCGGCAGGGAGAGCGGTGTGATCCGGGATGCATCCGGGTTACGGGAGGCGGAGACCAGGCTTTCAGCGAGAGGGCGTTGCAGCAGGCGCTCGATCAGTGCTGACAAAAGCAGTGGGTATTCCGGGCTGTGAGCGAAAGCGGGCTGCTGGAGATCGAGATAGACGTCGATAGTCTGTGCGGGTGTACGGCTCTCCCGAATCAGGGAGTGGCCGTCCGCACTCAGCAGCGTGACGCCTGAAGATGTTGCTTCACCCTCTTCCAGGCTGAAAGTTAAGCCCCGGTGGATCGACAGATGTTGAACCCCATCCTTTACATGCCAGTGCCCCGGCGAATGGGTTGTCTGCTGACCGCCGCTACCGTGCAGGCGGAGCAGGGGTGTCTCGGCAGAGGTCTGGATGTTGTCGCAGTCGATGGTGATGCCGGGATTGCGTTCGGACGGTTCAAGCCCTGGATGGGACTGCAGAAAAGCAGACAGATAGAGGCCGCACTCTCCCGTTACCTTGACGGCAATCGGTTTCAAGGCGCTGGAGAGCGGGAGCCGTAGTTCATTATCCAGGGGCAGTGAATCGTCTGCTGCATGAAGTCTGGCAATAAGGTCGGCCGGGTAACCGAGGTCTGTCACAAAATCCAGCAGCCTGCTCTCTCCGGGCGGGAGTTTGACCGACCAGCTCTCTATTTCACGGCCACGCTGGATCAGGATCAGTCTGGCGTTCATTTCAGACTCACCGCTGTTCCACAGCTCTACCAGCCCCTGCGCAGCAAAGGGGGTGTCCGGTGAGGGACGAATGGCCAGGCGGGTCAACGATAGATTGCTGGTGCTGCTGCCGGTCTGGATGATCTCGGAAAGCGGTGCGCTTTTCAGCCAATGGTTGAGCTGGATATCCGCGCCATCTGTCAAAAGGACATGCCTGCTGCCCTGGTGCATCAACGCGGGTGCGGGAGGGTGGGGTTCTCCCCGTGGATTGCTGCCCCACTGTTCGAGTTCACTGATCCAATCGCTATCGGTCTGGGGATTTATTATCCGGGTGACGGTGGGATTACCCAGTGAGTGGAGGATCAATGAGGAGGGACGCTCCTTCTCCACCCGTTGGATGAGCCGGTCGATGCCACGTTGTAACCGCGTTTCCCCCCCTTCCCGAGTGAACTGACTCAGAGAATCATCTAGCCAGACTTCTATCGGTATACCGCTTATCGTTTCCCGATAGGGATCACTCAGCGCCAGGACCAGAAGAGTGGCAATCACCGCTCGCAAACGCCATCTCGGATCGGGTTTGGTGGCGGTGTTCCCGGCCGCCCCCTCGGTCTGAATGCGCCGCCAGAGGAAGAGTGCGGCAGTGGGTCGAATGCGGCCCTGCCGCTGGAAGCGGTGCAGCCAGCGCAGCAGCGGCAGGCCACTCAGCAGGAGGAGCCAGAGCGGTGCGCCCAGGCTGATCACGAGGCTCTGCCTCTGGTGTGAAAATGTTGGGTCAGTACCGTTTTCCAGGGGATGTCCGGGGTGGCATGGGAGAACTGAATATGGCGGCGATGGCAATAGTTTTCGAGGGAGGCTGAGAAGGCGTCCAGCGTCAGTTTGAAATGTTTCCGGTCGGTTTCGGTCGGCGTGACGGCAAGTGTTTCGCCGCTCTCCACATCCATGAGTGTCATCTCATCGCCACCATCAGGGAAGTCGTTGTCAGCCCGAACCTGGAGGGCGTGGATTCGGTCCCCAAGCAACCTGAGCCTGTCCAGACCGGGGCGCATGCCATCCTCCACCAGAAAATCGCTGATGACGAACACCGGGCTGCGGCGTTTGATATGGGGGATGCAGGCGCGCAGATCCGACCCGCCACCCGACGTCAGGGGAGTGGTTTTCCGCAGGGTCTGCAGTACGCGGGCGTAGTGGTTGGATCCTCGTCCAAGCGGCACCCGCTGGTCGACCTGACCGCTGAACAGCAGGATTGCGACCCGGTGATCCAGATGGATCAGCAGATAGGCCAGCGCGGCGGCACATTGAACCGCCAGCGCCCATTTATCCCCCGATCCCATGGATGCGCTGTGGTCGAGGCAGATGGTCCAGTCAGCAGCCGCCTCGTCCCAGTAGCGGCGAATCTTTGGGTGGCGGCTGCGGGCGGTGGCGCGCCAGTCGATATCGCGCAGGTCATCACCGGGGACGAACTCCCGATGGTCCAGAAACTCCACCCCGAATCCGGCCCGCATGCGGTTGGGCCGGTGGCCTGGGGCCAGCAGCAGCCGGGTATTGAACAGATGATCGGCGATACGGGTCAACTGACCCAGTTCCTGCTCATTCAGGGCCTCGAGGGGGTGCATCAGATCCGGCTCCGCCACTCCTGGATGATCTGACGCAGGATGCTATCGCTGTTGATGCCGTCCAGTTCACTCTCAATGGTGAGCAATACCCGATGGCGCAACACCGGCAACGCCATCCTGGCCAGATCGTCAAAATCGACCTGCAGGCGGCCCTGTAACAGTGCGTGGATTCTGGCGGTTTTGAGCAGCGCCTGCAGACCCCTTGGGCTGGCGCCGTAGCGAAAGTGGCTGGTTCCACCTGAGGTGGCGGGATGGGTGGCGAGCAGCAGGGTTACCGCTGCCTGTTTGATTCTGTCAGCAATCACGATCTCCCGGCCGGTCGCCATGATCGATACCAGTCGTTCCAGATCCAGTACCGGTTGCAGATGCTCGGACGGCTCGTCGTCAAGGGAGATGTCGAGCATGGAGAGCAGGGCCGCTTCGCTGGGAAACTCCACGTTGAGCTTGACCAGAAAGCGGTCGAGCTGGGCCTCCGGCAGCGGATAGGTGCCTTCAATCTCGATAGGATTTTGGGTTGCCATTACCCAGAACGGCGAGGGCAGGGGATGGGTGATGCCGGCGTGGGTGACCTGATGTTCCTGCATCGCCTCAAGCAGTGCGGACTGGGTCTTCGGGGTGGCGCGGTTGACCTCGTCCACCAGTACCAGCGGGGCGAAGATCGGGCCGCGCTGAAAATCGAGCCGCTGCTCACCTTGCGGATCCCGAATCAGGATCTCACTGCCGGTGATATCCGCAGGCATCAGATCCGGCGTGCACTGCACCCGTGAGAATTTGAGACCGGTGGCCCCGGCCAGCGCCTTGGCCAAGTGGGTCTTTCCCAGGCCGGGCAGCCCCTCCAGCAGGACGTGTCCACCCGAGATGAAGGCGATGAGCAGACGATCGATCAGCCCCTCCTGCCCCACAATGGCGCTTTCCAGTGCCTGCTTCAGACTTCTGAGGTCGTCATGGGCGTCCTGGAAGTCGGATTCGGTAAGTTCACGGCTTGCTTTCATCGAATTGACTCAACTGTTTGAAATAGCGGTCTACCAGTACACGCTGGTCTGGTGTCATGGAGGTGGGCAGTGTCTGTTCACCGCCGCTGGTGATATCCCGGTCGGCTGATGATAACCCTGTTTTTAGTGGCTGGCTGGTAGTTGTCAGATGCTGACCCCTGCGCCGGTCGAATGCCTGGCTCTTGCGGTCAGAGTCCAGTGAGATATTCTGGTAGCGCTGCTGTGTGAATGGTGCTGCCTGGCCGGTTGTCTGATCCGTTGTGACAGAAGCATCCAGGCCGGGCGCTGTTCCGCTATGTCGTTCGGCGGATTCTCCAAGATTCTCCCCGACTTTGCTGACAACGATATTCCGGGCTGCCGGATTTTTCCGGTTTTTTTCGTTTTCGCCGCGTTCCATCTGGGATTCGTTCCCCCTCTCCGGGGCTTGTCCGTCCGATTGGTTTCCGGTCTGCTTCTCTTCAGGATGAGTGCCTTCTGTCTTGGTGTGCTGCATGGCCGCCTGGGATTCATGTTGTAGTGCCGCAGCCCTTTTTTCAGCCAAAAGTACCTCATTGATGGCAGCCACAGGATCGATTGCTTCCGAGTTCTTTGATTGTTGCTGATTCGCGGCGTCACTGATTCCGCTTTCTAACGCTTTCTGGGTGACCTTGCCCGGCAGCAGAAGCAGGAAACTGCCGAGAATCGCCAAGGTGATTCCTAGCAGGAGAGATGAGCCGGGGCGTTGCTTGGGTCGTGATCTTAGCTGTTCCTGCCAGTGTGGAAGTTCTGTGGCGGCGCGGGCGAGCAGTAATTTTTGTGTATTGGAGGGAGCTTGCCGAAAAGCGGTTATCTCCCAAGCCGAGAGGAAAAGTGCATGGGCTTTGAGTTGGGTATCCGCTGCTGTTGCGCCTTCAGCCATCGTGGGAATCCGTCTGATGGCCACCATCGATAGATAGAGGACGGGAGGCAGCAGGGCAAGGGTGAAAAACAACGGGCTGTTCAACTGCTGCCATCCTTGGTGGATGACTCCGCTGGAGAAGAGGGTGATGACCAACCAGCCGAACGGCAGCGCTGTCCGTGTCAGCAGTTGTGCCGACCAGAGCCGCCGCTGTTGCTGCCGAACCAGTCTTGGCAGCGTCTTGAATAGTGTTTCACTCACAGTCCGGCCCACCCCCACCAGACTTGACGGAACTGCCAGAGCAGAATGAGCAGCGTAATCTGCAGCGCACCAATCATCCCCTCTCTGCCCGCTGGATTTGGCAGGATGTGGCTCAGACCCTGCCGGATACCGAATGCGGTCAACCCGGTGAGCGTGACCACAAGTGATCCCAGCGCAATGGGGATGATCTCCAGGCTGCCGCTGAGCCAACTCAGGGTCAGTAGTGGCAGTGGGAAAAAGAGTATCAACGCCACCGCCGTGATGTCGTTTTGTCGCGAGCTTTCGACAGGTTTAAAGAAGAGTAATATCACACCAATGATCTGGGCAATGAGCGTGATATGGACTGCCTGATCGAACAGTGTCGTCACTCTGGCAGCCGCCCAGTCATCGAGTTCCAGCTGTGCCGTCAGCCAGAGTGTGAGTGGCAGCAGGTAGGCCAGACTGCTTAGGGTGGCGAGCCGGATCAGGTTCACGATCGACTCTTGGTGGAAGAGCGGATCACCAACCAGCCTGTGGTCGAAGTGGCTGAGGGGGCGAATCCTCCCCACTCCTGGGAAATTGGGATCAGCAGTGCTGCGCCGTTGAATGAGAGCCGTCGGCTCAGTAGTCGCTCGGCAGGGGTTGTGGGGGCTTCGCCCTGCTGTTCGGGATGCCATGTTTCATCGGGTGAAAGTGCGGGCAGTGCATAGCTGTTGCGTTTCCAGAGCAGTCGTCCGGCAGGGGTGGCGCTGGTTCCTGTATTGCGGACTATCGGCTGGCCATTGTCGAGTATCAACGAGAGCCGGTGGGGTTGCCGGACGATGCCGTCCAGACGATAGCGTACCGGGGCGAACAACGCCGTGTTGCTGGTCAGATGATAGAGATCGTTCCCTTCCCTGTGTTCGATCGGTGTGGATCTCTGCGGGTTCTCAAGCCGTGTTATAACCACATCAGTGGTAAAGTTCGTCTCCTGAAAACCTCTGCGGTCACCCCCGCTGTATTGGATCGCCGCCAACCTGGCGATAGGATCCCCTGTCTCCGCTTCGGCCCAGAGAGTCAGTTGCTGCCCCCCTGCACCGTACCAGACCACCAGACCTGTAGCAGTAGTCAGAAGCGGGAGTGCCAACAGCAGAGCGGGGCGCTTGAGCAGACTGCTCAACAGCACCATGAGCAGAAGATAACCAAAAAGGTATAACGGCACCGCCAGGTGGGGCTGGTTACTGCTGAGCAATGCCAGGTTTTTGCTTTCGGGTAGTTTTGGAGGACGCAGCCCATTGAGTTGCTGCAGTAGTTGGGGAATCTCCGACAGTTGGTTGTAACTGCGGATAAGCTGTCCACCGCAACCGGCTGATCTGCCCAGGCGTTCAACCACTGATGAAGATGCCTTATCCAGCAGCAGGATGCCGCATCCAGCCAGATATTGACCCAAGGCCTCAGACTGCCGCTGTTCAAGGGCCGCCAGACTTTCCAGGTCGGTGATGACCGATTGGACAGCGCCATACCCCTGTGTGGTATGAGGAAACCCGGCGGAAGAGAGCATCACGATAACGCTCTCTTGCGTTGTTTTGAGCTGCGCAGTGGACCTCATCCGCTCGTTAGGTGCGATGGAAACCAGGGTGATAGGTAATCTGGTGGCCGTGAGGGTGATGGAGTGGGTGAGCGTTTTATCACTTGGCGCTGTCAGGGTGACGGTAACTGAACCATCCTTTTTGGGTTTGATACCGAGCCAGAGTTTTTTTCTGGCGTGTTCGTTTAATTGCAGATGATGGATTGTTCTGCCGTTGGCATCCGAGATTGAGAGATCGGCTCTTGCGGCATGAGATGAGACGATCTCCACCCCGATTTCGGTGGTTCTCCCTGGTTGGAATTTCCCCAGCAAACCTGCATGCACGCGCAGATCTGCAGAAGACCCTGCTGCTGTTTGAAAAGCAGACAACAGCAGGGTCAGAAGGATAGAGACGCGAAGAAGGGTCAGGGTAGGTTCCTTTGAATAAGTCTGATTAATTACCTCATTGTCATCTCGACCGGAGGGAGAGATCTCAAGCTCCCGAAACCCTGAATGATTAGCGAGGTATTGGATTTCCCGCTACGCTCGAAATGACAATTAGTCACAGGCATCCTTTAACGGATGACATGATTCAGTGAGATGACGGACCAGGCGGTCACCAGGTTTTTGTTGCCTTCCCACCAGCGTGGCGAGTCCGGGTTGACCCAGGAGCCGTCTTTGTCCTGCAGGCCGAGCAGTTTTTCGGTCAGGTCGTTGCGCCAATTATGTTTGATGCCGTTGCTATCCGTGACCTCTGCCTCACCGAAGGCATACATGCTCTTTGCAAAGGCGTTGTAGTAGTAGAACAGTCCCTGATTTTTCTTCGCGCCGGGATTCTCATCCAGGGTGTAGTTGGCGCGGATCCAGTTATAGGCCGCCTGAACCCTTGGATCGTTCTTGTCGACACCGGCAAACAGCAGGCTGATGAGTCCGGCATGGGTCATGCTGCCATAGGAGACGGCGTCTCCATGTGGGCTGTAGCCGGGCATATAGGCGAAGCCACCATCATTCTTTGCCCATTTAAGATCGTTGGTTTCACTATTGTTCTGGGAACGGCTGACAAAGATCAGCGCCTTCTCCCAAACCGGGTCGTTGGGATCGAGGCTGGTGGCCTTCATTGCTTCGATGGCAAGGTATTCATTGGAGAGGTCAGGGCGTTCATCTCCACCGTAGCCGATGCCGCCGTAGTATTTGTGATCCTTTTTATAACCGTCTTTCTCGTCCAGTTGCAGTCCTTTCAGAAACTTCTGGCCGTTTTCGATGGTCTGTTTGTATTTTGGGTTGCCGGTGGCTTGCAGTGCGGTGATGGCAACTGCCGTGTTGTAGTTGCGGTTGTTGATGGACTCACTGATGGAACCATCCTCTTTCACATGAGAAAGCAGGAACTGAACCGGCTTGGTGATGAAAGGGCCGTCATCCTCGGTGTATTTGCGGCGGCTCTCCAGGTAGGCCCGCAGCGCCAGTGAGGTGATGCCGACTGAACCCGACCAGGAGCCGTTTTCGTCCTGTTGTTCCCGCAGGTAACGCAGGCCGTTATCGGTGGCGCGCTTGGCTTTACTCTTCAGTCCTGAATCCATGCTGGCATCCGTGGCGGAGACGCTGAAAGCCAACAGGAAGGTGAGCAGAAATGTGAGTGTCTTGGTTATCAATTTCATGGGTAATGTCTCTCCATCAATATTTGTCGGTTCAATGTGGGGCTGGTTTAAGCCGCAGGGTCAGGGTTTGCAACGCCGCTGCAAACCCCAGATAGATAGCGCCGAGCAGCAGACTGTCGGGATAGGCGAAACGCAGGCTGCCGAAGGGTGTGTTGCGATAGAACCACTCGTTACGCAGGTAGTCATACTCAGCGGCGGCGGATATAGTGCTCAGGGGGCTTATCGCGATGATGGCATTGACCGAGCCGTCACTGAAAACAAAAAGCTCCACCACGGGGCCAAGCCAGAGGGTGGCGCTACCGGCAACCAGTGCCAACAAAAATACCGTCGGTAGAGCGATCTCTGAGGTTGCACGAAATCTTTTCAGAAGCCCCGCAAGACTGAACAGCAGCAGTGTGGTGGTAAATACCGCAAGCGTACTCTGCAGCAGAATGGTATTGGGGATCGGGCCTTTGTCGTGTGTAAACAGCATCAACAGAAATATGCCGGTAGAGGCGATGCTGTTGAAAACAAGAGAAAGCGTGCCGCCGGTGTGCGGCAGCATCAGCAGGCAGGTCAGAGAGGTTGCCAGTCCCAGGTTGACCACCAGCCATGTATCAGAGGGGAAAGATGACCCTGAGAGGGGCATCGTGTGTTGAAACAGCAGCACCAATAGCGCCGCGAGTCCCCAACGCAGCAGCCAATCCTTTATCTGCACCGGATTCATCCATTCTCCAAGCGCCGGATAGGTCATTGTCAGCCAATGCTCTCCAGGTTGGCAGCTCCGGTATTCCTCTGCAGATGACCATCAACATATTCGAGCAGAAGTTGGAACTGTGGGTAGAGCGCCATTTCATCGCAATCGATGGGGTTCTTGAAATAGGCGGCGAGGTGATACATGGGGCCGGATTCACCCTGCCGTGCTGCGAACTCGCTGAGGCGGATCATATCCAGTACCAGCGGCGCCGCCAGGATGGAGTCACAACCCTGCCAAGTGAACTGCATGGTCATCTTGACGTCGAGGAAACCCTGAAAATGGATCAGGTCCCAAGCGGTTTTCCAGTCTCCCAGTGAAGGGACATAGTTGATGTCGATCCCACCGTGAGGGGAGTAGCCGAGGATCGAGTCGAGAACATTACCCTTGTTGCGCAGTTTGGCCACCTTGTGGTCCGGGTCGTCCAGTGTTTTGCCGTCTCCGTTACCCAGCATGTTGGTGCCTTCCCAGCTAAGGATGCGCAGGTTGCGGTAGGCAAACATGGGCGCCAGTGCGGTCTTGACTAGTGTCTCGCCGGTTTTGCCGTCATTGCCATAGAATGGCACACCCTGTTGGTCCGCCAGTTCGTGCAGACCCTTCAGGTCAGAGCCGGGATTGGGGGTGAAATTTATATAGGAGCAGCCTTCAAGAAAAGCGGCCTGGGTATAGCAGATGCTCGGGGTCAGTGCTTCCGAGCGGTTCTCTTCGATGAGTAACTCGATGCCCGCTTTCGTCTCATGGGCTTCAGTTTCCACGGGCAGAGATTCGGATGAGGTGAGATTGACCACCACCAGATGTTCGAGTGCGTGCCGCTCCTTGAAACGTTTCAGATGACTGCGAATCCTGGAGACGAACATCGACATGTTGGGGCGCGTTTCGACCGGTGAATCAGGTCCCCAGAACGCCGTGGGTTCGTAGACGATATCCGCATCTATGGCCTGCAGATCGGATTCGATGGCATCAATCAACTCGTAGGTAAAGGTGCCGGAGCGCCTGGCAACGACACGGGCTGTATCCACCAGGGAACCCTCGATAATATCCAGGCCGCCGAATATCAACGAGTCCAGGTCTGCCAAATCGAGATCGCTGATAGGCGGGATCTCCGTGACCATGCCGCTGCTGGAAACCCGTCCGGCTCGTACTGCCAGGGTGCCGACTATCAAGGTTGTTGCGATATCGCCGCGAGCGCCGGCAAGCCAGATGCCAATTTTCCTGGAGGAACTTTTTCTTTTCATGATCCCTGTGGAACGTCCGAAAAATAGTTTGGTTTAAGTCCTAATCGGCTTGTTGGCAGGATTCTTGAGTTTGAAAGATGGTGTCGCGAGATTTCGGGACGTAGATTGCCTACTCTACCCAATATGACATCACTTGAAGCTGCCTTTTGCCATGCCTTGAAAAAAGTGAGTGCCCTTGCGGGCACGACACTGAGTTTACCATCCCGGTACATCACGATCCAAAGGGGAGAGGCGGATCGGATGGCGACTGCCGACCCGGAGGGGAGTGGTCGGCTGTTTCCGTTGACTTTTGGTTTCACTAATTAATCAAGCAAAAAGGGGGCCAATATTTACAGCTAAGCAATGCTGCTTAAAAACCATTTAAAAAACAAAAGGATAATATGGCTATGGACAGCATTTGTTGAGCGGGAAGAAAAGTGTGTTTTGTACATGAACTGTACAGTTTATTTCCTGTCTGAGATGCGAAAAATGTACTAATATGTTAATTATCAATGTGTTATATGTATTTTTTAGATATTGGTCAGCTGTGCAGTAAGATGTCACTCAATTGTCGCGTGACGGAATTTTGTTGCGCAGTGTGGTTCTGTGGAGTCCGAGCAGTTTGGCAGCAGAGACCTGGTTATCGTCGCAGAGGTGGAGCGCTTCATCGATGAGTTCCCCCTCGGCGAACCCGATCAGTGTATGAAAAGGCCCCTCGGTTTTCTCCGTGGGGTTGTTCTGCGCAGCCAGTTGGCGTAGGGCGTGACGCAGGGTATCACTCAGCTTTCCGAATGCGTCGTCACAGGCTGAACCGGTCTCTTGAGTTGTTGTTTTGGGAGGCTCGTTCTCCAGTGCAAGGTCATGATTGGTTAATTTGTTTCCCCGGGCGATTAGCGCGGAGCGTTTGATGACATGCTCCAGTTCTCTGACGTTGCCCGGCCAGGCATGGGCGCACAGCCGCTCGATGACACCGGGTTCAAAATCGGACAGTGGTTTGCTCAATTCACCGGCGACCTGTTTTAAGAAGTGGCGAGCCAGCAGTTCGATATCCTCCTGACGATTGCGTAGCGGCGGAACCTGTAGAGTGACCAGATTGAGGCGGTGGAGAAGATCTTCCCGAAAGCGTTTGTCTGTAACCTCCTGGGCCAAATTCCGGTTGGTGGCGGTGATCAGGCGCGCCTTCAAGGGGATGGGGGTGCTGCTGCCGATACGCTCGAAACTCCGTTCCTGTAGAACCCGCAGCAACTTTCCCTGCAGCGGCAGGGGAAGTTCACCAATCTCGTCGAGGAACAGAGTGCCCTCACCGGCGCTTTCAAAACGCCCGATACGACGTGCATCGGCGCTGGTAAAGGCCCCTTTTTCATGGCCGAAGAGTTCACTCTCCAGCAGGTTTTCCGGGATGGCGGCGCAGTTGATGGCGACAAATGGGGCCTCAGACTGTCTACTGTGCCGGTGGATGCCCCGCGCCACCAACTCCTTGCCGACGCCGCTCTCGCCGGTGATCAGCACGGTCATGTTGTTGGTGGTCAGGAGTCCCATCAGTTTGAAAAGCTCCTGCATCGGAGCGCTCTGTCCCACGAGTCTGGGTTCGGTTTCCGGTTCCGGCTGCTCAGTTTCGGCTTCAGGGGCGGGTGGTTCGGTGGCGGACTGTTCGAGCATCTGGTGCAGTAGCTGCCTGACGCGGGTCAGTTCCACCGGTTTGCCCAGATAATCAAAGGCATCGAGGCGTACCGCCTCCATCGCTGTCTCCATGGCGCCATAGGCGGTCATGATGACAACTGGCAGTCCGCCGATCTCATCACGGATTTGAGCCAGTGTCTCGATGCCGTCCATGCCGGGCATTCTGACATCCATGAAAACCGCGTCGGGATGCTGTTCGCGGATGACCTGCAAGGCCTCCTTTCCATTGCTGGCGATCAGCGCCTCATGTCCCTCCATCTTGAACAGACGGGAGAAGGCGTCGCAGATGGCGCGTTCGTCGTCGGCGATGAGGATCTTGCTCATGCGGTTGTATCCTGAAGTGGCAGGCTGAGGAAAAATCGGGCGCCGCCAAGTTTACTCTTTTCGACACGAATCTGTCCGCCATGAAGCTCGACCAACTCGCGACAGAGTCGCAATCCAAGACCGAATCCACCGGGTTTGTCACTGCTGGGTTGATCGAACAGCGTAACCTGCCGATCCGGCGGAATGCCTGGTCCCGAATCGTCCACTGCAATCCACAGGCTGTGGCCTCCGGTCTCCAAGCCTGTGCTGAGAAAAATCTTACCGCCATCCGGTAGTTCATCCTTGGCATTGAGCAGCAGGTTGAGAAGTATCTGCCGGAGCATATCCCTGTCGGCGGAGAGTGGGGGGAGAGATCGAGCAGGCGTCATCTCCAATTGAATATGCTGGTGTTCGAACTGTAGTCGGGTGAGGTGGATAATTTCATCGATCAGCAGATTGACATCGATGGTGGTCTTTGACGGTTTTGCCGGCAGGCGATGCTGCAGGGTGCCGGAGACGATCAATTCCAGTCGCCCAACCTCATCCAGCAGTGTTTGCAGCACGGCAAGATCCTCTTTGCCGGAGGTCTCCTTCAATAGCTGCAACTGCATCTTGATGGCGGTCAATGGGTTGCGGATCTCGTGGGCGATGCGGGCGGTCATCTCCCCCAGCGTGGCCATGCGGCTCTGTTCGGCTACCGTCTTTTCATACTCCTGCAGTCTGCCCGCCATAGTATTCAAGGCGGCCGCAAGATGGCCGATTTCGTCCTGGCGGTGGATGGTGACTGAAGTCTGGCGCTCTCCAGCTGCAATCTTCTCAGCCATCTCCGCCAGTTCTCCAATCGGCAGGGTGATGCTGCGGCTGGTGCGGTGACCGACCCAGGCCACCAGCAGCAGCCCGGAGATGACGCCCAGCCCCAGCCACCAGGCCATTCGGTGTGAGGTTGCGCGGATATCCGACAGGTTTGAGAGGGCGGCCACGTAGGATATGTTTCTGTTGCCGCGAGTTTCTATGGGCCGCATCACCAGTAGATAGTCCGCACCCTTCAAGTCGACTCTGTGGCGATATTCGGAGTTCAGCAGGTTAGGGTGATCGGCGAGCAATCCAGTGACAATCGTTTGCAGATCGCCTTTCTCCCCCTTGAAGGTCGTAAAGTCGATCAAGCCATCTTTGCCGATGAGGGATAGATCGGCTCGGATCAGGTGTGATAGCTGTTCCACGATGCCGGTCGTATGCGGAAAATCCCTGCGGGAGAGTGTCTCTACGGCATGGATCAGTTGTTCGTGCAGACGCTTTTCCAGTGTTTCGGAAAAGAGTTGACTGCCCATCCACCAAGCCATGCCTGCACTGAAGAGCAGAGTGACCACATAGGGGATAAAGAGTCGCTTGTAGATGCCGTCGCTAAACATGTAACTCACTGATTTTGTCTCGATACAGCATATCCTAGCTCTGGGTTTTAATGGAGAGTAAAAAATTGTGTCGAAAAACTTTACACTTTTTTTCCTTTGCCGGCACAGCAAAGATTAAGCAGATGCTAATAAGCTTAATTTATTTTTATCTCCAGAATCAGCGACAAGTCATTGAATAGTCGTATTTAAACCAGTGGATAAGAAAAACTTCAAACGATTGCTTCGTAAGGTAGATTGCCATAAAGGAACAAGATTCCTGTTTTGTGCTGGTTTTGAGATTTCACAGGTGCCGGATAACTTTACAATTGGGAACAAATAGACTTCCTTTGTTTTGAGTGAATGCCATTAACTAATTGAAATATAAGTATAAATAGTTTGTTGGCCTGGAAATTGCTCTGTGTAAGGCGACTTTGAAAGAATGTTGTCAGTTTACAAACTGCAATTTCGTTAACCTGGAGGTTTCCATAATGAATCGTGTAATGGGTAATGGCTTTAAGAGCACCGCACTGGCCCTGGCGGGCGCGGCTCTTCTGGTTTGGGGTTCGGCGGCATCCGCGATGCCGATCGATTTTTTGGGTCTGGACGGCACTCCCGATCCGCTGGTTGAAGGTTACCAGTTCTCTGCGGGTGATTTCACTTCCTGGGCGGACACATTTGTAACCACCGAATTCGGTGATCCCAATGAGTTCCTGCTCAGCGGCGCTGATACGTATGAGATCATGGGTGCTGGCCCCGATAAGAGCTTCATCAACATCGACGCCCCTGGCGCATCGGTTGGCGGTACCGGTTTCGATACCACCATCTCTCTTGATGCCATGTTCGACTCCCCGCTGCCAAGTGCCTCCACGCTGGTAATGCAGGCGCTGTTTGGCGGTGCGGTTGTTGGTTCTGACACTATCACCCAGTCCGGAACGGCTTTTGAAGCCATGAGCATCACCTTGGTGGATCTCGCTTTCGACACCATTTGGCTGTTCGATGCGGCAACTATTGGCGATGCCTTCCGCATCGACAACTTCAATGTGGTTGTTGTCGACAACACCGGTGGCGGTGGCCAGGTTCCTGAGCCTTCAGCACTGTTGCTGATGCTTGCAGGACTGGCAGGGCTTGGCATGGCAAAGCGCCGCCGCGCCAAAGCTTAAACGACAATCAAGGAATTCGGGTTCATAGCCTGTCTGAAATCTACGGGGAGAATGCGGACCAACCGTCTGCACGTGGAAAAAGGACGGGCTTTGAGCCGGGATGAGTAAACCGGCCTGGATGGCCAAATCAAGTAGTCTCAATTAACGGAGGGGAATCCGATGAAGAGATCGATAAAATGGCGTTGGCTGGCGATGCTTGCGCCGTTAGCCATGCTGGCGATGTCCAGCGTGGAGGCGGCGGTAAACGTACGCGTACAGCCAAGTGGTGATAATGTAACGACAGCCTATGCGTTGTCAGGTGAGCAGCGCATACTCTTCGGCAACGTAGAGGGCGCGGCGGCCTATGAGTGCCGCTGGCAGTTCAGTGACGGCACACCCGCCACTGCATGGGCTGCTCCGGGCGCTACCCGCTTTATCAATACAACCCACACCTATGCTTCCGCAGCACCTCACTGGGCGCGGCTTACCTGCCGGGATCCCGGCAACATTGCAGATACCGACTCCGAAACCATCAATATGCTGGTCATAGGTACAGATAATCTGAACCGCCAGAAGAACGATGCGATCGATGATGGTCTGCGCTACTCATACAACCGTATCCTTACCGGCGGCACCTATCAGGGCTGCTTCTATGGGAGCGGGCAGTATGGTGCGTCCACCGGTATGGCGCTGCTTGCCTTCGAGAACCACGGCCATAACCTCGACTCCAACGACGAGGATATCTACAAGGCGGTGGTCGAGGATGGTCTGGCCTGTATTCTGCGGGTCTATCCCACGGCGATCAACATGACCAACCAGGCCTGCGTAGGCGATCCTGAGTTGGGTGATAGCGATGCTGACAACGACAACAAGGGTCTGCGCTTCCAGTCCACCAACCAGTACTACACCCCCTTCATGATGATGGCTATCGTCAATGCGGGTAGTCTGGCGACCGGGCAGTCCCATGTGGTCAATTATGGCAATGCTGCGGTCAACGGCATGACGCTCTATGACATCGCCATCGACACCAAGGACTATCTGGTCTGGTCGCAGGGTGATGCCAACAGCTGTGTCCGTAACGGTTGGCGTTACTGGGAACACTCCGCTGGTCCGGATAACTCCGCGAACCAGTGGCCTGCGCTGGCGCTGGCTGAGGCTGCTACCCGGTGGGGTATAGATGCCAATCCGGTTGCCAAGACCCAACAGGATGCATGGCTGACCTACTCCCAGTATCCGGGTACTACCGGGCACGGCGGTGGTTTTTGCTACACCTCGTGCGGTAGCTCCAACTATGCACGCACCGCTGCGGGCGTGATCGACCACCAGTGGGTGGGTACGCCTATCGGTGATTCAAGAGTGCAGCGCGCGCTGGACTACCTGGAGCGTAACTTCTTTACCACAGCGAGCGACGGCAACACTCGGAACTTCTATGCCATGTATGGTTTCTACAAGGCGATGAAGCTCTATGGTATTCCGGACGACAACTTCCGGGGTATCGACTGGACTCAGGAGTACACCAATTGGCTGGTCAACAGCCGTCAGTTCACGTCCACCACCTATAAGGGCAGTTACTTCCGTGGTATCTACAACTGGTTCAACACGGACTTCGATACCTATGTCGCCCTGGCAATCCTGGCGCCTGAAGTAGCCAGTCTGCCACCGGTTGCACAGGCTGGTCCTGATCAATCCGTACTGCCTGGTACTGTTGTGAACTTTGATGGTTCCGCTTCAGTACACGCCGACCCGACCAAGGCACTGTTTGTCTACAGATGGGACTTCGATGCAAGTGACGGTCTCTGGTGGGAAGCAGGACCTTTCCCGGCAGCGGGTGAAGGTTCGGTTGGCGTGACTGCCAGCAATGTCTATCCTGATACGGGTGCAACCGCCAACTACACGGTGACCCTGCAGGTGACGGACAATGGCGGTACCCCTGCCAATCCCGATCCGGCCATGACCGACAGTGATTCACTGAACGTTGAAGTGGGTACCTTCCAGGTGCCACCGGTTCCAGTAACCAACGGTCCTTGGGCTGCGATTCCTGGCGTTCCGGTAACCTTCGACGGTTCGGCATCCTTCGATCCGAACCCAGGTGACACTATCGTCTCATACGACTGGGATCTGGATGGTGATGGCATCTTCAACGAAGTGCCTGACGACGGTACTCCCGTAGCTCCAGGCGTGGTGACCAAGACCTTCCCAGCACCTACCTCTGGTGTGGCTACATTGCGGGTGACCGATAACCACGGTGCCTCTGCCTCCTCCGATGCCGAGTTCATAGCGGTCGGTCTGGCCTATGTGACCGCCTATGAGAACTGTTGGGTTACCCGCACGGGTCGTTTTACCTACCACTACGGCATGATCATCACGGTTGAAAACATCGGTGACGCAGAAATCCAGAACCTGGAGATGACGCTGACCGGTGTGCCTGACAACCGCACGATCGTTGACGGTATGTCACTCTTGGGTACCCTGGCTCCTGCTGCTCAGGCAGCGACTGCCTGTGATCCTGGCGCCAAGACTGCCGATATATCGACTATTCTCAACCGCCGTGTTCCCTTCGGTGGAACCTGGGAATGGAAGGCTGAGTTCGACTCAGACGGCACTCACTATGTAATTCCAAACCTGCCGCCGCTGGCGCCGTAAGTCTGGATGATCAGGGGCCAGGGAGGCCCTTGAAGTGAGAAACAACAAACCCACCCCAGGCTGGAGCCGGGGTGGGTTTTTTATTGCCTGGGAATCTGTCGGATTTATCCCTTCCGCCGGCAGTCTCCCGGCTTTTTACCCTGGCGGTTTGCCGTTGTAAAAAGGTTTGAGTCGAATCGTTCCCACCTCTCCGATATATGAGTTGATCAGTGTCATTGTTATCGCTGTTATTGATCGAATTGTCTTGATTTCGCATGGTAAGACGCAGCCTTGATTCCTAGACTTGTAATAAGGAGTTTGGGCTCACAGCCTGTCTGTGATCCACGGGGAGAATGCGGATAAATCATCCGTACGTGGCAATAGAGAGGAGATTTGAGTCGGAATGAAAAGTCGGCATGGATGCCAATTCAAGTAGTAACGGAGGGGAATCCGATGAAGAGATCGATAAAATGGCGTTGGCTGGCGATGCTTGCACCTTTAGCCATGCTGGCGATGTCCAGCGTGGAGGCGGCGGTAAACGTACGCGTACAGCCAAGTGGTGATAATGTGACGACAGCCTATGCGTTGTCAGGTGAGCAGCGCATACTCTTCGGCAACGTGGAAGGCGCGGCGGCCTATGAGTGCCGCTGGCAGTTCAGTGACGGCACCCCCGCCACTCTATGGACTGCCCCTGGCGCTACCCGCTTTATCAATACAACCCACACCTATGCTTCCGCAGCGCCTCACTGGGCGCGGCTTACCTGCCGGGATCCCGGCAACATTGCAGATACCGACTCCGAAACCATCAACATGCTGGTCATAGGTACAGATAATCTGAACCGCCAGAAGAACGATGCGATCGATGATGGTCTGCGCTACTCATACAACCGTATCCTTACCGGCGGCTCCTATCAGGGCTGCTTCTATGGTAGCGGCCAGTATGGTGTGTCCACGGGTATGGCGCTGCTTGCCTTTGAGAACCATGGCCATAACCTCGACTCCAACGACGAGGATATCTACAAGGCAGTGGTCGAGGAGGGTCTGGCCTGTATCCTGCGGGTCTATCCGGTTCATATCAACATGACCAACCAGGCCTGCGTAGGCGATCCTGAGTTGGGTGATAGCGATGCCGACAACGACAACAAGGGTCTGCGCTTCCAGTCCAGCAACCAGTACTACACCCCCTTCATGATGATGGCTATCGTCAATGCGGGTAGCAAGGCGACGGGGCAGTCCCATGTGGTTACCTACGGCAATGCTGCGGTCAACGGCATGTCGCTCTATGACATCGCCGTCGACACCAAGGACTATCTGGTCTGGTCTCAGGGTGATGCCAACAGCTGTGTGCGCAACGGCTGGCGTTATGGTCAGCATTCGTCCGGTCCTGATAACTCCGTCAACCAGTGGCCGGCGCTAGCGCTGGCTGAAGCGGCTGCCCGTTGGCAGATCGATGCCAATCCGGCTGCCAAGACTCAGCAGGATGGATGGCTGACTTACTCCCAGTATCCGGGTACTACCGGGCACGGCGGTGGTTTTTGCTACACCTCGTGCGGTAGCCCCAACTATGCACGCACCGCTGCGGGCGTGATCGATCACCAGTGGGTGGGTACGCCTATCGGTGATTCAAGAGTGCAGCGTGCGCTGGACTACCTGGAGCGTAACTTCTTCACCACCGCGAGCGACGGCAACACTCGGAACTTCTACGCCATGTACGGTTTCTACAAGGCGATGAAGCTCTATGGTATTCCGGACGACAACTTCCGGGGTATCGATTGGACTCAGGAGTACACCAATTGGCTGGTCAACAGCCGTCAGTTCACGTCCACCACCTATAAGGGCAGTTACTTCCGTGGTATCTACAACTGGTTCAACACGGACTTCGATACCTATGTCGCCCTGGCAATCCTGGCGCCTGAAGTAGCCAGTCTGCCACCGGTTGCACAGGCTGGTCCTGATCAATCCGTACTGCCTGGTACTGTTGTGAACTTTGATGGTTCCGCTTCGGTGCACACCGACCCGACCAAGGCACTGTTTGTCTACAGATGGGACTTCGACGCAAGTGACGGTCTCTGGTGGGAAGCCGGACCTTTCCCGGCAGCGGGTGAAGGCGCGGTTGGCGTGACTGCCAGCAATGTCTATCCTGATACGGGTGCAACGGCCAACTACACGGTGACCCTGCAGGTGACGGATAATGGCGGTACTCCTGCCAATCCCGATCCGGCCATGACCGACAGTGATTCGCTGAACGTTGAAGTGGGTACCTTCCAGGTGCCACCGGTTCCGGTAACCAACGGTCCTTGGGCTACGATTCCTGGTACACCGGTAATCTTCGACGGCTCGGCATCCTTCGATCCGAACCCTGGTGATACCATCACGTCATACGAGTGGGATCTGAACGGTAATGCTGTCTTCAATGAAGTGCCTGACGACGGTACCCCCGTAACAGCAGGTGACTGGTCCGTAGTGACCAAGACCTTCCCGGTACCAACCTCTGGTGTGGCTACATTGAGGGTAACCGATAACCACGGTGCCTCTGCTGCGTCCGATGCCGAGTTCATCGCGATCGGTCTGGCCTATGTGACCAACTATGAGAACTGTTGGGTTACCCGCACGGGTCGTTACACCTACCTCTATGGCATGATCATCACGGTTGAGAATATCGGTGACGCAGAAATCCAGAACCTGGAGATGACGTTGACCGGTGTGCCTGACAACCGCACGATCGCTGCTGGTACGTCGCTCTTGGGTACCCTGGCTCCCGCTGCGCAAGCAGTGACTGCCTGTGATCCTGGTGCCAAGACCGCCGATATTCAGACTATCCTCAACCGTCGGGTTCCCTTCGGTGGAGTCTGGGAATGGAAGGCTGAGTTCGACTCTGACGGCACTCACTATGTAATTCCAAACCTGCCGCCGCTGGCGCCGTAAGTCTGGATGATCAGGGGCCAGGGAGGCCCTTGAAGTGAGAAACAACAAACCCACCCTAGCTGGAGCCGGGGTGGGTTTTTATTGGAAATACGGGAGAGATTGGCGCATTATCCTGCTTATGAACATGCAAAATATCATAACGGTTGGGGTGGCGTTTGTGGCTGTTCTGATGCTCCTTGATCTCTTCTCCGGGGAGGATGAATTTGCTGATGGTTCGAATGGGCTGGAGGATATTCAGCAGGTGCAGTTGCAGGCTGACGACACGCCGGGACATGCCCCCTTCCCCGAAATAAAAGAGCATCAGGTTGTCGAGATGTCGTCGCTGGAGGTGGAGTCACCAGCCCCGGTGGCAAAAACCGCTATCACGGACCAGGAAAAGATATCTCAGCCGGTAAGTGGCCAGGCAGTTACAGAACAGGTCAAGGGTGGCGAGTCAGAAGAGGTCTCCTTCGAGGCTTACCTGGGCAAGGTGCAGGCTGATGCCGAGATCAAGGAGATCGCTGAAGAAGCTATGGAACGCTACAAAGGTGAGATATCGGAATTGACAGACCGTTTTTTGCAAAATGGCGGTTATTACAATGCTGATGGCGAATTGGTCTATCCAGAGGGCCTGCCTGAAGAGGCCGTTCATAAGCTGGAACTCATCCAGCAGGAGATGTCCAATATCCGTGAGTCGATGAAAGTTCGGCAGGAACACTTGCGCGGAATTAAATATTAACAGGCATTCAATCTGTTTGCCGGGATCTGTTTCTACTTCCTGTAGGGTGCGCTGTGCGCACCACTGCAGCTGAACTTCAGCTTGTTGAAGATGCGCCGCTATCGTCGCTCCGTTTCCGATAGTGTCGCCAGACAAGCCAGGTTACCACCGGCAGACCCAATGGAATCAGCAGGCCGGGGCCGAGAAATGAATCCGGCAGAAGGGTGGCCCCGTTACCTGCCAGAACCAGGGAGATCAGCCCGTTTGCGATGAGCGTGAGCAGAAAAAAGTGCTGCAGTGACATGCCTCCCGCACCGGCGGCGAAGGCGACCGCTTCTGCCAGCACCGGCACCGGTCGGCTGATGGCGAGTATGACCAGCGTTGGTGCCTCGGGCAACTTCCTGTCGGGTCTGGCGAACAGCATACGCCCGGCCAGCCAACCGAACACATTTCCCAGCATCAGTCCAAGCCAGCACCAGAGCCAGCCCGGGATAATACCGAGACGGGCGCCGAGCATGGTACCTACAATACTCGAAGGAATCGGCAGCAGGATATCACTGGCCAGCAGGCCCGCCCCGGTCAATCCGAAGTAGAGTGCGTTATCATCGGTGGCGGAGAGCCACTGCTCCCCTGGAAGTTCCCCGATCACCACGAAGGGGATGATGGGGATCAGCAGTGCCAGGGTGATGACAAGGATCTGTTGTTTATGAAATTGCATGGATTTGTGAATGGCTGAAAATTACTTCAGTCTAGCGGATTGGGTTAGAATCTGACAGATGGAAAAATCCTGTAAACACCACTACAAGGAGAATGGAGTGAGTCAGTCCAACAAAAACATGCAGGGTTTGAGTCCTGCACCGTTGATGAAGTTGTCGACCGCCTATTGGGATTCACAGACCCTGCTTACCGCCAATAGAATGGGGCTGTTCGATCTGCTCTCGGATGGTGGGAAAACGTTACAGGAGATTACCACCGCACTGGGCACTCAACCGAGGCCGACGCGGCTGTTCCTCAAAGCCTGCGTCGGATTGGATCTCGTTGACGAGCGGGAAAACAACTTTACCAATACGTCCTTGAGCCAAACCTTCCTTACCTCTGGAAGCCCGGCCTATCTGGGCAATGCTCTCCGTTACAGCGACAATCTCTACACTACCTGGGGCAACCTGGAACAGGCGTTAAAAGAGGACAGGCCGCAGATGCCTCCTGAGACCTATACCGGTAACGACAAGGCGCAGACCCGTGACTTTGTCTACGGCATGCATGATCGGGCGTTGGGTATCGGACAGGTTATGGTCGAATTGGTCGATCTCTCCGGGAGAACCCGCATGATCGATGTGGGCGGTGGGCCGGGCACCTATTCGGCGCTGTTTGCGCAAAAAAATTCGGCGCTGCACTCCCGCGTATTGGACTTGCCTGATGTGGTGGCGATAGCGGTCGAGATCGTTGAATCCATGGGAATGTCTGAGCGAGTCAAAACCGAGCCGCTGGATTACATGCAGGATGCTTTTCCAGTGGGCAACGATGTTGTATTGATCTCTGGTGTTTTTCATCGTGAGAGCGAACAAACCTGCCGTGGCTTCATCCAGAGGGCCTTTGATGCCCTTGAGCCGGGCGGCATGCTGGTGGTGAACGATGTGTTTACCGATGCAGGTGGGAACAGTCCCCTGTTTGCCACTCTGTTCGGCCTCAATATGTTGCTGACAGCAGAAGATGGTGGAGTGCATGCGGATGCCGATGTGGCGGATTGGATGAAGCAGCAGGGTTTTACTAGTATAGAGAAGAGTCCCTTTCCACCACCAATGCCTCATCGGATCGTAACGGGAATCAAACCATGAAGGGAGAGAATATGTCTGAGAGTCGAATCAAAATCACGGCAATAGCCTATATTGTGTTTGGCCTGTTTGCCTTTTCCTGCACGGTTTTGGCGGAAGTCAAAACGCCTGATGCGGGGCAGGCCGTGATGCCTCCTCAAATCGGTGAAATGGATGACGGTTTGATGAAAGAGAAACCCCGGGTCGAGGATCTGGGGGGGGGCAAGTACCGTATCGGCAACATTCAGTTGGACAAGAAAGCGGGGCGTTTTAGTCTCCCGGGCGCCATGCTCTATTATGAAGAGGGTGGACCGATAGAATATATGGCAGTGATGAAGGGCGGCTTCAAATCCTACGAGAGCGTGCTTGAAATGGATGCCAATGCCTTTGAGTTTAATCTGGCATGTATTCTGATTGGCCTGGATGCCAAAGGTGTTCGGCTACCTGAATATCACTTCGATACCAAACCGGTAGAGGGTGATGCTGTGGATATTCGCGTCAGTTGGGAAGAGAAGGGTAAGCGGGTCGAGGTTGATCTGCTCGATCTCGTCAAGTTGCGCGGTGCAGCGTCCAAGGACGATAAAAAGCAGGTATGGAGCTACACCGGTTCCACCTTCATCGAAGGAGACCGTTATTTTGCTCAGATGAACGGTACGCTGATCGGTGTGGTCCATGACCCCGCAAGTATTATCGAACACCGCTTGGGTCTTGGATTGGAGCAGTGGGGTTTCGTCTTCATCGACGCTGAGCGTGCGCCACCCATCGGGACAAAGCTCGAACTGACGGTGCAACGAGTCAATCAATAAGCATTGGCCTCATTGCGGCATGAAATAACTCGATGACAAAGGAGACATAGTGTGAACCCTGAAAAAGTCCTTTTCGGTTTCTTCATTGTTTTGGCCTTGACCCTCAACTTTGGTTTTTTTGTCGGCGAACTGGATAATCCGGATCACCATCATGTGTACGAGTTGTTTGCGGTGATCGTTGTTAACCTGGTTGCAACGGTGCTGAAATTCGGTGACCGGACGCAGATGGGGGCGGTGCTGCTTGCCACCAGCCTGGTGGCGCTGCTGCAGCTTTTTGCCGCCGCCCTGGTCTGGACCGTGGCGGAGCAGATTGCAACAACCGGACTTACGCCGGTGGTAACCGCCAGTATTGTCTCCCTTTCCGGTGGCGCCATGCTGGCCAATGTGGTCTCTGTTGTGCTGTTGGTTATCGAAACGGTCATGTTGCGGCGCTGACGGCTAATCCGTCATGCAAAACATCATCTTTCTTATCTTTCGGCGCATGCGGGCGCCGTTGCTGGCCCTGATCCTCACCTATGCCATCGCAGTGCTGGGTCTGGTGCTGATCCCAGGGCAGGATGCAGATGGCAATCCCTGGCGCATGGATTTCTTTCATGCCTTCTACTTCGTCAGCTTCATGGCCAGCACCATTGGCTTTGGGGAGATTCCATTTGAGTTCACCAATGCCCAGCGCCTCTGGGTGACCTTCTCCATTTTTTTTACCGTTGTTGTCTGGCTCTACTCTATTGGTACCCTGCTGACGCTGTTTCAGGATCCCACTTTTCAACGGGCTTTGACTGAACGTCGTTTTACGGCCCAGATCCGGCGGATCCGCGATAGATTTTATTTGATCTGTGGTTATGGTGAGACCGGCAGTGCACTGATCCGGGCGCTCACCGACCGCGATCAGCATGCTGTGGCAATCGATATACGTCAGGATCGGGTCAATCTGCTTAAACTGGAAAATCTGCGACAGTATGTCCCGGCATTGTGTGCCGATGTCCGCATGCCGATACATTTGATGGAAGCGGGTTTGAAGCATTCGCTCTGCTCTGGAGTGGTTGCACTGACCGACTCTAACGATGCTAATTTGAAGGTGGCCATCACCGCAAAGCTGTTGCATCCGGATATAACCGTGATCTGTCGCGCGGATTCCCACGATATTGAAGCCAACATGGCCTCATTCGGTACCGACTACATTATCGATCCCTTCGATACCTTTGCTGTTCATCTCGCCACCGCATTGCAGGCACCTTGTCTCAACCTGTTGCAGGAGTGGTTGACAGGCAGGGAAGAGAGTGAACTCAGAGATCCTATCTACCCTCCAAGTGACGGGTTGTGGGTGATATGTGGGTATGGTCGTTTTGGCAAGGCTGTGTATGACCAGTTGCGCAAGGAGGGGCTGGAGCTCGTTATTGTCGAGGCGGAGCCGGAGAAAACCGGACTGCCGAAAGAGCACTGTGTCACGGGTCGTGGTACTGAAGCAGAGACCTTGCAGAAGGCTGATATTCAGCGCGCCGTGGGACTGATTGCCGGTACTGACCATGATGCCAACAATCTCTCGATTATCATGACGGCACGTAAGCTCAACCCGGATCTGTTCGTGATTATGCGGCAGAACCGGCAGGATAACGACGCAATCATTGAAGCGCTGCATGCCGATATGGTGATGCACTCCAGTGCCATAGTGGCGAACCGCATCCGTGTATTGCTTGGAACCCCAATGCTGCATGAGTTTCTGCAGCTTGTCCTGTATCAGGATGATGAGTGGGCCTGTGAACTGGTGAGCCGCATTTTGGCACTGGTGACCTCTCATGCACCGGATATATGGGAAGTGGCGTTTTCTGAGGAGACCTCCCACGCCGTCTGCCAGTCTGTCCTGGAGGGGAAGGCGGTAAGGCTTCGGGATGTGGTGACGGATCCGCGGAATCGATCTAAATTACTTCAGTGTATCCCTTTGATGATGTTGAGAAATAATGAGCGGGTGCTGCTCCCGGAAATGGATGAAATGCTGCATCGGAATGATCGGATTCTGTTCTGCGGATCACACTCTGCCGCTAATCGGATGGAGTGGACCCTGCAAAACGAACACGCATTGAGCTATATACTGACAGGAGAGGCCCGTCCTCAGGGTCTGTTGTGGCGCTGGTTGAAAAGAAAGGAAAAGGCATGAGTACGCTTCTGGAACGATTGCATCGCGATCACACCATATTGAGACGTCTGCTTGATCTATTGAACAGTCAGCTGGACGCTTTTTTTGCTGGCCGTGAATCGAATTTTGATCTCAAGATCGAACTGCTGGAGTTCATTGAACACTACGCCGAGCAGATTCATCATCCCACCGAAGACTTGATATTTCAGGTTGCAAAGAACAGATGTTCTGAAGATGGGGAACTGTTTGAGCGGATTGGTGATCAGCACCGTGATCTGGAGGCATTGACTCACCGTTTCAGGGAGACCCTGGAGGGGGTGATCCAGGGCGAGGTGATGCCACGGGAAGAGGTGGAAATCCGCGGGCGTGAGTTTGTTGCCCTTCAGCGGCAACATATCGACCAGGAGGAGCAGGAGATCTTCCCGCTGTTGGAGAAGTGTTTGGCTGCAGAGGATTGGAAAAGTCTTTTGGCTGAGGTTCCTCTTGGTGAAGAAGAGTTGTTCAGTCGGGAGGATTTCGCGCGGTTTCGTGGACTTATTGATTTTCTTTCAGATCATGGCAATGAGTGATTTCTGCTAATTGGTGATCGTTCGGAAACCTCGTTGTAAAACATAGAGGTCACAGAGGCAGAGAGATCGGAAAGGATTAATTGTAGATAACTTCAATAAATCAGCTTCTCTGCATTATAGAAAGTAAAGAATTCTGAATATTAGCCGATATGTTTGACGCCTGTGACTATCGTGCAATATGAGGTGCCTAAATCCAAATGAGATGTTGGCCGGGAATTCTGATCTTACTATCGGCGTGGCCGATAATCACGGTTGCATTGCCGTTCAGCGATGAAACCTACGTTGCCGACGAACATAACTCTGAATGGCATTTCAGCGGTACGAAGGTGAAATGTGAGCTGCGCCATGAGATTCCCGGATTTGGCACCGCTTATTTTCTGCGGCGCGCGGGTCAGACGCTTTCCTTTCATATCGACAGCTTTCAGCCGACACCATCCGCTGTCGACGCCGAGTTGCGGGAAGCCTCGCCAACCTGGGTCTATGATGAACCGGATCTGTTGGTCGAATCTGTAATGCTGAACAAAGGGTTGCGCCCACTCCTGCTCAAGCGCAAACAGGCAACCAGAATATTGGCCTCACTTGATCGAGGTATGCTTTCCAGTATTGATTTTTCTGACTGGGATGATGCGCGCAAACGTGTGCATCTACAGCTTTCACCGGTCTATTTTCAGGCTCCATATCAGGATTTCAGGAAGTGCCTGAAGCAACTATCCACAAAAGGTTTCGCCGACTATCGACTGACTGAAATCCATTTTCCTCTGGATATTCATGAACTGAATGAGGATTCCCGTATGGTCATTAGGAAACTCGCAGAGTTTGTGAAGGCAGATGGGGAGATAAAGCGCATAAAGATCTCCGGTCATGCGGATGATCAAGGGTCGCAAAAATATAATCTGAGACTGTCGGAGCGTCGCTCGCAAAGTGTTGCCGATCTTCTGCTGGCGCAGGGTGTCGAGAGCAATCTACTTTTGAAATATCACTATGGTGAATCAAGGCCCAAAGTGCGCGGCCGGACTGAGCGGGCAAGATCTAAAAACAGACGGGCTGATATCGAATTGATTAAATGAGGTCAGGAAAAGCCAACTGTCAGTCAGCTTTTTGAACATTCAACATGGCGTGCAACGAACAGGATATTAATTACTGAATTCCCTTCCCGGTTCAAGTCGGTCCGCACCCGGCCGATAAACTCTATATAGAATCTGTTTCCGGTCGGTTTTGTACTAAATGGTATTGTCGTTGACTTATTAATAAGTAAACACTAATATACTTACATATAATTCGTGTCATGAGAGGTAGTGGACATGTCGATATTTTCATGTGGAACGTTGCGCGCTGGGGTAGTCGTTTCGATAGGCCTGTTGTTGCTGGGCATAGTATTTGTTTCGCCAACAGTGATTTTTTCAGCTCCGCTGGAACTCCCTGTTCTCTTTTTCCACTTTGCGGGGTTTGCAGCAATATTAGCAAGTCCAGTGGTTCTGTTTGTCACACTGCTCCTTTCATTATTTCCGTCTGTGAATGACAGACTCAATGAGTGCCAGCATTAATGTTCACAATGATCCATTGTGATTGAGTCATGTGATGCCAAGCACCTTTTGGTAATTACTATAGATTGCGCTGCCTACCGGGAAATACTCAAACAAAGCTTCAATGTAGCGATCGAACGGGTTCTGCGTAGCATTGATTCTGAGTCTTGTAGTCATGTCCAGATCATAGGTATTGAAGACAATTGGAAAAGGCACTGGAAAGTCTGTGCCGAAAAGAATCTTCTCATGCGCCATTGTTTGCTGTGAGATGTGTCTGAGAGATCGGGCTTTGAATGGCGTTAAAATAGCTGATAAATCAGCGTAGAGATTATCGTAAACAGTCAGTTTTTCCAGTAGGGTGTAGTAGTCCCGGTCAAAGAAATCAGGGTTCCTTGAAAGGTTTCGCCAGAATCTCAACTTGTAATTCGGCCGTCCCAATCCCATATGCGCGGCGATAACCGTCACGCCGGATTTCAAAGGTAACTCAATCATGTCGATCCGCTCAAAATCAGGGTCAGACTGAACAGTGTATTCGCAACCGATGTGTATGATCAGCGGGATATCTTTTGATTTAAGCTTTTCATAGTAGGGAAGAAATCGTTCGTTATTGAGGTCGATTCCCCAGTAGTTCTGTAGAAATTTTGCTCCTTTGCAGCCGCGCTCGACATACTCATCGATGAGATCCAATGCATCCGGACGATCTGGGTTAACCGATAGGAAAGGGATAAAGCTATCTGGGTAACGTGCAGTTGCAGTGAGCACATCTTCAGTTGAGGCACAGACTGTTTTGTCGCGGTGAATATCCCTGCCTTTGCGATCGACCCGGCTGTCAACACCAAAAAGACAGGTTTTTTCGAGGTGCTGAGATTCACTGATAGCGCGTGCCATCGACTCCAAATATACTGAATAGGGATTTGCTTTCAGACGTTTGACTTCGACCCCTAACTTTTTTGCGAAAAATCGGACGATAAATCGATCAAGTGGGCGATCAAAACGGACGCTTGGGTTGAGAAGATGAGTGTGGATATCGACGGTTTTCATTATCGGTAAATAATGCGCCGGAAGGATATTGTAGTCCAGTAAACATAAAGCAGCAGGAAGCAAATGGTAAGCACGGGCGGTGACGTAACACTTGCAGATGGCAGCGAGCTGGCGTTTGATGGGATCGAACGGATCGAGTGGTGAAAAAAAGGTGACTGGCAAAAGGTGAAAGGCGAAAAACGTAGGCCGGTTCAAGCGTAGCGGAACCGGCAGCCGGAGGCACAGATGCCCGATCCGCTACGCTTGATCAGGCCTACGGGTATCTAGACGTCGGAAATGCCTCGCACATAAATTTGCTGTCACCTTTCCTCGCCATCTCTGGCGAAACCGCTGAGTACTAAATTAACCCCGGCCCGGACTTCCTGTTCGGTCGTTCGCCATGCTGCGAAGATCCACTGAACCTTCGCTCATGGCTCACCCTGCCACCTGTCCCTTTTTCGAGTATCATTGCCCCTTCTCCCAACAAGCAGGAAAAGGCCCGACGATGCTCATTCTCCGTGGTGCACCCGCGCTCTCCGAATCTCGTCTGAAAAAACTGGCTCAGCGGCTGAAAAGCAGCCTTGGCAAGCCTCTCTCCGTGTATGCGGAATACATGCATTTTGTCGAGGTGGATCAGTCACTTGCGGAGGATGAGCAGGGGGTTCTCGAACGCGTCCTGCGCTATGGTCCCCATTTGACGGAACACGATCCGGAAGGGAGTCTGTTGCTGGTGGTGCCGCGTCCAGGCACCCTCTCCCCTTGGTCGACCAAAGCGACGGATATCGCGCACCACTGTGGATTGGAGAAGGTTGTCCGGATCGAGCGCGGCATCGCCTACTATCTGGGGGCCGGGGAGAACACCCTTGGCGATGATGAACTCAATACGGCGATGACCCTGCTGCATGACCGTATGACTGAGGTGGTGCTGCTGGAGATGGGGGATGCAGATTGTCTTTTCAGCCACGCAGAGCCTAAACCTTTCATCAGTGTTGATGTGATCGGGGCGGGGTGTCCGGCACTGGAACAGGCCAACGTGGAACTTGGGTTGGCGTTATCGGATGATGAGATCGACTATCTGGTAGAGAGTTTTCAGGGCTTGGGGCGCAATCCCACCGATGTTGAGCTGATGATGTTTGCCCAGGCCAACTCCGAGCATTGTCGTCACAAGATCTTCAATGCCGACTGGATCATCGATGGCAAACAGCAGGATCTTTCGCTGTTCAAAATGATCCGCAATACCACAGAGAAAGCGCCGGAAGATGTTCTCTCTGCCTATAAAGACAACGCTGCAGTGATCAGTGGCCCAAGGGCCGAGCGCTTCATTCCTGACGCCGAGAGCAACATTTACGGTTTCGGCGAAGAGGATATTCATATCCTCATGAAGGTGGAGACCCACAACCATCCCACTGCGATCTCGCCGGATCCGGGGGCAGCAACAGGGTCGGGCGGAGAGATCCGAGACGAGGGGGCTACCGGCAAGGGTTCCAAACCCAAGGCCGGACTCTGCGGTTTCTCGGTTTCCAATCTGCGCATCCCTGGCGCCGGGCAGCCTTGGGAGACCGATCACGGCAAGCCGGGTCGCATCGTCTCCGCCCTCGATATTATGCTGGAAGGCCCCATCGGTGCGGCCTCTTTCAATAATGAGTTTGGCCGCCCCAATATCTGCGGCTATTTCCGAACCTACGAGGAGCGGGTGTCGGGACCGGATGGTGATGAGTTACGGGGCTACCATAAACCGATCATGCTGGCTGGTGGATTGGGCAATATCCGTGGCGAGCATATTGAAAAGACCACATTTCCCGATGGCTCCCCACTGGTGGTGCTGGGTGGGCCGGCGATGTTGATCGGCCTTGGAGGCGGTGCCGCTTCATCAATGGCTAGCGGCACCTCGGCGGAAGATCTGGATTTCGCCTCGGTGCAGCGCTCCAATCCGGAGATGGAGCGCCGTTGTCAGGAGGTGATCGATGCCTGTTGGTCCAGAGGCAGCGATAATCCCATCCTCTTTATCCATGACGTAGGGGCGGGTGGTCTCTCCAATGCACTGCCGGAACTGGTCCATGATGCCGGACGGGGCGGCAGGTTCGAGTTGCGCACTGTACCCAACGATGATCCTGGCATGTCTCCCATGGAGATCTGGTGTAACGAGTCCCAGGAACGTTACGTGATGGCTGTGGATGTCGACCGCCTCGATGAATTCAGGGCGATCTGCGAGCGGGAGCGCTGTCCTTATGCCGTGGTGGGTGAGGCGATCGATGAGGAACACCTGATCCTGGGCGATGCCCACTTCGATAACAACCCTATCGATATTCCCATGCCTTTGCTGTTCGGGAAAGCGCCGCGCATGCTGCGGGATGTGCATCATCGCACCTTCCACAAGCCGGAGCTTGATTTCAGTGATGTCGACCTGAAAGAGGCGGCCCTGCGGGTGCTGTCCCTGCCGACAGTCGCAAACAAGACCTTTCTAATCTCCATCGGGGATCGCACCATTACCGGTATGGTGACGCGGGATCAGATGGTGGGTCCCTGGCAGGTGCCGGTTGCCGACTTGGCGGTGACTGCTTCGGGTCTCATGGGGCATACCGGCGAGGCGATGGCACTGGGTGAGCGAACCCCCATCGCATTGATCGACGCTCCCGCTTCCGGGCGTATGGCCGTTGGCGAGGCGATCACCAATATCGCTGCTGCCTCCATCGATAAAATCAGCGATATCAAACTCTCTGCTAACTGGATGGCCCCTGCCGGCCATGTCGGCGAGGATGCCAAACTTTATGAGACGGTGAAGGCAGTGGGTATGGAGCTCTGTCCCGCACTGGGTATTGCGGTGCCGGTGGGCAAAGACTCCATGTCGATGAAGACGGTCTGGGATGAGGGGGGAGAGAGGCGTGAGGTTACCGCGCCGCTCTCTCTGATTATCACGGCCTTCTCACCGGTTAGCGATGTGCGGTACACCCTGACGCCCCAGTTGCGCACGGACTTGGGCGACAGCGATCTGATTCTGATTGACTTGGGCAAGGGCATGAACCGTTTGGGGGCATCCGCCCTGGCGCAAGTCTATAAGCAGATGGGACATCGTGGCGCGGATCTCAATGATCCCGATGCACTGAAACGCTTCTTTTCGCAGATTCAGGAGTTGAACCGGGACGGCCTGCTGTTGGCTTATCATGACCGGTCTGATGGTGGGTTATTTGCCACCCTGAGCGAAATGGCCTTTGCCGGGCGCTGTGGTATCAGCATTGAGTTGAATGACCTTGGCGATGATGATTTCTCCATCCTCTTCAGTGAAGAACTGGGGGCTGTGATTCAGGTTCGGCATAATGATACGGATGATGTCCTGAAGCGGCTGCATGATGCGGGTCTGGGGCATCATAGTCACGTCATCGGAAGTATCAACGAGTCTGATCGTATTGTATTTCTGCGTAACGGCAAGCCGACGCTGGAGGGGACTCGAAAAGAGTTTCAGCAGGCCTGGTCTGAGACCACCCGGCAGATGCAGGCATTGCGTGACAATCCTGAGTGCGCCCAGGAGGAGTTCGAGCGGATCTCTGCGGATGACCCCGGCATGCAGGTGCAACTCTCATTCGATATGAAAGAAGATGTGGCGGCGCCCATGATCGCCACCGGTGTTCGTCCACCAATGGCGATCCTCCGCGAGCAGGGAGTCAATGGTCAACTGGAGATGGCGGCCTCTTTCCACCGTGCCGGTTTTGAGTGTGTGGATGTGCACATGTCCGATGTCATCGAAGGGCGTGTCTCACTGGAGCAGTTCAAGGGGTTGGTGGCCTGTGGCGGTTTCTCATACGGCGATGTGTTGGGTGCAGGTGAGGGTTGGGCCAAGTCGATCCTTTTCAACGGCCGTGCCAGAGAGCAGTTTCAGAGCTTTTTCAACCGGGAGGATACCTTCACACTTGGGGTCTGCAACGGCTGTCAAATGCTATCAAATCTGCATGAACTGATCCCTGGTGCAACGCATTGGCCCCATTTTGTGCGCAACCGCTCCGAGCAGTTCGAAGCCCGTTTTGTCACTGTAGAGGTCGTGGATTCTCCATCCATTATGCTGCAGGGCATGAGTGGCTCGCGGCTACCTATTGCAGTGGCGCATGGTGAGGGAAGAGCAGAGTTTCGTGATGCGGCACATCTGTCAAAGGCAGGTGAACTGATGGCATTACGCTATGTTGAAAACAGTGGTGAAGTGGCAAACGCTTATCCGGCAAACCCCAACGGCTCACCGGAAGGCATGGGCGGATTGACCACAACCGATGGCAGGGTCACGATCATGATGCCGCACCCCGAGCGGGTAATTCGTACAGTGCAACACTCCTGGCATCCTGATGGCTGGGGTGAAGATGCACCCTGGTTGCGTCTTTTCAGAAATGCCAGGGCCTGGGTGGGATAAACAGGAAATGCTTTTCCTGTTTATCAGCCAGAACGTAGGAGCGGCGCCTCGCCGCGATTTGCCGATCGACAGAGTCATCGCGGCGAGGCGCCGCTCCTACGATTTAATTCCCCGTCTGCTTGTGGCGGGGTGGTTTATCGTTCCGGAAACAACCGGATATCAGAGCGTACTCAACTGCGCCTTGATCGCCCGGTCGAGGTTCTGAATCCAACCGTTGTAGTTGCTGTGGATCTTTTCGCCATCGTACTTTAGGTTGTCGCTGTTTTTGTACTTGATGCTGTAAGTCTGGGCATCATACGGAATATCGACCTGCGCCATGTGGGAGCGAAGATGAATGGTGCCTTCAACCAGGCCTGAACCTTTATCATTCATGTTCCAGCCGAGAGTGGCGCCGGCGCGGATGATGGCCTTGCGGACATCGTCCATGGTGACCCCATCCTTGTTGGCGACAACGGATGCGTCCTCAACGTTGTAGACCATTGCCTGATGCGGGCATCCCGCCAGGAATAGTGTAACCATACCGACGATCAGAACGCCCAATAATTTCTGCTTCATCACTGACTCTCCTTAAGTTGATAAAGGCTTATATTTAACCTGCAGTTGAAAGTTTACTCGCTTATTTCTCATGAGGAAACCTGCCGGGTTCGTTATTCTCTCTGAATAAAACCCGATAGAGTCCCATGGGATACATGCCGCTGGCGATGAGTTTGCCCGCCACCATCAGGACGATACGGGTAATATCCACCACTGGACGGAAGTGGCTTGCCCGCGCCTGTTGTGGATAGCGGGACTCGACGGGAACCGTGCTGAATCCAAAACCCTTTTTCGCCGCTTCGATCAGGTATTCGCTCTCAAAAACGAACCCCCGTTCTCTGCTGTGTGAAACAAAAACCGATTGAATCGCATCGGCAGGATAGAGCCGGAGCCCGGATTGACTGTCTTGGATGCGGCAACCCGCCGCCCAGGATATCCAGAAGTCGGCAAAGTTATTGGCGCGGCGCCGCGCATTGGGGGCCTGTTCACGATTTTGCAGTCGTGCGCCTATGATCAGGTGTTCCGGATTGGCCTCCCAGCTTGCATAGAGTTTGGGAATATCCTCCGGCACATGCTGGCCGTCGCCATCGAGGGTGATGACGCATGTGGCGCCCTGTTGCACCGCCGCCTGCATGCCATCGTGCAGACTGGCTGCCTTACCCCTGTTTTCCTGATGCCTGATTAGTGTCAACGGCAGATCGGCAAGCTGCTCAGCTGTGTTGTCACTGGAACCGTCATCCACCACGATGAGTTGGGATGTATGCTGCAAGACACGTTTCGCCAGATCACGAATGGTGGCCGCCTCATTGTAGGCGGGTATGACCACTGTTACTGGAATCGGCATCCTGTCCCTGACTCAGGCCATTGCGCCGTTGATGGAGATGATCTGCCCTGAGATATAAGCGGCGCTTTCAGAGGCGAGGAAAGAGACCAGATCCGCCACCTCTTCAGGCCTGCCCGCACGTTTCATCGGCACCAACCGGTCGATGACTTCCGGTGTAAAGTGCTCTCCGAGCATCGGGGATTCGATAACGCCTGGGGCAACTACATTTACGGTTATGCCACGGGAGGCCAGTTCAATGGCCAGGGACTTGCTGGCGCCGTGCAGTCCTGCCTTGGCGGCAGCGTAGTTGGTCTGTCCCCGGTTCCCCATGATGCCTGCCACGGAAGAGAGTGAGATGATGCGCCCCCATCGGGTGGACATCATCGGCAGTAGCAGGGGTTGGGTGACGTTGAAAAAACCGTTCAGTGAAACATCGATGACATTCTGCCATTGATTTGCTTCCATGCCTGCCATCGGCATGTCATCGTGGATGCCGGCATTGTTGACCAGAACCTGCACCGGTCCCCCGTGCAGCAGGTGTTCGATGGCCTCCTTGCAGTGTCTGTTATCCCGCACATCAAAACAGACCGCTTCGGCAAATCCCCCTTGGTTGTTGATCTCATCAGCCAGTTGCCTGGCACGTTCCGGTTTGCTGTTGGCGTGGATCAGTACAAACAGGCCATCGGCAGCAAGTTTTCTGCAGATTGTGCCGCCGATGGTGCCACTGCCTCCTGTTACCAGTGCTCGTTTCAAGATTCTATCCCTCTGTTCTGATAGATCACCGTGGCCCGTCCTTCCATCAAGGACTCCGAGTTGGCTTCCAAATGGAAATCATAGATGGCGCCCCCCCCATCAGCAGCCAGCTTGTGAGCGGAAATAACCAGCTCTCCCGGCAGATTATGCAGCCATTCTGTTTTGAGTTCGAGATCCCGCAGGGCGGCAAGAAAACCCACGCGGGGCGAGTCGTCATCTGCAAGCAGACTGCCGTGAACCGCCATGGCTTGTGCGGCGTACTCGACGCCGCTGATTGTGGGCAGCCCCTCAGGGTTGCGTAGTGGGTTTGAAGGTTCTCTGTGGTTGAGCGCAATGCATTGGATGTTGTCGTTATCCCAGTGCTTCACGTTGTCGAGCAGGCACATGCTGCCTGAGTGGGGAAGCCGCTCGCAGATTTGCCGTCTATTCAACATGGTTTGCACTTCAATTGCAGTTGGCAGTCGGGCAGATAATCAAAAGTGAGGGTTTCTTCATCAGTCGGGGAGGCCAACTGTTGCAATAACGGCAGGGCGCGGGCTGCAGGGTTGCCGACGCGCAGTTGTTCCAATTTGGCGTCAGCCATGCGGGACGCTGGAGCAGAGATGGCGTTAATTTCCAGTGTGCAGCGCAGCTGGGTCTGTCTGCTGGCGGAGGGTGTTACTACCATCGAAGTGGCAAATGGAGCGGAGAGCTGGCGGGTTGCATCCAGCGGTGCTTCGAATGGCAGATCATAGGCGACCAACAGAAGCGAGCGTGACTCTGCCTGGCATTGAACGGCGGCCGACAAAAGACCCGCAGCGAAACTGGCGTCGCCGGCCGCCAGGCTGCTGGTACTCTCCAGCGAATCGGTGGCGATACTCCAATAGCCGGCGGGGGCGTTGTGAACCGAGTTGTGGAACTGGGTGGGTGATACCATCGGTTGCGGATCTGCCAATGCAGAGCAGAGCCGATCGACGATCTCCGGATCACCGATGGAAGAGGTGAAGATCGATGCCAGTTTTGTCGGGGCGATCTCTGTCGTACCCAGTGATTCCTGGGCAGCCTGGATGGCCAGCAGGGTGCTTTGACTGCCTCTGCGTTGGGCGGTTGGTGGCAGGATTTGCGGCACATAGTTGGGCAAGGGGGCAGGTTGATAGGCGGTCTCCTCGGCCAGCACAGGTTTGGCGTTCGCCCAGCCATCCAGCCCAGGGGCAGCAACGGCGGGTGCCTCCAGGTAGAAGCTCAACATGAGGTTTGTCCAAAGAGAAGACTGCAGTTACTGCCGCCAAAACCGAAGGAGTTACTCAATACCCGGGTTACCGGTTCTGTTGCAATGGAGCGCTGTATATTGAGCCCAAGGGTTGCATCCGGTGATTGGGTGTTGAGGGTGCCGGGTATGAAGCCTGCTTCAATCGCCAGGCAGGCGATGATCGATTCGGTGATGCCCGCCGCACCAAGCGTGTGTCCGGTCCAGCCTTTGGTGGAACTGCATGGGGTTGACGACGGAAAGAGCCGATTGATCGAGTTGGCCTCAGCCCGGTCATTGTTGGGTGTTGCGGTGCCATGCAGATTGATATAGTCGATCTCATCAACTGTCAGTTCTGCCCGGTTCAGGGCTTGCTCCATAGCGAGTCTGGCACCAGCGCCATCCGGTCTCGGAGTGGAGATATGGTAGGCATCGCTGCTTTCACCATAGCCGAGCAGTGCGACTCCTGAGCCGGTCATGCTGTTTTTTTCCAGGACCATAAAACCTGCTGCCTCACCGATGGAGATCCCGTCCCGGTTCTGGTCGAAAGGGCGGCAGGGTTGCCTGGAGACCAGTTCCAGTGAGTTGAATCCGAAAAGTGTCGTGAGACAAAGCGTGTCGACACCGCCGACGATGGCGGCATCACAGAGTCCGGTGGAGATGAACCGGTGGGCGTCACAGAAGACCTTGGCACTGGATGAACAAGCGGTGGAGATTGAGAATGCGGGGCCTTTCAGACCCAGTTTCATCCGCACGAAATGGGTTGCTGAGAAGAGATCGTGGCTGCCTTTGAAGTGATATCCAGCAGGCCAGCGTCCACTCTTACGCAACTCCAGATAGGCCTGCTCAGTGCTGAGGATACCTGAGGTGCTGGTGCCGAGAAAAAGCCCGATGCGGGTTGGATCAACGCGGGATTTGAGGGACTCAACTGCAGTTAGAAAGCCGTCCTGCTGGAGTGCCATCAGGGCCAGACGGTTGTTGCGGCACTCGAACTGCCGGTCGCCCTCATCCAATGGCCGGTTTTCCAGATCAGCCACGCGCCCGATCCAGGTGTCGAGTGGGGCATGGCCGAAGTCGTTGGGCTGGAGTCCCCCTTTGCCTTCGAGCAGTGCGCTTTGCAGTGCCTCTTTTCCATCTCCAGCGGCACTGACGGTGGTGTATGCAGTTATCTGGAGTGGGTCCATCAACGATTCAAATGGCGCCTATCGGCATTGGGCTATGGATGCGTCTCATTATGCACCATCGAAACACTGAAAATAAGGCTGAAAACAGCGCCTGTGAGGACCGTGAGACCAATGGCGCTCAGAACGGGCACACTGGTTGCAGCCAGTAGTCCAAAAACCAGCAGGGTAGACAGATTGCAGATCAGCAGTGAACTCAGAGTGGCGGGGAATGCCGGGTCGGAGGTCGGCGTGTACGCCACGAAGAGCGCATAGTCGAGACCGATTCCCAAGACCAGCAACAGGGCGGCGATGTGGAAGAGGGAGAGCTGCTCTCCCAGAAATGCCAGCAGGGCGGCAGTGGTGAGAACTGCGGTGGCCACCGGGAGAATCACCCGGACAAACTGAGACAGATTACGCAGCGCGAAGAGCAGCACAAACAGGATAACCACCCCACCCATGCCTGCGAGGCGCAGGGCCTCGTCCCGGTAGCTGCCCACCAGGTCCGAGGTGTCCCGGTGCAGGTTGAGATAGGCGATAGAGATGCCTGCCTGCTGTACCAACTGTTCCAGAGCGGCTTCGTCACTCACGCCGGTCAGCGGGACAAGCCCCCGCCATTTGCCATCCGGTTTCCGTTGTAGTTGGGCGGAGAGACGCAGGCCCAGTGGAGAGGATTCCAGTTGTTCGAAGCTGAGGGGGGTACGCTTGCGAGTCTCGGACACGTCATCCAGAAAGGGGGTAAAAAGCCCGGCTTTGAAGGGCATGCCCGCTACTGCCTGCGCCAGATCTTTTTGCAGTGAGTTACGATCAGGTAGTAGATTTCGGTTTTCAAGCTGGATGCGGTGGCTCGGCAGCAATCGGGAGGGCAGATCGAATCGGCTCAATAGCCCCTTCTTGACGGCATGCTCCAGCAAACCCTCCAACTGCTCACTCTGCAGCAGGACATCTTCGGCGGATGTGCCGGAAATGATCAGCAGACGGCCAGCATCCGCTTCTCCCAATTGCTGCCGCAGTTGCTGGTCCTGTTCCCGTGTCTCGGCTGAAATTGGGCTGAGCCGCCTCAGGTCATGCTCCCAGAGTTGTTCCTCCGAGAGGAAAAGCGTGAGGCCGGACAATACCAGTATAACCAGTGGGATGGCAGGCCTGCGGCGGGTGGGTGATTGGGCAGAGAAGAGCCATCTGACAGGCCGTTCAAATGGATTGGGCTGTACACTTTCCGGCGTTAGCGTGGGCAGCAGATATCGGGTCGACAGGGCCGCCGCAAACAGACCGGCCACCGCAAACGCGCCGAGTTGAGCCAGTCCGCCGAAATCGGTCAGCAGCAAGGCGCTGAATCCCAGTGCGGTGGTGATCAGTCCGAGTCTGAGGATGGGCCAGATTCTTCGCATGGCCTCCTCTCCGCGTTCACCATCGCGCAGATGGGTAAAGAGGTGAATCGGGTAGTCCACCGCTACGCCGATCAAGGTGATGCCGAAGGCCAGGGTGATGGCGTGCATGCTGTTGAAAGCGAGTAAAACCGTTGCGGTTCCGGCCAGCACACCACTGGCAAGTGGCAGTGCCGCCAGCAGCAGCAGCCGCAATGAACGGAAGGAGAAGAGTAACAGCAGGGCGACGCCGATAGAGGCGTAGAGTGACATCGACCGCGCTTCCTGGCGGATGATGCGGCGCGACTCCACCCCAAAATACGGGGGGCCGGTGATGGTCAGGTTTAGCCTTTCATGGCCGGGCAGGGTACCGAATGCAGCCCTGATACTTTCGATGGCAGCCGCCTGCTGATCGAGTGCCGTCGCCGGATAGTTACTCTGCAGCATCAGCAAAATCTGAGTATTGTCCGGTGAACGCCAGATTCCCCGGGTCTCTATAGCCCCATTGTTTGATGCCCATCGAGTCAATATCTCCCGGGAAGCGGCAGTGGGATCATTGGGTAGATAGCGTCTGCCGGGCATACCTACTGGAGAGGTGAGTTCCCGTAACCGTTTCTGCAGGGCGTTGTGCAGGGTTTCCTGGGTGATCTCTGTTTTTATCAGCAGATAGCGATAGTCAAAGAGTAGTTGGCGGGTTTTTTCGTCGATCAGGGATTCGCCGTTCAATACCTGTTGGAAATGGCTGGTTTTTGACAGTTTCTGTTTCAGTGCGCGGCTTGTTTCGTCCAGCTGAGCCGGTTCCCCACCTGAGACTGCCAGCAGGAAAAGACGTGATCCCGTCCCCTGGCTGATCTCATCCAGCAGCAGTGCCTGCTGCGGCGTTACCGCACTGGGCAGAAACTGACCCATATCGTTTTCGAGCGGAGGGGCAGTGACAATGATCCAGACCGAGGCGATCACCAGCAGCAGCCAGATCAGGCCGTTTTTTTTCGCCGCTGGATTCACTTCGGTGTGTTCCCTGTTTCGTCCCAGAAATCGTAGAAATTGAACCAGTTGTAGGGAGCCTGCCGGGTGTGATGTTCAAGCCGGTTTGCGTAACGCTGTGTCCATTCGGTGATCTGTTGCCAACGCTCTTCCCGGTCGAGATGAAAGCCTTCAGTGAGTAGTTCGAAGTGGATTGTATAGTCCCGGCCGCCTTGGTGGATGCCGAAAAACAGCACCACAGGAATCTTCAACAGTCCGGCAATCAGCATGGGTCCGGCGGGAAAACGGCATGTCTGATCGAAGAAACGAACCTTGACCTGTTTGTCGTCCAGGGCGATACGGTCGCCGAGGATACCGATGACCTCGCCCCGCTCGACTGCCTCCTGAACCTCAAACAGGCTGTCCGGCCTGCCGATAGGGATGATCATATCGGCGATCTCCGGGTTCAGTGCCTGTATGACCTGATTGATCTTCTCCGCATTCTCTTCATACATCAGCGCCTTTACTGATATATCCGGATGGGTTGCCGCCAGACTGCGCAGCAATTCGAAACTGCCCAGATGGGAGCCCAGCAGCATACAGCCCCGGCCATCTTTCAACTGCTCCAGAAGCCGGGTTTCACCCCTGATATCGATGTTGAAATAGTCCTGCCTGCCGGAGAGCAGATAGATCCGGTCGAGGATGGTGGCGGCAAAGGTGTGGTAGTGACGGAATATGTGACGCAAACCGATCGGTTGTGGCAACACCCGTTTAAGATAATTCCGCGAAGCATTACGCGCCTTACGGGAGAAGAGAACGAAGTAGAGTGTGATGGGGTAGAGCAACAGCCTGCCTGCCGGGCGACCGAGGAGCAGGGTGATGCGCGTGATCAAACGGATCAGAAACAGGCTGCCGCGTTCGGATTGTTTCAGCCAGTGGCGACTCATGAAAAGTGATCCGGACAGTTCAGTGTGCCGTGCGCGAGGGTGTCGCCCATAGCCAGAACACGAAACTCACAGCCCTGTTTCAACAGGGTGATCTCAATCTCGAAGGGGGTATCGGCCCGCAAGGGGGCGATGAATTTTGTACGGCTGATACCGGTTACTTTCAGCCCCTTTTTCCTGGCCTTCTGCAATACAAAATCCAGCATCACCACGCCGGGAACCAGGGGGTTATCCGGGAAGTGGCCGGCCAGGGCAGGGTGGTTTGCAGGGATGATCATTGCTTTGCCCCACACTGTTTGAACAGAGCCACCAATGCACTCTGCGGGAGTTTGCCTGTTGCGTTCCTTGGCAATCGGTCGACTATAAACAGCGGGCGGGGCAGGAACGCCGGGTCAAGCTGTTCACGCAATGCCTGGGCAATCTCCTGCTCGTCCAAAATATTTGAGACAACAAAGGCGGTGAGCCGGGGGACCGAAGCTGATCTCCGGCCGGGAAGGAAAAAGACGCCATCCTCTACACCATCGAGAGATTGAAGCCGCAGGTTGAGATCCTCAAGGGAAGCACGTTTACCTGCGATTTTTACCATGTCGCTATCCCGGCCAAGCAGGATGAAGTGGTGTTCCGACGTTTTTTTCAGATGGTCGCTGAGCAGTATCGATTCCGCGAGATGGGCGGCTGTCACCCGCCACGCTTTCGTTTCCTGATTCAGGGTTATGCCCGGTAGTAGTGACCAGTCTGATTCCAGCGCTGGACGGCGGGTGGCGATTGCGCCGGTTTCAGTGGAGCCGTAGATTTCGAGCACCTGGGTATCGAACAGTTTCTCAGCCTGGGCTGCCAGCGTAGGAGAGAGGGTTGATGTAGCCGACAGAATGAAGGCGGTTTGCGGTAGCTTGATCCCTTCCTCAACACAGTTACGCAGATGGAGTGGGGTGGTGATGAGGATGCGTGGTGCGGGCAGTTTTTCCAGCGATGCAGCGATGTCAGCGGCAAAGAGGGGCTGTTCGGATGAGACTGAGAGTCCCCATCGCAGCGGCAACAGGATGGATGCCTCCAGTCCGAACATATGCTGCGGCGGGACGGTGGCGAGTACGGCCGCTTGGGTCAGATTGTCGAGTCCCAGTCGCACACCGGTCAGCCGGGCGCCTTCCCAGAGGGTGCCCCAGCTTTTTTGCTGGGGCGTGGCTTTGCCGGTGCTGCCGGATGTGAAGAGTTCGATGAGCGGTTTGGCTGAGGGTACCTCGGGTGTTGCTTGTTCAACTGGGTCACTAGAGATGGGATCGACGTAGCGGTGAATCTCTATGTCACCCAGCCGTGTATCTGTGTCGGTCAGGCAATAGATCGATTCGTAACGCTGCTGCAGGCGTTTGAGATCTTCATTTGCCCGTCCTGGCGGCAGCACGGTTTTCTGTCCTTTTAGAATGCCGGCAATCAGGCCAACGAGAAATCGGTAGCGGTTTTCGCAGAGGTTGATCAGGCAGGATCGATCCGGCAACTGTCCGGCTAGGGTTTTTGCATCCATCAGCAGTCGCGACAGGCTGCAGGGTTCATTATTACGCCAGGCGACGATCCTTTCCGGATCGGCTGAAGTTATCAGAGGCAGGTGGCTCAATCTCGCACTATCCGTTGCAGGTTTCTCTCCCGCAGTACACGTCTGACCGCGTTGAGAGAGGGTGGTCGGCGGAAATAGATGACCCGGAAGACCAGATAATCCAACAGGAATAGTACCAGGATCAACAGGTAGTTGATGAAATTGGTGAAGAGGGACCAGACCTCTATGCTCGCGAACAGGGCCAGTAGTACGGACTCGATGAGAATAGCTGCAAAGAAGAGCGTCCAGACCCAGGTAAGTACATGTGTGTAGCGGCGGTGAGGCAGATCATTGTCACCCATTCTGCGGGCGATGCGGGTGATGAGTGGTTCCTGTTCGGGCAACAGGGTCCGGCCAAAAAGATAGAACAGTAGACTGGAGATTAGAACCGGCGGCAGATAGAGGGCGGTTTCGACTTTCAGCAGCAGACAGATGACTGCCAGTGCCGCAACAAATGGGGGGAACAGGTCGGTCAGTTTGCGTTTCGACGAATTCAATAGAAGAAGAGAGTGTGCCACTGCAATCGCCAACAGTATCCAGACCGCCAGTTGCAGAAAACCATTGATGATAGCGAGGTGTAGCGTTACCGGGTAACTGAAGGTCATCACCATGACGAGTGGCCGCAGGCCCCGGACATGGGAGGTGTCGACGTTCACGTCGTGCGGCAGGATTCGATGTGTTTGCTCAGGGAGCTGAGTGAGGCGAAGATGTTGGCGTTGTTCTCGTCATTGGAACGGAGTTGAAAGCCGTATTTTTTCGAGATCGACATGGCGAGTTCAAGCGCATCGATAGAGTCCAGCCCGAGTCCTTCGGTGAACAGGGGGGCCTGAGGGTCGATGGATGAGGGGTCGACCCGCAGGTTGAGGGTCTCGATAATCAGCGTGGCGACTTCGTTTTCCAGCATTTCGGGTATGGCTCAATAGCAAAAAAGTAACGGGATAAGTGACATCCCACATTGAATGGGCGGATATTCTCTTTTCTGGGGTGGTGACTGTCAACAAAAGATCCTAGCTGATCCGTTCCAGGCTTTTTCTGTTTTGGGTCAATCTGGACCAGAATTTTCCCACTTGGTACCAATGCAGATAGAAGGCCTCCATCAGACATAAAAAAATGAGTGAGGGTCTAAATACCAGCTTCTCCTCCGCCGCACAGAGCTGGTATGGCAGCCCCAGGCCATTGGCCATGGCTGCGCATCTGGCTAGATGGAAACGGCTTGTGATGAAAACGGGAACCCGCTGGATTTGATCTATCAGGTCGCGGGCATGCTTCAGATTTTCCAGGGTATTGCGTGAGCGCATCTCCAATTGGATATCATTGCTACTGACTCCTTCAGACTCCAGCCAGTCGCGTCCTCGTTCCGCCTCACTGAAATGGTTTTTGCCGGTAATGCCGCCCAGGATCAATATCGGTCCAGGTGCCAGATTGTACAGGTTCAATGCCCGCTGCAGCCGTGTAATAAAATGGGCAGAGACGGCATCTTGCACAAGTTGCGCACCCAGCACGATAAGCAGTGCTTTGTCGGGAGCGGTTGAGGGCGTCTTTCTTGCGGTTAGATAGACTGTGCGGAGTGATGGTATCAGGCTCAATCCCAACGATAGCAGGACAATCAGCGTTGAGAGAAAGAAAGTTGACAACCCGTCCCAGCCTATCATCTTTATTCTGAACATTAATTCTGACGGCATGTTTGTCTCTCTATGGTTTGTTGCAGGCTACAGTCAGTCGATAATGAAAATCATTATATTCTTAAATTAACAACCTATTGATTTCATAGGGAAAATTGTGATTTTCCCATGTGATTGCTATAGTTTTCCCAGCTCCAGTTAATGATAAGCAGTATTCGGGGTTTTTTCATTTAATACCATCCCATTCAATTGGGTTTTCCTAAGTAGAAAATAGAAACCAAAAGGGGTTTCTAATGGGGAGAAATACCTTTGTGCTCACGGCACTCACTGTCGCAGTGGCTGTGGGTTGTACCACTCAGCAGCCTGTTGTGAAGACACAGCGGTAAGCCAATCACCTTCGTGGGTACCAACCCTGTTGATGTGCCCAACTGCTCCAACTGCCACTCGAATGAGACCGGTAATGGTGACAAGTACATCCTCTACAAACAGGAGAAGGCCTTCTGGAAGGCACTGGGTGCATCTGACTGGATTGCCAACCTCAAGGCGACATCTGTTCCATCCTGGAAGCGTTGACCCCTACGGCAAACAGATGCGGGGCGACATGGGTTGGGTCAAGGAGGGGTCAGGTCATCCTGACAGCGAGAAGGCCGTCAGCGGTCTTGAAGATAATCAGCTAAGTGAGATTGTGCAGACCCCTGCAGGGTTTCATCTTGTGATGATCATTGAACGCCGTCCCAGCCTCAAACGCAGTTTTGTGAGTATGCCTGACAAGGTTGCACAGAGCCTGATTACAGAAAAGTCTGCTGAATATATCAGTGAACTCAGTGAACGCTACAAGGTGGTGTGGAATCTGATTGGAGAGAGGCAGGCGCAGATTGAGAAACAGTAGGCCATGAATAGACAGAAATGGGTCACTCTGCTGGGGGCGGTATTGATTACTGTTGTTTCCAGCAGTTTTGCCGGGTCAGGTTCGGCGACGGGCAGTGGGGCGGAGTCAAAGGAAAAGCAGGCTCCCAGCCTGCCCGATTACAGCTATAAAGGGCTGGACGGAGAAATGCACTCACTAACCGAATGGAATGGGAAGGTTGTAATGCTCAATTTTTGGGCCAGTTGGTGTGCGCCCTGTCTGAATGAAATCAAGGAGTTTGTTCACTACCAGGAGCAGTATGGAAAGCAAGGTTTACAGATTATCGGTCTGGGTCTGGATGAAGCGCGCAGGCTGAAAAATGTTGCGCGCACCCTTGGAATCAACTATCCGGTGCTGGTGGCGGAACCAGGCAGCAATCGCAAACTGCTTGCCAAGTGGGGCAATGCCAGTGGACTGATCCCCTACACAGTTTTCTTCGACAAAACTGGAAAACTGTCTGGGGCACACAAGGGGGTCATTGATGACCAGACCTTTGAACAGAAGATCCTGCCTCTGCTGGATGATCCCAAATAGCTGCTGGGGTTGTAGGCCTGATCAAGCGTAGCGGATCAGGCACGTACAGCATTCACATCTTCAACTCTTGCAAGGTCGACTCCGTCCCTTCGGCGCTTGGGTGTGGAAGGTTGTCCAGGGCTTCCAATAGTGGTGCAGGAGGAGCGATACGATCAATGGGTCCATTGAAGATCTGTCGTTGCAGTGGAGATTGGCTCACCTCCCATTGGCCTTTGGCACGGTTATCGGGTCGTTCCCCTTCGAACACCAGGTAGCTGTACTTCCCATAGTGGGGCAGTTTGCGCGCCAGTCCCGGCAAACTTGCCGGGTCGTCGCTGGTCAGCCAGGCGATGGTGTTTCCTGAGTCGGATCTCCCCGCAAAGGCAAAGCTGTGACCGGATCGGGAAAAGGTTTTCTGTTTGATAGAAATAGCTTTATCTGACGCAGAATAATCATTGTTATTCAAAGTATTATTGAATATATCTAGAAATTGGTTCTCCCTGCCCATCAGCCAGATCTGTCGATCTTGCGGGAGTTGGCTCAACTCCTTGTCGAGTCTGATTTCTATATTGTTGTTCCCGGATGCCCACTGGTTTGCGAGTTGCCGGTAACCTTCGAACAGCGTTTTTGGGGCATCGGCAGGCAGCAGGATGAGCAACTGCTCTGCGCCAAACAGTTTGCTGAAGACAGGGGGAACCTCGTCCGGGTGCAGCTCACGAAAAAGGTCGAACCAGGGATCGATTTCGAGACGCAGGGGTTTTTCTGGCAGGGTGAAATCGAGGTCCAATGAATGCTCTCGCATCGGCAGGGTCATTCGCAGCGGGGGTGCATCTGCCAGATAGATGATAGCGGGGATGTCGAGTTCAAAGGGGGCTGCTGCCTGAGTCTGACGTAGCTTGCCGGATAGCCGGTAACCATCGGCTTGTACTGCCACTTTGAGTTCGCTGAGTTCCAGTCTGGGTGCACCGTTTCGTTCCGTCCATTGCTGGAAAAAGACTCTCAAATCGCCGCTACTGACCTGCTCGAATGCGCCGCGCAGCTCGGCGTAACCGGCCTGCTTAAACAGGTTGATGCGGTAGAAGCGGCGCAGTCCCTGGATGAACGGTTCGTCACCGAGTTTGCGGCGCAGCATGTGAAACAACATCAATGCCTTGTCGTAACCCACAGCCTGGCTGGCGCTGGTGTGGCGGCTGCGGAAGTTGGTGAGGGGAAAGTCGTTGCTGTCGCGGACGAAATCTCCATAACGCTGCAGGGCAGAACGTCGGTAGCTCAGTCCCTGACCCCGCTGCTCTTTCAGAAGATGGTCCGCCAGGTAGCTGGTCAGCCCTTCGCTCCAGTTGCCTTGCGCATAGTCGACATAGACACCGTTGCCCCACCAGTTGTGCAGAATTTCGTGAGGATAGGAGGTGTATATGATGAAAGGCAGGCGGATCACCCGTGAACCCAGAAGGGTGAATGAAGGCATGCCGTAGCCGGTCTCCCAGAAGTTCTCCACCAGTGCGAACTTGGCGTAGGGGTAAGGGCCGATTAGTTTTTCATAGAGTGTCAGATAGCGGCTGGTAGCCTGCAGATACCGGTTCGCCAGGCTCGGATCCTTTTGGCGCAGAAAAACCTGTGCTTCGGTATTTCCCTGTTGTTTCGAGTAGAAGTGGAAAGGCGCTGCGATGAGGTAGATGTCGTCCTGGGGCAGATTGGCGGACCAAACCGTTGCGCCGCTGCCTTGCGCTTTTCCGGGGCCACTGCCCTGACTGACCACCAGCCAGCCATCGGGCAGATCGACACTGAGAGAAAAGGTTTTCAGAGTGTCGCCGAACCGGGGATACCAGGCAACACCGGCATCGAGAAATACTCCCTCTGACGAGATGGTACCTGCAAGTCTCTGTCGGCTGCGGCCGGTACTTTCGTGGGTGGTGGTGAAACCGTGCTCGATCTTCCCTGCATACTCCAGGGTGAATTGCTTCACGCCTTGGGGCAGGCTGACACGATAGCCTTGCAGCGGAATCTCCCGGTTGGCGCGACTCGTTTGGGAGAGTTGTACGCCGGGGGTTAGAATACGTGGCTTGAGTCCGGCATGAAGGGTAAACCCGGTGTTGCCGTTGTTGGGCAGGGTGACGGTATCCTTGACGCGGAGACTCCCTGTCTCGGGATCGATGCTCACCTCGATCCTGTGATCGACTACAGGCTGCGCCAAGAGGGTGCGGGAGGCCAGTAGTAAGATCATCGGCAGGATGAAACGTAATAGACGATTGTGGGTCGTATTGTTCATGGATTTCTATTCTACGACATCACAACCTGATCGGAAGCGGTTTAATAAAAGGGGAATAAATTGTCGAAGTCACTCAACTATAGCGTTTTATTGCTGGTTTTTGGCGTGGTTGGCTTGTTTAGCGCCACAGATGTTTTGGCCGATGAGAAACCGGCTCATGGATCGCAGCAACAGGCTACCGTAGTGGCGCTCTCTGAACTGATGAATGTTGAACGGTTGATGGAACAGATTGAAGATCGGCAGGCAATCTTTGTCGGCGAGACCCATGATCGTTACGAACATCACCTGAACCAGTTGGCGATCATCCAGGGAATGTACAAAAAGCATCCGGATATGGTGATCGGTCTGGAATTTTTTCAGCAACCGTTTCAGCCGGTGCTGGATCGTTACATCAGCGGTGAGATCGACGAAAACGCACTGCTTCGGGAGTCAGAATATTTCGATCGCTGGCGCTATGACTACCGGCTCTACCGGCCGATCTTTCGCTACGCCAAGGAAAAGGGTATCCCCCTGATCGCCCTGAATCTTGAAAAGGAGATTACGAGTCAGGCATCCGCCGGGGGTATAGATAGCATTGAAAAAACCCTGAAGCTGCGTATCCCGAAAGAGATAGATCGCAGTGATACAGCTTACCGGCAGCGGCTGGAATCCGTCTTTCAGATGCATCCTCATCCGGAGAAACGAAATTTCGATCACTTCATGGATGTACAACTGCTTTGGGACGAAGGTATGGCGGAACGGGCAGCGGTCTGGTTTCGTGAGAATCCGCAGGGGCATATGGTGATTCTGGCTGGTGGCGGCCACATCGCCTATGGTTCCGGGATCCCCAATCGGCTCAAGCGCCGGGTGCCGGTTACCACTGCGATTGTAATCAACGCCTCCACGGCTAGCGAACTCGACCCGGCAATGGGTGATTTTGTAATGATGACGAAACCCAACCGGCTGCATCCCACCGGTAAGCTGGGTGTCTTTCTGGATGTTGAAGAATCACCTATTAAGGTAAGCGGTTTCAGTCCTCATAGTGGTGCTAAGAAGGTGGGTATACGAAAGGGCGACAGAATTCTCCGAGTCGGCGAACATGAAATCAAAAGCTATGCAGATGTGCGTATTGCGCTGATGGATAGCCTGCCTGGCGAAAAAGTGGATGTGGTAGTGCGGAGGACCTGGCCGTTCCTCGGCAGTGCAAATCACACAATAGAGGTTGAACTGCGGTAGTTGCGTCCGCCCACTCAACCTCACTCCAAAAATTGACCATGAAAAAACCCGAACTGCTCTCACCTGCCGGTACCCTGAGGAACGCCCGCTACGCCTTCGCCTATGGTGCGGACGCCGTCTATGCCGGTCTGCCCCGTTACAGTTTGCGGGTGCGCAATAATGACTTTCTTCCGGAAAATCTGGCAATTGGTATCGATGAGGCGCATCGGCAGGGCAAGCACTTCTACCTGGCCACCAACATCATGCCTCACGGGGCCAAGTTGAAGACCTTTATCGACGATATGACGCCGGTAGTGGAGATGGGGCCGGATGCGCTGATCATGTCCGACCCAGGTTTGATCATGATGGTGCGGGAGCGCTGGCCTGATATGCCGGTGCATCTTTCGGTTCAGGCCAACACCACAAATGCCGCCGCAGTGCGTTTCTGGCAGCAGCAGGGGCTGACACGGGTGATACTTTCCCGTGAGCTCTCCCTGGATGAGGTCGAGGCCATTCGCCAGGCCTGTCCCGATATGGAGTTGGAGGTCTTTGTGCATGGGGCGCTCTGCATCGCCTATTCCGGGCGTTGCCTGCTCTCGGGCTATTTCAACCACCGGGATGCAAACCAGGGGAGCTGTACCAACGCCTGCCGCTGGGAGTACAAGGTCAGCCAACCGGTGGCCGGGCCGGATGAACCCCTCGATGTGGCCGAAATGACCCACCAGCCGGAAGCCGATGCGATTCACTATCTGGAGGAGAAGGGGCGTCCCGGCGAGCTGATGCCGATCTTTGAGGATGAGCACGGAACCTACATCATGAACTCCCGGGATCTGCGTGCGGTGGAACATGTGCAGCGGCTGGTGGAGATCGGTGTCGACTGCCTGAAGATCGAAGGGCGCACCAAGTCCCACTACTATACCGCCCGTACCACTCAGGTCTATCGCCAAGCCATCGACGATGCGGTGGCGGGCCGCGCCTTCCAGTCTGAATTGATGGTCGATCTCGAAGGGCTTGCCAACCGGGGTTATACCGACGGTTTCTATCAGCGCCATGAATCGAGCGAGTTACAGAACTATCGTAACGGTGCTTCCAGCGCCGACCGGCAGATCTTTGTCGCTGAAGTGACAGGTGTCGATAAAGGAAGCGGGCTGGTCGATCTGGATATCAAAAACAAGCTGCGGGTGGGTGATCGCCTGGAGCTGATGACCCAGGCCGGCAACACGACGTTTATCCTTGAAGAGATGCAGGATCGCCAGGGCAATCTGATCTCAGAGGCCCTGGGCGGCGGTTATCAGGTGCGGGTAAAACTGCCGGTGGATGAGGTGAATCTTGGACTGATCTGTCGCTACCTGGATTGAAATTTTAATTCGCGTCTGTGGTGGGTCAACTAATCACTGCGCCTGCCATGAAGCCTGCTGCCAACGGTCCTTACAATGCTAAACCTGAAGGGGTGAGGCATGGAGATATGTCGAATAAGAGTCGATCATAGCTCAAAGGTCGCATAATCTACTGAATTTCTGGTATTTTTACGCAATCACCGCTATCATGCCCGGTTTTTTCACCTCCAGGTTTCCCGGCCCGATAGATGTCTGATCTCTCCCTTACCTCCAGCACCAAATGGATGATCGTGGCGATTGCTGCGGTGATCTGGTTCTCCCTGCTCGGATACCGCGACCTGATGGAGCCTGACGAGGGGCGTTACGCGGAGATACCCCGGGAGATGGTGGCGACGGGCGACTGGACCACGCCCCGGCTCAACGACCTCAAATATTTTGAAAAGCCCGTTTTCCAGTACTGGATGACGGCGGTCAGCTTCTCCCTGTTTGGCGAGAGCAACGCGACAGCCCGGCTTTGGGTGGCGCTGATCTCGTTTCTGGGCGCGCTCTGGGTGATGTTTGTGGCGGGCAGGCTCTGGGGAGAGGCGGCGGGATTCTACGCTTTTCTGGTGTCGGTGAGTGGACTGCTCTATGTGGCAATGGGGCATATCATCACGCTGGACATGACCGTCAGCGTGTTTCTCGGCATTGGCGTGGGGGCGCTGCTGATCGCCCAGTCGGACCGGGAGAATTCGACCCAGGTGCGTAACTGGATGCTACTGGGTTGGGCTGCCTTGGGTGTTGCTACCCTGACGAAGGGGTTGATTGGTCTGGTGCTGCCGGGTGCGGCAATTGTGCTCTACTCGCTGTGGATGCGGGACTGGGCGCTATGGAAGCATCTTCATTTGGGAAAGGGGCTGTTGCTCTTTCTGCTGGTGACGGCCCCCTGGTTTATCGCCGTCAGTCTGGCGAATCCGGAATTCCCGGAGTTCTTCTTTATCCACGAACACTTCGACCGTTATACCTCCACGGTTCATATGCGGGACAAGCCCTGGTGGTATTTCCTCGCTATTCTGCTTTTGGGTGCGGTGCCCTGGATCAGCGCGGTAACGAAAAATCTGTTTAAACCGGATTTTGCCTGGTTACCCGCGAAAACGGCGTTTTTCGATCCCATCCGTTTTCTCTGGGTCTTTGCGGTATTCATTTTTGTCTTTTTTTCCATGGGCAGCTCCCAACTACCCGCCTATCTGCTGCCGATGTTTCCCGCGCTGTCGCTGATGATCGGAAAAACCCTGGCGGAAAATCCCCGTCTTGGTCCGGAGATCTGGCTGATGCCGGTTGTGGGCCTGGTGTTTCTGGGTGCTGCCTGGCAGATCGATCTGGTAGCGACCAGCGCACTGCCGGCTGAACTGCTCCATACCTATCGCCCCTGGTGGTTGGCCGCAACAGGGCTGATGTTCGGTGGTTTCTGGCTTGTGAGGCATTTTGGCGCTGCCGGACCAAAGGCCATAACTGCGCTGGCGTTGACCGCGTTGCTTTCAGTGCAACTGCTCTCCTGGGGTTATCAGACCCTGAGCAGTTCCCGTTCCAGTCGGGCGTTGGCTGAGCAGATTCGTCCTTATGTCGATGCCGGTGCACCGGTTTATACTGTGGAGACCTATCCTCAGTCATTGCCCTTCTATCTCGGAAAACCTGTGAAACTGGCCATTATGCGCAGTGAACTGGATATGGGCATTCGTCAGGAACCCGAGAAATGGATTCCAAGTTTCGCTGCGTTCAAATCGCGCTGGCTGCAGGATGAACAGGCCATAGCTGTTTTCGATGCAGAGAGTTTTTCGAGATTTAACTTTGATGAGATGCCGATGCAGATTATCTACAGAGATCCACGCAAATTAGCGGTGATACGCCGATGAACCTGGTAAGTTTTTCCCTGATCTTGACCGGCGTGCTGCTCAACGCCGTCGCCCAACTGGCACTAAAGGCGAGTGTGAATAGCATGGGGGCCATCGAACTGAAAATGGCCGACTCCGGCGCTGTGGCCTTGCGGCTGATGGGAGAACCCTGGCTCTGGGTCGGACTCTTCTGTTACGGCATCAGCGTCATCGTATGGATTCTGGCGCTCTCACGGGTGGATGTCTCGATTGCCTATCCGATGCTCTCCATCGGTTATGTGGTGAATGCATTCGCCGCCTGGGCGCTGTTTGGTGAAGTGCTGAGCATTGCGCGTCTCTCTGGTATCGGGGTCATTATCCTCGGTGTGCTTATCCTCGCCAGGAGCTGATTATGTTGCCATTTACCCGCCCTACTGTAGGTGAAGAGGAGCAGCAGGCTGTCAAGGAGGTGCTTGAGTCCGGCTGGATCACCACCGGTCCCAAGGTGAAAGCCTTCGAGGCTGCACTGGAGGCCTATATTGGCGGCGACGTCAAGGTACGTGCCTTCAACTCCGGGACCAGCGCCCTGGAAGCCGCACTTATCGCTTCCGGTGTCGGATCGGGGGATGAGGTGATTGTCCCCGCCATGAGTTTTACCGCCAGCGCCAATGTGGTCGTTCGGGTGGGTGCCGTCCCAGTCTTTGTGGATGTCGATCTGGTGAGCCGAAATCTCACGGTGAAGGCTGTGGAAGCCGCGTTGACACCTCGCACCCGCGCCATTATGCCGGTTCACTTTGCGGGTCTGGCGGTGGAGATGCACGCCATCTACGATCTGGCTGAGCGGAATAATCTGCTGGTGATCGAGGATGCCGCCCAAGCGATCGGCACCGGTATCGGCGGCCACAAAGTTGGTGCTTCCGGTAATCCGGTCTGTTTCAGTTTCCATCCGAACAAGAACATCACCACCATTGAAGGCGGGGCGCTGGCCAGTGGCGATCCCCAATTTATCCGCCGCATCGAGCGCATTCGTTTCCACGGAATCGAGCGGGACGCCGAGGGCGGGATGGATGTGCCGGAGTGGGGCGGCAAGATGAATATGCCGGATGTGGGGGCTGCCATGGGGCTGGTGCAGCTGCCCAAACTGGAGGGTTTCAACCACCGTCGCCGCGAGTTGGCACTGCGTTATATCGAACGTCTGCGCAAGCATCCGGCCCTGGTAATTCCCAAAGATGTGCCGGGACACAGCTGGCATATGTTCGCCGTCTGTATCGACTATCTCTCCCTGGGCACCTCCCGGAAGGCCTTTCAGGAACAACTGCAGGCGATGGGTGTCGGAACCGGCATCCACTATCCCGCGATGCATCTGTTCTCTCTCTATCGGCACTATGGTTATGGACCGGGTGATTTTCCGGTTGCGGAACGGATCGGTGAACAGACACTGACCCTGCCCCTGTTTCCAACGATGACCGATGATGAACTGGATCAGGTGTGCGATGCCCTGAACAAACTACTTAGCGGAGAAGTCACTCCATGACGGAGCAAACTTTGGAAGGGCGTCCCGATCTGTCGGTTGTGATCCCGGTCTACAATGAAGAGGCGGTGCTGCCGTCGCTGTTTTCCCGGCTCTATCCAGCACTGGATGCGTTGGAACGTAGCTATGAAATCATCTTTATCGATGACGGCAGCCGCGATCGTTCTGTCGCGCTGTTGCGCAAGCAGTATCAGGTGCGCCCCGAGGAGACCCGGGTGGTCTGCCTGCGGGCCAACGCCGGCCAGCATGCCGCCATCATCGCGGGGTTCGAGCATTGCCGTGGCCGCTTCGTGGTGACCCTGGATGCCGATCTGCAGAATCCGCCGGAGGAGATCGGCAAGCTGCTGGCCGAATTGGACAAGGGGCACGACTATGTCGGTTCCATCCGCCGCAACCGGCAGGACAGCGCCTGGCGGAATATTGCCTCCAAGGCGATGAATCGGCTGCGTGAACGTATCACCAACATCCACATGACTGACCAGGGCTGCATGCTGCGTGGTTATGACCGGGACATTATCAACGCCATCATCGACTCCAAAGAGTCGAACACCTTTATTCCTGCGCTGGCCTACCTCTACTCCGGCAATCCGGTTGAGGTAGTGGTGGAACACGAAGAGCGGGCGGCCGGGGAGTCGAAATATCCGCTTTACAAGCTGATCCATCTCAACTTCGATCTGATGACCGGTTTCTCTCTGATGCCGTTGCAGGTCTTCTCTCTGATGGGAATGGGGATCTCCATTGTCTCTTTTGCCTTCGTGCTTTTTCTGATAATGCGTCGTCTTATCGTCGGACCGGAAGTGGAGGGTGTGTTCACCCTGTTCGCCATTGTCTTCTTTCTGATCGGTATCCTGCTCTTCGGCATCGGCCTGCTGGGCGAGTATGTGGGACGCATCTATGTGCAGGCCCGCGGGCGTCCCCGCTATCTGGTGCGCATGGTGCTTGAGAAAAACGACCAGCCTGAAACCGGGGAAGAAGCCTAGTGGAGGCAGTTACTCCGCGTAGTGCGGTGATCTTCGCCTACCACCAGGTGGGCGTGCGTTGCCTCTCTGTGCTGTTGGCTAAGGGGGTGGATGTACGGCTGGTGGTGACACATCAGGATAATCCCAATGAGAATGTCTGGTGGGAATCCGTCGCCGAACTGGCCGGTCGAGCAGGCATTCCCGTGATTACGCCGGATGATCTCAATACCCCGGAAGTGATCGAGCAGGTGCGCGCCTGTGAACCGGATCTCTTCTTCTCCTTCTACTACCGGCACATGCTCAAAGCCGATCTGCTGTCGATCCCTGCTCAGGGTGCCTACAACATGCACGGTTCTCTGCTGCCCCGCTACCGGGGGCGTGTGCCGGTGAATTGGGCGATAATCCATGGTGAAACTCAGAGTGGCGCCAGCCTGCACCGCATGGAGATCAAACCCGATGCGGGTAATCTGGTCGGTCAACAGGCGGTGACCATTTTGCCCAACGATACGGCGCAGGACCTGTTCTTGAAGCTGGTCTGCGCGGCAGAGACGCTCCTGTTTCGGTCACTGCCTGGTTTGCTGGAGGGTTCACCTGAAGGGACCCCGATGGATCTTCAGAAAGGCAGTTACTTTGGCGGCCGCAGACCGGAAGATGGCCGGGTGGACTGGAGCCGGAATGCCTGGCAGATCCACAACCTGATCCGGGCGGTGGCACCGCCCTACCCAGGCGCTTTTACCGATGTGAATGGTAGAAATCTGTTGTTGATGGGCAGTTACTGGCGCAATGAGACAGGAAAAGGCGATAATACCCGGCTTTACTGGGAAGCTGGCCGCTGTTATGCGGACTGCGCCGATGGAAAGCGAATCGAATTGACCCGCTTGGAGCTTGAGGGTGAGGTGCTGGACGAATCGGCGTTTACCCAACAGTTCGGTAAAGAACTGAAGCTCTGACCTTGAATAAAGTGAAACTGGAGAAGTATCTGTTATGAATGTCCTGATTTTGGGAGTGAACGGCTTTATCGGACACCATCTGTCCCGCCGTATCCTCGAAACCACCGACTGGAATATCTACGGCATGGATATGCATTCCGAACGGGTGCAGGAGTTCGTTGATCACGAACGCTTCAACTTCTTCGAGGGTGATATCACCATCAACCACGAGTGGGTGGAGTACCACGTCAAAAAGTGTGATGTGATTCTGCCGCTGGTGGCGATCGCTACACCCGCCACCTATGTCACCAATCCACTGTCGGTTTTCGAACTCGATTTCGAGGCCAACCTGCCGATTGTGCGGGCCTGTGTCAAATACGGCAAGCGGGTGCTGTTTCCGTCGACCTCTGAGGTCTACGGCATGTCGGCAGACAGTGAATTTCATCCCTATGAGTCCAATCTGGTGCTGGGTCCGCTGACCAAGCCGCGCTGGATCTACTCCTGTGCCAAGCAGTTGATGGATCGGGTGATCAGTGCCTACGGCCAGCAGGAGGGACTTGAGTACACCCTGTTCCGGCCCTTCAACTGGATTGGTCCCGGGCTCGACAGCATCCACACGCCTAAAGAGGGTAGTTCGCGAGTGGTTACCCAGTTCCTGGGACACATTGCGCGTGGCGAACCGATCCAGTTGGTGGATGGCGGCAGCCAGCGCCGCAGCTTTACCGACTTCAGCGACGGCATCAGCGCGCTGATGAAGATCATCGAGAACAAGGACGGCTGTGCCACCGGCAATATCTACAATATCGGTAACCCCGCGAATGATCTGTCGGTGCGTGAACTGGCGGAGCTGATGATCGAGATCGCCAAAGAGTTTCCGGAGTATGCGCCTGGCGCGGCGAAGGTTGAACTGCGGGAAGTCTCATCCGGAAAATACTATGGCGAGGGTTATCAGGATATTCAGACCCGCGTGCCCTTTATCGGGAATACCAAAGAGGAACTGGATTGGGCGCCCAAGGTCGAGGTGCGCGACGCCCTGCACAAGATCTTCGAGGCCTATCGTCATGAGGTCGCCGAGGCCGGCGCGCTGCTCGACGATTGACTTTGGAATGTAGGATGCTGGTGAGCTTGCGAACCGCATCATTCGCGATCGATGCGGTTCGTTCCTCACCAGCATCCTACATCAAGTTGGTTACTGCACGTCAGAAGAGAGCCACCGGTGGTTTAAGGGGCTCATTTTCAGTCGCTGCCAGCCATGGAGAGCGAAGCGAAGGCTGGTAGTCCCCGGTAGCCGCGAGGCCGCACTGCTTACCCGGCGTGCCTTGCGCCAGAGGGGAAGCAAAGTAGGCATCCGAGCGCGGCGTCCAGTCATCGGGAGCTGGCAACGGAGCGGCAACGAGCTTGCGAGGTTGTCGCGTAGTGCCAGTGACCGGGACGGCCGGGGCACAAACAGGTTGTCGAAGGCCGAGTCGATTTTGGGGACTGGGATGTCCCAAAATCTATCACGAGGTCGAAGACTCACTTGTAAGGTCGCCTCATGACAGTCGCACTCAAAGTTGACGTAGACACCTACCGCGGCACCCTGGAAGGGGTGCCGGCGTTGTTGCGTCTGTTCGATGAGTATCAAGTCCGCGCCACCTTTCTCTTCAGTCTGGGACCAGACCACACCGGCCGTGCCCTGCGGCGCATCTTCCGTCCCGGATTCCTGCAAAAGGTGCGGCGTACCTCAGTGGCCAGCAACTACGGCCTCAAAACCCTGATGTACGGAGTGCTGCTACCCGGACCACATATCGGCCGTAAAGCGGGTGATGTGATGCGTTCTGTGGCCGAGGCGGGTCACGAGGTTGGCATCCACTGTTATGATCATGTGCGCTGGCAGGATTATGTTGCCCACAAGGATGAGCAATGGACCCGTCGAGAGCTGGATCTGGCGGCAGAGACCTTCCAGGAAGTTTTCGGCCATGCTGCGACTACCCACGGTGCCGCAGGTTGGCAGCTCAATGCCCATACCTTGAAATGGGAGGAGGAGGCCGGTCTCAAGTACGCCAGTGATGTCCGTGGCAAGAGTGCCTTCTATCCTGTGCTACAGGGCATCGAATCCAAATGTCCGCAGATCCCCACCACGCTTCCCACCCTTGATGAACTAATCGGCCGCGACGGCATCACCGAAGAGAATGTACACGAATACATCTATGCGGAGAGCCAGTATATCCTGCCCAATGGCCACGTCTACACACTACATGCCGAACTGGAAGGAATGCAGTTGTTGTCGACCATGGAGAAACTGCTGGTGATGTGGAAAGGGTTCGAAGGCACTGTCCAGGCAGTGGGGGATACCTATGACTCCCTGGACCTTTCCTCCTTGCCCAAGCACCAGATCGGCTGGGGCGAACTCGAAGGGCGTTCCGGCTATCTTGCCATGCAGAGTATTGCTGTTGAAAAACAGGTCAGCCAGCAGCCGGTTTGATTAAACTCTCCAGTTCGTCTGGGAGATCCGTGAACAGGATCTGGATGGTCTCCCTTTCAGCCAGCTCCATATCTGCATACTCAAACCCGGGACTGACTGCCTCGCTGACCAGTCCATACTCGCCTGCGGTGAGTTCTGTCGCCTTCCAGCAACCGCCTTTGACGATGAGTTGAAGCTGTTGGCCAGACGCCAGATCGTTCCCCATCACAATCCGCTCGATCGTCCCGTCGGGATGGATGATGTGGTATGTCAGCGGCGAGCCGGAATGGAAGTAGTGGATGATGTCGGAACGGTTTTTGTGCAGGTAGCCGATGGGGCTGTCATCGCTCAACAGGTAATAGATCGAGGTGAGCAGTGGGCGTGATTTCTCAATATCAGTAGGGGTCGTCTGATGTTCTGACTGATAGGTTCGATGAAAAAAACCACCCTCGACATGAGGTTCCAGGGAGAGATGAGTGATGATCTGATTTTTTTTCACGGGATCAGCCCCAATGAAAAGAGGTCGCGGAGAAACCACTACCTCTTGTTTGCAATCTACGCTCTGAATTACGCATGTTTTTCTATTGTTGCGAAAAGTCTCCGAATTTTTTATCAAGCGCCCGCTCGATGAGCTGCTTTATGCGCCGTTCCAGGGAACTGGTCACCTCGTCCTCGATAACCTGTTTCAAGTGGCTGGTGGTTTGGGTGACTGCCTGCTCTACAGCCTGTTGAACGATGGCGGTGAGTTCGTGCTGGATCTGATTCTGCAAACCCTCCCGAACGATGCTGACGATAGCGTCGTGATCGGGCAGTGATTGGACATCAGTCTGAGCATCGATACTCCCTGCTGACGGCTCACTCGTAGGAGAGATGAAAGCCTCGGATTGGACGACATCATCAAGCAGAGGGATGTCCAGCTCATTCAGATCGATATTTTCAGGATCGGTCGGGTTCATCTAGCTGATCTCATGGGTTTTGAGTGGGTAGCCCCGATCGCGATAGAAACGGAATCGTTCGCGACCAGCAGTTTTGAGTTCAGGCTCTTTGTCTATCACTTCGGCCACTCTTTCAAAGCGACTGAAAAAGTTTGGTACGTCTGTGGTGAGATTGATCAGCACATCGCTCTCTTCCGCCGCATCTCCACCGCAGCCGATAATAACAGGGGTGACGGCACTGTTCGCATCCTGCAGCTGGGCATGAGGGACGAAACTGCCCTGACGAAAGGTCCAGAGCAGACGGTCCATATGCCTGGCCTCCTCATTGGAAACCGTGTGGATAAAGACCCTTCTCCCCTGATGATAGATCTTCTCCACCAGTCGGCAGGCGAGCATATAGCGGTTGGCTCTGGACTGCTCCTTGAGGATGTAAAAGTCGACTTGGGTCATGGTATTGGGAATTATTTAGTGTCCGTTTGAAAACAAGCATTTGGAACGCAAAGAACGCGGAGAACCGCAAAGGACGCAAAGTTTATCTATTGAAATAGTTAAATTTTCTTTGCGACCTTCGCGCTCCTTTGCGACCTCTGCGTTCCTTTTTTTCTGTATCCGGACAGACGCCATATTAGTCACTCTGTCCACTGCGTTTCAGCAGGAACTGGGCCAGCAGCGGCACTGGGCGTCCGGTCGCGCCTTTGGCGTTGCCCGAAAGCCAGGCGGTACCGGCAATATCCAGATGAGCCCACTTGAACTTTTTCGTGTAACGGGAGAGGAAGCAGGCGGCGGTAATGGTTCCCGCGCCCTTGCCGCCGATATTTCCCATATCGGCAAAGTTGCTGTCGAGTTGCGACTGATAATCCTCCCAAAGCGGCAGACGCCAGACCCTGTCGCCGCTGTGGCTGCCGGCGTTGAGTACCTCGTCGGCGAGCGCGTCATTATTGGCCATCAGACCAGAAGCGTGTTTTCCCAGGGCGACGATGCAGGCACCGGTAAGGGTGGCGATATCGATGACGGCCGCAGGCTCGAAACGTTCGCAATAGGTCAGGGCGTCGCAGAGGATCAGGCGGCCTTCCGCGTCAGTGTTGAGTATCTCAATGGTCTGGCCGGACATGCTGGTGACGATGTCACCGGGCTTATTGGCATCACCATCCGGCAGATTTTCGGATGAGGGGACTACGCCGATGACATTCAGCGGCAGCTCCATCTCGGCGCAGGCCTGCAGGGTGCCGATGACGCTGGCGCCGCCGCACATGTCGTATTTCATCTCATCCATTCCCGCCGTGGGTTTGAGGGAGATGCCGCCTGCGTCGAAGGTCAATCCCTTGCCGACCAGTACGACGGGTTTGGTGCCGGGTTTGCCACCTTTGTATTCCATGATGATCAGTTTGGCGGGTTGGCGGCTGCCGCGGGAGACGGAGAGCAGGGCGCCCATGCCCAGTTTCTCCATCTGTTTTTCATCCAGTACCTGCACCTTGAGGTGGCGGGATTTTCTGCTGAGTTTACGCGCCTGATCAGCGAGGTAGGTCGGGGTGCAGATATTGCCAGGAAGATTGGAGAGGTCCTTGGCCAGGTTCATGCCGTTGGCGATGCCCTGACCATGGCTCACTGCCTTTTGCGCAGTTTTCAACCGGCGGCGGTCACCGAGAAAAAGGGTCAGGCGCTTCAGTGGACGTTTGGGTGTTTTGCGCTCACTCTTCAGTTCGTCTGTGCGGTATAACGCCTCCTCGGCGGAGATGACCGTGTCTCGTACTGTCTGATAGAGGTTGCCGTCCTGAAGTTCCAGGTCACTCAGACAACAAACGGCTTCAGCAGCGTGGCTCTTGTCCAGACTCTTTACAGTAGAGGAGAGGGTCTTGCGGTACTGCTTAAGGGTAAACTCCCGGGCTTTTCCCAGGCCGACCAGGAGCACCCTTTCTGCCAGGCTACCAGGTACGTCGTACAGCATCACCTGCTCGCCGGACTCACCATTCATATCGCCACGCTTCAGAATCTTGGTAAGGTATCCCTTGCCGGCCTTGTCCACTTGTTGCGCAATGGGTGAAAGCCGACGATGGGAGTAGACGCCAAGTACCAGGCAGGCGGTGCGTTGTTTGGTGGGATCCCCAGACTTGATGCTGAATTCCATATATTACCGGTCCTCGAAATTTTGGTGGAGATGATGTCTATCCAGGTCGCAATTCTTGATAGGATAGGGTTCCGAAACCATTGTAGTCTACCTAAACAGCAACGATTTACCATTGCCGTGATCTCTCTCATCGACCGTTATCTGCTGCAGGAAGTATTCAAGGCGCTGTTTGCGATCCTCTTGATACTGCTGCTGGTATTGGTCAGCCATAGTTTTATCGGTTTTTTACAGCAGGTGGCGGTGGGAGAGGTAAGCGCGGATGTCCTCTTCCAACTGCTGGGACTGCAGATATTTCGCTATCTTGCCCGCCTGATTCCGCCCGCTTTCTTCTTCGCAGTGCTCTACGCTGTCGGCCGGATGTACCGGGATAGCGAGATGATCGCCCTAGAGTCCTGTGGTGTGGGCAGCCTGCGTATCTTTCGCAGCATCCTGCTGGCGGCAGCGCCGGTTTCTCTGCTGGTGGCCTGGCTCTCCATGGGAGTGCAGCCCTGGTCGAGTCAGCTGATTGCACGGATCATCAGCGGGCAGACGGGCCAGTCGGTGGAACTGGCGGGGGTGAGTCCGGGACGGTTCAACGAATACAGCAAGGGCGATCTGGTCTTCTACGTAGAGTCGATCTCGGAGGACCATCGTCTGCACAATATCTTTGTGCAGACCCGACAGGGGGATGACCTGGGCTTGGTGACCGCCGAGACCGGTTTTCAGCGGGTGGACCCGGAGACGGGTGACCGTTTTCTGGTATTGGAGGATGGGTTCCGCTACAAAGGTCAGCCCGGTCGGGCGGATTATGTGGTGAGTGAATTTGGTGCCTATGCCCTGCGCATCAGAGAGGCGGTGCCCACAGTGGGCAATCGTCCCCGTAACAGCCTGCCGACCCATGTCCTGCTGGCATCGCAGGACATCTACGACCGCTCCGAATTTCAATACCGCCTGTCACCGGCACTGGGGGTGCTGGCCTTTGCTCTGCTGAGTCTGCCGTTGAGCCGTTCGCTGCCGCGCCAGGGACCCTTTGGCCGTCTGGCCCTGGCATTTCTGATCTACACCATCTATCTCAGTCTTCAGGGAGTCTCCGAAAATTGGATGAAGGATCAGGTGACCCCTGCCTGGCTGGGCATGTGGTGGGTACACCTTTCGATGGGGGTATTGGCACTGGTTATGCTGCTGCCTGACCGGGTTTGGTATCGCCGCTGGCGCCGTCGCCTGCGTTGGACTCGGGCATGACCAACCTGCTGGATCGTTATATCGGCCGCTCCGTGGCACTGGGGATGTTGATGGTCCTGGCGCTGTTGTTGGTGCTGCTGGGTTTTTTCTCCGTGCTGGGGGAACTGGAAGAGGTGGGTAAAGGGAGTTACACAACCTCCAAGGCTTTTACCTATGTGCTCCTGATTCTGCCCCGTTATACCTACGAGATCTTTCCCGTCGCCACCCTGCTGGGCAGTCTGATCGGCCTGGGGGTGCTTGCGAACAACTCCGAACTGATCGCTATGCGTGCTGCGGGGGTGTCGATATCCCGTATCGTAGGTGCTGTCCTCAAGACAGGTTTGGTCATGCTGCTGCTCATACTGGCGGTCGGGGAGCTGTTGGCGCCGGTAACGGAACAGCGGGCCCAGCGTATGAAGATGGATGCGCTGTCGAACCAGGTGACGTTGCAGACCAAGTACGGATTCTGGGCGAGGGACGGCAATACCTTCATCAATATCCGCCGTATTCTGCCCGACTCGACGTTGGCTGATATCTCGATTTACGAGTATGGCGCGGGAAGAAAACTGCTGCGGGCCACCCATGCTGACACTGCCCGATATGCCGATCCTGAATGGGAACTGGATGGTGTGGAGCAGAGCGAATTTGGCGCCGGACGGATTACCACGAATCGATTGGAGCGTATGCGGTGGTCAACCCTGCTGGAACCTGCGTTGCTTGATGTGGTGACGGTCCAGCCACACATGCTGCCGGCCTGGGATCTCTGGAGCTATATCCGCTACCTGAATGAAAACGGGCAGGATGCCGCGACCTACGAGGTGGCTTTCTGGGGAAAGCTGGTGTCACCCCTGGTGACATTAGTCATGCTGTTTCTGAGCGTGCCCTTTGTGTTCGGCGCTTTGCGTAGCGTCAGCATTGGCCAACGTATCTTTACCGGTGCGGTCATAGGTACGGTTTTCTACCTGGTGAATCGGGCCTTCTCCTATCTGGCGGTAGTCTATGATATCAACCCGCTGTTCGCGGCATCCTTCCCGACACTGCTCTGTCTGTTTTTGGCGTTTTGGTTTTTTCGCAGGGTGCATTGATGGCATGATCTGACCCTAGTTTTTTTGTAGGAGCGGCGCCTCGCCGCGATAACCCGCCGAATCAGATAAGGATGTCTGAAAATGGATAAACCCAACAGCCCCAAAGGCCATACATTACGTCAAGGCCGCTTTAGTGAACCAGGCCGTATCTATCTGATCACAGCAGTGACCCATGAACGATCCGCGCTGTTTACAAATCTCCAACTTGGCAGAGTGTTGGTCTCGACCTTGCGTAACGCCCCTGCAACGACGCTCTGTTATGTCATTATGCCCGACCATCTTCACTGGCTTATGCAGTTGGAGAAAGTGAGTCTCTCCAGCGTTGTACAGGGTGTCAAATCTGCCAGCGCACACAGTATCAACCGGTCGTTGGGTATTCATCGTCCGGTATGGCAGGCAGGATTCCATGATCATGCCCTGCGCCGGGACGAGGATGTGAAATTGGTTGCACGCTATGTGGTGGCCAATCCGATACGCGCCGGTTTGGTGAAGCGGGTGAGTGATTATCCGCTATGGGATGCGATGTGGTTATGATCGATCATCGCAACCCGCATTTTGTAGGAGCGGCGCCTCGCCGCGATGGCTCCGTAGAGGGTTAAATCGCGGCGAGGCACCGCTCCTACGCAGGGCAATTATGTGCCATGAAAAAATCCGATGGGGGCTAAGCTCTCATACCCCTGTCTGGTAGTAGTCTATGATATCAACCCGTTGCTTGCGGTATCCTTCCCGACACATGCTCTGCCTGTTTTTGGCGTTTTGGCGTTTTGGCTTTTTCGCAGGATGCATTGACAACAATAAACGAAACGGGATTTTCGCACTTGCTACTCACCCCGCTTCACCGCTGCCCTGCGGAGGCTATTCGGCTGCATCATCCTGATAAGCCTGAAGGTGACGCCATGGACACCCGCTGGCGCGCTTCCGATACCCTTAGGCACCGAGAACTCCGGCTCTAGGCGGGCGGACTGGCAAGCCGAAAACCAACATTGTTGTTGCGGTTATCTGGCGTGTTCCTGTTGCGGTTAGCGGAACGAACGTTCTGTGGTTCGTTGTTCCACGAGCCGCCGCGCAACACACGGCGAGAGGCTCGGCATCACCCTCGGTTAAATACTGTAGACGCGAACAGTGTCTTGCGCAAACCTTCCGTTTCTCCGTGAATGGCATGACCGATCCAGCTTCTTACCCGTGGATGTATCTCCTCCCAATCCAGCATACCGTCATGATATTGGCGGGGCATTTTGCAAAGTCGCCGGCGAAAAGCATGGCCATTGTCGTTGCGCAATTTCCGCTTATGCGGAAACACTTGGTAGCCGAACAGATCGATACCCCGCGCCGCCTGATAGATATGCGCCTTGCGCGGATGCAGCCGCAGTCGGTCTTCCGCCAGGCGTTCGCGAATGGTTTCCCGAATCTCATGCAGCCGCACCTTGTCCCGGCCCAGGATCACCAGATCGTCAACGTACCTCAGATAGGCGCGAACCCGGAGTTGCTCCTTGATGAAATGGTCCATGGAATCCAGGTATAGATTCACAAAAACTGGCTGGTCAGATTACCTATGGGCAGCCCGGTTGTTCGTTCCAGCGGTGCCAATAATGCATCTCCCGGAAAATAGACAGCATCAGGCCTGCCGGTTTCGGCTGGTGCCGTATCGATGAGGTTATCCAGCAGCGCAAGAACATAACGGTCTTTCAGGTAGCGACGCAGTTTTGCTTTGAGGATATCGTGATCGATAGAAGGGAAATACTGCTCGACATCCATCTTCAAAACATAGGGATATTGCCTGGACCAATGTTGATAGCGGTTTACCGCGGCATGCACGCCCCTGTTCTTCCGGTAGGCATAGCTGTCGAAGATAAAACGTCGGTCGATGGGGGGGCGATGATATTGATAATTGCATGGTGCACCACGCGGTCACGGAACGGTGCAGCGGCAATCTGGCGTTTTTTGCGCTCGTAAATGGTGAACAGTCGGTAGCCACCGGGACGATAGGTGAAACTGGCCAATTCCTGCTGCAGGCTGAGCAGTTCTGTTTCCAGGTTCAGGGTGAATTCGGTCACTGCGGGGACCGATTGCTTGCCCTTGCGGTAGGCACTGAGCAGATTGTCAAAGCTGATCACTTCAGGCCAGATTCTTCCCAGACGTTTCATGCTGCAATGATTAATTTAGGTGATTAGTTGCAAAATTCAGCAGGTGGGTAGGAGCGGCGCCCTCGCCGCGATCCAGGCTCGAACCGTGGCATCGCCGCGAGGGCGCCGCTCCTACAGTAGGGAAGCTGTCTTTGGTTTCCCTGTTCACCAGGGGTGAGTCAATTTGTGAATCCCACTGAGCTTTGTATCTAATCACCTTAATTTATGCCGTATCAACACTCTTCAGCCAACCGCCAGAGGTGCCGAACCACTGCAATCCGCAGGTTTGCCCGTTTCAGGGTGTCACGCTTGTTTCTAGCATAGGCCGCTTCCACCAGTAGTTCTAGTATCTCAAGCAAACCTGATTCAATGCGTTCGCCGAGCGTAAACCTTCGATTGCGAGGGAAACTGTCCAGCAGCGGAATCAACCAGACCAACAGGTTGTGACAGTCCTGAACCGCTTTAGGTAGTGCGCTTCTGGCCATTAAAAAATTCCGATGGGGGCTACGCCCCCATACCCCCAAAGGGAAAAAGCAAAGAGAAAAAAGTCAAAGCGTCCTGGCAAGCCGAAAACCAACACGGGTGCCGCGGTAATCCGGCGTGACCCTGACGCGGGAAGCGGAACGAACGAACTGCGGCACGTCGCCCCACGAGCCGCCGCGCAACACACGGCGAGCACACTCGCCGCCATCCGCAGGACCACGGGTCGAACCATCCCCGAGGGCGTCCTCGTAGCTAGCAATATAGCAGTCCTGATTCCACTCCCAGACGTTCCCGAGCATGTCATGCAGTCCCCAGTCGTTGGTTCGAAATTCTCCCACTGGTGCCGTGAACGGGAAATCATCCGCGCAACCAAACGGCTCCCAAGTTATGTTGTAGCTGCTTTTCAAGCGTGATTCGTTTTTCTTGTCGAATACGTTGGCGTAGGCACAGGCGGCATCCACTTCATCTTCGGCATTTTCAGCCCAGAAACGTGGCGTCGTTGTCGTCGCGCGCGCGGCGTATTCCCACTCCGCCTCTAACGGCAGGCGGTATTTCAGGCCGGTACGTTCTGAAAGCCACTGGGTATAAGCCCCTGCATCGATCCAGCTGACATTGATCACCGGGCGGCGACCGCGCCCCCAACCTTCATCATTGGGTTTGTCCTGCCCGGTGGCGGCGGCAAACAGGTCGTACTCCTCGAAGGTTACCTCATATCTGCCCATCTCGAATGGTTGCGCGAACCGCACGGTGTGGACGGGGCGCTCATCGCTGTCTCCATCCCCGGAGAGATCGCCCATCTCGAATTCGCCGGCGGGGATCCTCTCCATCTCCGGTTGTGCTGCCGGCCACACCCCCAACTGGACGAAAAGCGCCCTGGCGGCGAGGGATGGCGGGTAGTCGGAGTTGTTGACGTGGAAGAGAATGCCGAGCATGGCAATGACCAACAGGCCCAGCATGGCATATCCGACGCGCGCCGTGTTGCGGCGCCGTTTGCAGGCCACCAGGTAGTCATCCGCAGTCGCGGAGCGTGGCTCGGCGGCACCGAGATAACGCTGTAGAAGTTTGCCGGTGCGCAGTGCGCCACCGGGGCGGTCTGAATTGTCCCACTCGCTGGCTACCCGTTCCAGGTCACGACGGGCGCGCAAGGCCTCGGCATGGTCCCGGATCCACTCACGCAGTTGCTTCCAGCCGGTGAGTATGGTTTCGTGGGCCACCTCCAGCGTTGGCTGTTTCTTTGCGCCTTCACCGGTGACCAGCAGGCGTGCTTCAGTGAGTGCAGCGCCAACAATTTTATCGTCACTGTTTAGTGTTGACTGCAGTAGCCTGCGGCGGGTCGCCATCTCTTGCTCGTTGACCTCGACCAGGCCGGCGAACAGTTTAGGCAATGCGATGTCGCTATTTGCAGGCAGTCCCTGCAGTGCTGTCTCCGCCCGTTTTTGTACCGCGCCCTTCACACCGCCAAAGGTCTCATAGGCATCAATGCTCAGGTAACGTGAACTTTGTTCTTGCTGATAAAGCTGGTTCAGGGTAAAAGCGATCAGTGCCATTGAGCCGGGGCCTTCACCTGCGTCATCCAGCAGGCGTTGCGCCAATCCTTCCTGCAACTCCACACCTGCGGCTTCGGCAGGCCTGACAATCATCTGGTGAATGGCGCCTATGCCGGGGGGATCCAGTGGAAAGGTGCTGCGATCCCGGCGCAGCAGTTTTGCCAAGGTGGATTCTTCAATGGCCCGGGCATAAAAGTCGGCACGCATCGTGACGATGACACGCAGGCGTGGTTGGGTGATGATGTGATCCAGCAGCGTGAGAAACCCTTGACGGTGATTCGCCGCCGTCTGCGTGAACAGTTCCTCGAACTGATCCACCACGAGCAGGAGTTCACCGGCTGACCCATGTTGCTCCAGCAGTTTAGTCAGGTGTTTGGGCGCAACGTTGTTATCGGTCTGTAATTCACGGGCGATCTCCTGCTCTGTCTGGCCGGGGATTTCCAGCGCAGACTTGAGCGCGAAGGAGAGTGCCAGAAAGGGGTTGTCCCCCCGCTCACCAGGTTTGAAGCAGAGATCAATCCAGGGTGCGTTGCCGATGATACCGGTGCGCAGTCGCGGCAGAAGTCCGGCTTTGACCAGAGAGGACTTACCCGATCCCGAGACACCGACGACGGCGACAAACCGCACCTCCAGGTCGGTGAAGTGCTGTAACAGTTGGTCGGTTTCCTTGCCACGGCCAAAGAAGATTGGTGCCTGCTCCGGCGTGAATGCCTCCAGCCCAGGGTAGGGCGAGGCGGTCCAGCGGGGTGCGCCCCGGTTGTCTGGCTGAACCGATTCAATTGTGGGCAGTGTTTCCAACAGTTTGTCCAGCCTGTCGCGCAGGTGATGTTCAAACTGCTTGCGGAAATCGTCCGGTGATTCGTAGCTGTTAATGCCCCCTGTTAGGGAGCCGTCCGGGTTGCTGAAAGCGGAGAAGAAGCTTTCCAGTTTGTTCCACTGATCGAGCTTGATGGATAGCTCAGGATCGTCGGCTGCAAATTTTGGCGCACCTTGTCGGCGATAGACCCAAACCGCCGGTTTACGGTTGCTTCGGTAGCCCTTGAGGGCGTTGAGATACTCCCACTCGGTGCCCGAAAGATAGGGTGTCCCGTCCTCCTTCAGCTCGAAGTCGATGGGAAGCTGGGTGCCGATGCGTGACCATAAAACGATGACCGCAAGGTCACACGCTTCCGGTTTGGGCAGACCTTGTGTGATAGCCTCCTGTGGCGTCAGTCCCGCTTCCATGGCCACGGCTGCACCGGGTTGATCCCAAGCGACGATTTCGATGTCGAAGCGGCCGCGGAAACGGCGCTCGTTGCCTATGTGGATGATGGCTTCACGGGCCAGCTTGCGCTCCAGTGGCACGTCACCTGGTGAGGCGAGGAATATCCTGAAGGGTTCCGGGCTTCCGTTTCCGATCAACGCAGTATCATTGTCAATATCTGAGTCCATGAACCGATTCCATCTCTGTGGATGTTATTCCCCGCCACGATGGCTCCGTAGAGGGTTATATCGCGGCGAGGCGCCGCTCCGATTTACTGCCCGGCATCCTTGACGTTATATCAGAAGGAACCTATTTCGCAAGAATCACCAGCCGGGTGCCGGATATTCGGTCATGCCAGGCAAGTTTTTCCGGGTCGAAAAATATCCACAGGAATCCCAGGCCAAAGATCAGCCAGGAGAAGATGGCGGCCAGATGGCGTTTCAGGGCATCACCCCAGGTGGGTTTGCCGCCGTCGGCGCGCACCAGACGGAGTCGCCAGGCCCGCATACCCAGCGTCTGGCCACCCCAGGCCCAAAATCCGGTGAAAAACGCCAAGGGTATGACTTCGAATAGAAAAAGCTGGTAGACGATGAGTAAGCTGCCGCTTGGCATCCCCAGCGGCAGCGTAATGAGTGTCGTGGCCACGGCCATCAATGCCACCAGGAGCAGGCCGTCGTATAGCATTGCAGCAATCCGTCGAAAAAACCCAGGGGGGACCGCCTCTTCAAGATTTACAGGGTATTGTTCATGCATCCTGGAATTCTACCGGAGTAGTAATGGTTTGTGATAGGGAAGATCCCTTGGTCAGACAGGCAAAACCCCGGACTTGTCAATTCTGATCCTTGAACTACCCTTACCACTCCCTAGATTCAGAATATTGCAATCTATCCAGGATAGAAACTGTGGAACACCGTTGTGCCGTGCGTAAACCTATCGCGCTTGACGTAACGCTCAATTACCGTGGGCTTGGTTTGATCAGTGGAAAAACCCAGGATGTGGGATTGGGTGGCATGTTCATCAATGTCGGGCGTGTCAAGTTGGCAATCAATGCCTTGGTAGACATCACTTTTCCAGTCAAATGCCCCACGAAAAGCATGCAGTGCAAAGCCAAGGCATTGGTAGTTCACCATAGGGCGGATGGTGTCGGCCTCATGTTCAGTGAATTGGATACCAATGTCCGTCAGATGCTCAGGCGAGTCCTGAATGGGCAGGCTGATACAGCGATTACGAGACCTGGACTGGTGCCTGCCCCGAGTCCCGGCAGGGCAATCGGAATCTGATAGACTTCATATTTGGCCGATATTTTTTCTATCCGGGAAATACCTGGAATCTTCGAATGAGGCGCAAATAGCGCCTCTTTTTTTGGGAAAGAGATCGGTTTTGGTTTCAGGGGTTGATTTCGCCACCTCAGTAGAGGGAGGCAATATAAGATCAAAACCCCTTTGGACTATCCAGCGGCCTGTGAAAGTCCTATGATCAGTCTCATGATGGTTTCGTATATCATTGAAATCATAGGGTTGATCATTTGGGTATTTGATGGCGCACACGGGCAGAGGCAGGTTTTTTCGCTGGTTTGAGCGCATTCCGTTGCAGTGGATATCAATCCTTGTGGGCGTGCTCTGTGGACTGTTGGTCTGGTTGGTGCTGGACCCCATACAAAGCCGGGCGCTGAGCGAAATTTTTCAGGGCGAACTCGAACTGCAACTGGATCGACGTGCGCGCGACTCCCGTTACCGGTTCGAGCAGTATCTACGGCAGTGGCAGATTGCAGCGCATGGTCTGTCGCAGCATTGGCGCCTGGTCAATCATGTTCAATTGCCTGATTGGGAAAGTCGCCAGCTATACCCCAAAACCTATATAGAATCACAGCCCGCATGGCTGGAGATGGGGCATCCAATGGTTGGTTCTGTGGCGCCGAGTCAGGTGGTGCTGCTGGATGCCAAAGATAGGGTGCGGGAGATCTTTCATCAGCAGGACACACCTTTCCCGGTAGCGAGAGCGGCCAAGGGATATTCAGGCAGAGATGGCGCTGTGGTGACAAATGTCTGGCAAGCCCCCTACCTGATTGCCTGGGCGACCATTGACGATCCACATGGTCGGAAGAGGGCCGTTTTGATGCTGGTCATCCCCATCGACGAACAGTTTCTGCTTGAATCCCAACAGGCAGTGACTGATGACGGTAGCGTTGTGGGTTTGTTGGATGCGGACCGCCAAGTGTTGCTTTCGAGCAGCGACGAGAAACGGGTATTGCGCAATTCAAAACTGAGCCAATGGGAAGATAACTATCTCGTTACCTCACAGTCATTTACGGCTTATGAGGGGTCAGACCAAAATATTCAGTTTGCCACATTGATATCCCGTAAGCGGGTGGAGCAGACCAGCCAGCGAATTCTTGCAAGCGAGCGGCGCGAACGGTTGCTTGAAGCTGCCGCTTTTGTGGCAGTGTTCTCTCTGCTGTTTTTCTTTGTTTCCGCCCGGCTCAATCACTTTCTTCATCGAATATCCATCCTTGGTCGGCGTGCATTGAACATCGAACAGCCAGTGCAGGATCGGGGCAACCAGTTACTGGTGCTGGAAGCCTGGATTCAGGACTATTTTCAGCGTGTTGGCGCGGCGCAGGATGAGGTGCAGCGCGAACATGAGACGCAGATTCACGATTCCGAGGTGCTGAAAAGCACACTATTGGATACAGCGCTGGACTCAATTATTACGGTGGACTCGGCAGCGAAAGTGGTCGAGGTGAATGCAACCGCAGAACGGACCTTTGGCTTTGAGCGTGACCATCTGTTAGGACAATCCATCACACAGCAGCTGATCCACACGGATGACAGGGCACGTTTCAGGAAGCTTCTGGAGGCTTGCCGCAGCCTGCCGAAAGGTGCGAGCGCCTGTTCCCCAGAGGGTTTTTTGGCGACGGATGTCAATGGTGTCGAGAAGCCTGTCGAGTGCTCTGCAGTGCCTATCTACATGCACGAACAGAGGCTCTTTACCCTCTATTTACGGGATGTCAGTGAACGGCGCAAGGCAGAACGGGAGATTCAGAGCCTGGCAAAGTTTACCAGTGAAAATCCTAGTCCGGTGTTGCGCATAAACAACCGTGGCGTGATCACCTATGCCAATGCGGCAAGCGAACCCCTGCTCGACTATTGGGGGTGTGAATTGGCCCAGACGCTGCCGTTGTATTGGCGCAATCTGGTGTTGGAGACACTGGAGGTGGGCCATAACAGGGAGTATGAACTTGCCAGTGATGGGCAGATTTTCTCCCTGCTGCTGGCGCCGATTGTTGAACTTGGTTACGTCAATATTTACGGCAGGGATATTACCCAGGTGCGAAGTGCTGAACAGCAAAGCCGTCAGCACCAGTCGGAACTGGTACATGTTTGCCGGGTCAGTACTATGGGTGAGATGGCCACCGGACTGGCGCATGAGTTGAACCAACCGCTTGCCGCCATTGTTAATTTCGCCAGTGGCTGCGTGCGCCGTCTACAGGCGGGGATCGGCGGTGAGGCGGAATTGGTGGATGCAATGGCCCAGATCACCGTTCAGGCGGAACGGGCTGGAGAGATCATCAAACGTCTGCGCAGTCTGGTGGGTAAGAAGCCCCATGAGCAGATATTGGTCAACCTGAATGAGTTGGTTATTGAAGTTGCTTCGTTTGTGGAGTACGAGGCAAACAAGCGATCTGTCGAAATTATTCTCGACCTGGCAGGTGAAGGCCTGCCGGTGAAGGTCGACCTGGTGCAGATCGAGCAGGTGCTGCTCAATCTGGTGCGCAACGCCATTCAGGTGCTGCAGCAGGTAGAGGTGAGCCAGAGAAGACTGACGCTGGTGACTTGCAGGCTGGATGAGAGGCAGGTGGAGATACAGGTTCGGGATACCGGACCCGGTATTTCACCTGATATCATGGAACACCTGTTCGACGCCTTCTTCTCGACCAAGGAGAGTGGGATGGGCATGGGGTTGGCCATCAGCCGCAAGATTATCGAGGATCACCAGGGTGATATTTTCGTGACTACCGAGCTGGGACATGGCACTGAATTTACGGTTATATTACCGACCGATCCAAAGCTGGAACTACCGGGATACTGAATCTATGAGCAATGAACCGACGGTATTTGTTGTTGACGACGACCAGGCCATGCGTAACTCCCTGAAATGGCTGATCGAGTCCGTGGCCATGCAGGTGGAGACCTTCGACTCTGCGAGTGCTTTTATCTCAAGCTACTATCCTGGACGCTCAGGCTGCCTGTTACTCGATGTGCGTATGCCGGGCATGAGCGGGCTGGAGCTGCAGGAGTACCTGATGAATCATCAGATTGCGATCCCGGTCATCATCATTACCGGACATGGCGACGTGCCGATGGCGGTACGGGCGATGAAAGCGGGTGCTGTGGATTTCATCGAGAAACCCTTCAATGATGAACTGTTGCTGGAGAGTATCCGGCATGCCCTGTCACTTGATGAGCAGCAGCGGGATCATCAGTCTCAACTGGCTGAGATCGCCACCCGTCTTGCCCGGCTCACCCCCAGGGAACATGAGGTGATGGAGATGGTGACAAGCGGCAAGGCCAACAAAGAGATTGCCACCACCCTCGGTGTCAGTGCCAAGACGGTTGAGGCTCATCGTGCCCGGGTGATGGAGAAGATGGAAGCGGGATCGCTGGCCAAGCTAGTGCGCATGGCGGTTCTGGCCAATATAGTCAAGGAACATGTGAAAGAGGAAGAGTAGACATTCATGCGGAAGATTCGTACAGGCGCGCTCGCCTGGGTCTTCTATGACTGGGCGAATTCAGCCTTCGCCACAACAGTGATGGCCGGTTTTTTTCCGCTTTTTTTCAAGCAGTACTGGAGTGCGGGCGTCGAAGCCACGGAGAGTACCTTACGTCTGGGTATGGCCAATTCTCTGGCAAGCCTCATCATCGTTTGTCTGGCGCCCCTGTTGGGATCGATTGCAGATCAGGCCGGGGCAAAAAAAGGCTTCCTGCTCTTCTTCACCTCAATGGGCATAGTCATGACCGGAGCCCTCTATCTGGTTGGACAGGGCAGTTGGGTGATGGCGCTGACACTCTACGGACTGGGGATTCTGGGTTTTTCCGGGGGTGTTATCTTCTACGACTCTCTGTTGGTGTCGGTGGCGGAGGAGAAGGATTACGACCGGCTCTCCGCCCTGGGTTTTGGCGTCGGCTACCTGGGGGGAGGGCTGCTTTTCGCCTTCGATGTGGTGATGACGCTCTATCCGGAGTCATTCGGTCTCAGCGGCACTGCCGAGGCGGTCAGACTCTCATTTATCACGGTCGCTCTCTGGTGGGGCCTGTTCTCGATTCCTGTCTTTCTGTTCGTTAAGGAACCCCAAAAAAAGCGTGGTGAGGGCAGTCATCTGCTGGCCGGTTTTCGACAGCTGCTGTCGACGCTGCGCAAGCTGCGGCAGTTGCGCATGACCTTCCTCTTCCTGTTGGCCTACTGGCTCTATATCGACGGGGTCGATACCATCGTGCGCATGGCGGTGGATTACGGGCTCTCTATCGGCTTTGATGCCAACAATTTGATGACAGCCCTGCTGATCACCCAGTTTGTCGGTTTCCCTGCGGCTATTCTGTTCGGGCGGCTGGGTGCAAGAAGAGGTCCCAGGCAAGGGATTCTGTTGGCGATCTTCATCTATCTATTGATTCTGCTTTGGGCCTACCGCATGGACTCGGTCTGGGAATTCTACGCACTGGCTGTGGCTATCGGGTTGGTGCAGGGAGGGATTCAGTCGCTCTCCCGCTCGCTCTATGCACGCTTGATACCGCGGGATCAGGCTGGAGAGTTTTTCGGTTTCTACAATATGCTGGGCAAGTTTGCAGTGGTATTTGGTCCCCTCTTGATGGGCTGGGTTGGCGTGATTACTGGGGATGCACGCATAGCCATTCTTTCGGTGGCGATACTCTTTGTAGCGGGAGCACTGCTATTGAGCCGGGTCGATGTGGTCGAGGGAGAGGCGGCAGCCCGTTCATTTTCAGCGGGCTAAATGTGACACATACAGTTGTATGGCAGTTTTTTTCCGACCTCCGCGATGGTGCGGATTATCTCTGTTTCATCATTGTCGAATAATTTCGTCTGTCCATCCAGATTCTCCACCAGCGCCCTGATATAGACCTCAGTCTGTTCCCTGAAGGCTTCATGATTTGGCGCTTCCGTGACATCCCGGCAAATTGGGCATTCAACGAAGATGCCTGTTTTCAGGCCTATCTCAGTGGCGATTTTGCCGCGTTTCATCTGGTCGGTTAAGAGGAAGTCAAACAGGCCCATGGGTTACTCCTTCTACTGTAAAAGGCATTCTATTCGATTGCATCACTCAAGTGGAAATCTGCGTAAAATGCAGGTCTGAAAATCATTAATAGAACTCAGACTGCTATGGAGAAGGCTATCCTATGCACCCTTTAGTAACTGATTACGGCACTATGAATCTGACCACCCGGAAGAGCCTCTGGATATTGATGTGTTTTGGTCGAATACAGGACAGCAATGGGTAAAGACAATATTTACGCAACCCCCCAAGCACTGGTCACCGACTTTGTTTTCGATGAGGCGGTGGCAGGTGTATTCCCTGACATGATTCAGCGTTCGGTCCCGGGTTACGCAACCATCATCAATATGATTGCCACCCTGGCAGCCCGGCGGGTGCAGTCTGAGAGCCTTTGCTACGATTTGGGCTGTTCTTTGGGTGCCGCTGCCTTAGCCATGCGATCAGGCATCGGTGACAGAGATTGCCGTGTCATTGCGGTGGATAACTCTCCTGCCATGCTGGCACGGGCCAGGGAGTTTCTTGAGGCCGATACTGGAAAGGCGCCTGTGGATTTTGTGTGTGCCGATATTCAGGATATCAGGGTAGAGAAAGCCTCCATGGTAGTGCTCAATTTTACGCTTCAGTTTGTGCCGCCGGAGCGGCGTTCCGGACTGTTGCAGCATATCTTCGACGGTATGCTGCCAAGTGGAATTTTGGTGTTGTCGGAAAAGATTGCCTTGGGAAAACCTCAGGTGCAGGCCCTTTTCACCGACATGCACCATGCCTTCAAAAAAGGCCAGGGCTACTCGGATCTGGAGATCAGCCAGAAGCGTACCGCACTGGAGAATGTGCTGCTTCCCGAAACCCTGGCTACCCACCAGGACAGATTGTTTCAAGCTGGTTTCAATACCGTGGAAGTCTGGTTTCAATGTTTCAATTTCGTCTCTCTGCTGGCCATCAAATGAACGGCGACTGGCAGTGGATGGTGCCGCTGATGAGAACCCCCTTGGGGCGTTGGCTGGAACTGTTGCCGGAACAGATTGAGTCTGTCTGGAGGGAGCAGTCCCACGGCGATATGCAGAAGTGGTCTGAGGCGATCGCCGCACTGCCTTCCATCGAACCATCACAGATCGATCTTACCTCCAGTGCAGTGACTGTCAGGACGGAGCAGACGTGTGACGAAGAAATTCGGCAGGAGATCGCCGGTCTGCTGAAACAGCTCCATCCCTGGCGCAAAGGGCCATTTGACATTTTTGCTATCCGGCTTGACACAGAGTGGCGTTCAGACTGGAAATGGGTGCGTCTGCAAGGCCACATCCAACCTTTAAGGGATCGGTTGGTGCTGGATGTGGGCTGTGGAAATGGTTACCACTGCTGGCGCATGGTTGGGGAGGGCGCCCGGCAGGTGATCGGCATCGATCCCACGCAGCTTTTCGTCAAACAGTTCGAGGCGATCCGTCACTTCCTGGGACGGCAATTCCCGGTGGAGGTGCTGCCCCTGGGTATCGAGGATCTGCCCCCCAATCTACAGGCCTTTGATACGGTTTTTTCCATGGGGGTTCTCTACCATCGCCGCTCCCCATTTGCGCATCTGTCGGAACTGAAAGGCTGTCTGCGTAAGGGTGGGGAGCTGGTGCTGGAGACCTTGGTCATCGAAGGGGGACTGGGGGAGGTGCTGGTGCCGGAGGGACGCTACGCCAAGATGCGCAACGTCTGGTTTCTGCCCTCGCCTGCAACCCTTGAGAGCTGGTTGCGGCGGGCGGGATTCAGCAATATCCGTCTGATCGATGTGGGCCGAACCTCTGTGGAGGAGCAGCGCTCCACTGAATGGATGCAGTTTGAGTCTCTGGCGGACTACCTTGACCTGCCGGATGCCTCACAGACTATTGAAGGTCTGCCTGCACCACGCCGGGCGATATTCCTGGCAGATGCGTGACAAAAATTTGCCCAGGAAGCGGTAAGTTTTGCGATAATAACCGATTTGGTTGGCACGGATAGTTTTTGATGGGCACGCGTCTGCTTATTACCCTGGATTATGAGCTCTTCTTTGGTCGGGAAGTGGGCAGTGTCCACAATTGCATGATCCACCCCATTGATGAATTGGCAAAACTGGTCGATCGTTTTGGTGCCAAGCTGACGCTTTTTGTGGATGCCGGTTATCTGGACAAGCTGAAGCGTGCTGCGTCTGATAATGATGATTTGCAGCAGGATTACGCCGTTATCAGTGAGCAGCTTCAACGGCTTACGAAGGATGGGCATGATGTGCAGCTGCATATCCATCCCCACTGGGAGGATACGGAGTACGTGGATGGCGGCTGGCGAATCGACACGAGTCGCTACCGTCTGCATGACTATGCACCCGAGGCGGTCGAAGAGATCGTCGTGCGTTATAAAAAAGCGCTGACCGATATTGTGGGCGACTCAATTTTTGCCTACCGTGCCGGCGGCTGGTGCATGCAGCCCTTCGATTTTATCGGCGACGCGCTCCAGAATCAGGGTATCTGGCTCGACAGCACGGTCTACGAAGAGGGTATGTCGCCGGACGATATACGGGGTTTCGATTTTCGTGGCGCACCGAAAAAGTCTCTCTGGCGGTTCGAAAGTGATCCGGTTAAAGAAGTGGAGCGGGGACGTTTTCTGGAGATTCCCATCACCGCATGCAGGGTCTGGCCCTCTTTTTACTGGAAGATGGTATTCATCAAAAAGTTTGCGCGGGGGAATTTCAAACCCTATGGCGATGGCGCTGCCATGGTGGCCAATGTCGCCTACTACCGGGAACTTCTGACCAAGGTCACCAACACCGTTACCTCCATCGATGGCGCCAAGGCCGGTCTGTTGGAGAAGTCCTATAGGAGCCTGCTGGCCTCCGGGCGCGAGCCGATCTTCAACGTGATGGGACACCCCAAGGCGATGAGCCCCTATTCACTGAAAAAACTCGAAGCGTTTCTGCTGGCGCATCCCGAGATCGAACCTGTGACCTTTCAGGACTACAAAGAGATGCGGTCCTAGTCAGTGGCTGAGTAGGAGCGGCGCCCCGCTCCTACAAGTTTGTTGGATGGGTATTAATCCAGCGGAATCAACTCCTTGATCGGCCCTTCGTTCTTGCTCTCGACCTTGGCATAGAGGTTGTTGAGTGCTGCCTGTAACGCCTCTTCGATCACGGGGTGATAGAAGGGCATGCGCAGCAGATCGCCGACGCCCAATTCCTGGGTAATCGCCCAGTTCAACAGGTGCCCCAGGTTTTCTCCCCGTACGCTGACCATCTCTACTCCCAGCATCCGGCCGCTCGCCTTGTCACCGTAAACCCGGATGATGCCCCGATTCTGCCCCATGATCATGGCGCGGCCAACCGGATTCAGACGTACCTCGCCGATTGCGGTGGTTTCCAGATCGAGCTCCGAAAAACGCGCACCCGCCAGGCAGATGTTGGGATCTGAGAAGGTGATCCCCAGGGGAACCTTGCGTTTGAAACCCTGCACGGTATCACTGGACGCGTTGTATCCGGCGATCTTTCCCTCATCTCCCGCTTCATGCAAAATCTGCCGGTCGCCGTTCATGTCGCCGGCGATAAAGATATGGGAGTCGCCAATCTGCATGGTGTTGGAGTTGTAGTGGGGGACGCCGCGTTCATCCAGTTCGATACCGGCGTTTTCCAGGGCCAGATTGTCCACGTTGGGAATCCGGCCCATACTGGCCAGAACCTTATCCACCACCACCGAGATGTCACCCGCGGTGACCCGCAGTTTGTCTCCCTCCCCGCTAATCTCCACGGCTGTTCCAAGATGGATGGGAAACTCCCGGCGCATGATCTCCAGGGCGACATTGCTGACTTCAGGGTCGGTGATCCCGCCGATCTGCTCAGCGAGGTCGAAGCCGGTGACATCGACCCCGAGACGGCTGATGGATTGACCCAGTTCGAGACCGATCACACCCAGTCCTACGACGGCCATGGATTCGGGCAGATTCTCCAGCTCGAAGAAGCTGTCGGTGGTTATCACTTTGTTACCGAATGCCTGCCAGGCTTGTGGCACTACCGGACGTGAGCCGGTGGCGATAACGATCTTCTCTGCATGGATGCGGTCGCCGTTATCGAGTTCCAGGGTATGGGGATCGACAAATTTCGCATAGGCCTCGATAAACTTATCGCCCATGTTATCGGTGCTGTTGGAGAGTACCCGGTCGACGAAGTTGTCCCGCATATCCTGTACATGCTCCATCGCTTCGGGAATATCGATGGTCAACTCTTCGTGGCCATCCACCCCGTAGCGGCCAAGATGGGTGCGCCGGTGGTAGTCCTCTGCCACCTGAATCAGTGCCTTCGAGGGCATGCAGCCGACCCGTGCGCAGGTGGTGCCTGGCTCTCCACCGTTGATCAGCACAAAACTTTTGCCGGCAGGACCGACCTTACTGGTTGCATTCAGACCGGCGGTGCCGGAACCGATGATGGCAACATCAACGTTCTTTTCTGCCACGGAAAACTCCTAAAGTATGCTTTCTAAAAAATGATCAGATGAGTTTAATGGTTGAGACGGGGGATTTTAGCCTGTTCGTTAGTGCGGTTTCTACCAAGCGCTCGAAAGCGATAGCCATTGATGATATCCACCTCCTGTTCGACGGGTTTTTTTGCCGGGCGGATCGGGGGTGGCTGAGGATCACCCTCCAACGGATAGCTCGGACTAAGGGGAGCAGGTGGAAAATAGGCAGGAGGTAACCAAGCTCTCTGACGGTAATGCCGCTCTGCGCCACCGCCATTGAAGGTAAAGCAAAAAAAGGCGTAGGTCTGCTGAGACCAGAGTGTCAGCAATAGGGTTACCAGCAAGGTTTTCAAAGAGATCTCTCACAAATCGGTGCTTACCACCAACTTTAGTGGATTTTTGCACTTTCGACAGCGGTAGAGCTGCCCGGCCAGGCTTCGCTTATGCCGTATGCTGGTCAACAGATGTTCGGTACAGTCGCAGGCATAGCGGAACTGTTGGAGCTTCCGGGTCGAGGCGCGTTGTGTATCGTAACTATGACAGCGGCTCGCATCGGCGCCAAAAAAGTGCATGATTGATTGCCACTCGGTGCCGTGAGGACGGATATTTCTGCTGTAATAAACACGGGCGATGACATGGGCTACTTCATGCGGAACGGTCCGTTTGAGGAAATCCTCGGCATTTTCATTCAGGAGAAGGGCGTTGTAGCGGATTTGCGCCTCTCCCAAAGCTGGAAAACGCACCATTCCCGCAGCCTGGCCTTTCAGGTCGAAATTAATTTTTACCTCGGGGACAGGCCGCCCAAAGTGGTGTACAGCCTGTTCCAGCAAGGCTTTGGTGCGGGCCAGCGCGGTTCGCTGCAATTCGTCGATTGTCTTGTCGCTTGCCTGCTCCAATTGTTTGAATCGACTCATTTCACGCTGAAATTTACCGGTGGTACAGGGGAGACTGGACGCTCATAGATCGCCTCGATATCCGCCACGCCCAGCTGATGGGCGTTGATATAGTAGCCGGCCAGTGCTCCACTGCTGTCGGGGCCGATGTCGAGCCTTTCAACATCCAGGGCATGAACCTTGAACTGGTAACGATGTTTGCCATGCCCCTTCGGAGGACAGGCGCCACCAAATCCCGTACTGCCGAAGTCAGTGCGACTCTGGACGCTGCTTTCCGGTGCCAGATGGGATGTTGGGTTACCCGCATTGCGGGCCAGTCCAGCGGCATTGGCAGGAATATTGAAAATCACCCAGTGCCACCAGCCGCTGCCGGTTGGCGCATCGGGGTCATAAACCGTTACGGCGAAACTCTTTGTGTTCTCCGGCGCGCCGGACCAGTTGAGCTGGGGAGAGATATTGCCGCCGTTACAACCGAAGCCATTGAAAACCTGTGCGTTGTCCAGCATCACGCCTGCCTTGATGTCGGGACTCGTCAGTTGAAATGATGGATCTGCCTGGGCGGTAAATGCCAAAAGCAAAAGGGTGCTGGTGAAAATGGCTCTCATGCTCTCCTCCTGTGAGGTTTTCTCCAGGCGATTCTATCTCATTCCTGCCACCCATTGCTCGCTGGCCACCCGGGTCAGGTCGAGTACAGCATTAGGGTAGAGTCCTGCCGTGAGGATGAGCAGTCCCATGGCGCTTACCACCAAAAGTTCACGGTGACGCAGATCCAGGGCTTCATCCACCACCGGAGAGGTGATGGGTCCGAGAAAGGCGCGACGATAGATCGACAGGAAGTAACCTGCGCTTAGCACAACCCCAAAGAGCGCTGCCAGACCGGCCCCGGTGTGGGTCTCAAGGGCGCTGACCAGCACCAGAAACTCTGCGGGAAAACCGTTGGTACCCGGAACCCCCATGCTGGCTAGTCCAAAGAGGAAGAAGAACGCGGTTAACAGCGGCATCCGTTGGGCAACCCCCCCCAGGCTGATGATGTCGGTGGAACCGGTGCGGTGGTGCAGAAAACCGGTCAGGATGAAAAGGCCGCCAGCCACGATGGTGAAGTTCAACAGGTGGAACAGCGCGCCCTGGATACCCTGGATATTCAATGAGGCGACACCCAATATTACAAGCCCTACATGACTGATGCTTGAGTAGGCGAGCATGCGCCGCAGGTTGGTCTGGGCAATGGCCATCATTGCACCGTAGAGGATGCCGATGACACCGAGACCGGCAAGCAGCCAGTGAAAATCCTGTGCAGCAGCCGGTGCCATGGGTACAACAAAGCGGATGATGCCGTAAGCGCCGAGTTTAAGACCGGTCATCAGGGCCGCGACGGCTATGGGACCCTCCATGGCTACTACCGGTAGCCAGGTGTGGAAGGGAAATATCGGCGTCTTGAAGGCAAAGCCTGCCAGCAGCAGCAGGAAGATGATGGTCTGCATTTCAGCGGGCAGCGGCTGGCTGAGCAGGGTTTCCATGTCGAAGACCAACCCGCCGGGAAAGGTGGCTCCGGCAATCTCGGCATGATTGAAGGCGAGCAGCATGAATCCGAACAGCAGCGGCACGCCGCCGGCCAGCATGAAGAGGGTATATTTCACCGCGGCATAACGGCGGTTTGCACCGGTTCCCCAGAAACTAATGAGAAAATAGAGCGGGATCAGCGTCAGTTCCCAGAAAAGGAAAAAGAGTATGGTGTCGAGGGAGACAAAAATGCCCAGGGTCGCGCTTTCCAGCAGCAACAGCAGTGTGTAGTAGAGTCGGGGCAGGGTGCGTACGCTGGTCCATGAGCTGAGAATCACGCCAAGGAAGAGCAGCACGGTTAAAGGCAGGAACAGCACAGAAACGCCGTCCACGCCCACCTTGTAGTGGACATTGAGAGAGGGTATCCAGCTTGCCGTTTCGACAAACTGAAAGCCGCTCTGTGTTGCGTCAAAACCCAGAAGTATCAGGGTGGCGAGCACCAGATCGACAAGCGCCGTCGCAAGTACCACCCAACGGGATCTTTCACTCCCTGGAATCAGCCAGATCAATGCTGCGCCGATCGGTAGCGAGAGGATCAGCAGGCTGATCAACGGAACGCCGTTTGTCAGTGCCTGGATTGTTTCAACCATCGTTTCTCGATTCCAGTGTTGAGTGACTGATAGCCACCGATGAACAGTCTAAACGTGAGGCGTCGTGTAGAGCGCGCTCAGTCCTTCCAGAGATTTCTCGATTAGGTCGAGCCAGGGTTCGGAGTAAAATCCGGCACCCAGCAGAACCAGAATCATCACGCCCGAGATGAGCAGTTCCGTCGATGTGGTCGGATCCACCTTGCGTACAGGCTGTGACTCATCCTGAGGCGCAAGAAAAGCACGCTGGAATGCCCAGAGCAGGAAACCGGCAGCCACCACATTGCCCAGGGCGGCGGCAATGGTGATCAATGCGCCATAGCGGTGAATGGCACCCTCAAGCATCAGATGGGCCGCATCAAAGCCTGGGGTTCCCGGCATGCCGACAATGGAGAGTCCTGCTATGAGAAATGTAATGCCTATTATCGGTATGCTGTCGAAGAGTCCGCCAAGGCGCGCCATCACCAGCGTACGGGTACGCCGATAGACGAAACCCTGCATAAAAAGCAACGCGGTGATCGCCAGGCCAAAATTAATCGACAGCATGACAGCGCCTTCGAAAGCCATCTGATTGAGACTAAACAGCCCGATTACCAGCACACTGGTATGGGAGACCACGGCAAAGGCCAGCAGCCGGCGCAGATTGACCTGCAACATCGCCAGTAACGCGGCGTAAAAGATACCTGCAACAGAGATGGTAACGATGAACTCATGCCACTGCATCACCGCCTCGGGCATTAGTGGCAATATAAAGCGCAGCATGCCGTAGATACCAATCTTGAGACCGATGAGAAAAACCGGCGCGGCAGCGACGGTACCGTGTTCAGCGACCAACGGAAGCCATCCGTGTAACGGGAAGATCGGAATACGTACTGCCAACCCGTAGAAAAAGAGGAAAAAGACCACTGATTGAAACCCGGCTGAGACAGGCGCCTGGGCGAGTTCAAACAGATCGAAAGTCCAGCGCCCACCGGTTGCGTCTGCATGGTTCCAACCCAGGATGACGATACCGACCAGCAGTAACAGAATGCCGGTGCTCATGAATTGGTAGTAACGGGTCTGGGCAAGTTCCGATTCAGGTGAGGTCGACCAGCGGGCGAGCAAAATACCCACCAGCCCCAACTCCACAACGGATATCAGAACGAACCAGAGCAGATCGACGGTGACGAACATACTCATCAGCGCCGCTTCCACTGCGAACACCAGAGACAGGAACCAGGCATGGGGCAGCAGTTGCCGCACCTGCCCGTAAATCACCATCAGCAATGTAATCAGTGCGGTGAGCAGGATAAACAGCACACTGACGCCATCGACTGTGGCGTGGTAGGCCAGCGGGCCAAACAGCTCAGCCCGTTCGGCAAACTGCATGGCGCCCTGATGGGTGTCGTAATTAAGCCAGAGGTTGATGGCCAGAAGCAGTTCCGCTACCGCGCCGGCAATACCGATCAAAGGCACCAACCGGTTCTCCCGCATGGTCAGGATTGCCATCATTATGACCAGTGGCAGCAACTGCAGCGTGGTGAGGATCGGGTAGGTCGACTGGGCGGTCCAATGGATTTCGGTCATCATCATTCAGGACTCCTCAGATAATCACCGCAAAGGTGGCCATGATCAGCAGCAAAAGGTAACGAGGTTGACTCAGCAGCACTTCGATCTTCTGCATCTGGCCACCGACACGTCGAATCATATTGGTCAGTCCCTCACCACCACCTTTCAGCACCAACTGCTCCTCGAACCAGTACAGGAGAGAGGCGATACCCTCCATCAATTTTCCTGCCAATCCGTGGCCCAGCCCAATGTCGCCTTCAGCCAGAGGACGGTGTCCACCTTTATGCCGCTCCCATTGCGCCAGCGAACTTATCGCGTCTGCCTGGGTCGGCAAACCAACCAACGGAATGATGACCTTGTCATCGAAATTCTGCGCGTCCTGGGCCAATTTTTTGGTGGGGCGCGTCAGCAGCCAATCGCCGATGGAGCCGAGCCAAAAGCGATTGACGGCGGCGGTATAGAGCCAGCGGCGTCTGCCCAGCCATGCCGGTACCGGTCGGGTGGGACGTGACATTAGGTGCATATGGGCGGGGGAACTGAGGAACTGATACGCGCGCCAGATCGCGTGGGCGGCCAGATGCCAGGCGGCCAGGTCGAACAGGCCGAGACCGCACTCCACGAACATCAGGCCCACCTGCGCGATGGTGGAGAAGATCAGCATGCTCTTTACATCTGTCTGCACCAATCCCGACAGATAGCCATAGAGCGCAGTCGTCGCTCCAAAAATGATGAGAAAAATCATCATCAGAGGGGTCTGTTCGAAGACCGGCTGCAGTCGGATTACCAGGAACACGCCGGCATGTACCATCAGACTGCCGTAAAACACCGCACTGGAAGGGGTTGGGCCTTCCAGTGCGCGGGCGATCCAGGGCGAGAACGGCACTTGAGCTGATTTCACCAGGGCGGCGAGCAGGAATCCAAAGGCCAGAAGGCCGGCAGTCAGGGTCGACATTCCCGAGACACCCGAGAGGATGCCCGGCCACTCGACATCACCGATCCACGTCAATGCAAGGAAGATCGCCAGAATGAAGCCTGCATCGCCGATACGGTTGGTGACAAAGGCGCGAGTGGCGTTGTTGGTGGCGGTGGGGCGGTCGAGTGAATAGCCGATCAGCAGGTAGGAACTGACGCCTGCCAACTCCCAGCCAATGAACGCCATCACCGCACTGCCACTCATTACGATCAGCAGCATCGCCGACATGAAGAGGCAGAGGATCATGAAGAAACGCTGGAATCCCGCTTCACGATGCAGGTAGTTGACCGAAAAACGCAGGGTGATGAGCGAGATGGTTGCCACCAGAGTGGCCATGGATAGGCCCAGGGCATCCAGTGTGAAGCTGATATTGATCCGGTAGTCGCCGCTGTTGAGCCACTCCGCTATGTGCACCTGTCCCGGAGCATGTCCGGTAAGCAGGGCATAGAGATCGACCAGCAGAAGGCAGATCAGGGAGAGAAGACTGGCGCCAAGCGCCACCCGTGCCGTGATTTTCTCACCGGACTCGCCGCGGTTGCCTTCGTAGGCATAGGAGAGACCAATCCAGCCGGCCGCCAGCAGGGGCAGCAGCGGTATCATCGGGATTAGTGCGAAGAGCGGGGCATACCAGATGGAGTGGCTGAATTCAGGCATGACGGGTCTCTCCGGGTTGTTTCAGCAACACTGGTGTCAGAGGCTCCATGTGCCCTGCATACCAGTCGGCGGAGTCTTTTACTGTCGGCAGTTCGTTGACTTGGCCCTCCCAGCGCACCCAGCCTCTGTCGGGATAGAAGAGATCGATTCGGTCGCTGTCAGGATCCTTGGCGCTGAGAAGTAACCAACCTTTTCCCACCAACTCCTGTAGCGGAGGCTGTCGCATATAGATCTCAGTCAGCAGATCGATCTTCTGCTCCACGATGACCTGCAGACGCATCGCCTCGTGGATTTCGATCATCTGCCGTGGCAGGCCGGTGCGCAGGTCGGAGCTGGTCCCCTCCATGACGCCGAAGAGGCCGGTGATGTTGTGGGTTACCTTGGAACCACAGCCGTACTCGTCGTTGTTCACGGTGGAGAAGTAGTACTCCAGACTGATGCCCGCGCCCACCGGTCCATTGGCCAACAGCAGACGTTCGACGATCTCTCCGTTGGGATCGATGGTGGGATCGTAGGAGATAAGGAAGGCCCGGCGGTCGAAGAAGGCACCCTGGGTAATGGAGCGGCGGCCGATGAAGGCGCAGGCGTTGGTGGCATGGCCCAGTTCAGGACGTGCCTGGCTGAAGTCGTTGCCGCGCCCCTGGATATGGGCAAGTGCCTGCTTCAGGTTGGGTTGTTTCGGGGCGGAGAAAAATTTACGGCAGCGCTCATGGGCCGAATGGCGACTGGCTTCGTCCACATTTCTCTGGATAACCGAGAGAATCTGCTGATGGGACTTTGGCACCTTGTCCATATCGAGCCAGTCGAAGCTCTCATCGCAGGTATTGTGGAAGGCGCCGATGAACCAGCTGTTCTTGGGGATATCGATTCCCCGTTGAGACAGGATCTCTCTGATCTCCGGGCGGTTGGCGATGGCGGCAAGAATACGCGCATTGGGACCGGAGTGACGGCCGCTGCAGGCGCCGCAGTCGTAAGCGGCGCGGTGCGGATTGTTCTCGCTGCTGGAGCCGTGGCCCATGATGATGGGCAGTGGTGAGAAGCCATCCACCAGACCGATGTTTTGTAGAAATGTCTCTACCCGGTCGGCCTGTTCCTCATCCGAGAAACCGAGACGGTTGTGTTCGATCGTACCTTCGGGTGCATCTGGTGCTGCGGTGACGGCAATGTCGGTCTGCACGGCGGTTTCGTAAGTATCACGCAGTTTGGCAGAGAGTTTGCCAACCTTTAGCGGCGCCAACACCTTGGCTACCAGAATCCCGAGAGTGGCGGGGGCGGCCAGCGCGATCAGTGCGGTCGATCCCAGCAGGTTGCGGCGGGTCTCCTGCATCAGGAGATCTTTCAGCCAAAGCCGTTTCTTGTGCCGTTTATGGCGCTGATTTGCCTGGGTTTCCGCGCCGGGATGTACTGTTTCCCTGATCTCGTGTGCCGGCACCATGACCACCGGACAGAGTCCGGAAATCTTCTCGTCGGTGAAGCCCCGCCAGTTGTGCGGGACGTTGTAGTGGGCAGCCGCACCAAAGGTTTCGATGGCGGGATTGATGACTTCCAGGTGGCGGCGGATGCCCTCTTCACGATCGTCCATGCACCAGACGATTTGCGCGGCGGGTGTGGTCTCGCGGCTCTTCCAGCGGCCCCGCCCCTCATTGTTGACGATCGCGTTGAAGATTTGCTCGCGGTAGTTGCGCTCGTAGGCCTGCAGCCAGAGGAAACTTTGGGTATCGGGAGTGAGGCGTTGCAGGCAATCAAAGAGTTTTTTTACGCCCTGTTCGCCAAGGTTAACGATATCCTGCCCGATGAGTCCCAGATGCTGGCTCAGACGAAAGAGCCGCCAGGCGCTGCCGTAGATCGAATACCCGCTTGGGCGGTCGGAGGCGGGACTTTGACGCCATGTCCAGATCATATCAGCCAGTTGACGCCACTGGGGATAGTCATCGCTGGGTGTGGGCGTCTGCTGTTGAAGCTGTTGCGCATGGCTGACGAGATACTCCGGCAACCGGTTGTTGTGCAGGCTGTGGCGCACCATGAACTCGGAGCGGCGTCTTCGGAAGTACCAGCGCAGCATGTCCAGGTTGGACGCGATTTGCCACTGCTGATCGCACAGTCGCTGGGCGAAAAGGCGTTCCATCACCAGGCGTACCGCGAGATAGTCCAGCATCTCCACGGAGACATCGTGAGAGCCTTCGTAGCCGGGATGGTTGTGTCGATAGAGGAACATGCCGGACCAGCCGGGCAGCTCCAGAGCGAGTCTTTCTAGATAGGATTCCCAGCGTGCTTCGGGGAGCCCCATGCGCTGCAGCTCGGAGATCACGGCCGCCATCGGGTCTTCGTCGAGAATCGCGATCTCGTCCTGCCACTCCGGCATTTCGTTGAAGAAGCCGGTCAGAGAGACGGCGACGCTGCGGCGCCAAGTGGTGTAAAAGCCTGTTTCGCGCTCGGGGAATTGCCATGCCGCCTGACCCTGGTCGAGAAAACTGGCGATGAAACGGATGAGCAGTGGACGGATCTCATCAAGCAGATCCTTGCCAGTCACTTCAAGCAACAGGCCACGCAGGGTGATTTCCGGTCCGACCCGCGATAGCGTTCGGTCGAGTTGCTTGGCTGATTCTTTTCGCACCCGGTAGTGAACGCTGCTGAAGCTGTCGTCCTCAATGGTCAGGGTGTGCAACATGCGCTCCGCCTGCTCCGGAGAGAGATCAATCAGCTCCTCCGGGTGCATGTGGAACTCCTCCAGACCGAAGGTTTCGAGGCAGGTGGCCCAGAGATCGGAGATGGCGGCCTTTTCGTCGCTCAGACCCTGCTCGGCGGCGGCTTCGAGAATATGCCTGCGGGTATTGTTGTCGACATCTGACTGAAAACGTTGCAGGACATCCAACTCCTCGACCTGCCAGTTGAACTGGCAGGCGGTAATTGTCTTCAGGGGGTGGAGCAGTGCGGCAATGGTGACATCACGGTGGGTCAGTGCGCCGTCGATATTCTCCAGCAGGATCTCGTCGGGCTCCAGTGCCGGGGTCTCATCGATGACGGCCCGCAGATCTTCCAGGGTGATGCGCCCCTCAGCGTAGAACTCCCGGAAACGCTCATCCGGCAGATAGCCCCTGGCACCGGTGATGCGTTCCGCCTCGGCCAGTGCCTCGGTGAATTCCAGATGCTGGAAGCCGTGCAGCGTGTTGTGGTGGACGAAGTCCTTGATCGGCGCCTGTCCCGGCAGTACATGTTCGAAGTGCTCGATAACATGGTGCAGACGGCTGCGGATATCGGCGGAATCTGTCTCATGGCTGGCGGCGGACAAAGGTTTTCTCCTCGCTTGATTACAGATGGGCCGCGAAGGTGGCGCTCAACTGGGTGATGGAGGCGGATATCAGCTCCAGTGCCGGAGCTGGGAAGACGCCCAATAACACAATGCCGCCAGTCAACACGATGGCGCCCGCCATTTCGCTGGGCCGCAGGTCTTCGATATCCTGCATCTCCTTCCGAACAGGCCCGGTGAAGAGACGGCCGATAGTGCGTATCGCATAGGCAGCGCTGATCAATACGCCCAGGGTCAGCAGTACCACCAGCCAGCCCCAACGTTCGAAACCGCCAATCAGGACGTGTAGTTCGGCGATAAAACCAAAAGTGCCGGGCAGGCCAACGGCGCCGATAAAAGCAATCGTGGTGAAGAAGGCAAAGCGTGGTGCTACCCGCAGCAGAGAGCTGTAGTCGTTGATGTTGCGCGTGTGGGTGCGTTCATAGAGCAGTCCGATCAGCAGGAACATGGCGCCCGCCACCAATCCATGCGCCATCATCTGCATGACCGCTCCGGTCAGACCGGCGAAATTGAGGGTTGCGATGCCCAGTAATACCACACCCATGTGGCTGACCGAAGAGTAGGCGATCATCCGTTTCAGATCCCATTGCCGCCAGGCCAACAGACCACCGTAGACCAGACTTACCAACGCGATGGCAACCAGTACCCCCTGCAGGGAGATGACGGCATCGGGCAGGGTCTGTGCGGCACGGATCAGGCCGTAGGACCCCATCTTCAACAGGATGCCGGAGAGCAGGATGCTGATAGGACTCGGTGCCTCGACGTGGGCCAGCGGCAGCCAGCCGTGGATCGGAAAGATCGGCATCTTGACCCCGAAACCGATGAGAAAACCCAAAAAGATCAGGACCTGTTTCTGTTCGGAAATCAGATGCGCGCCGGCACGCATCTGATCCATGGCAAAGGAGTGGCCCGGCAGGGTGTCGAAAAGCACCAGCAGGCTAAGCAGCATAAAGACCGACCCGCCCATGGTGTAGAGCACGAAATTGAGTGCCGCACCCTGACGATTTTTCCCTCCCCAGCGATCGATGAGGAAGAAGAGCGGGATCAGAGTCAGCTCCCAGAAGACATAGAATAGCGACCAGTCCTGGGCCATGAATACCCCAAGCATGGCGGATTCCAGCACCAACACCAGTATGTAGTAGCCTTTCACCTGCTTGGTGATGCTGGCCGAAGCGGCCAGGGCGACCAGACTGAGCAGGGTTGCCAGCAGGATCATGGAGAGGGAGATACCGTCAATGCCGACGGCATAAGAGGTGCCGAGGCGCGGGTTCCAGGGCACAATCTCCATGAATTGCATATCTGCAAGGGAGTTGTCAAAGCCGGCGAATAAGCGCCAGGAGAGCAGCAAGGCGATGGCAGAGCCGAAGAGCGCGACCCCCCGGATCAGACGTTGATTCTGCCCAGGAAGCAGGGCGATAAGCACCGCTGTGGCGACAGGTGTAATCAGTAGTTGAGTGAGCGAACCCATCACGACCCAATCAGGAAGGTGAAAATATCAGGTACGCCGGATTTTCCTAGAAGCCGGTGTGCCTTTTGGTCTGACAAAGTGCACGCTGGCGGGTGCCGATACGCGATGAATCTGACCTTGAAACCGATGCGGAAAAATAGCACGAGACGGCGCAAAAGTCATCGATATTTTCTAATATGGTAATCAATGAATGGAGGGGCAGGCCCGATCAAGCGAGCGGATCGGGCATTTCTGGAGTGACAAAGGGTATTGCTGGGCTGCCGGTTGAGCGGTCTGCACTCTGATTATTCGCGCTTCTGATGATCCAGAGAATGAAGCAACGACTGCAGCAGGATGGATACGTCCTGCCTGACTCTGGCATCCACTTCGAAAAGTGGGATATTTCGCGTCTGGTTATTCAACAGTGTCTGGTATTCGTTCAGTCTGGGTGTGCTGGAAATATCCATCCGGGTAACACCGATAGCGACTCGGGTGCGTTGGATGAAGTCCCCGAATCGCTGCAGAAAAAACTGCATGTCTTCCAGAGGGTCGGGGCGGGCATTATCCACCAGTAGGACCAGTCCCATGCCACCCTGAATCAGGATGTCCCACATGAAGTCGAAACGCGCTTGACCGGGTGTTCCGTAGAGATGCACCCGCTTGCTGTCCACCATGTTGATGATGCCGTAATCCATTGCGACTGTGGTGGTGTTTTTACGATAGCGGAGTTCGTCCGTGGAGGATTCATTGGTGGATACGGTATCAGTATCACTGATGGCGTTGATCGCGGTGGTTTTGCCTGCCCCCACCGGCCCGGTAAAGATGATTTTGAGGTCTTTTTTCATCCGTTTTTACTGCGGAAAAATGGTATCCAGTTGCTGAGCCAACTGGTAGAGACCGGTTGTTTTTCCCCCACATCGGCAGCAATCGGGATATAGTCGAGGGCCTTCATCGTCTCTCCTGTATTTGCCAGCCCCAAGGCGAAAACTGCGCTGTAGAAGCCGAAAACGTAGCGCTGCGGGATTTTTAGCTTTGCAGCCGTTTCGATGAGTGAGTGCGGTTGTTCCGCCCAGAGTGCGGCAATCTCAAGGGTGTTGGGCAGTAACAACAGACGGGTCAGGTTTGGCCAGCGATCCAGGGCAACCGCTCTGTGGAGATCGGTTTCGTAGGGGATACGGCCCCGTGAGGCCCAAAGTGCTGTTTTCCACATGAGAGCGTCTAGGCGCATTATTGAATCCGCAGCCCCATCATCCGGTGAGAAGAGATCATCGCAAAAAGTGAATGAGAGACCACCCGGTGATATGGGGGCAGCGGAGAGAGCCCCTAACCTGGATTCACTCATATTTATCTGCGCAATCTCTTCGTCGGGATAGAGGATAATGAACTCTTCCTCGGAAAACTGCAGTCGCACCGCCTGCCCTTTTTGTTTCATCATGGCAGTGATTTGGCGTAGTTTTCCCTGGAAAAAACTATCCGGGTCGTAGCGGATATTGGCCAGTTGCTGGGCACTAGTCGTATCGATATCGGGGGTTGACCCCAGGAAAGCCTGGATATCCTTTTCCGCAAGGTGGCGGGCGATCTGATAGCCTGCGCTGGTGGGAGGTGCCCCCTCCATGACCACATCGTCGCCACTCTCTTCAGCAGGCGCGACAGGCGCTGATGCAATTTGCAGGCTGGGCAGGGTTGATGAGAGATTCTGTGGGTCTTTCGCCTGAGCTTCAGCCCGTAACAGTGCTTTTGCAAGACTGCGTTTTTTCAGTGGTTTGAGCAGGCTTATGAGGCTGCCTGTCTCCCGCAGATCCTGGGAGATTACTATGACCGGTGTGGATGGATGAAGCTGTCGCTGCTCCTGTGCCAGTCTTACCCCTTATTTTATGGTCGAGATCGATGATGACGGTGTCTGCTGCCTCATCTTCCACCAGTTGGAATCGATCCTTGCAGGATTCGTGGAAAAATAGGCGCAGGCTGTTTTTGATACGATCGTCGACGCCCAAGGCTGCGACGCGAACGGGTGGAGCCTCTATGGTTGTTTCACTTGCCTGCATCAAAGTATTTATCTGGAATCGAAGACGAAGACGACATGGGTCGCGGAGATCAGCCGAGACTCTGTTCGTTACAGATAGGCAATATTTTGCGTCACAAATCGATGAATGAACAGGGCCAAGTGAGACTGGAGCGGTATTTTGGGCGATTATTTGCGCGTGATTTTACAATCGTTTTCTCTTCTCGGAACCTGCTTCCCCAAAATCGACCGGGTTAGGCGTTTTTGCCAAAACCCGTTCCACGGTATCAACGATAGCTTGGGTTTGCGGGTCGACCTCGATATTGATCCGGTTCCCGGGTTTGCGACGGCCGATGTTGGTGCGTGCCAGGGTTTCGGGAATCAGATTGACCTCGAATTCGTTGCCGGATACCTCACCGATGGTCAAACTGATACCGTCGATGCCGATGTATCCTTTGGTAAAGAGGTATTTTTTCCACTCATCAGGCAGTCTGAAACGAACCTGATGATTGTTTTCGGTTGCGACCACATCGATCACAACCGCTGTGCAGAGGATATGGCCGGACATTTGATGACCGCCGATCTCATCCCCGAAGCGGGCGGCCCGTTCCACATTCACCCGGTCGCCCGTTTTCACCTCGCCGAGATTGGTAACCCGCAGGGTCTCCTGCATCAGGTCAAAACTGACCCGATCGTCCTCGATTCCGGTAACCGTCAGACAGCAACCGTTATGAGCCACGGAGGCGCCGGGTTCCAGTCCATCCAGGAGATTGCCTGGCAGACGGACTTTGTGGGTGCGAAAGCCACTTTTTTCGATGATCTCGACGACCTCTGCTGTCCCCTGAACGATGCCTGTGAACATTGCTGGCCTCCTAGATTATTACCGTACGGGAGGCGCATAGAGCAGTCCGCCATTTTGCCAGGTTGAATTGAATCCACGTCTCATTTTGAGCGGAGTGTCTTTTCCCAGATTGCGCTCGAAAATCTCGCCGTAATTACCGACCTTGCGGATGATTTGATAGGACCAGTCGTTTTTCAGACCTAGAGATTTGCCTGCAGCGCCCGTTTTGCCAAGCAGACGCAGAACCTCAGGGGTGTGTGCGATCTCCAGAACACGGTCGATGTTGTGGGAGCTGACTCCCATCTCCTCGGCGTTGATCAGGGTAAACAGCGTCCATTGGACGATGTCGCGCCAGTTATCGTCACCTTCACGCACCACTGGGCCGAGGGGCTCCTTGGAAATGGGTTCCGGCAGCACCTTATAATCGCCGGGTTTTTGTGTGTGGGTGCGCAGGGCGTAGAGCTGTGACAGATCGCTGGTGAGGACGTCGCATTTGCCTTGCTCAAAATTCTTCAGTGCATCCAGTGAGGTATCTGAACTCACCAGGCGAAGTTTCATCTGATGCCTGATGAAATACTCTTTTACGTTGGCTTCACTTGTGGTGCCGCCGATGACGCAGATGCTGCTTCCATTCAGGGCGAGGGCGCTGCGTACTTTCATATCCTTGCGTACCATGAAACCCTGGCCGTCAAAATAGTAGATGCCGACAAAGTCGAGACCCGTGCCGAGATCTCGGCTCATGGTCCAGGTGACGTTGTGCGCCAGTAGATCGATGCTGCCATTCTGCAATGCCTGCAGACGTGTTTTGGTTGTGTGGGGAATGAATTCAACTTTTTCGGCATCGCCGAAGACTGCAGCTGCCACTGCCCGACAGAAATCGGCGTCCATGCCTTCCCAGCGACCTGAACTACTCTTCAGCGCAAACCCAGGCAAGCCTGTGTTGACGCCGCAGCGTAGTGTTCCGTGTTTTTTAACGGTTTCGAGCGTGTTCGCAAGCGCGGTTGTACTGGCTGCTGCCAACAGGAGTCCGGTCAGTATCCATCGCATGATTCTATTACTGTTCATGGTGTTCTCGTTTTGATTGGCTCATGTGCCGGTTTTGAGGTTGCGCTGAGTTACCAACTGAAAAGTGTCCATTTAGGCACATTGACTTCGGCTGGGCCGCGTTTCATCTCCATTTCGCCGCTGCCGTCCGGATCAACCATATAATATGAGGGGCCGATATTCGGGGTCACTTTGATCATATAGAGATTATTGTTGACGCGGTACTCCTCCACCGTGCGGTTGTGGTGTTTCTCCAATGTGACGGCCGGCTCCATGTCGGGTACGGAGAGATCCAGTCCCGATGCTTGGGGCAGGGGGTCGTTTGCGAACACCAACGAGCTGCTGCAGAGAATAATTAAAATCGGCCACAATCCGGTTAAAGCCGGAATTGTTGATGCGCAGTTTGCTTGTGAAGAGAGTGCCTGATTGAACATTATCGCTCTTATCTCGTCCGTGGCTGGTCCGGGGTGATTGTCGCACTCGTGTATATCTGTCTTCAACTTTAACTTTTTCATGGTGGGGGTGCTTACAGGGGTTGAAGTCGAACTGGACTGCGTTTCTGGCAAGTGGAATAGAGTTGTGCGGTTTGACGCCAAACTTCATGGATTTACTGCTGTTGACCGTATAGAGAGGAGTAGAGTCCATTGTTTGCGATCAGCTCATCATGCCTTCCCTGCTCCACAACCCTGCCGTCTTCGAATACCAGAACCCTGTCGGCCTGTTTTACCGCACTCAAACGATGGGCGATGATGATAGTGGTGCGACCCGCCAGAAACTGCTGCAGCGCCGAGTGGAGGTTTCCCTCGGTTGTGGTGTCAAGGGCGGAGGTGGCTTCATCAAGGATGACAACACTGGGGTTGGTCAGAACCATACGGGCAATTGCCAGCCGTTGCCGCTGGCCGCCGGAGAGACGCACGCCGAAACGGCCGATCAGTGTCTCCAACCCCTGATCCATTCTCTCTATCGTTGCATCGAGCTGAGCGATTTTCAGCGCCTGCCAGAGTTCTGTTTCAGGTACATCGCGGCCAAGCGTAAGATTGACCCGCACGCTGTCGTTTAGCAGCGCAGGGTGTTGCAGCACGGTTGCCACATGATCTCTTACCACGTCCATGCCGATTCGGTTGACAGGTACACCATCGAACAGCACCTCTCCCGAAGCGGGAGGGTAGAGTCCGAGCAGAATCTGCACCAGGGTGGTTTTTCCTCCACCGCTCGCACCCACCAGGGCCACTTTTTCTCCGGCGGATATTTGCAATGAAATATCGTTGAGCACGGGAGGCCCCTCACCATAGGCAAAATGGATGTTTTTCAGTCCGACAGAGACGGTTGTTTTACCTTTGAACGGGTTTTCCAAATGGGGAAAAACGGGTTCCAGGTCGACCCGCATCAGTTGATTGATCCGGCTCAGTGCCGCCTGTGCGCTCTGGTAGGCGTACTGAACGTTCAACACCTCCTGCACCGGCCCCATCATGAACCAGAGATAGGCGAAGACACCCAGCATCTCGCCGATCGTGAGGTCGGAATAGAGCACCATGAACATGCTCACAGCGCGGAAAATATCAAAGCCGAAAAGAAAGATGACAAAGGAGAGCCGTCCCGCGGCGTCACTCTTCCAGGTGAAGGCGGCGGAGTGGTGGCGAATACTCTCCGCCTTGTCGATGATGCGCTGAATGTAGTGACGTTCCCGATTGCTGGCGCGGATCTGCTGGATCGCATCGAGGGTCTCTTCCAGGGATTCCTGAAACAGTTGGAAGGCAGAGTTCTCCTCTCTTTTCAGGCGCTTTACCCGCCGGCCGAAAACCATCGTAAAATAGATGACTATTGGGTTCAGCAGCAGAATGAACAGAGCAAGCGGCCAGTTTATCCAGAGTAGCACCATGGCGGTGCCGGTAATGGTGAGCACCGCCACAAGAAATTTGCTGGTAGTCGTGCTGACAAAGTTGTCCACTGCATCCAGATCGGTTACCAGGTGGGATGCCACCGTGCCGCTGCCGAGGGTCTCATAGGCGGACATGGAGATGTGCTCAAGGCGTTGCAACAGGTCCCGCCGGATTCGAAAGATGACATCTTTGGCGATGCAGGTGAACTGGCGGGTTTGCCAGACACCGAGGATCAGGGTGATCAGGCGCAGTATCAGGGTAAGACCCAACACTGCGAGAATATAGAGCGTCGGCCCCTGCCAACCTGCAGGGAAGAGGCTGTCGATAATGGCTATTGCACGTCCCGGCTGGTTGAGCAGCACTTCGTCCACGAGCAGTGGGATCAGCAGGGGGACAGGTACCGCAGCAATAGCGCCGAAGATGGCAATGATGTTTGCAGCAATCAGTTCCTGCCGGTGCTGCAGGACCATGCCGGTCAGTTCACTCCAGGAGTAGTCCCGGTTGCGGACTGCCGTTTGAGCACTGTTTTTAGCCATTAATCTTCGTAGCAGCGACGATAGGCCTTGATCTGCCGTAAAACCGCGATGCGGCGCCGAGCTGCAAGAATACGGGCATGCTCGGTATATTCCGCTGCACCAGAGTAGGCGAGGTAGCCATAGGCTGCGGGGGATATGAGTGTCCCAGCCCAGATCGAACCGCCATGAAAAGGGTCTTCATAAAACGGCGGCTTGTAGGAGTATGTACGGCGCTCAAGCATGGCAATCTCTTTGTCCAGGTCCAGACAGGTTTTCGCATCGTCCCCCTCGTTAATAATAAAGCGGTCGGGATGAGGGTAGAGCGGAAAAGCCGGCTGGGCCGCAGAGAGATTGCCGACCGTGATTCCGCACAACAGTACCCAGAGGAGTGAAATCGCTTTGGGATTTACAATAAACATTTCGATAACAGCTTCTTTGTAGCCCGGTTCAAGCGCAGCGGAACCGGCAACCTCATGGGTCTGTAAATTTAAAAGCGCCCGATCCGCTTCGCTTGATCGGGCCTACGCTATAGGCATATGTGCGAGTCTATTGCAGCACAGATTCGTCGAAATCGTAGATCAGGTTGTTTTCCGGCCGTTGTACGAAATTGCCCTGCACGAAATCGGCGCCGCTGCTCCAGAGTTTGGCGATGCTGCTGGGGTCCTCCACCTGAGGTGCGATAACCTTGACGCCCAGATTGTGGGCGGTAGTAATCAACTCCTTCAGATCACTGTTGTCCCGGTTCAACAGCTTACGATCGATTTTGATAAAGCGAAGCGCCAGATGTTTGAGTGTCCGTAAATCGTCAGGCGTATTGGAAACTCCGGTCAACAGAGTGCCTATGCCCATTTTATGCAGCGTCTCGAAACAGATTTTGGCAGATTTCAGGTGGTGAATAATGTCGGAGAGGCGGAACTCAAAGGTAAGTTCACCCTCCTGAATGCGGCCGATCCTGTGTTGTTCCTGCAACCAGGACATACGCTCCAAATCGTTCAACAGGGCGGAGGATTGGGAGACGAAAAGGCGCACCTCCTGAGATTTCCCTCTGTTTTCAGAGATAATCGAAATTGCCTGCATCGAGGTCCATTGATCCAGCTTGCCGATGACGCCCAGCTCTTCAGCAACTGAAATGAATGTGGCGGCAGTCAACAGCTGTCCGTTTGGAGATTTCAGACGCAGCAGTGTTTGATAGTGGGCATTGGCGGAACCCTGCAGAGACACCATAGGCTGAAAATAGATCTGGAAGAGGTTTTTCTGTATCGCCTCCTGTACCAGATTGGCCAGCCATAGATTATCTTCCTCATCTCCCTTTGCAGCCTTTGGCGGGTTGTAGAGATAAGTTTGGTTGCCGCCGGCGTTGTGTGCCATGCGACTTGCCCATTGCCCTTTGGAAACAATGCTGCTGGCATCCTGGTTACTTCCATCGACAATACAGATACCGACGCTGACCGTTATGCCGATCGTGTTGCGTTCCAGTTCAATGATTTTGTCCGCGACAGTTTCACAGAGTTGCTCAGCCAGTTCGGCCAGATCCTCTTTTTTGTCCCGGCAGGCGAGCAGGCCGAGGCTGCTGTCTCCAAAGCGGGCCAGCACATCCTGGGGTTGCAGTAATCCGGAAATGATATTACCGGTCTCGGAAAGTATGACATCCATGCCGCCGATGCCGGCGACGTCCAGCGCCTTCTCCGGATTGTCGATTTCGATGTGGAGCACTGCGGGAACATCTGCGACATGGGTATCCGTGCTGAGCGTCATCTCCACCCGTTCCAGCCGATAGTGACGTGCAAACAGTCCAGTGGCTTTATCAAAACGGTCGGGAATGCCGAGCCTGTGGTGAATCTCCTTGGCCCGGCGGATTCGGTTTGTCACGGTGGAGATCAGGTGCTTCGGTCCAATGGGCTTGGAGAGAAAGTCTTCGCCGCCGAAGCTGAGGGCCTTGAGTTGCTTGTCCAGATCCTGCTCTCCCGAAAGAAAGACGATCGGGGTATCGACAAACTCATTTTGCTCCCGGATTACCGCAGTCAACTCTGCTCCGCTGGCGCCGGGCATATAGAGATCCATGAGGATCAGATCCGGTTTGAAATCGTGCAGAACCTCCATTACCTGCAAAGGGTCAGTCACCGAGTGGGTTTCAAATCCCGCTTTATTGAGAATGGACGTAGCGAAAACGGCCTGGGCCGGATCATCCTCCACGACCAGTACACGGTAAGGGACATGGCGTTGCTGTGTCGTCAGCTCAACCATCCGCTGGGCAACAGTATAGGCATCGATCGGTTTGGCCCAGAAGGCGCTGGCATTGGTGCGCATCGCCTGCAAGCGTGTCTGCAGATCGCTGGAGTCGGCGATGAAAGCGACAGGCATGCCGGTGTTGCTGCCCTCTTTTTCGTGCCAGAGCCCCCCCTGTCTGGATTCAGGAAAGAGTTCGGGTAACCAACGGATATGACTGATGAGGGCGCAGGTTTGAGAGGTGCTTCCCGCTGCTTTTTCCAACAGGTCCGAGGCGTTGGCAAACGTGCCGATCTTGTATTGCATGGCCTTCAGGTGTTTGCTTAGCCCTGGGATCTGCGAGTCATCGATGCCGAGGAGGTAGATTTTGCAAGCCTCGGTGGATGCGGGGGCGGCAGGTTGCTCTCTCTCCGTCGGTGGTTTCGCCGGCAGCTGCTTGCATGAGTCGAGGGCCGCGTCCTTGAACGCGTGCACCAACCCGTCAAGGGTAACGATCTCGTCATGCACCGGTTTTTTCATTGTTCCGGTGTGTTGTGACAGATGCGCCTGTAGTGATTGGGCGCTGTTTTCTATCTGCTTGACTCCAAACTTGTCAGCAGCCTCCGCAATGGTGCTGATACGCTCGCGCAGTTTGGCGAAAAGCTCTGGCTCCCAGTCACTCTGAACCAGCCGGTGCCAGTTTTCCAGGATTGCGGCAACCCGCCCCGGAACCTGCTGCATAAAGGCATGCAGCAGTTCTGCCTTGCGGGTGCGGACGTCTATGTTGTCACTACTCATATTGAATGGGGTACTCTGAGTCACCGGGTTTGAATCCGGCTCGGAACAGTAGATTCACCTTGAAGATATCGTCCGTGGGTATGGTTGTTATCCCGACGAATGATAACGGTTTATCAGACGGTTCGGAAGGGTGGTTGGGGGAATCAGATGCGCTGCTGTTCCCTGAGAACCTTTACCTGAAAGAGTGTGTTACGTTCCTCCTCCTCAAGGGTGTTTTCAATGAAGCGGATAGTGTTCTTGTATCGCGGGATAATGTTGTATTTCAAGGCGTTAACCCGCTTTTGCGCCTTGCGTCGTTCTGAAATCAGACGCCCCAGACTCATCTCGGCCTCCCCCAGTTTGGCCAACAATAGTGCGGTTTCCGCAAAATGTAACCGGGTTTCGTCAAAACTGGGATCGGTGCCTAGCAGGCCGACGGGCTTCAGTGGGCGCAGTTTCGCGGTGACGGATGGGAACTCCACGCCGAGATTGCGTCTCGGCAGGATCTTCATATCCAACACCGGTTCGATACCCAACGCAGCCTGGAGCAGCGCGCGATTACCCATACGAAGTTGCGCCAGACTCAGCCAGTGATAAGCCAGTTTGATAGCGCCGTGTGCCTGGGTACGGAGTTTTCTGTATTCGTTCAGGCGTGAATAGACCAGTCGGGTCAGCAGCTCACGTTTGCGCTCCAGCAGGCTATGCCCCTCATCCAGAAAGCGCAGCTGCCGCTTCAGGTTGAGCAGCGTGTTTTTGGTCGGTGGGGCCTTGATGAGCTGGCTCGTCATGCAAGGGGTTCCTTCTGCACTGGTTGCCGGAGTTCGTTGCCGGCATGATGGTGGTATTTGGCCATCTCGGTCTCGGTGACGCGGGTCAGGGCAGTCGGCGGCAGCAGGGAGAGCAGCTCCCAGGCCAGGTTCAGGGTCTCCACAATGCTGCGATCCTCATCTTCGCCCTGAGCCACGAAACGTTTCTCGAAGGCGTCGGCAAATTCGAGATAACGCTGGTCTCTGGCAGAGAGTTCATCCGCACCGATGATGGAGGCCAGGTTGCGGGTCTCCAATGCCCGGGCATAGAGGGCGTAGAGCTGATTGGAGACATGGGGGTGATCCTCCCGGGTGAAGTCCTTGCCGATGCCGTCCTTCATCAGACGGGAGAGAGAGGGTGAGATATGTACCGGCGGATAGACCCCCTGGTTGTGCAGTTCCCTGCTCAACACGATCTGTCCTTCGGTGATGTAACCGGTGAGGTCGGGGATGGGATGGGTGATGTCGTCGCTGGGCATCGATAGTACCGGCACCAGAGTGATCGATCCGTGGCGGTCCTTGATCCGGCCGGAACGCTCGTAGATCTCCGCCAAATCGGAATAGAGGTAGCCGGGATAGCCCTTGCGCGCAGGTACGTCGCCTTTGGCAGTGGCCACTTCCCGCAAAGCCTCCGCATAGTGGGTCATGTCGGTCATGACAACCAGCACATGGCGGTCGAGGTCGAAGGCCAGGTACTCTGCGGCGGTCAGCGCCATGCGCGGAAGGGTGAGCCGCTCCACCGGTGGCTCGTCCGCCAGATTGATGAACATCACCACGTTGCCGAGCACACCGGAGGAGGCGAACTCTTCCTGGAAGAAACGGGCGTCAGAGTAGGAGACGCCCATCGCCGCGAAAACGATGGAGAAGTGACTCTCTTCATCCGGTAGTTTGGCCTGCCGCACGATCTGGGCGGCAAGTCTGTTGTGGGGCAATCCCGAGGCGGAGAAGATCGGCAGTTTCTGCCCCCGCACCAGGGAATTAAGGCCGTCGATGGTGGAGATGCCGGTCTGGATGAATTCTTTGGGATAGGTGCGCGCCGCCGGGTTGAAGGCGTTGGCGTTGATGCTTCGATGCAGACGGGAGACCACGGGCGGACGACCGTCTTTGGGCTCCCCGAGTCCGTTGAAGACGCGTCCCAGGATCTCAGGGGAGAGGCTGATCTCCAGTGGGGTATCCAGAAAACGCACCCATGTGTTCTCCAGATCGAGGTGGTCGGTTCCCTCGAAAACCTGTATCAACACCTCTATGTTCGAACTTCGAATGACCTGACCATTGCGTTTCCTGCCCTGGCTGTCCCGGATCTCCACCCGGTCGCCGAAGGCGATGCCCGGAACCTGGCTGACGGTCAGTAGTCCTCCCCTGGCGGAGGAGACGGTGCGGTACTCCTTGGCGCTCATGATGTCAGCTCCCCACGCTGAGCGTATTCGGACCGGATGGATTCAAAGCTTTTGATGGCCTGTTCGCGGAACTCCCGCAGCTGATCCAGCTGGTCGGAATCGTAGACCTCCTTGCAGCGCCGCAACTTGGCCAGAATCGGCAGGTCGCTCAACTCCTGCACCGGCACACCCAGTTCGATCAGGTCGGCGCCCTGGTCATAGATGGCGAGAATGGTATCCAGCAGGAGGAACTGTTTCTCTGGAGAGGAGAAGGTATCCACAGGATCGAGCGCGCTCTGCTGCAGCACCCCCTCTTTGATCAGGGCGGCGCCCTCCAGTATCCAGCGCTGGGCGGAAGAGAGCGCCTCCGGTCCCACCAGGTTGACGATGCGGGAGAGTTCCGCATCCCTGGCGAGCATGCTCAGGGCCTGCCCCCGGCGCTTTTCCCAATTCCGGTCGACCTGTTCGTGCCACCAGATGGCTGCGGTAGAGACATCCTCGGAGAAGCTGTCGACCCAGTCGATCGCCGGATAGTGGCGGGCGTCCGCCAACTCTTTGGAAAGCGCCCAGAAGGTCTGGATGATCTCTTTGGTGTGGCTGGTGACCGGTTCTGAAAAGTCGCCGCCGGGTGGCGATACTGCACCGATCAGACTTACCGAACCTCTGCCGCAGTCGTAGGTTTCGACCCGTCCCGCCCGCTCGTAGAAAGCGGAGAGACGGGAGGCGAGATAGGCCGGATAACCCTCTTCAACGGGCATCTGTCCCAAACGTCCTGAGACTTCCCGCAGGGCCTCGGCCCAACGGCTGGTGGAGTCTGCCAGCATCACCACGTCATGACCCTGGTCACGATAGTATTCGGCAATGGTGATGCCGACGTAGATAGACGCCTCGCGGGCCACCACCGGCATGTTGGAGGTATTTGCCACCAACAGGGTGCGCTCCATCAGGGATCGCCCAGTGTAGGGGTCTTTGAGCTTGGGGAAGCTATCGAGTACATCGACCAACTCGTTACCACGCTCGCCGCAGCCGACATAGATGACGATATCTGCGTTTGACCAGCGTGCCACCTGGTGCTGCACCATGGTTTTTCCGGCGCCGAAGGGGCCAGGCACGGCGCCCTTGCCGCCTTTCATGAGGGGGAAGAAGGTATCGAGGATACGCTGGCCGGTGATCAGGGGTTCGGAGCTGTGATCCCGGTGCAGATAGGGACGGGGTTGGCGCACCGGCCAGCGGTGAAAGAGTTTGAGTCTGCGTATCTCACCATCTGCTGTTTTTACCCGGGCAATGGTCTGATCGAGGCTATAGTCCCCCTCAGGGGCGATCTCAATCAGTTCGCCGCTGACATCCGGCGGCACCAGGATACGATGCAGGACCGACTCGGTCTCCTGTACACTGCCCAGCTGGATGCCGCCGCTGACTTGCGTGTTGGGTTCCAGGGATTCCGTCGGTGTGAAGGTCCATTGAGACTCCCGGTCCAGCGCGTCCGGACTCACACCTCTCGGGATCTGATCACCTGCCTGCAGAAACATTTTTTCCAATGGACGCTGCACCCCGTCAAAGATACCGCCCATCAGGCCGGGTCCAAGTTCCACAGAGAGGGGGTGGCTCAATCCCTCTACCGGCTCGCCGGGACGCACCATCTCAGTGGATTCATAGATCTGTACCAGAGCCTCGCTGCCTTGCAGGGAGATTACCTCACCATAGAGACCCAACTCTCCAATCCTGACTTGCTCCCCGTTGGCCACGCCGGGCAGGATGATGGTCACGATGGGACCGTTGATGTCTTTGATTACGCCCTGTTTTGTCATTTCTTTTTTCCGCTATGGATCAGCATGATTCCTAGAGCGACATGTCGCTGCGGGGTGGGGGCAACAGGCGTTCAACGATCACTTGGTAGAGTCGATCTTCGAGCCGCTCCAGACGTCCTTCGAAGGTTTGATCCAGTCTGATAAGGTTGTCTGTAGTACGGAGGCGAAGTCCTCCAATTGTCTGGATGGGGTCTTCAGCCAGAAGGAGCTGTTTGTCCGGCACAGCGGCATCGGCAAATTCATCCCAGTTATTTTGCAGTCGCCGCTGGTCGTTTGCGTTTAGCTCGACGACCAGTGTGTCGGCCTCGATCATCTCCACGCCCCTGCTGAGGTAGGCCTGTAAGAGGGCAAAATAGCGGTTTTTATCCTGGGTCAACTCCATCATGCGGGCGGGCAGTCGTTCGATCACAGTCTGTACCAGATTCCAGCGCAGATGATCCATGCGGCTGTGAAGTTTGAGCTCGTCGGCCTGTTACCTTGCGCCGATAGGTACGATCTGCCATCGCCTTGGCCAGTAGCGTCTCCTTCTCTTCCCGCAGATGGAGTCGTTCACTGGCATCACGCAGGATCACGTCACGACCCACCCGGGCGCGATCGTGGCACTCGTCGGCCATCGATTCAGCGCGTTTGAGGATCGTCTGAGCCAGTTCGTCAACCTGATTCACAATTGGGCTCCTTCGTTACTATCTTCACCAATCAGTATGGAGAGTTGTCGGTCGATGTTGCATTGGTAACAGTTGGGATCATCCAGTGAGGGTACTTCCGAAAGCACGATCCTGCCGCCCTCGTTGCGTATCTGCTGGATGAGTTTTGAATCGATCTTTTCCAGTGAGTTATCGATGACGATGAAGGCATGTTGCCGTTCGCTGAGTAATTCACTGAACAGCTGATCGACCTCCTGCAGGCTCGGATCCGGGCGGGTTTCAAAACCGATGAGTCTGAATCCATTGGCGATTGAGGTGCTGCCCATGAATATCAGACGGGTCTGTTGTTGGGTCTCGTTGGACATGGATAACTCAGAGTTTGTCCAGCAGCAGGATACTCATGACCAGACCGTAGATGGCGATGCCCTCGGCCAGACCCAGATAGATGAGTGTACGTCCGAAAATCTCGGGTTTTTCCGCCAGTACCGCCAGGGAGGCAGCGCCGATGGGACCTACCGCGATGCCTGCGCCGACGGTACTCAATGCGGTCGGAATGCCCACGCCTATGATACCCAAACCGAGGCCGATAGAGATCTCGCCACTGCTCTCAGCCACTGCCGGTGCAGCCATAACTTCCTGAACGCCAAAAAAGAGCAGCGTGATCTGACCGACGATAAAAAACAGCAGATTGAGACCGATAGTGGGCTTGAACCAGCGTTTATTGATAGCAGCAGGTTTGATTTCCATCACCACACCGGTGGCGATGACGCCCACAATGCCCATGGTCATCAGGGTAATCAGCCAGTACATGTCATGCTCCTTGTTTGAGTAGTGGAAGCGTTGCAGGTCTACAGTGTCAATGGCTTGAAGGCCTTGCCGTCCCCTGCGAAGAATCGGGAGAAGCCTTCGTAGTATTCCAGTCGCAAAACCTGGATGGTTACAATCAGACCTTCCAGGATGAGAATGAACAGATTGCCCAGTACCACGGTGATCCAATAACCGGTCTCATCCATCATCCCTGCCAGTGTAAATACCGCAACGGAGAGGGCGACATGGTTGAGACTGAACGCCGCGACACGCAGGAAGGAGAGGGTATTCGAGGCGTAGCCGGTAACGGTTTCAAAGGTCTCGATGGCAGCGACCAGGATCCGTTCTCCCGGAGAGGCTTCCGTTTCCATCAGCTTGTAGGCGAAGAGCGCCAGTAGCGTGGATAGACTCACGATAGCCGCTCCCACGCCGAAGGCGCCATCCTGATAGACATTGAAGCTGCCCCACAGGAGCCCAACATAGAGTAACAGGCTGAGTATGCCGTTATCACCAAACAGCGCGCCGCTGGGATCGTTCTGCTGCAGATGGTTGATGATATTGATCAGGGTGATGAGTATCAGAAAACCCACGCCCCAAATGAGCGCCATGGTGAGCATGTAGAGTGGGTCCGACATGGGTGCAATCCAGATAGCATGGATCACATGTTCATAGCCGAAGATACTGCCGTAAAGCAGGCCGAACACCATGGAAGAGATGCCTGCGGTGACCGCAAACAGGGTAAATGAGCCGAGTTTACGTCGGGCCAGGATGCCGATGAGCAAGATCATCGCGCCGTGTCCCACGTCGCCGAACATCATGCCGAACATCAGGATATAGGTGATAGCGAACAGCAGAGTGGGGTTGACCTCCCCATAGCGGGGTATACCGTACTGTTTGACCAGTAGAGAGAAGGGCTTGAGCAGACGGTTGCGGCTGATGAACGATGGCACGATCGGCCGTTCGTCCGCAGTGGGGTTGCGGCTTTCGAGGACAAAGGGGTTGTGCAACTTCTGCCGCAATCTCGCTTCGGTATTCGCTACTTCCCGTGCCGGTATCCAACCCTGTATCGCAGAGAGGCTGCCCTGATTTCTTGCAGCATTTTGAACCTGGAAGTAGGGGGCTGCCTGACGCAGGGTCTGGGCGGCTTTCGAGAGATGTCGCGCGATTGAAGTACTCCAGGCAGCGCTGCGTGACTCCAATTGTTGTTGCCGTTGCAGCAGATCCGTCTGTTGCTCCTGCAGGCTCGCTTTTGCCTTCTCCGGTTCGTTGTGGAGGGCTTCCGGTACCTGCAGCGGCCGGAAACCAGCGGTGTCCAACACTGACTTCAGTTCTGCGGACTCACCATCCAGTGCACCGATGATAATAACGTGGGTTCGCGCCTCACGTTCAAGGAAACGGTAAAGCAGATAGCCCGCCAGCCCCACGGCCTCTTCCAGTTGCTTGACTTGGGTGCGTGCAACCATGCCGATGTGGATCTCGAGAAAACGGCTCTTCTGTTGCAGTCGTCCCAGATCGATATTCAGGTTACTGAAATTATCCAGGGTCTGCTCGAGTTCATCGATGGCGTGGAGTTGGTCTCGCAGGCGGTGCCGCTCCTCTTCAAATTCAGAACAGTCACTCCAAACCTCACCCAGCCAGTCGTTGGTCAGCTGCAAATCTGCCTCACTGACAGCGTGGACTTCCTTGTTATCCAGTGTGTCCGTATAGGCGACGTGACGGGCGATCTTGTCAAATCTTGAACGGGCCTGGGTGTAGAAATGACGGTAATCCTCCCCTGGGATCGAAGGCAGCTCCGCTTCCAAAATTGGACGGGGGTCCGGTGCAAACACTCCCAGTTCCGCAAGTATCAGTGAAGTTTCAGGAAGATCTCCGGTAAGCAGTTGGATCCGCAGATGTTTCATCGGCAGAGTGCTAAACATGATAGGGATTACTCTGACGTTGTTTCATGCAGCTTCCTGGAACGCGGGAGGCATGAGTGCCTCATGAACCAGTTCACTATCCAAACCGAGCAGTTTCCCCTGGAGCAGAGCGTTAAGGCGTTTCAGATCGGTATCCCGGGCAACGAGATAGGCAAGTGCACGGGTGGCCGGTGACGGACTGAAGCGGATCAGGCGGCGCATTTCACGACTGAGATAGAAGTCCAGGCGCTGTCTTGCCTGCATGGCATTTGTGGTGCCGCTGACTATTCGACTCAGCTTTGGTGGCAGTTTTTCGAGTACGGACTGGAAACTGTCGAGGTTGACAAGCTCCATCAACCGGTTGCGATCGAGATATTTTCCGAATGGAACGAGCAGATAGTAGGTCTCACTGGAGGAGAGCTGGTACATGAAGCGGTAGCGCAATAGCCACAGCAGGTTTTGCCGGTCGGTGAGCATGCCGATCAGCTCTTTCAGTCCCTCCCGGTCAATCTGGCTATTGCTGTTGCTGTATTTCACCATGCCCTGGAAGTAACTGCGGTCGATGGCGGCATCCAGGGAGAAGGGTTCATTCTTCTCCTCATAGACCTGTCTTGCCTGACGGGCTATCGATTGATAGGGCCCATGTTCGAGCAGGTGTAGCATCTCCAGTATGTTCTCCGCCTGCAGCAGTTTTTCATGGGGAAGCCGGATGATGTCCGGCAGATGGTGTAGATAGCTACTGACCTCCTCAAGACTGAGTTCGTTCAGCTTGCAACGGATCAGAGTCTTTAGGTTGAAAAGGGCGAATTTGCGGGACCAGTAGATCAGCAGTACCCGGGACGTACCGTCCAATGGACGCAGGAGTACCGAGAGGTCTGACATCAGGGAGTGCAGCAGTGACTGTTCCAGTGCATGATTCAGTTGTTGGGGGGAGAGTGGGGATTCAATGATTCCAGTCAGGCCAAATGTGCCACTCAGCTCTTCCAGGGGCATGTCCAACAGTTCAAGAATTCGGTTTTCTGTGAATAGCTGTGTGGCGAAGATATTGACCCGGGTTTTGAGATAAGTTTGGGAAGCGCTGCTGTTCATTGTTTGATCAGTCGTCAGCAGCCGGGTCCGTCAATAGCTGGAATGCGGCATCCAGCGCATCATCCTCCCTTGTCTCAGCATACTCCCTTAATTGAGTGTGGTGCTCGTCGAAGCGCCGTTTTAGCTCGGCAATCGTCTGATCGGACCGGCTATTGGCTTTGTCGAGAAATGATGCATGCAGTTCAGGAATCCGGGTTTCAAACCGAGTCTCCTGCACACGGACTTCCTGCAGTGCATCGTGGATGATCCGCTCCCGTTCCTCATTGGCTTGCTGGTGGAGCTGCTCCGCCTGCATTTCGGCATCGAGCAGCCGCTGTAGATTCTCGTCCATTGCCTTTGGCAGTTCTTGTTAGGTTTACCCAAGTGTAGCCAAAATAGAGCACTTGTGATTGCATTGATCAAACTGCGTTGAGCCAGATCATTATTTGATCTCTTTAGGTTTGGTTTTCCGTAGCCTGCTGCGAAGAGTGAGTAGGGGCGGCACCTCGCTGCTGCCACAATTTAATACCCCGTCTACGATAGGGTTGTTTAATGATCTGCACTGTCAGTGCAAAAGATTGTAGAGAATCAGTTCAGGCTGCGGAATCGGGCTACGGCTCAGGGCGGTGCCGATGATGTAGAAGTAACAGGTCAATGCCAACAGGCCGGCCCAAGTGCGGATCTGTCGGTTTCGTCCACGCTTGAGCGCGATGCTGCCGATGATGATATAGGCCAGCAGCGCGACCAACTTCGCGGTGAGCCAGCCGGTCACCAATGGGTATTGCTGGATCATCAGAGCCATTGCCAGTCCACTGATGAGCAGGAGAGTGTCGTTGACATGCGGGACGACCCTGATCCAGCCCCCTTTCTCCTGCAGTGTATTCGATAACATCCAGAGATAGCGTTGCACAAACATCATGCCTGTAATAACAACCGTCGTGACGTGAAGGTATTTGATCCAGGGGTAGAGTTCTATCATCTCGGGGGAATCGTTTGCTTGGTCCGATAAATCACTCGCTGCCAGCCATGGAGAGCGAAGCGAAGGCTGGTAGTCCCCGGTAGCCGCGAGGCCGCACTGCTTACCCGGCGTGCCTTGCGCCAGAGGGGAAGCAAAGTAGGCATCCGAGCGCGGCGTCCAGTCATCGGGAGCTGGCAACGGAGCGGCAACGAGCTTGCGAGGTTGTCGCGTAGTGCCAGTGACCGGGACGGCCGGGGCACAAACAGGTTGTCGAAGGCCGAGTCGATTTTGGGGACTGGGATGTCCCAAAATCTATCACGAGGTCGAAGACTCACTTGCAGACTGATGTATGCAGTTCAAAGTCGCATTGCTTAATGTCAATCTTCAGGGGCTGAAAGGTGTTTTATCTCCGTTATGTTTACCTGGTTATTTTCAACCGTCCAGCTTACATTGAAGTCGTAGAGGGACATGCCAAATTTTCGCTCGGCGCTGCCCGCTTTGAGATAGGCTGGGCGTGGATCGTTTTCGAATACCTGCCGTAGCAGTCTGCGAATGTGATCGGCCTGCTTTGCCGCTACATTTCCCAGCCAGGCTTCAGCTTGGCTTGAGTAGGTCAGTGTGATTGATTGCCCTGGTGGACCCGGTGCATAACCGGAATGTGCGTCAGGTATGGCGTCGGCGTAAGGGAGGTAGGGTTTGATGTCGAGTACCGGCGTGCCGTCCAACAGGTCAATGCCGCTCAAACGCAGTTCGACGCCTTTATCATTGTATTTGACCTCGTTCAGCCGAACCACCGAAAGACCAATGGGGTTGGGCCGAAACGGGCTGCGTGAGGCGAATACCCCGACTCGCTGATTTCCACCGAGCCGTGGTGGACGTACCATGGGTTTCCACTGCTCCCTTAGCGCCGCATGGAAGACGAAGTTGATCCAGATATGGGAATAGCCCTCAAGCGCTTTGAAGGCTTCCGGGCGGTTAAAAGGTGGAACTATCTCCAGCGTGGCCAGGGCCTCGGGAATCAATCCTGGTTGGCGGGGGATGCCGAATTTCTCCTTGAAACAGGAGTGTATGATGCCGATAGGCGTAAATTCATACTTCATTGGTTGGACATAATGATCTGAATTATTTTTTGCCGAAATCCACGACTTTCTTCAGTGGACTGAGATTGATTTCATCGAACACAGTACCAGGATGGGCCTGGATGATCATGACAACGGCCTCTGCGATGTCCTCGGGGCGGATGTGATTTTCCGGGGCCTGGCCTGGGGCAAAATCCAGATCCTGGAAAAAACCGGTTTTCACCATGCCGGGATTGATCAGGCTGACCCGCATACCGCTGGTTGCACACTCCTGCCGCAGCGATTGGGTCAGACCCCTCAGTGCGAATTTACATGCGGAGTAGACTGCGCCTTTGGGACCGCCGATCAAGGCCGCTTCAGACCCGATAACGACCAGGTCGCCAAAACCCTGTTTCTTGATCCTTGGAATGAATGCCCGTGCAACGAAGATGTGTTGGATCAGATTTACATCCACCATCTCCTGAATCTGCCGGTAGGAGAACTCTTCCAAAGAACCGAAGCGTCCGTATCCGGCATTCAGTATCAGTCCGTCGATATCGGGATGGGCACGGGCAATCTCTCCGAGGCGGTGCGGCAGTCCCTCAAGATCGGCAAGGTCGAGTTCGACCGGCGTGAAATTCTTCGGTGCAGTCTCCCACTCGGAAAAATCCCGGCCAACGCCGATCACCTCTGTATCGGTGGCCAGCAGATGCCGGGCAATCGTCGCCCCAATGCCGCGGCTGGCGCCGGTTATAAGAATTGTGCGTGATTCTGTCACTTTGACCTCCCGTGGACTACCTGGCTGCAGCCCGTTGTGCGAGCCCACATCTACAAGGAGTGGGCTGGTTCAAGCGTAGCGGAACCGGCAACATCCCTTGTGGTCTATCAAGTCCGGATTGCCCGATCCGCTACGCTTGATCGTGCCTACGCCTGGAACAGTTACAATCCGGTTATTCAACAGGGCTGAAAAGAAGCTGTTCAATAATGTCTATCTTCGCCTGAATCAAGGCGGAAACCATCTTTCCGCTGATTCGGCGATGTGAGTTGGTTTGATTGTCGGAGATTATTTTTATAATCCGTATCTGTTCCAACTCGGCAAACTGGTTGGCGGCAGCGGTAAATCCAGCCGCCTCCATATCATAGGCGGCAGAACCCGGATAGTCATCCAGTGCGGTTTTCACCGTCATCAGATTGCAGCCGGGGGCCGTTGCAACGGGTTTGATGGGCAGTATCCAGCTCTTTTTTGTTTTTTGGTCTGTTACCTGGTTGATTGTCAGAAGGGTGCCCAGTGGCAGGTCTGCATGACCGGCGATGCCGAAATTGTACCAGCAGGGATTGGGGTGGTGATTCAGATTATGTAACAGGTTTACGCTTTCGTGAACGGCCTTTTCTCCTGCTCCAGAGACTACCAGCGCCAGATCCCGGCCAGTGTAGACAGGCGGCCTGGTGACGGGTTGCAGACGCTCTAGTTCAAACGCCCGGATCAGGGGTTTGGCCTCCGCCGGCAGGGCAATCACGATATTACGGCGGGCAGAGATCATGGCTGACAGGTGTAGTGCGAACGATAACGTGTCTGTAACTCACGGTAGAAGTCAGCCCTTGCCTGTTTGCCTCGCTTTTCGGCACCTTTGGCCATTATTTCCGCCTTTTTTAGCAGCATCTCTATCGCGGCGAAACGATCGTTCTCTTGCAACCTTTTGTCCTGAATGATCTTTTCCAGTGCCTGAATACGAAAACGGTCCATGCCCCAATGTTTGTGTGACAGTTGATCCGCATGTCCGCCGTATTTGATGATGAGCGGCTCCGGCAGAAACAGTACCGGCTCGGTGGCACAGATGCGCAGCCAGAGGTCGTAGTCCTCGCAAGCCGGGAGTCTCTCATCGAACAGCCCTACGCTGTCGAACAGAGACCTGTGCAGAATGACGGAGGAGGGGGAAATGGCACAGAGCGGCAGGCAGCGATCAAAGATGAAACCGCCGCTCTTGGCGTGTTTGTGCATTGCATTGACTCTGACCCCGTTTCTGATCCATATCTCCTTTGTGTGGCAGATGAGGTGGCCCGGCTCGGCCTTCAGTGCCTCAGACTGTAACTGGAGTTTCTGTGGCAGCCAGGCATCATCCGAATCGAGCAGTGCGATCCACTCCCTCTGAGCCTCACGAATTCCCAGATTGCGTGCACTGCTGACGCCTTGGTTTGGCTGGTGGAGGTAACGGCATTGCGGGTATCGATGGCTGATCAGCTCGGCTGTTTCATCGGTGGAGCCATCATCGACCACAATTACTTCATCTGCTGCAAGATGCTGGGAGAGGACTGAATCCAGCGCCCTTGGTAGAGTGTCAACACGGTTGTAGGTGGGAATAATGACGGAAATCTGCATTCCCGGAGCATACCTTTTTCTGCTCCGGGGCGGGAGAGTTCAATCTCTTTTGGTCTAATCCCCCGCCGCGATTACTGTGTGGAAGGAGAGTGTGATTCCAGTGTACTAAGGGCTTTTTCGAAGTCGAATGCGTCGACATGTTTTTTCAGCTCGAGTGCAGTGCTCACCATCTCAGTGCCACGAACCATTTCATGCAGTTGCTCAACCAGTTGCAGTGCCTGCAGATCGCCGTTGAGTAGCAGTGGTTTCATACTGGAAAGTAGCGTCTGCAGGCTCTGTTGATCCAATGTGCTGCTTGGTCGGTTGGTTGTGGATTCCGGTGGTTGGTCCAGGGATTTAAGGCCGTCAAGTACCCGATAGAGCTGGTCTGTGACCCTGTTGTGGATTTTCGTCAGATCTCCCGTATCTGCCTTCAGATGTTTTTCCAGGCTGGCACCTGCAGTGGAGAGGTCCATGGCGCCGATAGTAGCGGAAACGCCTTTCAGCGCATGTGCAAGGTGGAGGGCCTCTTCCCTGTTGTTCTCCAGAATTGCAATGCTGATGCGACCGTTCCAGTGCTCATAATCGGCGCGGAATCGCAGTAAGAGATCCCGCAACAGGGCCTGATTTCCACGCATCCTTTTCAGACCTGCTTCGATGTCGATGCCGGGCAGATGTGCAGGCAGAAGAATCGCTGACGATGTGTATTCGTCGTTGGAGATGTGGTCTGCCAGACCAGGCTGGATCCACTTGATCAGCATCGCATAGAGCGCATCGGGCTCTATGGGCTTCGGCAGATAATCATCCATACCGGCCGCGAGACTCTCTTCCCGGTCGCCGGACATGGCATTTGCGGTCAAGGCGATAATCGGGATTTCGTCATAGGTAGCGTCCTGACGGATGATGCGGCTTGCTTCATAGCCATCGATATCCGGCATCTGTACATCCATAAGCACCAAGTCAAAGCGTGTCTTTGCCAATGCTTCAATGGCGGCTCGTCCATCTTCCGCTATCTTGACTTTAAGTCCGTAACGTTCCAGCAGCGCTCTGGTAACTTGCTGATTAACAGGATTGTCTTCTGCAACTAATATATGGGCTCCCAGGATGCCCTGGATATTTTCTACATCCCTGCCGCTGACGGACGTGGCTTCGTGCCTTATGCGCAGGGTGGGGCGCCCCAATGCCTTCAGAACGGCATTGAGAAACGCCGTCGGTATGATGGGTTTAGTCAGTAGGATTGTGTTACGGGTTTCAGTTTGGCGGATGGCCTGATCATTGTTGTATTTACTCATCAGTATAATGCGAGGCTTGGGGTCGATCAGCGGGTCACTCTGGATTGTCCTCAACAGTTGCAGGCCATCCATGCCGGGCATGGACCAATCGATAAGTGTGAGTTGATAGGGCCGGGTAGGCTCCTCACGGCAGCAGCGCTGCAGCTCTTCTATACAGGTTTCGCCGCATGCTTTTCCAATAGCATTGGCACCGTGGAAGCGAAAGGTTTTTAATATTGTATCCCGCGATTTCGCGAGATCATCCACTACCATTGTGCGAACCCCGTGCAGTTGTAGGTTTTTCGGGATTTCCCGTTCGGGATCAATCTGCAGAGGAAGCGTGAAATAGAAGTTGCTGCCCTCTCCCTCTGTGCTCTCGACGCCGATCTCACCCTCCATCATGCTGATGAGGCTTTTACTGATCGCCAGTCCCAGGCCAGTTCCCCCAAACTTACGGGTAGTGGATGAGTCGGCCTGCGAAAAAGAGTCAAACAGCACGGCAAGTTTATCTTCGGAGAGTCCAATGCCGGTATCACTGACATCGAACCGAAGCCGGTTTTTTCCCTGTTGTGACTCTTCAGCGGTAACAGAAATGACTATCTCGCCCTGTTCCGTGAATTTGACGGCGTTGCTGGCAAGATTGGTGAGCACCTGCCCCAATCGCAATGGATCACCGATATATCTGTCCGGCAGACCGGGGGCAACTGAGTAGACGACTTCCAGAGATTTTTTCTCTGCACTGAAACAGAAGATGGTGCAGACTTGCTCCAATAGTTCACTCAGAGAAAAATCCACCGTCTCTAAAGTCATCTCGCCGGCCTCGATCTTGGAGAAATCGAGGATGTCGTTGATGATGCTGAGCAGGGTTTTGGCGGATGATTGAATCTTGCTCAGATACTCATGCTGACGCTGGTCGGTCTTCCCCTCGATTGCCAGATGACTCAGCCCGATGATTGCGTTCATCGGGGTGCGGATTTCATGGCTCATATTGGCAAGAAATTCGCTCTTTGCCTGATTGGCGGATTCGGCCCGATGAATGGCGTCCTTGAGCTGCTCCTGGAATATTCTGCGCTCTGTGATATCTGTGCAGATGATGATGTACTGGAAGGCTTCTCCCTGACTGTCCAGAAAAGGGACAATGGTTGCATCGAGCCAGTAAGGGGTCCCCGTTTTGTTTCTGTTGGCAAATTCACCCTTCCATGTATGTCCATGGCGGATGGTGGACCCAATATTTTTGATGATGGCAGCTGACTGATCAGTTTGATTAAACTGAGGATGTTTTTTGCCAATTAGTTCGTGTCGTTGAAAACCACTGACACGGCAGAATCCTTCGTTGGCGTAGGTGACTTTGCCGCTGGTATCGGTGATGCTGACGATGGCGTGTTGATCGATAGCGGATTTTTGCCTTTCAAGTTCACTGAGTGTGCGTTCGAGTTTGCTTTGCACCTGCTGCCGTTCCTTGACCAGGTCACTCATCAGAAGAGAGAGTTTTTCGAGACTTGTCTCATCGTCAGACAGTTCGGGGAGATGGGTGGATCTGAGCAGTTCGTTGGCCGTGTGGCGCAGGGACTCTATTATGGCGTGTTGTCGCCGTTCCTTACGACGCAACTTCTCGTTGGCCTGAAGAATCTCCTCGTTGCTGATCTCCAGACTTTGGTCGCGCAGTGTGATATCGGCTTCGTGCTGTTGATAGGTATTATCTATCTGACTGAGCAGGCGATCGAGACCCCCCAGAAGATTGCGGGCCTCCTCCTGCAGTCCGTCGGAATTTGCAAGTCGCCTGAATTCCAGCAGCGCAGCAGTCAGCTTCGGCTCATCAGAGATACCGAAAAGCCGTTTTAACTGGCGTGTCAGAAGCGGGTGCATAGACTCAGGGTTCGTCGATGGTACTGACGCATAGAGTCAGGTGAATCCAAAGACTCGATGTGGCGCGGTGACAGTCCCTGTTTCAGTACGCATTTTTTTCTCCAAAATTAACCATATCATTTGCCGCTCCACCTCTTAGCGGCTGATCGTTGGAAAAATTGAGGTTGCAGGAAATCTCTTGGAGCGAGTTTGCATTTGTTTGCATTAGTCTTTTAATTCTGTGACGCGGTTCGCGAAAATCAATGGTCTGGAGTGGGCAAAATGAGTAGGACTACCCAATGATGACTGAGAGGTCGTGTAAAGCTCCACATTCAACAGAAATCGTGGATTGAAACGACTGCTTTGCAGCGGCTACAAACCAAGTGGAGGGGAGCGTGAGTAAACGGAGGTTCGATGTTGAAGCCTTGATGGCGAATTTCATGGAAGGCGACACAGACGCGTTTGAAAGTCTCTATGAGCGGTACAGAGGCAGAATCTATCGGTATGTCGTGCGGCATTGCGGTACTGGTGAACAGGGTAGGTTGCTCTACCAAAAGTTCTGGGCAGGCTTTGTCGAGGCGCGCCCTTCATCACCCACCCCGAGACATCTCAAGACCAGTCTCTACAGGATATTGCATCGACAAATGCGTAGCTTCTGTCAGGAGAGGAGTGAAGAAACAACAGTCTATCCAGTTGGAGAGCTGGTTACAGGGGATGATGGCGTACAGTGGGGCGTGCTACTGATTGATCTGGTACGTGCGTTGCCATACCGGCAACGGGAGTCTTTTCTCTTTCGATATGAAATAGGGCTGAACTGCGCGGCAATCGCGCTGGTGTTGGGAGAGTCCGGTTTTACCATTGAAGAGCGTATCCGGTCGGCAGAACAGGAACTCGCAGTGCGATTGGCGGCTGCGGGCTGTGCAGATACGACAAGGGAGGCGCTGAAGTCTTACTACAGCGAAACCCGAAGGGTAAAACCGCCCGTCACCTGGGATAGTGATATTCTTCAGGTGCTACCCCAGTGGCTGGGAGAGAAGGCGCCGCAGGAAGAAAGCAATGAGGCAGGGATGCAGACCGGTCTGTTGGTACGCGGATTCAATGCTGCGCTTCGAAGATTGAAATCGGGGTCTGGTGCCCTAAAAAAGGGCCTTCGGCAGAGTGTGGAGCCTGCTGGGGCGAACATGCCTTTATCTGCAACCAACCAGTAGCTGCAAGGGCTACTGCTTGGTCGCAGTTCGTGACCATCGCCCCACCTCGATTTGCCCATCTAAGTGGTGTCTATCCGGAAACCCATATCTAACCGCAAAGAACGCGAAGGGCGCTAAGGTAAAAGATTGATTAACCATTGATTTTCTTCGTGTACTTCGTGCGCTTCGTGGTAATAAACGGTGTTTCCGGATAGACACTAAGTAATCATCGCGGTGGGGCGCCGCTCCTACAGCGCAAAACCTTATTTTGTTGCCTTCCATCCCGGCTTTCTACGCATTTGATGCTCCAATCCTCAGTATATGCGCTGCTTCACTCCTTAAGTGGTCGTTTGTCAGAAAATAGAGGTCGTGGGGTGAAATCGAAAATTGTTTTCCAAATCCCCCTGTTTTTGCGAAATGGGTCGCGAAACCCGGCGATGTGGTGTGAACGAAATGAGAAGGACTGCCCAATGATGCCTGACATGCCATGTAAGACTTTACACACAACAGATGTCATGGCTTGAAGCGGCGGAATTTGCCGTTGCTACAGTGCAAGTGGGGGTAGATGTGGGCAAACGAAGATTCGATATTGAAGCCTTGATGGCGAATTTCATGGAAGGTGATGCAGGCGCGTTTGAAAGCCTCTATGAACGGTACAAGGGCAGGATCTATCGGTATGTCGCGCGGCATTGCGGTACTGGTGAGCAGGGCAGGTCGCTCTACCGAAAGGTATGGGCGGGTTTTGTCGATGCACGCTCCCGTGCATCCACTCCAAGACGTCTCAAGACCCAGCTTTACAAGATGTTGCATCGACAACTGCGTGGTTTCTGTCAGAGGAGTGGGGAAACAACGGCCCACCCAATTGGTGACCTGGTCGATGGGGATGATGGCGTACAGTGGGGGATACTGATGGTCGATCTGGTGCGCACGCTGCCATACCGGCAGCGGGAGTCACTTCTCTATCGTTACGAAATAGGCCTGAGCTACTCGGCGATCGCGTTGGTGTTGGGAGAGTCTGGTTTTACCATTGAAGAGCGTATCTACTCAGCAGAACAGGAACTTGCGGTGCGATTGGCGAATGCGGGCTGTGCAGATACGACAAGGGAGGCGCTGAAGTCTTACTACAGCGAAACCCGAAGGGTAAAGCCGCCCGTCACCTGGGATAGGGATATTCTTCAGGCGTTACCCCAGTGGCTGGAAGAAAAAGCGCTGATAGAGAAAAATGATGAGACAGGGACACAACCCGGCCTGCTGTCGCGCGGAGTCAATGCGGTGGTTTGCGGAATAAGATCGGGAACCGGAGTATTTCAGAGGAGTTTCCGGCAGAGGGTGGAGCCGACCGGTGCGGATACGACCCTGCCTGCGACCAGCCAGTAGTTGCAGTGGCTTGCCTGGTGTTGCCAAAAATGTGACGAGTGCCGCCCGGCTGGTGTAGAATTCCTCGTTTTACCCAGCCGGATGAACCATGCAAGATATCAACCCGATCACCAACAGGATCAACGACCTCAAGGGACGCACCCAGTCTCTGAGGGGGTATCTTTGACTACCCTGAGACACAGGAACGTCTGACCGAGGTTCTACGGGAACTCGAAGACCCCGCCATCTGGAACGACCCGGAGAAGGCGCAGACCCTGGGGCGTGAGCGGGCGGCGCTGGAAACCATCGTGCTTACCATCGATGAATTGGAAAGCGGCCTGAGTGATGCGGCCGACCTGCTTGAGATGGCAGTGGAGGAGGAGGACGAAGAGACGATCTCTTCTGTGGCAGAGGATCTCGAATCTTACGAGCAGCAGATCTCCTCACTGGAGTTCCGGCGCATGTTCTCCGGCGAGATGGACGCTTCCAACGCATTCCTCGATATCCAGGCCGGTTCCGGCGGCACTGAGGCCCAGGACTGGGCTGAGATGCTGCTGCGCATGTATCTGCGCTGGGGCGAGGCGCGGGGCTTCAAGACCGAATTAATGGAAGTTTCATCCGGTGAAGTGGCGGGGATCAAGTCGGCCACCATCAGGTTCGGAGGTGATTACGCCTTCGGATGGCTGCGTACCGAAATCGGTGTGCACCGGCTGGTGCGCAAATCCCCCTTTGATTCCGGCAACCGCCGTCATACTTCTTTCGCGGCGGTGTTTGTCTCCCCTGAGATCGACGACACCATCGAGGTGGAGATCAATCCGGCAGACTTGCGTATCGACGTCTATAGAGCCAGTGGCGCAGGGGGGCAGCACGTCAACCGCACCGAGTCGGCAGTGCGCATCACCCACAACCCCACGGGTACGGTGGTGCAGTGTCAGAACGACCGTTCCCAGCACAAGAACAAAGATCATGCGATGAAACAGCTGCGGGCCAAGCTCTATGAATTGGAGATCCAGAAGCAGCGCGACACTCAGGCGGTGGTGGAGGAGTCCAAGTCCGATATCGGCTGGGGCAGTCAGATCCGTTCCTACGTGCTCGACCAGTCACGCATCAAGGATCTGCGTACCGGAGTGGAGACGGGCAATACCCAAGCGGTGCTTGACGGTGCGCTCGACCAGTTTATCGAGGCGAGCCTGAAAAGCGGGCTGTAATTTCAAAACCACCTAAAGACACAAAAATACGCAGAAAAAACCTTCGTATTCTTTGCGCCCTTGGTGGCTTCATTTGTCAGATTTTGAATAAAATAAAATGAACGATCAGGTACAGGACGAAAACAAACTCATCGCCCAGCGGCGCGATAAGTTGAACCAGTTGCGGGAAACCGGCAACGCCTTCCCCAACGATTTCCGGCGTGACTGCATGAACGGCGAATTGCATGCGGAGTACGATGAAAAGCCGAATGAAGAGTTGGAAGCCCTCGGATTGAGGGTCTCGATTGCAGGACGCATGATGAGCCGCCGGGTAATGGGCAAGGCGAGCTTCGCTCATTTGCAGGATATGTCGGGGCGTATGCAACTCTTCGTCCAGCGGGATTCCCTGGAAGAGGGGGTCTACAACACCCAGTTCAAGAAGTGGGATATCGGCGACATCATCGGTGCGGAAGGCGTGCTGTTTAAAACCCGCACCGGCGAACTCTCCGTCAAGGTGGACAGTATTCGTCTGCTCACCAAGGCGCTGCGTCCCTTGCCGGAAAAGTTTCACGGTCTGTCGAATCAGGAGCAGCGTTACCGTCAAAGGTACGTCGATCTGATCATGAACGAGGCGACCCGCAAGACATTTCGCATCCGTACCCAAGTGGTTCAATTCATCCGCAATTATCTGAACAGCAAGCAGTTCATGGAGGTGGAAACCCCCATGATGCAGGCCATCCCCGGCGGCGCCACAGCGCGTCCCTTCACCACCAAACATAATGCGTTGGATATGGATCTGTTCCTGCGTATCGCGCCGGAACTCTATCTCAAACGTCTGGTGGTGGGTGGATTTGAGCGGGTTTACGAGATCAACCGAAATTTTCGCAATGAGGGTCTCTCCAGTCGCCATAATCCTGAATTCACCATGCTGGAGTTCTACGAGGCGTATGCGGATTTTAATGATCTGATGAATCTCACGGAGGATATGCTGCGCGCCATGTGTGAGGAGGTGTTGGGCAAGACCACGGTCGACTATCAGGGTGAGTCCTACGATTTTGGCAAGCCGTTTCAGCGTATGACCATAAGAGGGTCAATCCTTCACTTCAACCCAGATATCAGCGAATCGGAGCTTGATGATCTGGAAAGTGCCAGGGCAATTGCAGAGCGTCTGGAGATTCCCCTGAAAGATATCTATGGTCTGGGCAAGGTGCAGATCGAAATCTTCGAGAAGACGGTTGAGCATCGTTTGATGAACCCGACGTTTATCACCGCCTATCCTACAGAGGTTTCCCCCTTGGCCCGTCGCAACGATGAAAACCCTTTCGTTACCGATCGTTTCGAGTTTTTTGTCGGTGGCCGTGAGATCGCCAATGGTTTTTCGGAGCTCAATGATGCGGAGGATCAGGCAGAGCGTTTCCGCAAACAGGTTGAGGAGAAGGATGCGGGTGATGATGAAGCGATGCATTTTGATGGCGACTATGTGCGCGCCCTCGAACACGGTATGCCGCCAACTGCCGGTGAGGGTATCGGCATCGACCGGTTGGTGATGTTGCTCACCGATTCACCCTCCATCCGTGATGTTCTGTTGTTCCCGCATATGCGGCCAGAGGTGTAATCTCTTTGGGTTTAATTCTCTCAGCAAGCTGCGAGGCGATTGCAGATGCGGTGCCATCTCTGCGTTTCGCTATCTCCCTTCGCTGGCGGCGTAATCCTCATCGTGAGCGTACTCGAAGGAGAGGACTGTGTTCTCGTAGATCCCCACGGCGAGGGTCGCGAGATAGCGACTCTCTGGCAATGCCAGTGCAAGGGTCTCATGCGTTCCCTGCCAGGCGATGGCGAAGATCGCCTCCTTGTAGAAGTAGTTCGCTTCGACGTTGAATGCGACCGGTTTGGCGCCAGTGCCGTTAAAGGCCAGATCGGCGCTGTTGAAGGCGCTGGATGCCGCAAGATACTCACCGATAAGGGTAAATGGTCCGCTGCTGGCCAGGGCGTGGACGCTGTAACCTGATACCTTGCTTGTCAGGTTGAGGGGCTCGGCAACGGCGTCCTGCAGGCTATTCGAGTCGGCCAGATTATTGATCCAGGAGAAGCTGATATCGTAGCCAAACACCGCCCCTTCTTCATCCTGTGCCAGTCCCAGGTTGAAACCGTACTGGTCGATGGACCCACTGCCGCCCGTTTTTGTCTCTCCATTGAAGATAAAGGCTGAACTGTAGAAACCACCCGAGTGATAACCGGCCTGCAGGGCGGTCTCCCGGATCTCACCGATCTCCTGGGTGAGTGGATCGGAGACCATTGCACTCTCGTAGTTTCCGAAGGGCAGAGTCATGCGGCCGATGGCAAGGGCGAAGGGTGAAATATCCTGGTTCTGCAGAGTGACGATCCCTTCGTCAACCTCGGGGGAGTCGCTCCCACCCTCTTCATACAGGATCAACACATGGGCGTTGATCCATGGTGTGATCTGAGCGTCGATCCCCAGCTCCACCGTGGCCAGGCTGATATCACTCTGGCTGCCATCCGGATCGCGGCTGTAGCCCGCCTCGACCTCTACCAGACCGTTCAGGGTAATATTCTTCGACCAGTCTCCCTCCGCTGGCTTGGAACTATCAACCGTCTTGCGGCTCTTCTCCAGACGCTCGACCTTGTGTTTGAGATTCAGGATCTCCTTTCGCAGTTCGTCCTCATCAGCCAGGGGAGTGGATAGTGGTACGCAGGCACCAATCATCGTCACCAGGAGACCGGCAATCGTTCTCTTTCTGTTCATGACTTCCTCTCAGGATCAGCAGCACGATACTGGCTGGCTGCCAGAACCTGGAGGTCCCGGTTGGCTGGCTGAAAACACTCTCTTTTCTGCCGTTCAGACGGCAGAAAGTGACTCAGGGTTATTTGAAATGCGAATGATAATGATTCGCGATTGAGATGTCAACAGGCCAACTGGTAGGAAGCTGTCTTGCTGATGCGGAAATGATTTGCTGCAATATTAGGCAGTTATTTCTGCATGCTTCCCAAATATCGCCGCAGTGGTTTGATGGCAAATATCAGCAACAGAGCGCCGCTAATGAGTGCAACCCATCCAGGCAGGCTTTCACCGCCAATATCGAGCTGAGCCATGATGTCGATGTCGAATATAGTGACGAGTTGATCCGTTATGATACCCAGTAAAATGCTCGCCAGGCTGATGCCCGAAAGATAGGCCACTGTGGTCATTTTCCCCAACTCCCTTGTTATCACAGCGATGGTGGCGATATTTGTTGCAGGTCCCGCCAGCAGGAAGACCAACACCGTACCGGGGGAGATACCCGCGAGAAGCAGTCCAGCGGCAATGGGTGTGGAGGCGGTGGCGCAGACATACATCGGCACCCCCACCAGCAGCATCAACAGTTTTGCGGATAGTCCGCTGCCCCATTCGGCCATCATCAGGGGCGGTACCAGTGTGGCTACCAGCGCTGCGAGAACCAGCCCCAGCCCAAGCCACAGCACCAAGTCATCAAGAATATCATTGAAGGCGTAACGCAGCCCCTGCAGGCTCTTGCTGACAGGATCCAGAGAGGAGTCCTTTGCCTCAGTCTGGCAGCCGTTTCCGCAACAGCTGCCTTCACTGCAAGCGACCGCCAGGGGGAGAGGTTTCTTCTGCTCCTTCATGGCTAATAGTCCGGTAAACACCGCACTCAGGATAGCGGCGATGGGGCGAACCACGGCCATGAAAGGGCCGAGCAGGGCGTAGGAGACGGCGATAGAGTCAGGGCCTGTCTCTGGCGTGGCGATCATGAAGGAGAGAGTGACGCCTTTGGATGCACCGGCTCGTCGAATGCCCAGTGCAGCAGGCAACACGCCGCAGGAGCAGAGGGGGAGCGGTGCGCCGATCAGGGCGGCCTTGATGACAGGCCAAAGACCCTCTCCGCCCAGCCACTGGTTGAGACGGTCTTCCGGCAGCCAGGCTTTGATCAGTCCGGCGGCAATCAGTCCCAACAGCAGCCAGGGGGCAGCATCCAGGTAGAGGTCAGCAAGGTTTGTCAGAAAGTCCATGGTGGATTGTATTTTGGGGTAAATTTTTTCCTCAACAATTTTTACTCAGCCCCTAAATTATGAATTCCCTTTGAAAATACTCCATAAAGGCTGGGCAGGACAAACAGGGTCAGCAGGGTGCTCGATGCCAGCCCGCCGACCACGACCGTGGCCAGAGGGCGTTGTACTTCAGAGCCGACACCCGAGGAGAGCAGCATCGGTATCAAGCCCAATGCGGCAATGGCGGCGGTCATCAGTACCGGACGCAGACGGGAGAGGGCGCCTTGGAAGACCGCAGCGGAAACTGGGCCACCGGCCTCGACATTCTGGTTGATGGCATTGACCATCACCACGCCGTTGAGCACCGCCACTCCGAACAGTGCGATAAAACCGATGGAGCCGGGCACCGAGAGATACTGGCCGGTCCAGTAGAGGGCGGCGATGCCGCCGATCAGGGCCAACGGGACGTTGAGCATGATCAGTAACGCCTGTCCCACAGAGTGGAAGGCGAAGTAGAGCAGCAGGAAGATCAGGCCGAGAGAGAGCGGTACCACGAACATCAACCGCTGTTGCGCCCGCTGCTGGTTCTCGAACTGCCCACCGAAGACCACCGAGTAACCCGCAGGCAGATCGATCTCATCAGTGATACGCCGGCGTAGTTCGGCCACCAGACTGCCCATGTCTCGATCCTCCACGTTGGACTGGATCACTACCCGGCGTTGCACATCATCACGGCGGATTTGCGGGGGACCTGACTCGATGACCACCTCGGCCACTTCGCCCAACCGCACCCAGGCGCCACCGGGGGCCTGCAGTATCAGTTTTTTTAATGTCTCTGTATCCTTGCGGAACTCTTTTGCAAGGCGCACAGTGATATCGTATCGCTCGTTGCCCTGAATGACCTGACCCGCCTCGGTACCCCCGATGCCGTTGGCCACCAGATCCATCACCTGCGAAACCGGGATGCCGTAGCGGGCCAACAGATCCCGCCGGGGACGTATGGTCAGCTGAGCCTCACCGGCGATCTGTTCCATCTCCACGCCGCGGGTGCCATCGACCTGTCGGGTCAACGCCTCAATGGCTTTGCCTTTTGCCGCCAGTACCTTCAGATCCGGCCCGAACAGTTTGATCGCCAGCTGTGCCTTGACGCCGGAGAGCAACTCGTCCACTCGCGTGGCGATGGGTTGTGAGAAGGTGAGGAGCAGGCCGGGATGCACTGACAGGATCGTTTCAAACCGTTTTTGCAGTTCGAGGCGGTCTTGCGCGCTGCTCCACTCTTCCACCGGCTTCAATCCCACGTAGATCTCTATGTTGGAGACCGGCTCCGGGTCACCGCCGAGCTCAGGCCGGCCGATGCGGCTGGAGGCATAGGTCACCTCGGGGAAGGTCATGAGGCGTTCTTCAAGCTTTGCCGCCACACCCAGTGCGGTATCCAGGCTGGCTGAGGGTGCCAGGGTGACCCGGATGTTGATGGTGCCTTCTTCCAGTTCCGGCACGAACTCTGTGCCCAGATGGGGCAGCAGTGTCATGCTGCCGGAGAAAATGCCCATGGCCGTCAACACCACCAGCCATTTCACTTTTAGGGCGAAACGAAGCGAGTGCCGGTAGAGCCACTCCAGTGGCAGAAAGACCGGGCTGTTGCGATGTTTGACGGCCCGGCGGAAGGCATAAGTTGCGAGTGCGGGTATGACCACCAGCGCTACCGCGAGGGAGGTCAGCATAGCCAGCACGATGGAAACGGCCATGGGTTGGAACAGCTTGCCCTCGACACCTTCCAGCGCGAATAGTGGGGCAAAGACCACGATGATGATGATGACCGCATAGAAGACCGGCCTGCCCACCTCGCGGGCGGCCTCCTGAATGCGCAGGGGGATGCCGTAGCGATCATGAGAGGCGTTATAGGGATCGGTATTGCCGGGGGCGACGGTTTTTCCGACCCTATCCAGATGTTCCTCGTCCGGGTGGGTGAGGTGTTTGAAAATGTTCTCCATCATCACCACCGAACCGTCCACCATCATGCCGATGGCGATGGCCAGACCACCCAGTGACATCAGATTGGCGGAAAGTCCCCAGAAGCTCATGGCAGTCAGGGCCAGCCCGACCGATAGTGGCACCGAGATCAGCACCAGCAGGGTGGCACGGATATTGAGCAGGAATAGCAGCAGTACTGCCAAGATCAGTACAAAGGCCTCGGTGAGCGCCCGGCTGACAGTCTCCACTGCCTGCTCCACCAGATCGGCTTGGTCATAGAAGGGCTCGATGGTGACGCCTTCTGGCAGCGCCTGCTGGATTGCAGTCAGCCGCTCTTTGACGGCATCGATGGTTGCCTTGGTATTTGCCCCCAATCGTTTGAGCACGATGCCGACCACCACCTCGCCCAAGGGGTCTGGTTCCCCTTCGGTGTTGCGGCGCGTCATGGTCACCGCGCCCTGGCGAATCTCGCCACCGAATTCCACCTGTGCGATATCTCCCACCCGGACCACTACGCCGTCTTTCTGTTTGAGCGGGATGTTTCTGATGTCTTGCAGACCCTCTTCACCTGCGCGCAGCCAACCCACACCACGGATCACCAACTGTTCCGCACCACGGTCCATATACCAGCCACCGGCGTTGCGGTTATTGGCCTCGATGGCTGCGGCGATCTCATCGATGCTGATGCCGTAGGCGAGCTGTTTTCTCGGGTCGACCTGTACCTGGTACTGCCGCACTTCACCACCGTAGGAGAGTACATCGGTAATGCCGTCTACCGGCAACAGCAGCAGTTTTACCACCCAGTCGTTGAGGCTGCGCAGGGCGATGGCGCCATGTCTCTGCGGATCGTCGGAGCGCAGGATATATTGATAGATCTGTCCCAGACCGGAGGTGTTGGGTCCCATCTCCGGTGTGCCGACCCCTGGGGGAATCTGCTCTCTGGCATCCTGCAGCCGCTCAAAGACAAGCTGGCGGGCGAAGTAGATATCGGTGCCCTCTTTGAAGACTACAGTGATGACGGAGAGCCCGGTCTTGGAGATGGAACGGACCTCCTCCACATCGGGCAGGGCGTACATCACCGCTTCGATGGGATAGGTAATGAGCTGCTCCACCTCCTCGGCGGCCAGACCCTGGGCCTCTGTGTTGATCTGCACCTGGACATTGGTGACATCCGGGAAGGCGTCGAGGTTGAGTCTTGGAATCAGTGCGGCAGCAGCGGCCAATAGGGCGAGCACCACCAGCAGGCGGTTGGCCACCGACCAGTCGATCAGTCTGTTCAACATGGTGTTGCCCTCAATGGTTGTGGATTTCGAAACCGGACTTGGCCAGTTCCGATTGCACAAAGAAGGCGCCCTGAACGACCACGCGGGTTCCAGGTTTCAGTCCACCAATCACAGCCAGACCGGGCAGTTGCCGGAGCAACTCGATCTCTTTGGGTTCGAACTCGCCGGGTTCCTCTTCTACAAAGACCTGCCAATCCCCATCGGGACTACGCATTACGGCATCCAGTGGCAGGGTGAGGGCGCTCTGCCCTGACTCGCCGGTCTTGATCCTGGCCGTCACGAACTGACCGGGATGGAGCCGGTCTGCCGGATTGGGGATCTCCAGACGAACCGCCAGGGTGCGGGTGGTCTCATCCAGTGCGTGATGTACCTGGATGACCTTGCCTTCTATCCATTCCGTTCCTGCCAGCACGCGGGCTGGTGCACCCATATTGATGTGAGAGACTGACTCCGGATTGATCCGGGCTTGAACCCAGAGTCTGGATTCGTCGGTGATTTCGAACAGCAGTTCACCGGGTTCTATCATCTGCCCGATGATGAAATCGTCCCGGATTACTGTACCGGCCTGGGGCGAGAGCAGGGTAAAGCGGCCGTCTGCCTGACGGATCGCGTTTCCCTTGACCAGCCGGTCAGTCTGGTCGGTTGTCAGGCCATAGGCCAACAGTTTGGCGCGGGCCTGTTGAAAAGCCACCTGAGCCTCCAGATAGCGTCTCTCTGAAACTACTTTCTTGCCCAATTTCTTCACTCTTCGCCACTCCTGGGCGGCGACTAACAAGGCGCCCTGGGCCTCTGCCATGGAGACGCTGGAGAGTGTCACCAGAGGGTCTCCCGCAGAAACGGGACTCCCGAGGCGAATATGACGCTTTATAACCTGGGCCTCGATGCGTGGCGTGACCTGACTGGATGCGTAAGCATTGAGCAGGATCTCCCCCGGGGCTTCGATCTCAGTGGGAATGGGGCGAAGGGTCAACTTCTCCACGCGGATACCGGCGATACGGCGCTGCTCATCATTCAGATGAATACGGTTTTCCTCTTCATGACCGTACTCATCATGGTCATCTTCATCGTTGTGTCCGGCTTCTGTCGACTTTTCGGCAGGGTCATGGTCATGTTCATCCGCAGAAAAAAGGGGATTGGCATAAAGAAAGACCAGGACAAGCAGGCATTGAATCCATTGTTGAATAGACATGTTTTACTGCTCCTCCGATGTTTTGTTCAACCACGAGTCCAGGGTGCCGGAGGCGCTCAACCAATCGACCCAGGTGCTCCACAGATCGCCGTGGAGTCTGACCCCGGCGATCTGGGTATCCAGTGTCTGTTGCACCTGTAACAGGTAGTCAGTGGTGCTCATCTCTCCGGCCTGCCACAGGGCTTCCAGCAGATCGATACGCTGGTGCAGACTGGTGCGCCCATGGGAAATCCACAGGGACCATGCATTGGTAATCAGCCTATAGCGTTGCCGTGCGCTCCTGAGTCGGGTTAACAGATTCCGGTAGGCCTGATGCGCCTCCTGTTCCGCTGCCAGCGCCTCTGCCTGAGCGGCATTCACACTGCTTTGGAAACTGTTTCTGAGCTGCAGGGGGATGGAGAAGGTGAGGGCAAGCAGGTTTTCACTCTCTTCGCGCCCCGCTCTCAAGCCGAATGTGGGGTCGGCCTTACGTTCCTGATCCACGGCATGAATCTGCTGCCGGAAAGCTTTTGCCATCAGCTGCGCAACCTGCACCTGGGGATGATTTCGCACGAGCGCCTCTTCATCCAGTGTGCTGGAGAGGCTGGCTGGCAACTGGTCGGGTAACTTGATGTTGTCGTCCAGTGCCTGGCCGCTGAGGCTGAAATAGTCGCTTTTTACCTGGATGAGTTCGCTGCCAGTTCCTGCAAATTGCATGACAGCCTCTGCAAGTGAGAGACGTGCCAGTTCCAACTCCACTTGGGGGATGTCACCGGCTGCATGACGTTGTTCGGCGAGTTGGGAGAAGCGCTCCAGTATCCCGGTGCGGCGCTTGGAGAGTGTGGTGATCTCGTGGTGGGTGGCAATCCCGCCTATCGCTTTGAGAAGCTCCGCTGACTTCACCAGACTCAGGGCCTTGACCTCTGTTCGGGCAACATTCAGTTCCGCCCGCACAGCCTGCTCCATGGCACCCTGTTTATTGTACCAGTCAATGGTCTGACTGATGCCGAGGGTGTAGGTACTGATATCGGTGTGTTCAGCCTCCATTTCCAGTTCAGGGTTATTCAATGGCAGACCGGCGCCTGTCAGCCTTGCCTGAGCGGCGTCCACGGCGGCTTTAGCTGCCAGTATCTCCGGGTTTGATTCCAGTGCATGGTTGATGATGGCAGTCAGTTGCTGGACTTCCACATCTTGGGGTGGTTGCCCCTTGGAATTCGCAGCTTGCGTCCAGGCAGTTAAGGTTAATAAACAGGCGAACAGGCCTGCATGCCTGCAGATGGAGAATGACATAACCTGAGTCCCGTAAATTCGTTATCAAAGAGAACCTGTTACAAACACTGATCCAGCAAACAGCAGGCAGGTTTATTGCAGGTGTGAGGTGAGACGAAAATCAGGCAGAGATTGGAGGACGGAAAAGAAACGCAGGGGGAGATGAGACTCTTGAAACAGGATAAGGGGTTCGCAAAATACCGTGATCGGCTGACAGTTTCATCGCTTCAGCCTGGTTTAATCCCAATAGATGGATGACTCCGTGACAGCAGTGGTCGCTGTCGCTCGCATCGTCCACATCGGCAGGATGTGTTGTGTTATCACCAATCTCGTGAGTTTGATCCATCGACTGTTCGTTGTGCACATCAGCAGCCAGCGCCATCCCGTAACCGAGGATGGAGACGATAAGCCATGTGATTAATAGACGACGAAGCATTGGTTCCTTAGGGAATCGAGTTATACGGTCAATCTAGAGTGTGTGACCCGGTTAGTCAACCTGAGAACGGTAAGGGGTTGGCGTGTGGCGTCTGGAGACGTCAGCGTGTTCTGGCCGCTTTTTCAGCCTCGTAGTATTGTCGGCATTCAGGAAGGTCATGAAATTGCCGTTGGCGGTAGCCACCAGCCTGTGTCTTGCCGCCACTGCCGTGATCTTTGTAAAAACGTTCACAATAGTCGCGGGTATTGCGTGGCTTGGCCGCACACTCTTCAATCAGTTTCGTCCTCTCCGGAGCAAGTTTTGCCTCGCGGGCGGCCTCACACCGCTGCTTAAGGGTTTCAATATCGCTGCCTTGGACTACCGAAGCGGCGCACAAGGCAATCCCCAAAAGTACGGCTCTGAAAATCATCATCGGCACTCTCCAAACTCGATGAATCTAATGATAGGTTGTTTGGAAAGTTTAACCCAATACGGGCAGCATGCAGTGAGTTTTCAATGTGCCCAAACTTTTTTGGCCATTGAAATGTTCAATGGGAGAAGGGCGGATACTTGGGTGATAAAAGGGGGGCAATGCCCCCGCTTGTCAGACAAACAGGTTCACATCGGCCTTCAGCGCCCGAGGCAGGAAACTGGCGGCTCCAACCCATTCGTGGATTTCCGGGATGAAATCGTCTTGGTCGTGGTCAAAAAGATCAACGGTCATTTGACAGGCGACAAGTTTAACTTCGGCTTCGGCGCACAACTCTCTCAGCTCTTCAATGCGTGCGATACCTTTCTTGTCCATGGTCTTCTGCATCATAGAGGTTGCCATATTTTCAAAACCTGGAACCAACGCCATGATGGAAGTGGGAATGGGAAGCTCCTTACCTCTGATCCATGAAGGTCCCTCCGGTAATTTCATGGGCATGGCTGGATTGCCCAGTGGGCTTACCTTGAGATCCAGCTGCTTTTTCAACAGGCTCAATCCGTAAAAGGTAAAGAATATTGAAACATCCCATCCCAGTGCAGCCGCCGTTGATGCGAGAATGAAGGGCGGGTAGGCCATGTCCAAGGTTCCCTTGGTGGCGATAATGGTCATGGATGGGGTGTGGGCTGCTTCGCGTTCAGCCATCTTTTCGTCGAAGCGCTGGTTGAACCAGGCATTGAGATCTTTCGTCGGCATATCGATAACCGGTGCGGTACTGTTCATCGTTTTTCTCCTTGCAGAATCATGCTTTGCGGATGAGGAAGACAAACCCATCGTCAGCCTCTTCGCTGGAGACCATTTCATGGCCGGTCTGGCTGCAGAATGAGTCCAGGTCTTTCACTGATCCGGGATCTGTTGCAATGACCTCCAGGATTTCTCCAGAGGCCAATGCAGCTATCGCCTTCTTGGCCCTGAGAATAGGGAGCGGGCAGTTCAGGCCTCTTGCGTCCAATGTGTGTGCTGTTTCTGTCATGGGTCTCTCCTTTCGCTTTGGATGTGATTACTTCATAGATGACCGGTCGGTCAACATGAAGGGCAAAAAAATAGTCGCTAATTTGGGTGGGCCAACTCGATGCGAAGTGTCTTGATGGCAGGACCCAAGTCGCGAATCACTTCAGGGTTATTCCTGGTTTTTGCCAGCAGAATGATCCCTTCAAGGAAGGCGAGCATGGCTGCTGCGGTGGCCTCGCTGTCTAGTGGGGGAATTTCTCCCAGCTCAACTGCCTGATCGAGGGCTTCATGAAAACGTCTACTGGCTTTATCAAAAACCGCATTGAGTTTGGCCCGTAACACATCGTCGCGGGTGCTGATCTCGAGGGCCAGGTTGCCGAACAGGCAGCCTGGCATACGGCCCTCGATATCCTTGGCCGCCTTCTGCCAGTAGTAAGCAGCATCGATCATATAGTCGAGGCGTTCAAGCGGTGGAAGATTCTGGTCGAAGGCCTCAGCCACAAAACCGTGTGCCCAGTCATCGGCCATGTCATCAATGACCGCCAGGGCCAGATCCTGCTTGGAAGGGAAAAAATGGTAAAAGCTCCCCTTTTGTACCTTCGCAAGATCGCATATCTCCTTGATGCCCACGTCGGCATAACTCCTGCCATGAAAAAGTTCACGGGCGGTGGAGAGGATACGGGTTCTTGTGTCGTGCTCAACATTCATGGCGTGAAGTATAATAGACCGGTCGGTCAAGTCAAGTGCTATTTTTATCAAGCGCGGATAATGCAGAGCGTGGCATCATGAATATTGTATCTTGTGGTCAGGAAGGATCTGCAATAGACGGCAAATTGCTGCTCAAGGCCTGACCCTCTCATCCTGACTGCTCAAAAGATCCTCGTTGTACTCGTCACCGTTCGGCGTCCTGAAACATTTGAAACAGATTATTCGCCGCACTGTAACGTCCTGAAACCATTTTCCTCCCAGTGCAACACCTTGAAACCCCTAAAGCAGGTTTTGTTTCCTAGTCTATGTGGCATCTCTGGCGAGCAGCTGGAATCACAACCAAACAGTCTGGTACAAAAAGACCTTTGAGGAAATAACTCTATGAAAAGCCAAATTAAAACCGCTATCGTTGCCTCCATCGCAGTCGTCCTGATCTCTACCAACGTCCTTGCAGCGGGTGGTGGCAAAGGCAGAAGCGGTGGTAACAACAGAGGTATTGGTTCCTCCGGGCTGGACGCCAATGAAGCCTCTCATCTCACCTTCATGCGGGAAGAGGAAAAACTGGCACGTGATGTCTACCTGAGACTCGCAGAGTGGTATCCCGATCAGGGCGTGTTCAACAAAATCGCCACCACTTCCGAGCAGACTCACACCGATACCATGCGTGACAAGCTTGCTCAGTATGGCCTGGAAGATCCCAATCCCGATACCAACAACCTGCCACAGAGCATCGGCGTGTTCACTGGTGAGGAGTGGGGCTGGTACTTCGATGAGAAGTTTGCGGCGCTCACCGCTGCAGCCGTCAGCAGTGAGCTGGACGCCCTCTATGTTGGTGCCTATATCGAAGAACTGGATATGCATGACATCGCGGGTTGCCCGCAAGTGATGGTGGACGCAGGTTATAACGACCCCTGTGGTCTCAACTACACCGATGAGAGTGGTTTGATCAACGCCTATCGTTCGCTGATCGACGGTTCAGAGAGCCATTTGCGCGCCTATGTGGGCCAGATCGAAGCAGTCATCGGTGTGGACAATTACGAGGCCCAGTACCTGAGCCAGGAAGATGTGGATGCGATCTTAAGTCGATAATGGAGCAGGCTCTCCCGTCTATCGAAGAGGTTGCGATGCGGATTAGGAGTTCAGCGCTCCGCATCGCGACTGCCCTTACCTTCAAAAGCGACCTGACATGAGCAAGAAACCCGTTGGCGCTGTGCTTCTGCTTGCCGTATTCATTGCGGGTAGTGCTAATGCCGTTGCTTCCGATAGCGATCATGACGGAGTGGTCGATGCCCTGGATCGCTGCCCGAATACTGCCCAGTTGAAAAAATTACCGGCCGATTTCAAATACGCCACAGCCGTCAATCAGGAACGTTTGAAACCTGGCCCACGGGCCTATCCGGTGGATGCCCATGGCTGTGAGCCTGACAATGACGGTGACGGCATCGTCAACAGTCGGGACTACTGCCCGGAAGACACATCTCAAACGCTCAGCATGGGAATCGCCCCCAACGGTTGTCCGAAACACAGCGACCTCGACGGGACTCCTGATTATCGTGACAAGTGCCCCAACACCCCGCGCGGTATCAAGACCGATGCATTTGGATGTCCGGTGGAAAATACGGATTCCTGATCTCTTTGAAATAAATCCACTTGATGTATTCTGTCACGTCAGCTCAGACGCATGCCAAGTCGACAGCAATTCAGCCCAATAGTGACTGAGTAACAGGGGTAATCAGGATAGGTTATGCTGGTTGATATTTTTCGCTATGCTTGAGTAGTGCTACTGGATGTAGCATTTACGAGCCAAAGAGCGAATATGATATTGAATCAGAGATTCCAGAAGGTTGTTTCTATATGTTTCCTTTCGGCGCGTTACCCTGAATATATAGATGAATAAACGACTCTTCCGCGCTAATCGGGTACCCTGGATTTGGTTAAGCTTGTTGCTCTGTACACTATCTTTTCGTGGTTATGCGAATGAAGCACCTTCGATGCCGAAGGAAAGCGATAATCTTAACCTCTCTTTTTCGCTCGAGCTTGAAGAAAGATATAACGATAATATTTATGCGGATGACTCTTTCGCCGTTTCCGACTGGGCTGCCATCATCACTCCGGCTCTCGCCGCAGAATTCGACATGGATGCCGCACGTCTCTCTCTGGATCTTGGAGTTGAGTCGGCTTTCTACCGGACGAATTCCCTTGAAGACTATACGGATGGTTGGTTGAAACTCGGTGCGTTAGTCGCTGCCGACAGCACCACTCATTTCATGCTGGCAACCGGGTACCATTTGAAACACGAAGAGCGAACTTCTCCGAACGACATTCGACGAACCTTAAGCCCCGTTGTCTACGATATTAAGGATGTAAGTATTGGTCTTCTTCACCAGCGTGGAGATTACAAACTGCGTGCCGGTGTCATTCAGGAGACTTGGCGTTATGAAGATGGCGAAAGCCTGGTAGGGCCGGTTTACAATGGCGACCGTGATCGGGATATCAGGAGCATTGCCCTTCGACTGGAAAGGCGATACACAAAAGATTTTTCATGGTTTCTCCAGGCATCAGGCGAACAGCGGATCTATCAACAAACTACTGATGACGCGGGTTTTCAACGCGATTCCGATGGTTTCCGCAGTGCGGTGGGGATACACTTGAAGCAGGGTGATACCTTCGATTTCGAGGCCTATCTGGGTTGGTTGGGACAAGCGTATAAAGAACCGGCGTTCAGTAGGCTCAGCGCCGTTGACTTTGCGCTCAGCCTATACTGGCAACCCAGAGAGAAGTGGCAACTGTCACTCTCAAGTGACAGAACACTCAACGAGACGACCCTCAGTGACTCTTCCGGATATTTGGAAACCGCTCTTGATCTGGATATCTCCTATCAATTGACTTCCAACATCCATCTCACCCTGTTTTCCGGGCTTGCCCTGTTCGATTACCTCGATACCACCAGGAAAGATAAAACAAACCTAGCAGGGGTAGCAGCCAGCTATCAGATTGGGAAATTCGCCTCGCTTCGCGCACAGGCAGACTGGTCGAAGAACCGGACGGACGGAGGTGGAAGCCCGCTTGATGAAGTAGGCTCCAACGACTATACGATGAAGCGTATTTTACTAAGTCTTGACATCATTCTTTGATTTTTCGGGGAGATGCAACGGGACTACTCATCTGTTGAGAGCGGCAAGCATAATGTAACTTCAAGGCCGCCGTGGATTACCGATTCACCCAGTTCGATTTCCCAACCATTCGCATCACATAGCTGCTTGACCACCGCCAATCCCAGGCCGCTGCCTCCGGTGCTCGGATTACGGGATGACTCCATTCGCCAGAAAGGGTCGAAGGCAACTCGCCGAAATGCTTCCGGTATACCCGGCCCCCGGTCGGCAAAACGGATAATTACACTGCCGGCGTCGGATTCACACGACAGTTCCACCGGTTGCTCATGGCTGTATCTGACTGCGTTATCCAGCAGGTTGGTGGTGACTCTGCGCAGAGCGTTTGATGACAGCTTCCCCACACAACCTGACTCGGCGCTCAATCTCACGGCATGGCCACCCCGCGCATATTCCTCAACAATCTCCAATAACAGTGCGCCGACATCGACAGTCATCACCTTGCTGGAGTCTCCTAAACTTCGGGCAAACTCCATCGCCTGACCGATCAGATTGTCCATCTCCTCCAGGTCGTCGAGAATTCCCTGTTCCAGCTCCGACTTCTGCTCAGACGGCAGTAACTCCACCGCGAGACGAACACGGGCAATGGGAGTCCGCAGATCGTGGGAAACTCCGGCGAGCAGTGTGGTGCGGTTAGCCAGAAGCTCCCTTACTTGTGTATCCATGCGATTGAAACCTCTTGCCAGTTCAGCAAGTTCGCTCGGCCCCTCTTCAGGAACCTGCACATGATCCTGGGCCTGCCCCAGCGTCGCTGTTGCTTCCACCAGTCGCGCCAGGGGTTTTGTAATTCGCCGTACCAAAACCAGAGAGACCAGGGTGACGATCAAGGTCCCCATGACAACGATCAGCACCAGGGCCAGGGGGATCTGAACCTCCATCCTCTCCGCTTCAAACCCGATCCTGAGTACCCGGCTTGCAATCGGGATATCGACCCATAGCCAATCATCGCTGAGATTCATTTTACGCAGTGGCACCGGCTTACCGATCCGGTTCTCCAATGAATCAACCAACGCTATCAGATAGGCCTTGTCATCTTCATATGCTGCAATCTCGTTTTCGGCTTCGTAGATTCGCAACTGGTGGCTCTTGCGCATTTCACGTTCAAAGTCGGTACGGGTGGCCGGAGGCAGCTCAACCCAGGTTTTTGTCGATAATTCGATCAGCGCAGCAAGGTCATCCGCTGCCTGCCGTTCGATAGGTCTAAGAATCAGCGTTACATTCACCAGCACGGCAAAAAGGGAAAAAACCAGAAACGCCAAAGTGATCGTCAATCCGGTGCGACCAAATAGCGTTTGTGTGTATTTGGCCGGACTCACGAGCTTGGCACGTTACCCTTTGGCGTAAAGATATAGCCCTTACCCCAGATGGTACGGATATATCTTGGATTGGTGGGATCCGCTTCGATTTTCTTGCGCAGGCGTGTTACGCGCACATCGATACTTCGATCATAAGGCATGCGCTCGTATCCCTTCAGCGTTTCCACCAGGTAGTCCCGCGTCAGCACCCTGTTCGGGCTTCTGGCCAGAGCTTCAAGCAGCGTATACTCGCCGCTGGTGAGGGGTATCTCCTCTCCGCCTTTGCTAAAGACATGGGTTTGGAAATCGAGGGTAAAGTCCGCAAAACTGAACGACTCTCTCGTCTCTGCAGCTTGATCGGCTTGTCCAGGTAATTGCCGGCGCCTCAAAACCGCACGGATCCTGGCCAACAGTTCCCGTGGATTGAAAGGTTTTGGCAGGTAGTCATCGGCCCCCATCTCCAGCCCAATGATCCTGTCGATATCTTCCCCTCGTGCCGTCAACATGATGATCGGGATCTCGCCGTTACTTCTCAGACGACGTGCTATCGACAGACCGTCTTCTCCGGGCATCATCAGATCGAGAATGATCAGGTCAACCTGGCTTCTCTCAAGATACTCATCCATCGCCACACTACCTTCCACTCCGTGGACGGCGAAATTCTCCTGCCCCAGGTAACGAATGAGAAGTTCCCTTAACTTCCGGTCGTCATCCACCACCAACAGACGAGGGCTGGCTTTAACGGAATTATTCATTTAGCGGTTCCTGAAACTACTGTGAGATCGATTGCAATGAAACAACCTGTAACAATTTTCGTCCATTGAGAAATGAAGAAGATACAAGCATTGGTTAATATATCCCTAAATAGAGAGGCCATTAAGGTATCGGCTTACTGTGGTAAATTATAGGTGAACATCACAGGTTACACGCATTCATTTTCGATTGTAGGCGTAGGCTGGTTTACCTGGAAATGGTTTTTGAGATATATCTGCTGTGGTATGGATTCGGCAATGCTTCGATTGACTAACAGACTGGTATGTTTGCTTGCGCTAATGCTGGCGACCAATGCCTATGCGCAAGAGAGTGGTGACGTCTTGATGGAAGACGAGGCCGACACACTCAAAGCGGTTACTGCGCAAGAGGGCTTGAAAATGCCGGAGAGGGGCACTGCCTGGACTTGGTTTGGTATGGGGTATGAGTCTCGCAGGGCAGCCCGTGAACATGCCCCCCATTCGAAAACAGGCGGTGCTGCAGCCAACTTAAGACAGCAATCAGAGGGCAGACAAAAGCATCAGCAAAGCAATGGTCGCGGAAAGGGGCGTGATCGTTAAAGCGCTTCTGGTCCAATCAACAGTTCCTTAGCCATTCAGTTATTACTAATATCCAATCGAGAAGAGATAGAATCAGGTCCTGAATATCAGAAACAGATTGAGCAGAAACAACAGGCCACAGAGAATCTGCCAGAAACGCAGTGGATTTCTCTCCAGAAGAGGTAGCTGAGCGAGATTGCCGAATGCCGGATTGGGGTGTTCCAGGTCGTATTGAAACTCGGACAAAGACTGATAGCGTTTTGCTGGCTGGGGGTGTACCGCTTTCTCCAGTGCTCCATCGACCCAGGTGGGTATCTCCGGATTATAGTGGCGTGCTGGCCGGTAGTTCAGACGTTTTTTCGGGTTTGGCGCATCGCTCTCTCCATAGGGGAGTTTTTTTGTCAGCATCTCGTAAAGGATGACGCCGACTGAATAGAGGTCTGATGCGTGGGTGCAGGCTTCTCCCCGGAGGCACTCCGGCGCCGCATAATCCAGGGTTCCCTGGGGAGCCGTATGGTCGATTTCACTGTCGATTTCGTCCATGCCGGCCACCCGGATCGAGCCAAAATCGATCAGTTTTACAGTGCCGTGGTTGTCTATCAGTATGTTGTCGGGCTTCAGGTCCTGATGAAACATCTCCATTCGGTGTAGGGCTCTCAGGCCATTGATGATCTGTTCCGCCAGCGTGCGGGTCTGATGCAGATCAGCGGGGCCGTTGTCCTTGATCCACTGGCCCAGGCTGTGTCCCTCCACGTATTCGGCGATGTTGTAGAGAAAGTGGCGTTTTTTGGGTTCGAGAATGCGCAGGATATGGGCATTGTGGATACGCCGGCCCACCCACTCCTCGTGCAGAAAGCCCTCAAGATAGTCTGCATCATCCCGATAGTTGATCGACGGGGTCTTCAGCACCACCTTGTCCCCCGACTCGATATCCAGCGCCAGAAATACCTCGCTACGTTTGCTGGCGTGCATCTCTCGCAGGATCTCGTAGCCGTCAATCTTCATCCCTGGTTGAAGATCGGGGGGGAAGGGCAGATCGGATACCCGCTGCAAGACGTCTGCTTCAGTCTCCTGAGCAAGTTTTAATACCTGGAGGATCTGGCAGGAAGCATTGTCGCTACTGCCGTTTTCCAGCGCCGTCTCCACCAGTGCATTGGCGCAGGCCTGCAGGTTACCGGCATGACTGTTGAGAATCCTCAATAACTCACGACGGGTAAGGAAGTCGTGTACCCCGTCGGTAGTGAAGATAAAGCTGTCGTGCTCTTCCGCAGCCACCGCATGGTAGTCGATGTCGATGTGGGGATCGGCCCCGACGGCACGTGAGAGAAACTCTTTTTCCCTGGATACCCAGACCCTGTGATCGCGAGTGATCTGTTCCAGATCGCCATTGCGATAACGGTAGATGCGGGAGTCACCGATATGCACGATGTGGGCGGTGGTCGACTTGAGGATCAAACCGCTGAAAGTGGTCAGCATGCCCCGTGCTGAGTCGTAGTCGGACTGTCCCTGACCGCAGAGCCAGCGATTTAGTGCGCCCAACACCTTGCCGGCCGCAGTCTTGACGGTCCAGGATTCAGGGGTACTAAAATAGTCGGAGAGAAATCCAGATACACAGATCCGGCTGGCCCGTCCTCCACCTTCGCTGGAGCTGACCCCGTCGGCGATGGCCGCAGCCACGCCTTTGGTCAGGAGCAGGTTGTCTTCTGGTATACAGACGTTGCAGGTGTCGTCATTGTCCTGTTTGACACCCGCCTCGCTGCGAAAGGCATAATCAATTTCGAGTTTGCTGCTCATCTCAACTTCTAGGGTTGCCAGGTGGTTGCCAGTGGTCAGAGTCAAATTTGTTCAAAACTACCGTATTTTCAGAACTATGACACACATCAAATTTGACTCCGACCCCATTACCCCCAATACCAATCAACTCACCTCGATCATCTGCACACTGCCATCCTCCATCACCTCGGCAGTATGACCCTTGGGTTCATCCAGGAACTGCACCGCGACCAGGCAGACGATCGCCGCCCCAGCAATCACCAGAAAAAATATCTGAGGTGATACGAAGGAGAAGACGGTAAGAAAAGTAACTGCACCCACGTTGCCGTAAGCGCCGGCCATACCGGCTACCTGACCAGTCATGCGTCGCTTGATCAGAGGCACCATGGCAAATACTGCGCCTTCACCCGCTTGCACAAAGAAGGAGCAGGCCATGGTGGCGATCACTGCCAGTGCCAGGGGCCAGCCGGAGGTGATCTGGCCTAGGATGAAGTAACCAATAGCCAGACCGGCGATGAGCAGGCTGAGCATCTTGCGGCGGCCGAATTTATCGCTGAAGAGTCCGCCGCTGGGACGTGCCACCAGATTCATAAAGGCGAAACCAGAAGCCAACAAACCTGCCTGCACAATACTCAGGTCGAAGGTATCTTTGAAGAAGAGAGGCAGCATTGAAATCACGGCCAGCTCGGAGCCAAATGTCACGAAGTAGGCGAGATCGAGGATCGCCACCTGCTTGAACTTGTAACGATGAATCTCCGGTACCTCTTCCTTGAATATGTGTTTATTGATGCGCCATACCTGTGAGGTCTGATAGGCATAGAGCACGGCAAGACCGATATAGATGGCGTTGGCAGCAGTAGCACCCAGGATCTTCAGATTATCCGGACCCAGTTTCCAGGCCAGAACAGCCAGTGCTGCATACATGGGGATGTTCATCACCAGGTAGAAGAAGAAGTCGCCCTTGCTGGTCACCTCCATGGCGCCGGTCTTTTTCGGCTTGAAGTAGGTGGAACCCTTCGGCGTGTTGCGTGCCAGTTTGTAGTAGATGAAGGAGTAGACCAGGGTGATCGCACCGGTGGAAGCGACAGCATAGCGCCAGCCATCATCTCCGCCGAACACCAGGGCAAGGGTGGGCAGACTCATGGCGGCGGCAGCAGAGCCGAAGTTGCCCCAGCCACCGTAGATCCCTTCGGCCACACCCACCTGCCTTGCGGGGAACCACTCACCGATCATGCGGATGCCGATGACAAAGCCCGCACCGACGAAGCCCAAGGCAAAACGGCTGGCCAACAGTGCAGTATAAGAGTCTGCAATAGCAAACAAAAAGCAGATGAAGCTGGATGAGAATAGCAGGGATGAAAAGACAATCCTCGGTCCGAACCGGTCCACCAGCATACCGATAATGATACGTGCCGGAATGGTCAAAGCTACGTTGATGATCAGTAGGGCCTTCACCTCCTGATTGCTCAGATTGAATGCCTCTTGGATCGAGGCCATCAGCGGCGCATGGTTGAACCAGACCATGAAGGTCAGGAAAAAGGCGAACCAGGTGAGGTGAAGTGTCTTTATCTTTCCTGTGAATGATAAAAGACCGAGTTTGTTTTCCGACATGCGTTACTCCTTGTGGAAAATGAAATATTTCAAACTCACAAGCGATATTCGTGCCAAATTTGTATCATATTGTTTTTGCGAATGAATTTTGTATATCAACCCATTAAAACATCATAAAAAGGCCCGAAGCCGGTGCGTATCAGGCCAGCTTCGTTCGATTTTGGCGCAGTGCCCAATTCTCAGTTTTCGGGGCGTATTTTCAATGACCCAGCAGGTTCTCAAAGCACCATAAGGGAGATGAATGGGCAGGAGACCGACCCATATATCGAGTAGGGTTTATTGAGGGGCAGCGAGTCGATGGGCGCACCAAAATAGAGCGTGGTAGTACGGGATAGCCTCTGGTCGCCAACGCTATGAAATAAGGATCACCCATAAACAAGAGGATAGCCCGGCATTTTTGTTTCTGGCATAGCCTTTGCATTAGGGATCCGAAACAGAGCGGCGAAACCCCGTTTCAGGATCAGATGTAGAGGGCAACCATGAAAGAGAAGTTGGTATTAATTGGTAACGGCATGGCCGGCATCCGTACTCTGGAGGAGCTGTTCAAGCTCGAAGAGGCGGACAAATACGAAATTACCGTTTTCGGCGACGAGCCCCACCCCAATTACAACCGGATCATGCTCTCGCCGGTGTTGGCTGGTGAGAGGACCATAGTCGATATCATTCTCAACAGCCGGGAGTGGTACGCGGAGAATGGCATTACCCTGCACACCGGCGACCCGGTAGTGGAGATTGACCGGGTCGGACGTCAGGTGAAGAGCGAATCGGGCCAGTCGGTTGCCTATGACCGATTGCTGGTCGCCACCGGTTCCCGCCCTTTCATCATTCCGATACCCGGCGCTGATCTGGATGGCGTCGTTGGTTTCCGCGATATTAAAGATGTAGAGACTATGTTGGAAGCTGCTGCCACCCGCAAAAAAGCGGTAGTAATAGGTGGCGGCCTGCTTGGCCTGGAGGCGGCCAACGGCCTGATGAAGAGTGGCATGGATGTCACTGTGGTGCATCTGATGGACATCCTCATGGAGCGCCAGCTCGACAAGCCGGCGGCCAATCTGCTGAAGGAATCCCTTGAGGAGAAGGGCCTAAAGTTTCTGATGGAGGCACAAACGGCAGCGATCCTGGGGGATGAGCGCGTCACTGGCGTGAAGTTCGCCGGCGGTTCCGAGGTCGAAGCCGACCTGGTGGTAATGGCCGTTGGTATCCGCCCCAATATCGAATTGGCAAAGAAGGCGGGCATTCACTGTGAGCGTGGCATAGTGGTTGACGATACCATGCAGACCTTTGATCCAAAGATCTACTCAGTCGGTGAGTGTGTACAGCACCGGGGCCAATGTTACGGCCTGGTGGCGCCTCTGTTCGAGCAGGCCAAGGTCTGCGCCAACCATCTGGCCCATCTCGGTTATGGCCGTTACGAAGGCTCATTCACATCAACCAAGCTGAAGGTGACCGGCATTGATCTTTTCTCCGCCGGTGAGTTCAACGAGGAGGAGGGCGACGAGACCCTATCGATGCAGGATCCGGCAGAGGGTGTCTATAAAAAGCTGGTGATCCGCGATAACAAAATCAAAGGTGCGGTGATGTACGGCGATACCATGGATGGCACCTGGTATTTCCAACTACTGCGTGAAGGCGCCGACATCTCAGGTTTTCGCAGTACGATTCTTTTTGGTCAGCACGACCTCGGTGATGCCGGTCATGGTGACGAGGCACGCGTCGCCAATCTCTCAGACGATGCCGAGATCTGCGGTTGTAACGGCGTCTGCAAAGGCGACATCGTCAATGCCATAACCACCAAGGGGCTTTTTACACTCGAAGATGTGCGGATCCATACCAAGGCCTCTGCTTCCTGTGGTTCCTGCACCGGTCTGGTGGAGTCTATTCTGGCCAGCACTGTAGGTGAAGGTTACTCTGCCGCGCCGAGCAAGAAACCTATGTGCAGTTGCACCGAGCACAGTCACGATGAGGTGATCGAGGCGATACAAAAAGAAGCACTCAAGTCGATGCGTCAGTTGTTCGACTACCTCAACTGGAAGACTCCGGATGGCTGCGCCAGCTGCCGCCCGGCATTGAATTATTATCTGCTGGCGCGTTGGCCGGAGGAGTACCAGGATGACGCCCAGTCGCGCTTCATCAATGAGCGCGCCCACGGCAATATCCAGAAGGACGGTACTTACTCGGTGGTGCCACGTATGTTTGGTGGTCTCTGCACACCCAAGGATCTTCGCGCCATCGCCGATGTCTGCGACAAGTTCGACGTGCCCGAGATGAAAGTCACCGGCGGTCAGCGTATCGACCTCTTCGGTGTGAAAAAAGAGGATCTGCCACCGATGTGGAAGGATCTCTCTGATGCCGGTTTTGTCTCCGGCCACGCCTATGGCAAAGCGATGCGTACAGTGAAGACCTGTGCCGGCAAGACCTGGTGCCGCTTCGGTACCCAGAACTCAACCGGTCTGGGCGTGAAACTTGAGGAACTCACCTGGGGCTCATGGATGCCGCACAAGTTCAAGCTGGCGGTCTCCGGTTGTCCGCGTAACTGCGCCGAGGCGACCATCAAGGACTTCGGTGTGGTCTGTGTCGACTCGGGCTATGAATTACACATCGGCGGTAATGGGGGTATCAAGGTGCGTGTTACCGACCTGCTTTGCAGAGTAGAGACTGAAGAAGAGGTGCTGGAATATTGCGGCGCCTTTACTCAACTCTATCGTGAAGAGGCCCACTACCTGGAGCGTACCGCCCCTTGGGTCGAGCGTGTGGGACTGAATCACATCAAGCAGCGCATCCTTGATGATGAGGCCGGGCGCATGGCGCTTAATGAGCGCTTCAAGGTGAGTCAGCAGTATGCCCAGATCGACCCCTGGAAAGCGCGGGCCGATGGTGCGCATGCGAATGAATTCACCCCAATCGAATTGGCAGTATGAGGAGTAAGAGAATGAGTGAATGGATTGAAGTGGTAGAGCTGATGCAAATTCCGGTTCTCGGCTCCCGAGTAATCAAGACCCAGGAGATGGATATCGCACTATTCCGGGGTACCGACGATCAGGTCTACGCCATCCGGGATGCCTGTCCTCATAAGAACGGCCCCTTGTCTCAGGGCATTATGCACGGCACCTCCGTCACCTGCCCACTGCACAACTGGAAGATTGATCTGAACAGTGGCGAGGCGCTGGGGCCGGATGAGGGCTGTACAAACGTTTTTCCTGCAAGAGTGGAGGGCGGCAAGGTGCTACTGCAGTTGCCGCAGGTTGAAGCGGTGGCTTAAGTGATTGATGCGGTTCGTACCTCACCACATCCTACGCCTCTTTCTACTGTGTAGGATGCGGTGAGCCTGCGAACCGCATCGTCTGTTCTGCCGTTTTATTTACTGATCTGTTGAGAGATGCTCCATGTTATTTGGACGTTCAATAAAGAACCCCATAAAGATTGCCGACAAAGACGTGGTCGAATGGAAGTATGCCGCTTGCGGCTACTGCTCCACCGGTTGTTCCATCGAGGTGGGGCTGAATACCCAGGGCAAGCCGGTGGCGTCCCGTGGTGTGGCCGAGGCCGACGTCAATCGGGGCAAGCTCTGCCTGAAGGGGATCTTCGAGCATGAGCTGTTTGACTCTGCCGGGCGTGGCACGGAACCCAAGATGCGCGACCACTGGCACCAGCCGTGGCAGGCCACCGACTGGGATACAGCCCTGGATAAGACGCATGACGAAATCCGGCGCATCCAGGAGAAATATGGCCGCGACGCTTTCGCCATCATCTCCACCGGGCAGATGCTTACTGAGGAGTTTTACACTCTTGGCAAGCTGACCCGTGGGTTGATCGGCACCAACAACTACGACGGCAACACAACCCTCTGCATGGCCTCGGCGGTCTCCGGCTACAAACGATCTTTTGGTTCCGACGGACCGCCGGGTTGTTATGAAGATTTTGAGCATACCGACTGTCTGATCGCCTGGGGCTCCAATCTGCCGGAGCAGCACCCGATTATCTACTGGCGCATGAAAGAGGCCCAGGAGAAACGCGGTTTTCCGCTCATCGTGGTCGACCCCCGCGTCACCATGTTGGCGCAGAATGCACACATGCACCTGCCGATTACCCCAGGCACCGATGTGGTGCTGCAAAACGCCTTGATGCACGTAATCCTTGATGAGGGTCTGGAAGATACGGCCTATATCGAGGCCAATACCAACGGCATCGACGAACTGCGTGCCGAGGTGGCCAACTACGATCCGGTCACCGCCGCCAAGATCTGCGGTATCGACGAAGACACCATCCGCCATGTGGCGCGTCTGTTTGCCAATGCGGGCGCCGCCATGCAGATCTGGACCATGGGCATCAACCAGTCCACCCACGGCTCTGACGGTGTGGTGGGTATCAACAATCTGGCGCTGCTCACCGGCAACATCGGCAAGCCCGGCGGCACCAGTCTTTCGATTACCGGCCAATGCAACGCCATGGGTACACGCGAGTGGTCCTCCTGCTCCGGTCTGCCCAATTATCGTTACCTGGAGAACCCGGAAGACCGGCAAGAGATCGCCAGGGTCTGGAACGTCGATCCCGAATTCTTTCCCAAGAAGCGAGGTATGTTCCAGACCGATATCTATCACGCCATCGAGTCGGGCCAGATCAAGGGATTGTGGCTGATTGCAACCAATCCCATGTCTTCTCTACCCAACACCTCGCGTGTTCGCAAGGCGATGGAGAAGCTGGAGTTCTGCGTGGTGCAGGACTGTTATGAAGATTCAGAGAGCACCCAGTATGCTCACGCCTACCTGCCCGCTGGTACTTGGGCGGAGAAGGAGGGCGTGATGACGAATACCGAGCGGCGTATCAATCTGATCAACCCCATCAGTCGACCTCCAGGCCAGGCCAAGCCCGATCTGTGGATCTTCAACCGCATGGCCGAACGCTTTAATCGCGACGGCAAGGTCGATTTTCCGGAACGTGCCCCCGACATTTTTCTGGAGATGGGTAAGCTGTCCAAAGGTCGTTTGTCAGACATCTCCGGCATGAATCACGAACTGATCGAAAAAAACCGTGGTATCCAGTGGCCCTACACCCAGGAACAGGTGGAGATGGGTGAGGCGCCGCCCAAAGGTGGCAAGCGCCTATATACCGAAGATACAACATTCCGTTATGCCGACGGCAAGGCCAAGCTGATCCCATTGCCCTTTATCGACAACAACGAGGTGCCGGATGAGAAGTTTCCCATCTGGCTCAATACCGGGCGTCTGATCGAGCATTGGCATGGTCGCACCAAGACCGGCAAGATCGGCAACAACAACAAATACAGCCCAATCCCGTTTATCGAGATCAGCCCGGATCTGTGTGCTGAAATGTGTATCCAGCGCGGTGAGTATGTACGTTTGATATCGCGCCGTTCCGATGCGGTGGTGATGGCCCAGCCTACCCAGCGGGTGCCGAAAAATATGGTCTTCCTGCCTTTCCATTTTCATGACTGTGCGAACCGGCTAACACTCGGTTTGCTCGACCCCCATTCGCGCCAACCTGCCTATAAACAGTCAGCGATACGCATCGAGCGGATATCCGACCAGCAGGCGGCGGCCAGGTTGAGTATGGAGATGCGCAAGTTTTAGGTGGATATTTAGTTCACCACAGAGATCACGAAGAACACGAAGACAAAAAAGATGAATATAAAATCGACAACACTACGGCCAGTGATCAATCCGATGGACTCAAACAAATTCTATAACAATATAGGCAACAGTCACCCTTCGTGCTCTTCGTGAGCTTCGTGGTGAATAATCACAATTCATTAGCAAGGTGCCACGATGTTTCAAGTACGCGAAAACGAGCCGGACTACGCACTGCTCAACGACCCGGCCAATAAGACGCATAATCGTTACGGGAAACCTATCGATACCGTGACCGAAGACGATTTGCGCCACGGTGTGAGTCTCAATATCAATGGTGATGATGCCGTCGGTGAGAACCCCAACCGCTACAAGCAGCACGGCTTCTATTTCAACGCCGACAACTGCATCGCCTGTCACGCCTGCGAAGCCGCTTGCAGTGAGAAAAACGACAATCCGGCGCACATCGCATTCCGCTCGGTAGGTTTTGTGGAGGGAGGGACCTATCCCGCCTACCAGCGCCTCAACATCTCCATGGCTTGTAACCATTGCGACGATCCGGTCTGCCTCAAAGGCTGCCCGACTCGCGCTTACACCAAGTTCACCGAGTATGGTGCCGTGCTGCAGGATCCTGATATCTGCTTTGGCTGCGGTTACTGCACCTGGGTCTGTCCCTACAATGCACCCCAGCTTGACCCGGTGAAGGGGCAGGTAACCAAGTGCAACATGTGCGTAGACCGGCTTGAAGTGGGCCTCAAACCCGCCTGTGTCTCCGCCTGCTTGGGCAAGGCCCTGGATTTCGGCGTCATCGAGAACATCCCCGAGGGACGCACCCAGGCGAAGACTGAGATCCCCGGTTTCCCGCGCACCGATATCACCCATCCCAACATCCGCTTCCAGCAGACCCGTACCTCCCAGCGGGAGATGGCGCGTGTGGATAGCACCGCGCTGAAATATCATCGTGATGACGCTGACGGCAGCTTTCTTCCAGCACTCGATCCCAAGCACGGTTTCAAACGGGAGTGGAATCTGGGCAAGCTGCTCGGCTCCCACGAGAACGCCCACGTTGCCTTTACCCTCAGTATTCAGACCGTGATGGGAGCCTTCGCGATGCTGACGATCGGCTCCTGGTTCGGTCTGGAATCAGTGAGTGGTTTCACTGACGGTAATGTTTTCCTGCCCGCCTTGCTGATCATGCTGGTGCTCACTGCTGTTGGCCTGTTCAAACTCAACATGCACTTGGGTAAACCGCATCGTTTCTACAGAGGGTTCTACAACCTGCGGCTATCCCCGGTCAGCCGCGAGATCGCCGGTGTTTCAGCCTTCTTTGGCGGATTGGCGGGTTACACCCTGTTCAGCTTTTTTGACGGTCCACTGGCCACAATCCTGCAGACCATCTTCGCTGGACTGGGTCTCCTGGGTATAGGTTTCGGTGGTTATTTTATGTACAAGCTCTACCGTATCGAGGCCCGTCCTTTCTGGAACCATTGGCATACCGGTGCAAACTTCATCGGCACCGGTCTGAGCCTCGGCTCGCTGCTGCTGGCGCTTGTATCACTGCTGTTTGGCAGTCTGACATCCGAACTGGCCCAGACCCTGGCGCTGGTGGCAACGGTGGGATTAAGTGTGGAAGGGATCGGCCTAATGGCTCACGCTCATGACCTCAAATTCCATGAGAGCGAGGGCGCAGCCTCTTTCTACGAGCAGAGCACTACCTATGGCTATCCATACTGGCTGCGCAACGGCTTGCTTGTGGGTGCCCTGTTGCTAGGTTTGAGCATCACACTGCTCGGAACTGACAGCGTCTTGGCATTCAGCCTGCTGCCCCTGTTGTCGCTGGCCAGTTCCATCATCGGTCGCGCACTTTTCTATGTAGTGGTGATCCCCACCACCATGCCTGGAGCCTTCTTCTGGAGGAACAAAGGGTTTGTCGAACACGCACGGGAATCAGGATTGGCTGACATGCCGCAGATGGGCGTGGTCTATGAACGCCATCACCCCTTTAAACTGGGTGAGCTGCTGGAGACGATTCGCTCGACGTCTCTGAGTGAGAAGATCGCTCAGGTGCGACGTATCGTGACGGGGTAATGCCCTGTTCAAGACGTAGGCACGATCAAGCGTAGCGGATCGGGCGATTGAGTCGGCAGAAAGATAAGGCTGCCGGTTCCGCTACGCTTGAACCAGCCTTCACCCGTTCAATGATTCAGGGTTGATAATTCGTTGTCGTGATGAGCAAATCAAAGGTAAGCTGAATAGTTACGCGCACTGTTTTAATATAGAGGCAGGCTTCCGACCTCTATTTTGATTCAGGGCATTTTCAGGTGACAGAAAACACAAAATCCAACGCCCGGTTTCTGCTCAATCTCAAGAAGCACCATCCTGCATGGCAACTGTTGGTGGCCCATACCGGGCCACTGGTCATCAGTTCGCTTAAATCACTTTTTGATGAAAACCTGAACGGAATCGATCTCGACAGCGCTATTCAGGAGTTGAGCGAGGTGCTACAACTCTCCCACGAGATGGGTGAGATCGAAAGCGGCGGCGACTACCTGCTGGAAGCGCGGCGTGAGATTCGCCAGTGGATTCGGCGGGGTTTGGTGGTGGAACGTGAAGGGCGTCTGATCGCAACCGATGCCCTGGAGTCGGCCTTCCGTTTCGTGGATGGCCTGGATAACCGCATCATGACCTCCACCGCCTCGCGCCTCTCCATCGTGCAGCGTGAAATCGAAAACCTCGAATCCAGCATCAACCCCGACCCGGAAAGCCGCGAGGCGCTGATACGACATAAAATAGCTGCCCTGGAAGCTGAACTTGCCGCAGTGCAGAAGGGTGAAGTTAAAGTATTGTCGGAGCAGTCCGCCATTGAATCGATCCGCGAAGTCTATAACCTCTCGATGAGCCTGCGTAACGATTTTCGCCGGGTGGAGGACTCATACCGGGAGGCGGACCAGCGCCTGCGCCAGTCAATCATCAGTGAGCAGAGCCACCGTGGCAATATCGTCGACAGCTTGCTGGAGAGCCATGAGCAGTTGCTGCAAACCGATGAGGGAAAGGTATTTGACGCCTTTCAGCGGCAACTGGCACGCAAACTGGAACTGGATAATATGAAACTGCGCATTCGCTCATTGGTGAGGAGGCCAGTGGTGCATAAAGCACTGACCCGGGAGCAGCAAACCGAACTGAGTCGACTGATCATCCGGTTGGTGGGTGAAAGCGGAATCGTGATCCGCGCCCGTGCCCGCAGTGAACGTGACGTAAAAGGCTTCCTCAAAACCGGCTTGGCCTCCGAACACCACAGGGTCGGCCAGCTGTTGAATGAACTCTTTGCCCAGGCCGCCACAATCGACTGGAGCCGTCAGGCCGTGCGGCGAACCCCTGGCCCTATGCCACCCATAGGGGTCGCCAACAGTAGCCTGCCTGTAGTGGAGCGTCTGCGTTTTAAAGATCTTTCCGAAGGCATCGAACCCATGCTCGATCTGGTGGAACAGACTACCAATCTGGACGAGGTGGATGATGAGTTCTGGTCATCCTTCGACGCTCTGGACAGGCAGGCGCTGGTGGAGGAGACACAAACGCTGCTGGCTGCCGAGGGACGCAGCATGACCATCGGCGAAATCGCCGGGAAGATCCCGCCAACCCACGATCTAGAATCGATGGCGCTTTGGCTGACTATGGCGTTGGAGGCCGATATCCCGTTCGATGACGAACAAGAACATATCGACCTGAGCAACCCGGATGGCGTCCGCTACCGCTTTACTCTGCCTAAGGTGGAGCTGAGCAGCGATGCCCTGAGCAATATCGAACTGGAACTGTGATGAGTGAGGAACAGCCGACTCCCCTGGCCGAAGGGACAGACAACGAACCTGCCCTCTCTGACTCGCAGGAAGTTACTCCGCAATCGTTAAAAAGTGTCGTGCAGGAGCTACTTAAATATGGCGTATTGGAGGCAGACCACAAACCCAATCTCTATCGTATTGCGCTGACCTCTTTTCAGGCGGTCAACGCGATTCTGGAACCATTGGATATGGCGCTGAAGATCGATGACATCCGGGGCATCGCATACCTTGCCATCATTGAAAACTACGCCGACAGTGAAAGGGACGAGTGGAGTCACCCACTGGTGCGCCGTCAACGGCTCAATCTGGAGCAATCGCTTCTGGTGGCGATCCTGCGCCGGATCTATATCGCCCATGAGATGGAGTCGGGTATTGGAACCCAATCAGCGCTGGCCCATCTCGATGAGCTGATGCCGGAGCTGAACCAGTTTCTGGGCGAAACAGGCAGCGACAGCCGCAATGACAAACGGCTACGCCAACTGTTGGAGCAGTTACGGGGTCATGGCCTGGTTTCGGAAGTGAATAAAAACGACCAGCTCACCATCCGGCCGCTGATTGTGCACATCGCCAATCCGGAAAATCTGCAGAACCTGTTGGCGGCTTTTAAGCAACAGGCGAAAGCGCAGCAGGAGCCTGGTGAATGAGTCGTTCCGCAAGAACAGGGCAGGGGGTGATGTTTGAGGAATTACACAGCCGCACCCCCTATATCATCGAACAACTGGAGATCTATAACTGGGGTCCGTTCAGTGGGCTACACCGGGCCGAGATCGACCCGCATGGCAGCGCCATCATCGGCCAGACAGGCAGCGGCAAGACCACCCTGGTAGATGCCTTGATGACCCTGGTCGCCGCCCGCCCGCTCTATAATCTCGCCTCGACCGGAGGACACGAGAGTGATCGTGACCTGATCTCCTATATCCGCGGAGTCTCCGGCGAAGGCAACGAGAGCGGCGACAATGCGCATATCGCCAGAGGCGGTTCAACCGTCACCGCCGTCGGCGCCCGGTTTACAGACGGTGAGCAGCATGTCTCACTAACCGGGCTCTTCTGGCTCGATGGCAGCAGTTCATCCATGAGTGACCTCAAACGGCTCTGGATATTCAGCCGTAACAGTGAGCTGGGCATCAGTGACTGGCTGGAACTGCATCGTGAGGGGGGTGCCAGGGCGGTAAAACGGTTTGGCAAGGAACAGAGTAACATCCATCCCCACGATAGCAAAAAGGCCTATCTGGCCCAGCTTAGGCGTTTTTTCGAGGTGGGAGAGAATGCCTTCTCCCTGCTCAATCGCGCCGCCGGACTCAAACAACTCAACAGTATCGACGCGCTGTTTCGCGAACTGGTCCTGGAGGATAAATCGGCCTTCAAACGCGCCGCCGAAGTGGTGAATGGATTTGATGTACTCAAGGAGATTCACAGCGAGCTGGAGATCGCCCGCGCCCAGCAACAGTCGTTGCTGCCAATCAAGGCAGAAGAGAAAATTCGGTTAGGCAAGAGAGAAGAGGTCGAACGGCTTTTCCGTTTGAAACAGATTCTGCCGGTCTGGTTCGCTACCCAGGGACATAGATTATGGCAGCAAAAGCACGCTAGCTTGAGTGACGAACTTGCACAGAGCGAACGCCTCACATTTGATCTGGCTGACAGCCAGCGCAAACAGGAGCTGGAGACAGAGGACCTTCATCGTCTCTATATCGAACAAGGTGGCGGCAATGTCGAGCAGTTGGAACAGCAGATCACGATCCATTCGTTCAATCTCCGTAACTGTCAACGTGAGGCCCACGACTATCTGCAACTGGTAAAGGCCCTTGATTTTGATGCTACCCTCTCGGAGGCTGCACTTGCCGACAACCAGCAACGCAGTGAAGCTGTGCGTAGAGAGAACGAGCCTAAGTTGTCTGAACTGGATCAACGCCGGGATCAACAAGGCGGGTCACTCTTTTCCACGAAAGAGCGTGAAGCGAGTTTAAAAACAGCGCTACAGGAGGCACGCAGTCATAGCGGCTCCAACATCGACAGTCGTTATCTCAAGTTCAAACTGGATCTGACCGAAGCGCTCGGTATAAACCTCAATGCAGTGGCGTATGTCGCCGAACTGGTTGAGATCAAAGCGGAGGAGAAGGCTTGGCGAGGTGCAGTCGAACGTGCCATCGGCAGTCACCGTCTGCGTCTGATCGTGCCGGGCGAACAGATGAAACAGGCGCTGGCATGGGTCAACCAGCGCGACAATCACCTGCATGTGCGTCTGCTCGATGCGACGGAGTATTCGGGCCGGGCAAGTTTCCTCAATGACGGCTTTACCCACAAACTCAACTTCGGACAGCACCCACTGCGTGAAGTGGCAAAAACCTTCCTTGCCGATATAGACCGCCACTGCGTCGAAAGCAGTGAGGTGCTGCATAGAACCCCCCACGCAATGACCGTTGAGGGGCTGATGTCTGGCAAACATGGCCAGTTCGACAAGCAGGATCAGCGGCGCCTCGATGTCGACTGGATGACCGGCTTCAGTAATCGTGACCGGCTGCGCGAACTGGAGCATGAACTGTCTCAGGCCGGTCAGGAAGTCGTGGAACGGAAGAAACTGTTTAGCCAAACAAAAGCACAACACCAACAGCTTACTCAACAGATTCAGCTGCTTTCCAGGTTGGAAGAGCTGCAATTCAGTGAGATCGATATAACATCCGCCGAGACGCTGTTGCTACGCCTGCGGCAACAGCTTGAGCAGTTACAAGACCCCGCTTCCGACACCACACGCGCCAAAGAGCAGTGGCAGCAGGCAAAGCAGAAACTGCACCAGTGCCAACAGAAACTGTTGGAAAATGAGCAACAGAAAAAAATCTTTCAGGCAGAGATGAAACGGGCGAAAGATAAGATCAGCCTGCTTTTCAAACGGATGAGCAATGTGCTGTCAGCAGAACAACAGTTAATAGGAGACAGCCAATTTGGAAAAATAACGATTGAAGAGATTGAACGCCTGGATGAGAAAGAACGTGAAGCGAGCGATAACTCCCAGAAGCAGCTGACTAAGGCTGAAGGTACATACTCAGCCACTGAAAAAAGACTGATTTCATTGATGGGGAATGCGAAGACCAAGGATACCGGCGCACTTGCAGAGGCCGGGACAGAGATCAGTGATATCCCAAACTATCTTCAACAGTTGGAACTGTTGACCAAAGAGGCGCTGCCGGAAAAAGTAGAACGCTTTCTGGAGTACCTCAATAAATCCTCGGATGAGGGGGTGACCCAACTACTGGCCTATATCGACAATGAGACGTCAGTCATTGAAGAGCGGATCGATGAGCTCAACCAGACCATGGTCAAAGTCGATTTCCAGCCCGGATGCTACCTGCAACTGCAACCACGGCGGGTGATCCATGAGACCCTGACCACAATCCAGAAAGCACAACGACATCTGCGTAGCGCCGCGTTGAAAGAGGATCAGGGAGAATCCCACTATCGCGCCTTGGTGGAGGTGGTCCGTCTGTTACGCGATGCGGTGGAACGTAACAAGACCGTGGGCGCAAAGGCGCTGCTCGATCCACGTTACCGTCTGCAGTTCTACGTTTTGGTCATAGAGCGCGACGGAGAGCGGGTGATCGAGGTTCGCACCGGATCACAAGGGGGCAGTGGTGGTGAAAAGGAGATCATCACCAGCTATATTCTCACCGCCTCATTGAGTTATGCACTCTGCCCTGACGGCATGGGCCATCCCCTGTTCGGCACGGTGGTACTCGACGAGGCCTTCTCCAAGAGTTCGCAGGCGGTCGCCGCACGAATTATCGAGGCCCTGCGCCAGTTCGGACTGCATCCCCTGTTCATCACTCCCAACAAAGAGATGCGGCTGCTGCGTTCACACACCCGTTCAGCGATACTGGTACACCGGCGTGGCCAGCGCGCCACCACTACATCACTCAGTTGGGAAGAACTGGATCAGCAGGCTAGGAAACGGCTGGAACGTTCCAATGAAAACGCCTGAGGCGCTACGCCACAAACTTCGGCGTCAATGGCAAAATGGCAAGCTGCGCGAACAACGGCTGCTGGATTACAATGCGTGGCCCGTAACACTGCCTATCGGAAAGCCCTCTCCCGCGCTGATCAGCAGTGAAATATCTGCCGTCAGAAAACACATAGAACTCTGGCGCAAAGTAACAGCAGGGGAGATCGACTGGCAGCCGGTCAACTACCGCAGTGTCGCAGAAGCGGTTCAACTCCCGCTGAACTGGGTACTGCACTCGACTGACGAGTGGATAGAGGCGATGGCTGATGAGGCGATTCGGCAAGAGTATCGGCTTCTATCCATAGTCATGGCTGATAGCGACCCTCTATTTTACCCCCTTTTGATCCGCCAGCGGCAACAGCTGTTGTCCAGAGGCGCTGAAGAGACCATCAAGGCCTGTGAGGTGGCTCTGCAACTTGCACCCGGCTGCGCCGAAGGCAAACCTTTGCGGGCGCTCTCTATCGCCGGTTGCGACAGCAAGTTTTTTGAGCGCAATCGCACCTTGGTGGGAAAACTGCTTGAACAGCGATTTGGCCAGCAGATTATAGATCGGGGTCTTGAATTTTTTCTCGGGGCGCTTGATGAAAGCGAGCACTGGCTATTGGTCGTTCCATTGGAAACGGGGCTGCTCCCTTTCAGGCAACTCAGAGTGAGAAGCAGTGAGCTCGCGCAAACACCACTGCCCGGCAGTCATCTGCTGATTGTCGAGAACGAGCGTTCCCTCTATCAACTGCCATCACTGCCCAACACCATCGCCATACTCGGGGCGGGACTTAACCTGAGCTGGATGCAAGCCGCCTGGATCCGCAATAAAAACATCGCCTATTGGGGAGACATCGACACCTGGGGCCTCTCCATGCTCGCCACGGCCCGTTCATACCAGGCGGCCCTGACGCCGTTATTGATGGACGAGGAGGCCTTCGAATACTGCTGCAACGAGAAGGCTGTTGCCGAACCCGTAACGGCAGGTGAATCCACGCCTTCCAAACTCACCAAACAGGAGGAGGCGCTTTATCTCAGACTCTGTCGATCAGAGAGAGGTCGGCTGGAGCAGGAGTTTCTCCCTGATGACTTGGTGAAAAATGAGATTACCCGTTGGCATGCACTTGCCTGAGAGACGTCAAACCACGTCTTGGCTGCTCAGATACTCCTCATAGTTGCCATTGAAAGTGACTATACCCTCGGGGGTGAGTTCGATAATGCGGGTGGCCAGTGAGGAGACGATCTCTCGGTCATGGCTGACGAAGATCAGCGTGCCGGGGTAGTTCTCCAGCGCCGTGTTGAGTGACTCGATAGACTCCATATCCAGGTGGTTGGTCGGCTCGTCCATCACCAGCACATTGGGTTTGTGCATCATAATCTTGCCGAAGAGCATGCGTCCCTGTTCTCCACCAGAGATCACCTTTACTGATTTTTCGATCTCCTTCTGAGAGAAGAGCATGCGGCCGAGGTAACTGCGTACCACCTGTTCATCGTCGCCCTCCTGCTGCCACTGACTCATCCATTCCAGCAGGTTCATGTCCTCTTCGAAATCGGCGGCGTGATCCTGGGCATAATAGCCAATAGTGACATTCTCCGACCATTTTACCGTGCCATTGTCGGGACTCAGGCCTCTGTGCCCGGTGCCGACCAGGGTGCGAAGCAGTGTGGTTTTACCGATACCGTTAGGACCGATGATGGCGACGCGTTCACCAACCTCGACTATCAGATCCAGGCCGTTGAACAGTGGTTTTTCATCATAGCCTTTGCTGAGTCCCTCAACCTCCAGGGCGAGGCGGTAGAGTTTCTTCTCCTGCTCGAAGCGGATGAAGGGGTTCTGACGGCTGGAGGGCTTGATCTCATCAAGCTGGATCTTGTCGATCTGCCTGGCGCGTGAGGTGGCCTGCTTGGCCTTTGAGGCGTTGGCGGAGAAGCGGCTGACGAAGGTCTGCAGCTCGGCGATCTGCGCCTTTTTCTTGGCATTGTTGGCCAACTGGCGTTCGCGAACTTGGCTGGCAGCCGTCATGTACTCATCGTAGTTGCCCGGATAGACACGCAGCTCGCCGTAATCCAGGTCGGCCATGTGTGTGCAGACGCTGTTCAGAAAGTGGCGATCATGGGAGATGATGATCATGGTGGAGTTGCGTTCGTTGAGCACATCCTCCAGCCAGCGGATGGTGTTGATGTCGAGGTTGTTGGTGGGTTCGTCGAGCAACATGATGTCTGGCTCGGCGAACAGCGCCTGGGCCAGCAGAACACGCAGTTTCCAGCCGGGGGCTACTGCGCTCATCGGGCCGTTGTGCTGTTCCAGCGGGATATCCAGGCCCAGCAACAACTCACCGGCACGCGACTCGGCGGTATAGCCGTCGAATTCGGCAAATTCCACCTCCAGCTCGGCCACCTGCATACCTTCCTCTTCGCTCATCTCCGGCAGTGCGTAGATACGGTCACGTTCCTGCTTCACCTTCCACAGCTCGGCGTGTCCCATGATCACGGTGTCGAGCACCGTATGCGCTTCATAGGCGAACTGATCCTGGCGCAGCTTGCCTAACCGCTCGTTGGGGTCGACAGTGACGTTGCCGGCAGTCGGCTCCAGATCTCCGCCGAGGATTTTCATCAAGGTTGACTTGCCGCAACCGTTGGCGCCGATCAGGCCGTATCGGTTGCCGCTGCCGAACTTGACCGAGATGTTTTCAAACAGGGGCTTGACCCCGAATTGCATGGTGATATTGGCTGTTGAGATCAAAATATTTTCCGGAAAATAGTGAGGTGCTTGTGGACTACTGGACAGGTGCAAAAGTGCGGGTAAGAAGATGTTGGCCACAAAAGCGGCGCATTATGGCACAGCTTGGGGTGGGGAGTGCAATCCTGGATTGAAATAAGTTTAGACCGGAGCTCAACTCCCTTTCCTAGGCTGGATAAGCGTAGCGCATCCGGTGGTATGAACTCAGAAACATGAGTTAATAGTTCACATTCACTGCGCTGCATAGGTAGCGCATGAACGGATCCGCCTGTTTGAAGCTGTTGGTAACGAACTGGGCAAAGGATGGTGCTGTTATCTTTCTGCAATCGAAGTATTTACAGGCAATGAAGTCCTTGCGTTTGAGATCGTCCATCAACGCATGATCAGGGGGGAAACCCCGAGGAGGGCGTTTGAGTGAATCACCCTCCAGAGTGAAATGTCTGCGGAAGGTTTTGTCATCCCTGGCGGCTCTCCATGATGCCGGATTGTCCACGATGAAATCACGAATCTTCCCCAGAAGAGGGTTCTCCAGATGCCAGATGCCGACGCCGACAAAGCAGAATTCCGGCTCTATGTGAACATAAAAACCCGGTGCATGGACATCCTTTCCCAGTTCGTGCCGGAACTGAATGCCGATGTTGATTTTGTAGGGTGTTTTGTCTTTCGAGAAACGGGTGTCCCGGTAGATCCGCATCAGAGATCCGCCGGACTTTTTAGCGATGGTGCGGAATCGTGGGGAGATCTTCAGCAGCCTGGGCTGCATATGCTCGATGAATGCCAGCGCCGGTTCACGTATCTGCTGTTCGTAAGCGGTTTTATTCTCGCTAAACCAGGCTCTGTTATTGTTGTTTGACAGAGTCTCCAGAAAAGGGAGACAGGCCTGGGGAAACCCTTTGAAAGCACTCATGACTCCCTCCGCTCAGCGTTATCAGGTTTACTTTGAGGGTAGGTCAAAACCTCAAGGATTCAATCCTACGTGCTGGCCCACTCCCGTGGCTTGAGATACTTCTCATAGAGTTCGGCTTCTGCCGAGCCGGGTTCAGGATGCCAATCGTAGCGCCAGCTCACCAGCGGCGGCATGGACATCAGGATTGATTCGGTTCGTCCTCCTGACTGCAGGCCGAAAAGGGTGCCGCGATCATAGACCAGGTTGAATTCGACATAACGCCCGCGCCGATAGAGTTGGAACTCCCGCTCTCTTGCTCCATAAGCAACGGTTTTGCGTCGTGAGACGATAGGGAGATAGGCCTCCAGATAGTGGTCACCCACGCTGCGCATGAAGTCGAAACTCTTTTCGAAACCCCATTCGTTCAGGTCATCGAAAAAGAGGCCGCCGATGCCTCTTGGTTCCTCTCTGTGTTTGAGATAGAAATAGTCATCGCACCACTGTTTGAATTTCGGGTGAACTTGCTCGCCGAAGGGTAGGCATGCGGCCTTTGAGATGTCGTGCCAGTGGCGGCAGTCCTGCTCATTTCCATAGTAGGGCGTCAGATCGAAACCACCGCCGAACCACCAGACGGGATCGCTACCCTCTTTTTCAGCAATGAAAAAACGTACATTTGCATGGGAGGTCGGTACATAGGGGTTGTGGGGGTGGATCACCAGGGATACGCCCATCGCCTCGAATGCACGTCCAGCCAGTTCCGGCCTGTGTGCCGTGGCGGAAGACGGCATCTTGCTGCCGGTGACATGTGAGAAGTTAACGCCGGCCTGCTCGAAGACCGCTCCGTCCCGCAGTACGCGACTGATACCACCACCGCCGAGTTTGTCGGTTTCATCCCGCTGCCAGGCATCTCGGATAAACCGGCCTTCACCATCCTCATCTTCGAGTCCGGAACAGATCTGTTCCTGCAGGCTCAACAGATAGCGCTTTACAGCATTTTTATCCGGTGTGGTCATTAAGTCGTTGTCCCAGATCGATTTGGAGGCGAGTTGGTCTAGTGTGGAGAGACCGTCTGATTCTTTCTGGGATGTTGTATATGAGAACGGCAGAGATCGCAATGCATCTCTGCTGTTAATAACCGCGTGAGTTACGGTGGAAGGGGGCTGGATATCAGTTCAGCGATTGACGTCCAGATAACCACGCTCTATGGCCGTTTCCAGCGCTTGTGCGCCCTTGACCAGTTCCTCGAAGTTCTCACGCAGCTTCTTCAATCGTCCTATCTGATCCTGGGATGGCATTTTATCTCCTGAAATCTCAGTTACCTCAAACAACTCTTTCAGATAGAACCCCCTTGCACGGGCGACCAGTTCCATGACCGGGCAGAGATCATTCAGAGTGAGCTCAGGTATCATGGGGTTGATGGTGTTACGGTTGAGGTCACGGATCGTGCGATCGATCTCCAGCAGCATGCGGTTGTGATCGAGTGATTCTGGTGCCATGGTCTGTTACTCCTTAACGGCTGGTCTTGTGCTAGACGTCAATGATCGGGAATCTATTGATTGATACGGCAGAGAGTGGGGGAACTTTAATCGACTTCCCACGAATGCAGATCAACTTCCTGTAAGGAACTCTAACTGGCGTTCACCAAATACGATTTGATCGCCATGTGTGAGCTCGACGCCTCCTGCGCGCACAGATTTGCCGTTAACCGAGGGGATTGTGTGCCCGCCAAGCTTCAGCAGATAGTAACCTTGATGACGTTTGGTGATCAGTGCAAGATCGCCGCCTGTCTCCCCGATAGTGAAGAATGCGCGGTTGAGTTTTGCTTCCTGACCTTTCTCCGGCCCTGCCAGATAGTGGATAAAGGCCAAGCCAGGTTTGGAGGTTAGCGGATTATTGGCCGGTTTTGCCCGTGATACACGTTGTGGGACTGACGGATGTATGACGACCGTCCTGTCGAGGTCGTTCTCGTCGCTCTTCTCCTGTTGTTTCTTGAATTTAAGCCGATACTTTCCGATCTCGATGACATCGCCGTTTTTCAACATATGTTTTTTGATATCCTGGCCATTCAGCCGGGTACCATTGGTGCTGCGATGGTCTTCCAGATAGTACTCGGTGTAGATTCGCACCAGACTGGCGTGATGGCGACTGACTGATTGGTCACTAAGACAGAGGTCGCTGGTTGGATCCCGCCCCAGTTCAACGCGTTTCTGCTCCAAAGGAAATTCCTGAAGCGTATCGTTGTCGTTTAAGATGACGAGTTTTTCCATGATTCAACTACCCCAATACAGTAATAAATCTTCGTATTCATAACCCAGTCGGATCTTCACTCAAGCCGCCTCATCAATGCTTACCAGCACAATCGAAATATTATCGGTACCGCCATTGTTGCAGGCGTTTTCAATCAGGCGATCGACCTGTTTAATCAAATTCTTGTCTGTGCTGAGCAACGCATCCTCTATCTTTTCATCGGAGACGATGCTGGTCAGTCCGTCAGAACAGAACAGATAGATATCCCCCGCCTTGATGTTGGTCTTGGCGATCTCAGCTTTGACATTCGGCGCGGTGCCAAAGGCCTTGGATAGAATGTTGCGTGGTACACCGGCTTCAATAGCTTCCAGTGATGAGGAGAATACTTGCTTGTCAATCATGTCCTCGATCAGACTATGATCACGGGTCAGGGGAGTCAGCTTGCCGTTACGCAGACGATAGAGTCGGGAGTCTCCGACGTGTGCGTAACGTAGGTGGTTCTCATCGAACATGCCCAATACCAGTGTGGTACCCATTCCCTGTAGTTCCGGCATCTGCTCTGCAGCTTCCAGGATGGCATTGTTGACAACCGAAAGGCTCTCCTGGAGTTGATGGTCGGATTCGTTGACTGGGTTGCGCTCATCGTCAGTGAAATATTGCATCAACAGATCAACTGCCAGTTGACTGGCGATCTCACCGCCATTCGCGCCCCCCATGCCGTCAGCAACGATTACGATACCGGCAGCCTCATCTGTACCGATCGTGTCTTGGTTACTCTTGCGTACGGGCCCCGTTTCGGAGCGATATGCCAGATCCAGTTTATGGGCCTGCACCATCTGTTCCTCTAGTGTGTTGCTTGAGAAGGCTAGCGGCAGTTGTTCCAATTTATTGACCCATTGAGCCCGCAATGATGCTGGTTGTGAGTCGTGTCACGAAAACAAGGCAAAAAAAGGGGAGCCGAAGCTCCCCGTAGTTGTCTCTCAAGACAGCTGAACTACTTTTTTGTGCGTCCATTCAGGTAGGCCGACATCTTGGCCGCCGGAACGTAACCGGGCATGAGTTCCCCATCGGAAAGAAAGATCGCCGGGGTTCCTGTAACGCCGAGCAGTTCGCCCAGTTTCATGTGATCCACGATTGGATTGTTGCACAGCTTTTCATCGATGGGCTTACCGGCCTTGGAAAGGGTCATTGCAGCTTTCTGATCATCGGCGCACCAGACAGAGACGGCCTTTGTATAGGAGGCGCTGCCTACACCGGCACGGGGAAACATCATATAGCGGACACGAATGCCGAGATCGTTGTATTGCGTGATCTCACTGTGCAGTTTGCGGCAGTAACCGCAGTCGATATCGGTGAAAACAGTGATGGTGTGTCTGGAATCTTCGGGACCGAAGATGACCATGTTCTCCTCGCCAACCTTGGTGATAGCATCGGCCTTGGCCAGGGAGATCTTGGGCGTTGAGAGATCCTCTCTCGTTGCGATCTCAAACAGTTTGCCGTTGAAGAGATACTTCCCGTCACCGCTGACATAGACCAGACGGGGACCGATCATCACTTCGTACAGGCCGGGGACCACTGATTCGGTGATGCTGTCCGGCGTCTCTCCAGGAAGCAGTTTGGCGATCCCATCCTGAACCTGCTTGATGGTTGCTGCATCGTCCGCAGCCTGGATGTTGCCGCAGGAGAGCAGGGCGACTAAGGTTGCCGCTGAAAGGATGCCTGCTTGTTTACGGCGGATAATAAAATTTTTCTTCATCAATCAATCCCGAAAATTCTGATATTGCAGTGGCAGGCCGTAGTCAGCCTCCCGTAACATGGTGATGATCTGCTGCAGGTCATCCCGTTTCTTGCCGGTTACCCGAACCTGTTCACCCTGGATCTGGGCCTGAACCTTGATCTTGCTTGCCTTGATCGCCTTGACCATCTTGCGGGCGGTATCGGTATCTATGCCCTGTTTAATGATGACCTGCTGACGGGCGGTGCTAAGTGTGGTTTCCGGATCCTTGATATCCATACAGGCGATATCGACTTTTCGTTTGACAAGTTTTTGCCGCAAAATATCCATCATCTGCTGCAGTTGGAACTCCTGCTCGGCGCGCAGGGTGATTTCGCTCTCATTCTGTTCGAATTTTGCCTCCACGCCTTTGAAGTCAAAGCGAGTGCCGATCTCACGGTTCGCCTGATCCGCGGCGTTTCTCACCTCCTGGATGTCGACTTCTGACACGATATCGAATGACGGCATTGAAAACTCCTGATTTGCCCGGTCAACCTGAAACTGCCCGGAATGTAGCACAATGTGAGGTTGGCTTCATAACTCGTAACGCCGGGATGACAAACTATTCTCAACCTCTGGGATGGTGGATGGCGTGCAGGTTTTTCAGCCGTTCCCTCGCCACGTGGGTATAGATCTGGGTGGTGGACAGGTCGTTATGACCGAGTAACAGTTGTACAACCCGCAGGTCTGCTCCATGGTTCAGCAGGTGGGTGGCAAAGGCGTGTCGCAGGGTGTGTGGGGAGAGATGCTTGCTGATACCAGCAGTGACCGCATGTTTTTTGATCAGGTACCAGAAGGCCTGACGGGTCATTCCGCTGCCACGGCGTGTGGGGAAGAGATCCGGACAGAGCCGGGCGCCCAGAATCTCTTGTCGGGGGCCTTTCAGGAAACGTATCAGCCAGGTTTGAGCCTCATCACCCAGTGGCACCAGCCGCTCTTTACCGCCTTTGCCGATGACCCTTACCACGCCCTGGGTCAGGCTGATCTGCTCCGGACGCAGGCTGATCAGTTCCGACACCCGCAGGCCGGAGGCATAGAGCACTTCCAGCATGGTGCGATCCCGAAACCCTTGAGCATCCGCCAGATCCGGAGCGTCGAGCAAGGCCTCGACCTCCGCTTCGGTCAGGGCGCCGGGCAGGGAACGTCCGATCTTGGGGGCGTCGATGAGGGCGCTGGGATCGTGTTCGATCCAGCCTTCACGCAGGGCATATTGATAGAACTGGCGCAGGCAGGAGAGCCTTCGTGCGGTTGAGCGGGGTTTGAGACCCTGCCGGGCAAGCTCGGCCAGATAGAGCAACAGATCACTGCGGTCAGCATGCAGCAGATCGGTTTTCCGTTGCTGTAGCAGCCAGATCGAAACCTTGTTTAGATCGCTTTGATAGGCACTGAGGGTATTGCGGCTCAGTCCCCGCTCCATCCAGAGGGCGTCGGCAAAACTCTCGATGCGTCCCTGAACCTCCGCCGGCAACGCCATCAGTTGCAACCGGACCAGCCTTCGTGATTCAGCAACCAGCGTTTGATCGCCAGCGGCCCACCCTTGCGCTCACCCGAAAATCCACCGATGCCATTGGCACCCACCACTCTGTGGCAGGGCACTACGACAGGACAGGGATTGGCGCGACAGGCATTGCCGACGGCACGGGGGCTACTGTTGAGTCGTTTGGCAACCTCTCCGTAAGTGCGGACCTCACCGGATGGTATCGTTTGAAGCTCGGTCCAGACTCTCTGCTGGAAATCGGTGCCATGCAGTTGCAGTGGCAGAGTGAACAGGCGCTTACTATCAACCAGATAGTGTTGAATCTGGGAAACTACGTTTCTGCTTACATCATCTGATGGGGGTTTGGATGAAGTATTCTGGGGTAGAAAGTCGATCTGATGCAGTGTTTCACCCCGCATTACAACCCCTAACGCACCAAATGGAACGGGGAAAATCGCCTGAAATTCTCTGTGTTGCTGGCTCATTATCTATCTTTGTCAGTGTGCCTAGATCCTGCCGTCCAAGTTATTCCGTTACCTTACCTCTGCGGAGCTTTGCTGAATACCCCATGAGCGGGTTATTACGAAAAGGAGACTCGCTGCCAGTCGTTAGGTCATTCAGCGTTGGAAAAACGCAGTTGGAGGCTGTCGGATCGGTATATTTCAATACTGAAATCTTTCCACAGATCCTGTGGATAACTTTGTGGGTAAGGTGATTAAGTTTGCTTCCAGCCCTTGCTGTTCCAGCATTGTCATTAAATTGTTTAATTTTTGCACAATGAAAATAAATATATATATTTCAATTAGTTATAATGTATTTAATATGTATTTTCACAAGAATAAAATGTAAGCCAATAATCTGGAGCCTTCGTTTCACAAATGTGTATAAAGAGATTGACAAGGTGTTTCTCCAGTGCCTTGTGCTGGATTAGGAAAAATACTTAGTATGAGTAGGGAGATTTTACTTTTCGTGAGAAAATTTCATTGCCTGATTGGCGCTGAAACCGGAGAATTACGCGGATGAAATAAAGAGGGGCCAATGGTTGAGAAAAATAGAAAATTCTGGCGGGAAGTAAAACTGACGGAGATGAGCGCGTTACAGTGGGAATCTCTCTGCGATGGCTGTGCCAAATGCTGTCTACAGAAACTGGAAGACGAAGATACCCGTGAGATCTATTTCACCAACGTGGTCTGTGATCTACTGGATCTCGAAGGTTGCCGGTGCACCTGTTATACAGATCGATCCGTGCGGGTTCCCAGCTGCATCACATTGACGCCGCAGGATCTGGAGGAGCTCTACTGGCTTCCCGCCACTTGCGCCTATCGTTTGCTGGCGGAGGGCAAGGATCTGCCGGAGTGGCACCCACTGGTTTCCGGAAGGCAGGAGACGGTGGAGGAGAGTGGCAACTCGATTCAGGGTCGTGTGGTTCACGAAGCGGAGGCTGATGACTTGGTTTTTCACTTGATCGAGTGGGTCGAAACATGAGTGAGATAGCCAGCCTGACGGAGTTTCTCGAAACGTCCGGTGGACGTCTGCGTTTCTTCGACATGGGACGCCGCGTCAGCAAAATCCCCCACGATGATTTTCTCAAGTTCGAAAGAACCGAGCTTCCCTATCCACAGCCACTACAACAGCAGGCCTGGTTTGCCCTGGTCTTTCATGACCGTGTAAGTCAGGATGAACCATTTATCTGGTTCCTGCGTTTCCCTTTGGACGAACAGGGCAAGCTGATGCTGGCCGCACGGGATGATTTCATGCATCGACTGGTGGAGAGCCTGGGGGAAAAACTCAAGGCGGTAAGCAATGGGGAACAGTTCCAGGCTGCGTTGGAGGATAATCCCTACGCCTTTCAACCGAAACAGGAACGCCTGGCTGTGCTGCACGCCAAGCTTACTCTGCTGCTGAAACAGCCTGCTTCCCGCTACTATGATCATGCGGTCGGCTATTTTCAGGGTAAGCTCGGCTGGGATCAGTGGTCTTTTCTCGGCTATCAGGGTATTGCCGATCTGGCTGCCCGCTGTGCCGGGCCGGAGATGGCCAGGCAAATCGCCGAGGCGATTCCACATCTGCCCCCATCGCCGTTGGAGGCGCTCTGTCATTGTCTGGAAAATGAAGTGGTGCCGGTGGCGATTGCCGAAGCGCTCTGTAAAAGGGTGGAGCTGACCCTGGCAGAGGATGAGCCTGATCCCCAAATAGTCACTGCCGGAATTCGTGGCATCTCCAACAGCATCTCCCTGACCTATAGGGATCAGCTGATCGGCAGTGTGCTGAATCACCCGATCGCCTCCCGCAGCGATGTGCTCACGTCGATTGGCGGACGGGCCTGGGAGACGCTGCAGAACGAAGAGCTGCGCCGCCGGTTTCTCGAAGCTCTTGCTGCATCCGAAGAGTCGCAGGACTTTTTCAACCGGGTGCTGGCAGATCTGCTGTTTCTTCCCGCTACCCGCAGCTTCATGCTGGCCAGTCTGCGTGATCCCAAACGATCCGGGACACTGTCGGAGTCGATTGGAGAATTTTTTTCCCGTATTCGCTCACCGGCGACCTGAAAAGCTGTGGTGATTAGTAAGCATGCTGTGAGAGTGGTTATAATCAATATTTGATGGATAATCATTCATGCTGACGGATCAGATTTCCCAATCAGCAACCTGTGGCGTCCCATCAATCGGGGAGCAATACCGGCTTTCCCCGAATGCCTGATTATTGGGAGGTGGATATGGGCAGCGTGAACAATCGTTTTTTCCCGTCTCTGAATTTTCTTGCAAAGGCCTGCATAATCCTCTGCCTTTTCCTGGGGTATCTCACCCCGACATTCGCTGAAACCGCTATTCAAGACGGCGCCATCCCCATCGGGCAGTTGCGTGCTGCCCAGCAGAAGGAACTGGATGCCCTGCGTGAAGGTTATCGAAATCACGCCAATCAATCCGGCGCTGATCAGGATGCACTCTTTGACCGCTACCTATCTGATCGAAAACGGGTTCAGGACAAATACAGCCGGCTGGATACTCGTAACCAGCGCGTAGATGAGATGATCAAACGGACCGGCGCCGCCCAGACCGGAAGTAATACCAAGGACGTGCGGGCCGATGTCGATACGGCGGGCAACACGGACCAGATCGATGAGAGGATGGTCGAGGAGTTGAAACGCCGCGGTCATGATGTCGATACCAGCAATCCCAGCAAGGTGGTCGATCACACGGATGACCATGTCTACTGGCGCAAGGAGACCGCTGCGGGGAACAAGGCCAAGGAGACCGATTTTGACTCCTTCAAGACCCCCGGCGGACGTGATGCCACCGGCAATCTCGGGGAGGTGAGGGATGCGCGGGGTGAAGGGATCGACCACTCATCCAAATTTCAGCACGGTCGTGCGGACGGTGACCTGAAGACCATGGGCAAGTCGGTGTCGAAGATGGACAAGGCGTCGGACCGGGTCAGGTATGACGAGAGCAGAGGCGCCTTTGTCAAAGACCAGGGGGAGTTCAGACGTTCGCTGGCACAGCATCCTGACCCGGAGATGAGGGAGCTGGCTAAGATCGATCCGAAGACCGGTAAATCCCAGGCCGATACGATGGTCGACCAGGCAAAGGCATTTCAGAAATATGGTGATCCTGTGACCGCCGGCATCGCCGATCTGGGTGATTCGCCGGAGGTTCAGTCGCAAAAGGTGAAAGAGTGGCAAAAGAAGGCCAACAAGTACATGGACGCGGCGGAGCAGAGGGCCAATCGCCGTGGAGATGTGCGGGACAAGGAGAGGGAAAACTTCGGGCAATCCTATCGTGAAGCAAGCAGTGCCGATCCGACGGAAAGGGAGTGGAATAGAAACGCCGCCGATGACATCGATAACAATCGGCGGCGGGTGCGAGAGGGCAACGAGGTCGGCGATAGATTTCTCAGTGGCGAGAAACGCAGGAAGACTGCTGATGAGACCTACAGTGGCGGCTGGAAAGATCGGGGAGAGCCGGTCAAGGGCGCGATCCCGGATGATGAGTTGCAGCGGCGGCTTGGCGCGGCGGAACAGAGTGCCAACGCGAAGAGGTCGGGGATTCCAAGTGACGCTGATTTGCCTGCGAGTGGAACAGGCGCAAGAAGAGGGCAGGGCATTGCAGACCCGGATCTCCCCTCTGCCGGCAGACGGCCCTCCTGGGCTGACAGTCCGACCGATGTGGTGGTTGTGGGCAAGAGAGGCAAGGCCAAGGTGACTGCCATCGATGGTCGCAGGCCCAAGCCAAAAACCAACGTTGTGGGCGCCGTCGGTGCGGGTGTGGAAGCGGGTCTGCAGATGGGCGAGGCCACGGCGCGAAAGCTGGGTGAGGTACTGGATCGCTCTGACCAGTCGGTTACCGGAAAGGATCTGGCGGACATCGTCAAAGAGGGCTCGGGATATGAGCCGATGCGCAAGGCGGTGGAAGATACCCGGATGCGGCAGCGCATCAAAAAGATCGAGCTGGAAAATAAGATTCGTGATTTGGAGAAGAAGCCGGGGCCACTGACTGCTGCGGAACAGGGTGAACTGGGCCGATTGAAACAGCAGGCCGCCAATACCGACACGACCACCTCGAATTTGCAGGATCTGGGCCAGCAGATGCTGATCGATCCCAACAAGGAGATCATCGGCCGCCGGATGGGTGAGATGGAGGCGCAGGCCAAGGCGGAAGGACGCAAGTCGGAGTTTCTGCGGGATGGCTTGCCTGCCATGGGGAAGGCCGGGGCCGAAGTGGTTGGAAACGCTGTCGGAATCGGGGCGGCGGCCAATATGGCGGCCGAGATGGAGACCTACAACGAGCGCTCCGACTGGTCGGCACAGAAAAACGCCATGGTGCAACACCTTAACGACAAAGCGCGCTGGGCGGACAAGCGAAACCGCAAGGCGACGGCGGAGTTGGAAGGCATCCTCTTCTCTGGCAACGCAAACAGCCCGGAGAACCGGCAACGCGTCGAACAGTTGCTGGGCGAGATCGCAGCCAACCAGGCGGAGATGGACAAAATCGTCGCCATCGCCAACGGCAATCTGAGCGAAGTCGAGCCGAAAAAGCTCGCTACGATCCGGGGCTTGGCTGGCAGCCAACCTGATCCCGTTGCCATGCGTGACTATGCCCGGCAGATGATCGAAGGGGAGAGGCAGAAGGCGGAAGAGGAAGAGTCCTGGCTCGCCAAGGAGAAAAAACGGAAGCAGGCCCGCCGTGCCGAGGAGAAAAAACAGAAGCAAGCGAAGGAGGAAAAGGCCCGTCTTGCCGAGAAGGAAAAGCAGAAAGAGGCGGAGGCCGATGACGGATGGGGCAGCGCCGAGAGCGGTTACGGCGACGAGGCGCCAAAGACAGCAGTCTCCGGCGAAGAGGCACTCACTGACAAGATCACCGAGATCATGCTCACCGAGCCGGACCCTGAACGTCGGAAGGAACTTATCCGCCAGGCCCTCCGGGAACATGCCGCCGGTGGCCAGCAGGGTGGTGGTGCAGATGGCGGCGCATGGGGCGACGGCGGATACGAACAGGTTAGTCCGGCGGAGCAGTATGTCAGTGCCATTAGGGCCGCCAATGCCGATGGCGACTTCCAGCGGGCAATGCGTCTGGCCAACCAGGCCCGAGACGCGGACCCGGAGCATGCATGGCTGAATCAGAACTACGGTACCATCCAACTGCTTGCGGAACGTGATAAACGCTATCGGGATGCTATCCAAAACGCGATCAGCAATCTGGAACGCGGCAATGTCAATGAGAGCATCGATGCGCTCAAGAGGGCGATGCAGAACGCCTCGGTCCGGCTTGGCCAGGACAAGACGGCTCGCTCCTTGCTGGAGGATGCCAAACGAATTGCCAAAATGGAGCGTGAAGAGGCCATTGAACGGGCGCGTCGGGAAGGGGAGAGGAGCGCTTATGAACGGGACCGCGAACGGGCGCGTTATGAACAGCGCCGGGAAGAGAATAGACGTTCAGCCCAGGCCTTGAGGGGAGCCCTGATGGGTGTCTTGGGGGCGGTCAGTCAGGCCAAGGCCGCGCGCAGCACCAGTACTACAGTAAATCCGGGCGCCTATTCCGACGACATCTTCCAGCGCAAGGTGCGGGAGAACGAACGCAAGTATGGCGATTTGATGAAAAAGTACGAGCAGAGCCATCGCCAAAATCTCCATACTGCGCCCAAGACACCCAGACGGCAATCCGGCAACAACGCAAATGCGGGGTGGGCAACCAAGTCGTCACAGCCCGCAGCCAAGACCAAGTCTTCGGGGTTCGATAAATGGGAAGGCGACTTCAGCAGTCAATGCGATGGCAAGGCCCCGGGTATCTACGAGTTTGGAGAGTGTTTCGAACATACCGATTTTTAACCAGACAATGCGTCAGCCGTCACTCCTGAATAATCGAATTGTCAGGGTTCGATTGTGAATCTCACCAGCCGGCTGGTACAACCGGTCTGGATGCAGACCTCGCCTTTGTAAGTATAGGTGCCTGGTGTTGCCTGCGACGGGATCTTCTGGCGGAAGCTGGTCGCATGCTTCCCGCTGCTGCGGGCTTCCTGTCGTTCTTTGGGATAACCCGGCAGAGCCTGGCTGTTGAAGACCAGGTTGCGTGATTCGGTTACCGGCACCGGCTGCCCGTCGGCCGCGTCGATGGTGTAGTCGAGTTGCAGTTTCAGGACCTCTCCGGGCCTGACACGGGGTGGTGTCGCGGTTACGGTGAGGCGGGAAATTGATGGTTCAGCCATCTGTGCCGGGGCTGGTGTGACGGGCGCTACGGGGGTCAGTTCCGGCTGCACCGGCGGTTCTGGCAATTCAGCGGGGACCGTTGCGGCTTCTGTTTCCGTCTTGTCAAGGAACTTGATGGTTGCGTTAGTGAGCTGATCCTCGGCCCAGTCCACGGTGGCTGTTTGGTTCGTCATGTCTTCATAGAATTCGCTACCCCAAGAATCTTTGTTGGGTGTGCTTATTCTGAGGATGCCTCTGTTGCCTTGCTGAGTTTTGAAATAGAGCGCCAGTGCATGGTATGTCCACGGTCTGGCATCGGTGAAGGTGGCAACGTCTCCCCCACGCGCCTGAAACTTGCCGAGCTTCTGCTGCTCTTTCTTATCATGTGAGGATTGGTTGTAATGGGTGGCATACCAGTGAACCGGCTTGCCTTTGTAAATAACCATTTTGGAGTGCCAATCCGTTCGAAAAACAAACTCCCGCCCGACAAAGGCGAGCCTGAGTTTGTCCATGTGCCCATTTGTCAGTTTGATCTTTGATGTGCCTGCGCCACAGGCACTCAGCAGCAAACCAGAGAGGATAAGTGCCATGGCGCTGAGGAAGCCACGTTGAAAACCATATCTGTCAGACAGGGTATTGGCGTTGGGTTGGGAGATAGTTCCTTTCATTTTCCGTCCTTCCGGCCTGGCCATTGGGTCAATGGATAGATAGCAGGTGGTGTTGGGGAAAACTATACCATTTGTGGGGCAGAACGACAGGAGGCGAGATCGCCTGCTACTCTCTCTTCCTGTTGTGGAAGAGAGGGGTAGCGAAGGCATAGAGTTCGAGGATGATAACCAGTGCCGGGTCCCGATCCCGCATCTAACCTCCAGGGATGGAGGAAATGCAGAAATAGTGCAGCAGCAATCTCTGCCATGCAGTCGTGTGTCCTTGGTGTGCTTCGTGTTTAAAACAGTATTTCTTGCCGGACACCAGTCAGGGTCTTTTCAGTCATCCAGCCGAAAACCGATCTTCACGGTGACCTGCCAGTGGGCCACCTTGCCGTCCTGGATATGGCCTCGTGTCTCGACTACCTCGAACCAGTTCATGCTATGGACGGACTTACCGGCGCGTTTAATGGCATTGCGGATTGCTGCGTCGCTGCTTTTGGTGGAAGAACCCACCACTTCGATCTTTTTATAGACATGGTCACTCATTGTGATACTCCTTGATTGGGGTTTGATTTATCTATGTCTGTTGCGCCAGCTTCTTTTTCAGCAGATAGAGCTGTTCCAGGGCCTTTCTGGGCGACAGATCATCGGGATCGATCTCCCGCAGCATATCAAGTGCGGGAGACTCCTGGGGTTCCGCTGTAAACAGAGGCAGCTGGTTCTGCTGCTGGTCCGCGTGTTGCTGGGCCGCCTGCTCCAACTCCCCTAATCGCTGCCGGGCACGTTTAATCACTCCCTTGGGAACCCCTGCCAGCGCGGCAACCTGCAGGCCGTAACTCTGATTTGCGGGACCCTCCCGTACAGCGTGCAGAAAGACGATGGAGTCGCCATGTTCCACCGCATCGAGATGTACATTGGCGATGCCGGGATACTCTTCCGGCAGGGTGGTCAGCTCAAAGTAGTGGGTGGCGAAGAGGGTAAAGGCGCGGATGCGTGTCGCCAACTCGACGCCGCAGGCCCAGGCGAGGGAGAGTCCGTCGAAGGTTGAGGTGCCGCGCCCGATCTCATCCATCAATACCAGGCTCTGCTCGGAGGCGTTGTGCAGAATGTTTGCGGTCTCCTCCATCTCCACCATAAAGGTGGAACGCCCACCGGCAAGGTCGTCCGATGCGCCGATGCGGGAGAAAATACGGTCAATGGGGCCGAGGCTGGCCGCCTTCGCCGGAACGAAACTTCCCGCATAGGCCAGTAGGGTGATGATTGCGATCTGCCGCATGTAGGTCGATTTGCCGCCCATATTGGGGCCGGTGATGATCAGGATGCGGCGTTTCTCGTCGAATCGGACGTTGTTGGCAACGAAGGGTGTGCTGCTGACCTGTTCAACCACCGGGTGGCGGCCATCGAGGATCTCGAGGCCAGGCTCCCGGTTCAGCTCAGGCTGGCGCAGGTCGAGGGTCTCGGCCCGTTCTGCCAGATTGCAAAGAACATCCAGGGCGGCGAGGCCCTCCGCACAGTTTTGCAGGGGCTGGAGATACGCTCCCAGCCGGTCCAGTAGTTCATTGTAGAGTGATTTCTCCCGCGCCAGTGAGCGCTCTCTGGCACTGAGTACCTGATCCTCGAACTTCTTCAGTTCCGGGGTGATGAAACGTTCTGCCCCCTTCAATGTCTGGCGGCGGACGTAATCCTCCGGTGCCTTGTCCGATTGAAGACGGCTGATCTCGATGTAGTAGCCGTGTACCCGGTTGTAGCTGACCTTGAGGTTGTTGATGCCGGTGCGCTTTCGTTCACGTTGCTCCAGGTCGAGCAGAAACTGGTCCGCATTCTGCGACAGGTTGCGCAGTCGGTCGAGCTCCTCATCATAGCCTTCCGCCAGCACGCCGCCGTCACGGATCAGCATCGGCGGCTGTTCGATAATGGCGCGTTGCAGCAGGCCGTGAACCTCCGGGTGTTTGCCGATCTTATCCGACAGGACGCCTGGCAGGGGCGAGGTAAGCGGTGTCAACGACTGTTGCAGCTCGGGCAGGGTTCCGAGGGCGTCCCGCAGCACACTGAGATCCCGCGGTCGTGCGCTCTTAAGTGCAACTCTGGCGAGGATTCGTTCGATGTCGCCGATGCCCTGCAGCGTCTCCTGCAGGGCGGGGAAGGCGCGTTGGTTGAGCAATTCGTCGATCGCGGCATGACGCTCGGAGACTGCGCCGGCATCGCGTAGTGGTCGGTTGAGCCAGCGCCGCAGCATGCGGCTGCCCATCGGCGTGGCGGTGCGGTCCATGATCCCTACCAAGGTGTGTTGGGGCTGGTTTGACAGGGAGTGGTCCAGTTCGAGATTGCGGCGGGTGGCGGCATCGATGATGATGGCGTCCTCACGCCGTTCGACCCGCAGGCTGAGGATGTGGGGCAGGGCGCTGTGCTGGGTCTCCTCCACATACTGCAGCAGACAACCGGCAGCGCCGACGGCGAGAGGCTGATCCTGACAGCCGAAGCCGGTGAGTTCACGGGTGCCGAACTGGCGTGTCAGCAGTTGGGTGGCGGCGTCCAGATCGAAATGCCAGACAGGGCGGCGGGTGATGCCGCACTGCAGGTCGAGCCGCTCCGGCAGGCCGGAGTCCTCATCCAGCAGCAGTTCAGCCGGGTGTAGTCGTTCGAGTTCGCTGGTTAGCGCTTCATTTGTGTCGAGTTGTTGGACTGTGAAACGGCCGCTACCAAGGTCAAGCACTGCGAGGCCGAAACCCTTCTCCGTTTCATTGAGCGCAGCCAATAGATTTTCCCGCCGGTCCTCCAGCAGTGCCTCGTCAGTCACCGTGCCGGGTGTGACGATACGCACCACCTTGCGTTCCACCGGGCCTTTACTGGTCGCCGGATCGCCGATCTGTTCACAGATAGCGACTGATTCCCCCAAACGCACCAGCTTCGCCAGATAGCCCTCGGCGGCGTGATAGGGCACACCGGCCATTGGGATAGGTTTGCCTGCAGACTGGCCCCGCTTGGTCAGGGTGATATCGAGCAGACGCGAGGCCTTCTCCGCGTCGGCGAAGAAGAGTTCGTAGAAATCCCCCATGCGATAGAACACCAGCATATTGGGATGCTCCCCTTTGATGCGAAGATACTGCTGCATCATAGGTGTGTGTTTGGGTGCATTTTCCGTCATTTGGAGATTGGTGTTGAGTTGAAACCTTTAATTGTCGTGGGGAATAAGGTTACAGGTTTCAGGATCGATTGATCTCCCTCCCTGTCCCTCCCCGGTGGGGAGGGGATCATCCTGTTGGCATGTAGGCCGGTTCAAACGTAGCGGAACCGGCAAGTTCTGCATGCCCGATCCGCTAAGCTTGATCAGGCCTACGGGTATCCAGACGTCGGAAATAATGCCTCGCACAGAATCATGCTGTCACCTCACCCAAAACTATAATGCTTCTCCACATCCTTGAGAATCTGCCAGGTGCACTTCATCCCTGCGGGAAAAGTTACCAGATCACCGCGCCCAAACTCCTGGGGCTCACCGCCCTCCGGCGTAACTATGGCCTTGCCGCGCAGGAAATAGCAGGTTTCGCTCTTGTCATAGGTCCACTCGAATGTGGACACCTCTTTTTCCCAGGTTGGCCAGTCAAAAACACCGGTAATTTCCAACTTCATCGCAGAGGGACGGTGTTCAAAATGGATTGTGTGTTGTGTCATGTTCGGTATCTGTTCGTGATCTACATCGGGAGAGTCTAACCTGAATTAAGGGGTGCCGTCAGGTGGCTTCCTCTATTATTCATGCACCATTTCGTGATGATCTGATTTGACTGGTTTATGAACACCGAAAATGCCGGACCCCCATCTGGCTCGGAAAACACCATGAATGTTTTTATCCTCAATACTGGTCGCTCATCCGCTCGTGCCGCATCGTCCAGATAGACGGTGCAGCGGCTATTCAGTCTTTCCATCAACAACGGCAGTGCCGGGTATCGCGAGTGCTTCTGGATAGAGCCTGAGGGGCCATCGATCACCAGCATATCTATCGCCGGTATGGATAGGTCGGAGAGCGTGTCCCACTGAAATTCCCGATCACCAACCAATGGCGCGTGCAGAACGGTCGCCGTGTTATCCAGGCCGTAGAAGGCCAGGGCAGCTTGAGTGGCCTGTGCGTACTCCTCGCCATTTTCAAGGCTCCAGACATGACCGTTACCGTTCAACTGGCAGCAGCGTGCCAGCAGTAGTGTGCTCAATCCACTGCTGCACTCCAACACGACTGAAGGCTTCTCCCGCAGACAGTGCTCAACGACCAAGTCTAAAAAGTCAGCTCCGGCTGACCAATGTTCCGCGTAAAGTAAGCCTTGATCGAGACTCAGACGGTCGCACAAGGGTTGATACTCGTCTGGATAGGAAAAGCGAGTGATGCCTGGAGATGAGCCATATTGTTGTCTGCGCCTTTCGCGGTCCAGAATTCGTCATTTCGCCACTATAGTAAGCGTATAGTTTACTATTACCGGCAATCGAATATCCTGCGGCACTCCTTTTTCGACGCATCTGCTCCAAGCAGGTTACGATATCTGTGCTGTTGTGATGCGACGGCTGAACTGGCAGAAAAAAATGACTTCTGAGAGCGATCTGAAACTGGTCTCACTTGCCAGTGGTGTTGGCAAGCGCCTGCAGCAGCACGGTTTAACCCTGGTTCTGGCAGAATCTTGCACTGGAGGCTGGGTGGCGAAGACGCTGACCGATATTCCGGGCAGCAGTGCCTGGTTCGACCGGGGTTTTGTTACCTACAGCAATACGGCCAAGCAGGAGATGCTTGGCGTCAATGCTGCCAGCATCGAGCAGTGGGGTGCTGTGAGTGAGCAGGTCGTTGCCGCCATGACGAATGGGGCGCTTGCCCATAGCAGCGCGGACGTTGCGATTGCCGTCAGCGGCATTGCGGGACCGGGCGGCGGGTCCGCAGAAAAGTCTGTAGGCACCGTCTGTTTCTCCTGGCAACTACGTTCGCAGGAGCCGGTTGTGAGGCGCGAACACTTTTCTGGAGATCGGGAGGCGGTGCGTCTCCAATCGGTGTTTTATGCCCTTGAACAGTTGCTCGAGATACTTGCGGCGGATGGCTGATCAGCGACTCTTTTTTGGACTTTGGCCGGATCGAAAGGTGCGGAACCGGTTGGCTCGGGTCGGCCGTCAGTTGGGTAAAGGGGGAGGGCGGCAGCACCACCCTGACGACCTGCATATGACCCTGGTCTTTTTGGGGAAAGTGACGGAACAGCAGCTGTCCTGTGTAAAATCGGTGGCGGATGCGATCGATGCTGAGCCCTTCTCCCTGACGCTGAATCGAGTGGGGCATTGGTCCCGACCGCGAATTCTCTGGTGTGGACCTGAAACGCTGCCGGATGCGCTGAATGGCCTGGTTGCTGAACTCAAGCAGGGATTACAAACCTGTGGTTTTGAACCTGAGCGGCGACCCTTCAAGCCTCACATTACCCTGCTGCGCAAGATGCGTAGTGGCGAGTCCGGCCTGCTGCTTGAGCCGCCCATTAAGTGGAAGGCGTGGGAGTTTGTGCTGGCGGCATCCGGCAATGGGCTCGATACGCCATCCCGTTACCGGATTATCGGGCGCTGGCCGATGGGAACGTAAAATTCGGTAGGTTCCATAAGCAAGCACCGATTTCACGGACTCATGATTTGAGCCCCCGCCTATGTGATAATTTCCACTTCCAAAAACTACTGTATGAATGTACAGTATCGACAGAACAACACAGACAGAGGTTAATCCGGATGGACGACAATCGCACAAAAGCGCTCAGCGCAGCCCTGGGGCAGATCGAGAAACAATTTGGCAAAGGGGCCGTCATGCGTATGGGGGATACCAGCGCTGTTCGCGACATCGGTGTGATCTCCACAGGTTCGATCAATCTGGATATCGCACTGGGCGTGGGTGGGCTGCCCAAGGGGCGAGTGGTCGAGATCTACGGCCCGGAATCCTCCGGTAAGACCACTCTGACCTTGCATGTGGTGGCGGAGGCCCAGAAACAGGGCGGGACCTGCGCCTTTATTGACGCCGAGCACGCCCTCGATCCGGCCTATGCGGAAAAACTGGGCGTCAATGTGGACGAACTTCTGGTCTCCCAGCCCGACACTGGCGAGCAGGCGTTGGAGATCACCGATATGTTGGTGCGGTCCGGTGCCGTCGATATGGTGGTGATAGACTCGGTGGCTGCTTTGACCCCGAAGGCGGAGATCGAAGGTGAGATGGGTGATATCCACGTCGGTCTGCAGGCCCGTTTGATGTCCCAGGCTCTGCGAAAGCTGACCGCTAATATCAAGCGTACCAACTGCCTGGTGGTTTTCATCAATCAGATCCGCATGAAGATTGGTGTCATGTTTGGGAGCCCGGAGACCACTACTGGTGGCAATGCCCTTAAATTCTACGCCTCGGTACGTCTCGATATCCGCCGCATCGGCGCCATCAAGAAGGGAGACGAGGTAGTCGGCAACGACACTAAGGTCAAGGTGGTGAAGAATAAGGTGGCGCCCCCCTTCAAACTGGCACACTTCGAGATCCTCTATGGTGAAGGTATCTCCCGTGAAGGGGAACTCATCGATCTGGGGGTCAAGCAGAACATCATTGACAAGGCGGGGGCATGGTACAGCTATAACGGCGACCGTATTGGTCAGGGCAAGGAGAATGTGCGGAAGTTCCTGAAAGACAATCCGGATATCGCCGAGCACATTGAGGGGCGTATCCGTAGCGAACTGCTGCCACAGCCGGATGAGGCGGTGGAAAAGGAAGCGATTGAGGCCGAAGCCTGAACGGCCTTTCGGGCAGGGATGAGGCAGAGGTAGTAGCGGTTCGTCTGCTGACTGCACGGGAGCACTCCCGCCGACAGTTGCATAATAAACTGTATGGACGTGGCTTCGACAGCGATGATGTCGAAGCGGTGCTCGACGATCTGGAACGTACGGGGTTGTTGAGTGACGCCCGCTTTACCGAGTCCTATATCGAGTGGCGGGTTGGTCGTGGAAGTGGTCCGGTGCGCATTCGTCGTGAGCTACGGGAGCGGGGCATTGATAACGCGATGATCGCCAACTTTCTGGAGATTTATTCCGGCGAGTGGTGGGAGCTGCTGAAGTCGGTGCGTGACCGCAAATACGGTTCCGAGCTGTCTCAGGATCGAAAGGAGCTGTCACGGCGTGCACGCTTCCTGGAATATCGGGGCTTTCCGGGCGAGTTGATTCGGCAGTTCCTGTTTGATTTTGAGTGACTGATGTGGGGACTTTTCGGCTCTTGGCGGCTGTCGGAAAATCGGTGGGATTGAGTGATCATTATCCCATAATATAAATTAAGTTATTCATATAACATAATGATATTTATTAATATAATATTGTATTATTCCTAGGTTTCTAAGGCTGGTTTTTTTGGGGACCTTATGTCCGTTGACTGGTGAGTATGAGTGTCTGCCGCGATCGTTGGTGGTTTGAAACCCAGTCATTATGCCGATCCCGATGCGGGGTGGAAAGATTTCAGGAAAGCGGGTGTTTTTTTCTCTTTTCTGGTATCTTTAAGGGCTGTTTTTTCAGGTGATTTTGCTTGTCCAAAATGAAAAGTAGCGCTGATATCCGCAAGGCCTTCCTGGACTATTTTGCTGAACACGGCCACGAGGTGGTCGCCAGCAGTCCATTGGTACCCATGAACGACCCGACCCTGCTTTTCACCAATGCGGGTATGGTGCAGTTCAAGGATGTCTTTCTTGGGCGTGAAAAGCGCAATTATGTCCGCGCTGCCAGTTCCCAGCGCTGTGTCCGTGCCGGCGGCAAACACAATGACCTGGAAAATGTCGGTTACACCGCACGCCACCACACCTTCTTCGAGATGCTGGGCAACTTCAGCTTTGGAGACTACTTCAAGCGGGATGCCATCAAATATGCTTGGGAGTTCCTTACGGTAACCCTCGGTCTGCCTGCAGAAAAGCTCTGGGTCACCATCTACGATGAGGATGAAGAGGCGGCGGACATCTGGCTCAATGAGGTCGGTATCAATCCCGCCAGTTTCACCCGTATCGGCGATAAGCCCGGCAAGCGTTATGAAAGCGACAACTTCTGGTCGATGGGGGATACTGGTCCCTGCGGCCCCTGTTCGGAAATCTTCTATGACCACGGTGAGGGAATCTGGGGTGGCCCACCCGGAACCCCTGAAGAGGACGGCGACCGATATATTGAGATCTGGAACCTGGTATTCATGCAGTACAACCGGGATGCCGATGGCAACATGACCCCGCTCCCCAAGCCCTCCGTGGATACCGGCATGGGACTGGAGCGTTTGGCTGCTGTGCTGCAGCACGTTCACAGCAACTATGAGATCGATCTATTCACCAGCCTGATCAAGGCTGCTGGCGAGGTCACAGGCTGCAACGATCTTGAAGAGAAATCTTTGCGAGTGATTGCCGATCATATCCGCTCCTGCGCTTTTTTGGTGGTGGATGGGGTAATGCCCTCCAACGAGGGGCGCGGCTTTGTGGTGCGCCGTATCATCCGGCGCGCTATTCGCCATGGCTATATGCTGGGTAAGAACGATCCCTTTTTCTTCCAGCTTGTCGACCCGCTGGTAAAAGAGATGGGAGAGAGCTATCCGGAACTGGTTCAGGCTGCAGGTCAGGTGAAACGCGTCCTGAAACAGGAGGAGGAGCGTTTCGCCGAGACCCTCGAGCAGGGCATGAAGATCCTTGAAGAGGTGATTGCCGGACTCGACAGCACAGTGATCCCCGGCGAGACCGTCTTCAAGCTTTACGACACTTATGGCTTCCCTGCTGATCTTACCGCCGATATTGCCCGTGAGCGGGATCTGACCCTCGACATGGATGGCTTCAGTCGTGAGATGGAGGCCCAACGGGAGCGCGCCCGGGCCGCCAGCCAGTTCGGAGTTAACCAGGAGTTCAGTCTTAGCCTGGACGCGGAGACCCTCTTCACTGGCTATGGGCAACTGGAGGGCGAGGGCAGTGTTGTTGCACTGGTGCGCGAAGGAGAGTCCGTCGAGTCCCTCGCGCAGGGTGAATTTGGAATGGTCATTCTCGATCAGACCCCATTCTATGCTGAGTCTGGCGGCCAGGTGGGAGACCAGGGAGTGCTCGAGGCCAACGGTGTCCTGTTCGAGGTGGATGACACCCGCAAGCAGGCTGGTAGTGTGTTTGCCCACATTGGTAAACTGGAGGAGGGTGAGCTGCACATTGGTGATACCGTCAACGCCCAGGTCAACGATTTTACCCGTCAGGCGACGGCGCTTAACCACTCCGCAACACACTTGCTGCATTCGGCGCTGCATACCATATTGGGGGAACATGTTGCGCAGAAGGGATCTCTGGTAGATGCGGAGAGGCTGCGCTTCGACTTCTCCCATTTTGAGCCGATCTCACGCGAGCAGCTGCAGGAGATCGAACAGATGGTCAATGAACAGATCCGCCGCAATCACCCTGTCGAGACGCAGATCATGTCCCTTGATGCTGCGCGCGAGAGCGGTGCCAAGGCGCTATTTGGCGAGAAATACACCGACGATGTTCGAGTGCTGAGCATGGGGGATTTCTCCACGGAACTGTGTGGCGGCACCCATGCCAACGCAGTGGGTGATATCGGTTTGTGCAAGATCACCTCCGAAAGTGGCATCGCCGCCGGCGTGCGACGCATCGAGGGAGTCACCGGTCAGCGTGCGCTCGAATGGGTCGAGGCGGATGAGGAGCGGGTTCAGCGTCTGGCCGACTTAGTCAAGTCGGGGCGCGACGATATCGAAGAAAAGGTCATAAATATTCTGGATCGCAACCGCAAGCTGGAGAAAGAGCTGGAGCAGCTCAAGGCCAAGCTGGCGAGTGCAGCCGGTAGTGATCTGGCCTCAGGTGCCATCGAAGTCGGGGGGGTGAAAGTGCTCGCTGCCAAGCTTGAGGGTGCTGATCCCAAGTCCCTGCGCGACACTATGGATCAGCTGAAGAACAAATTGGGTTCAGCTGTCATCGTGTTGGCGACTGTGAGCGGGGAGAAGGTCTCCCTGGTCGCTGGTATCACAAAGGATCTGACCGGAAAGATGAAGGCTGGTGATCTGATCAGGATGGTGGCAGAGCAGGTTGGTGGCAAAGGAGGAGGACGCCCTGATATGGCTCAGGCCGGTGGTAATAATCCTGAAGCGCTGCCGGATGCATTGGCCCAGGTCGAAAAATGGGTGCGTGAGAAGACTGGCGTTTGATTTCTGTGGGTTTTCACCCACGTGATTTTCGTGTTTAATTACGCCCTTTCTTGTTGCGGGTACCACCCGTAACGCCAACTCCACCAAGTATACTGTTTAGATATGGCGCTGATTGTCCAGAAATATGGCGGTACCTCTGTCGGTACGATCGAAAGAATCCAGGCAGTAGCCGGAAAGATCAAGGCCAAGGCAGAACGCGGTGATCAGATTGTGGTTGTGGTCTCTGCAATGTCTGGAGAAACCAATCGCCTGATTGGTTTGGCAGACGAGATCGAGGAAGCTCCCTCCCCCCGTGAGATGGATGTGCTTGTCTCTACGGGTGAGCAGGTGACCATTGCACTGCTCTGCATGGCACTGCAAAAGGTGGGTTGCCAGGCCCGATCCTATACCGGCGGTCAGGTTCAAATCCTTACGGACAACGCACACAGCAAGGCACGGATCAAGGATATCGATAGCGCCCGTGTGAAAGCGGATCTTGATGCCGGTCTTGTGGTCGTGATTGCCGGATTTCAGGGCGTGGACGATCGAGGCAATATCACGACGCTGGGTCGTGGTGGATCCGACACCACTGCAGTTGCGATGGCTGCTGCACTTAAGGCGGATGAGTGCCAGATCTACACCGATGTTGACGGCGTCTATACGACTGATCCAAGGGTCGAGCCTAAAGCCCGCCGGCTGGAACGTATTACTTTCGAAGAGATGCTGGAGATGGCCAGTCTGGGATCGAAGGTACTGCAGATCCGTGCGGTTGAATTTGCGGGCAAATACAATGTACCCCTGCGGGTCCTTTCCAGCTTTGAAGAGGGCGAAGGCACCCTGATAACCTTTGAGGAAGATAACGTGGAAGCGGCAAAGATCTCCGGTATTGCGTTTAATCGTGACGAGGCAAAACTGACGGTTCTGGGTGTGCCCGACCAACCTGGTGTGGCCCACAAGATACTGGGTCCGATTGCAGATGCCAACATAGAAGTCGATATGATCGTGCAGAATATTGCTGCGGATGAAGCGACAACTGATTTCACATTCACGGTCCACCGAAATGATTTCATCCAGGCCAAAGAGATCCTGCAGGGGGTAGCTGAGTCCTTGCAGGCACAGGATGTGTTGAACGATGACTCCGTGGTCAAGATTTCATTGGTTGGTGTGGGCATGCGGTCTCACGCAGGTATTGCCAGTGAGATGTTTGAAGCACTGGCTAAAGAGGGTATCAACATACGGATGATCTCTACATCCGAAATCAAGATTTCAGTTGTAATAGATGAGAAATACCTCGAACTTGGGGTAAGAACTCTGCATGAGGCATTCGGTTTGGAGTCTGAGGACGTGGCATAATCACTATATTCCTAAAACCATATGGATCTCCAACTATAAGGATCTATTGGACTTTTTTCTGGTCCAACCTATTGTTAGTATAGGCGTGCCAGTTACAGCATAGTCGCTGGCTTGGTTGGTAAACGCTGTCGGCAGTTTCGGACACACTTAGTTTATGTCTGACAGCAGGTAAGACGGAAAACAGGGAGATTGGATTATGTTGATCTTGACTCGCCGTGTCGGCGAAACTCTTATGATTGGCGATGAAGTAACGGTTACCGTGTTGGGTGTAAAAGGTAACCAGGTTCGTATTGGTGTAAATGCTCCGCGTGATGTGACTGTGCATCGAGAAGAGATTTACGAACGGATCAAACGCGAGCAGGCTGAACAGCAGGGTACTGCAGAGTAGTAAAGCTGGTTCGCGGGGCGGTTTTAACACTGCACAAAAAAACTTCGGCGTTTGCCGAAGTTTTTTTTGTTTGTAGGAAGAGAAATCGGTACAATCCTTTTCGGTTTTGCGGGATGCCTAAATGGCACTGACCCGAAGGGAGGGACGATAGTCCCAAACAGCGTGCACCCTTAGTATAGTCTGCAGAGCTCTGAACAAGCGCACGGAATTTGGAGAGATGGCCGAGCGGCTGAAGGCGCTCCCCTGCTAAGGGAGTATGGGGTTTATAGCTCCATCGAGGGTTCAAATCCCTCTCTCTCCGCCATATAGCCAATGCTGACTGAAAAGTCGGTTTTGTGTTGACAAAAGAGCGCGAATTCAGCAGAATTCGCGCTCCAAAAAGCTACGCGCCCGTAGCTCAGCTGGATAGAGTACCTGGCTACGAACCAGGTGGTCGGAGGTTCGAATCCTTCCGGGCGCGCCATAAATGAAAGTAAAAACAAGCAGTTATCGCTCTAGCCGGTAGCTGCTTTTTTGTTTCCTCCTCCGGGTGTGCCGGATAATGTGCCGGAATTAGATTCCACTACTCTTGGTGTCGACAAAAGATCGGCATATTGAGCCAAATGCTCAGGAGCAAGATGGGCATACTTCTGAACCATCCGAATATCGCTCCAACCCCCCCAGTTCTTGAAGTACATGGATCGGCGTTCCTGCCTGAATATGCCATGAAGCCCAAGTGTGCCTGAGGTCATGCCAGCGGAAGCCTGTAAAGAGATAATCCTTATCTTCATGATGAGGATAGGGTGAACCCTTCGTCCGTTTATCCTTCTCTACGTACTTCCTGATCCCAGCACGATCCAGCGCCTTTCTCCATGCGGTGCTACCTGCCTTGGATACCGGTTTGCCCAAGTAGGTAAACACTCTCCTGGAGTGTTTACCTTGCTGTTGACGCAGTACCACCATGGCATCTGCATTTAAGGGCACACCGATAGATTTCCTGGCTTTGGCTTGATCCGCATGAATCCAGGCCACTCGCCGCTGAAGATCAACCTGAGACCACTCCAGCCCTGTGATGTTGGCTTCCCTAAGCCCCGTCGCCAATGCAAACCGGGTCATGGCCTCCAGATGATCGGGTAACACCAGCAGCAACTTGTCTGCTTCCTCTCTGGTTAACCATCGAATTCGGCGCTTGGTTTCTGGCAGCATCCGTATTGCAGGTGTCCGGTCTATCTCTCCCAGTATCAACTGTTGCCCTACAAACGTGTCCAGCAATACTTTGCCGATCAACTGGCTATCCCCTTGAGTGAAGGTTCACTGATCAACTTTAATCGGCAGGCGTATCTGCAGCTGGAGCGGTTTGAACAAATCGCCAAAGACCGATTGGCTCAGGCTGACGTAGCGCATGCCGATGAAACGGGCATCAATATCAATGGCAAACGCCATTGGCTGCATTGCACATCCAGTGGCGGCTGGACCCACTATTATCCGCATGCCAAGCGTGGCACGGAAGCGATGATCGCAGCGGGCATCCTGCCTCGTTTCAAGGGCGTTTTATGCCATGATCACTGGAAGCCCTATTACCAATTTGGTTTTACGCACGCCCTGTGCAACGCACACCACCTGCGGGAGTTGACGCGTGCTTGGGAGCAGGATGGTCAGGTTTGGGCGCGGGAAATGGAGAAACTGCTCAAGGTGATCAATCAGGCGGTGAATGAACAGGGCGGCGTACTTGATCAGGAACAATCAGAATACTACCGGCAAAAATACCGAACCTTGCTGGCGGCAGCGCAAAAGGCGTGTCCAGCGCAGGAAAGACCGCCGGGAAAGAAAAAACGCGGCAGGCTCAAACGCAGCAAGGCGCGGAATCTGCTGGAACGGTTGATCGATTATGAGGCCGATGTGTTGCGCTTTATGGTCGAACGTGAAGTGCCGTTTACCAATAACCGGGGTGAAAACGATATTCGCATGACCAAGGTGCATCAGAAAATCTCAGGATGTTTTCGGAGCATGGAGGGCGCCAAGGGATTTTGTCGGGTACGAGGTTATCTATCGACGTGCCGGAAGCAGGGGGTCAGCGCCGCCATGGCTATGCGACTTGTGTTTGACAGACAGCTACCTGATTATTGCTCCCTTGCAGTGGAATCGGTGACTATGGACGCTGAGTAGTTACAAAAACTGTTTCATATTCGTTTTTTGGTAAAAACCTGCCGGACAATAGTTGCGGCCGGGAAAAAGCACTGCCAAATCCAAATAACCGCAAGAATCGATGGGAATCTCTGTGTTTACTGCGCTCCCTTCCATCACTCTCATCGGCCCATTCACCCACTTCTTTAGTCGGACATGCGAAAAATCCCTAATGCTCTCGTAGGTTAGCCGAAAAACAGCGACACCCCCCCATGACAGAAGATGTCGGCACCTGGATTTGCAACCAGCGACCACTCGATATACCTTTCCCATCCCTTTTCAACATCCAACTGTCCTATGAGAATCCACCTGAAAACCCTCGGCTGCCGCCTCAATGAAGCGGAACTGGAAACCTGGAGACGCGACTTCGTCGACTTGGGTCATCAGTTGACCAGCAATCCGGAACAGGCGGAGCTGTTGGTAGTGAACACCTGTGCAGTCACTGAAGAAGCCGTACGGAAATCACGCAAGCTACTCAACCGCGCCAATAGAGCCAATCCAAACGCCAAGTTGGTAGTCAGCGGCTGTTACGCCTCTCTGGACCCCACTGCCACGGCCCAGGTAGAGGGTGTTGATCTGGTTATCGGCAACCAGGACAAGGAACGACTGGTTGAGATTGTCGACCGGGAACTGGACCTGAACGTAATGCCGGAGAACGCCACCGAGCCGGCGGCAACCGGGCTGCTGGCCAGGGGCCGCCAGCGAGCCTTCATCAAGGTACAGGATGGCTGCCGTTATCGCTGCACCTTCTGCATCGTGACTCAGGCCAGAGGAGAAGAGCGCAGCCGTCCGCAAGTGGAGATCATCGATGAGATCAACCAACTGCATGATGACGGCATTCAGGAGACAGTCCTGGCAGGGGTCCATATCGGGGGTTATGGCAGCGACAGGGACTCCGACCTATCCAGCCTGATACGCCAAATACTGGCGGAAACCGATATTCCCCGCCTGCGCATCGGCTCGGTCGAGCCCTGGGACCTGCCGGAAAGCTTCTGGGATCTGTTCACCGATCCCCGTTTGATGCCGCATCTGCATCTGCCACTGCAGAGTGGCTCCGACAGTGTATTGCGCCGCATGGCCCGCCGCTGCAAAACCGATGAGTATGCCCTGCTGGTGGAACTGGCCCGCAGCAAGGTGGAGGATCTGAACATTACCACCGATATCATCGTCGGCTTTCCCGGTGAAACCGACATAGAGTGGCAGCAAACACTGGACTACGTGCAGCGGATCGGCTTCGGTCACCTGCACATCTTCGCCTACTCGCCACGCAGCGGCACCAAGGCGGCCCAACTCACCGATCCCGTCAGCCGGGATATCAAGCGCATCCGCAGTGATGCCCTGCATCGGCTGGGAGAAGAGATGAAACGGCAAACTCTGGAGACCTATGTCGGGCGTACCCTGCCGGTGCTGGTTGAGGGTAGTGGGGAAAATGGCTGGGGAGGATACACGCCGAACTACCTGAGGGTGGCTATAGATGCGTCTGCTGAAGCGCCACTGAAGAATCAGATTATCGACATCCGCATCAAAGGATTAACCGATACCGACCACCGGCTGGCCGGTGAATGGGTCCAGCCATAGGGTTCGGGGTAATCAGATAAATTTTAGTATTTATTCAGCATAGTCCGGGTTACTTTACAGCCCTTTGTCCGCCTCCATCTGCTGCTGCAAGTCCAGACTATTGATGAGATAAGCGATAGATATCCCCAGCTTTCGCGTCCAGCCTAATTCTATTCGCCAGGGTTCCCCCCCCAACTGCCAGACATGGAGTGCAGTTGCCTCACCACGACGTATTGCACCAATCTTTCCCGCAGTGCTGCGAACGTAGGTGGGATATTGGCTCTGGTCTACTGATTTGCCGTATTTTCCCTGTAAACGACGCTTAAAATCTTTGAAAGCGACTTGGGTGGCCGGTTCATAAGTACGCAGCACCTTGTAAATCGTCCCCTTGAACGCCATGACATAGATCTTGTCTCTATCCACGGAATAGATCACCCCGGATCGCTCACCCCGCTGCTGCGGCTCTCTCTGAACAGCCCGCTTTGTAAGCTGGTTGTTCATGCTTCCGCCCAGACAGAATTCGCCGAAAACCTCCCGGATACAGCGCTCTTCAGCGGACTCGGCATAACCTGCCAATGGCAACAACAGAAGAGTGGAAAACAGCAGTCTCGAACGGATTGTTGATTTTCTCATTATCCCGCCTTAATTCATGGTGGCATCACGATCCGTCGGTCTGATCTTGCACACAAGAGCCAGGCGCATGATGATTGAAGGTGAGTACTGAAATTCATAATATCCCACGGTTATCAATAAAATCAGACTCGCCGCTTCTATAATATCTGCTAGTCTTCGGTCGGAGAAGATGCAATTAGCGGATCCGCGACACTTGGTCCCTCATTCCCCCTTCGTACCTGCTGATTCTTGTAGGCCGGATCAAGCGTAGCGGATACGGCAAACAATAACCAACGATTCAGAAACCACCCGTTGTTTGAGAACAAATGAATGCCGGATATTAAACCCACTCTACTGCTGGTCGACGATGAACCCGCAAACATTACGGTGCTCATGCACCTGCTGAAAAAGGATTATCGGCTGACTGCAGCCAGAAACGGACTGGAAGCGCTGGAACGAGTGAAAAGCCAGCCTATGCCCGACCTGGTTCTACTAGACATCATGATGCCCGGAATGGACGGCTATGAAGTCTGTCAACGGATCAAGGCTGATGAGACGACCCGTGACATACCGGTGATCTTTATCACCGCAATGGGTGAAGAGAGTGATCAGACACGGGGACTGGCGATGGGCGCCGTCGATTACATTACCAAACCCATATCCACTGCGATCGTCCTTGCAAGGGTAAAGACGCACCTCACACTGAAATTGGCCAGGGAGGCATTGGCGAACCAAAACCAGATTCTGGAAGAGCGGGTCAAGGCCAGGACCAAAGAACTCGCAATGGCCAAAGACACCACCATTCTTGCCATGGCTACCCTGGCGGAGACCCGTGACAACGAGACAGGCAATCATATTCGACGCACTCAATACTATGTCAAGGCATTGGCCGAAGAGTTGAGAAAACAATCCAGCTTTACCCCTCTCCTGACGGATGACTTTATCGAACAGCTCTACAAATCGGCTCCACTGCACGATATCGGAAAAGTAGGCATCCGCGACAGCATCCTTTTGAAACCGGGAAAGCTGACTGAGGAGGAGTTCGAAGAGATGAAGAACCACACCGTTTATGGAAGAGACGCCATCATCGAGGCAGAGAAACTGCAGGGAAATCCCGACTCATCCTTCCTCCAGATTGCCCGTGAAATCGCCTACAGCCACCATGAAAAGTGGGATGGCAGCGGTTATCCAAACGGTCTCTCCGGTCAGGAAATTCCCTTCTCCGGACGCCTGAAGGCGGTCGCCGACGTCTATGATGCCCTGATCTCAAAAAGGGTATATAAACCCGCTTTTTCTCACGAAAAAGCCAGCGATATCATCCGCAAAGGCCGCGGCGGCCATTTTGACCCGGAAGTCGTGGATGCCTTCGAGCATATCAACGATGAGTTCCATTCAATCGCCAGGAAATTTGCCAACTAGCCTCCCTCCAGAAATGGCACAAAACAAAGGGCTGATGAAATATCATCAACCCTTTTGAGGATCAGCCGTCACCGTTCCATACGGTCCCGGCTGACGTAGCTGCGCCACTTACTTCTCCTTGCTTTTGGAAACTTTTTTGTCCTTTTTTCCTTTCTTGTCCTTCTTGGCTTTCTTAGCCTTCTTCTCTTTCTTATCTACTTTTGCTTCGGCCTTTTTATCCTTTTCTTTCTTTGCAGCCTTTTCTCTCTTTCCACTTTTCTTGCTCACTGATGATGCCGCTTTTTCGTGCTTGGCATCTGTTTTACTACTCTTTTTTGCCTTACCAGGTTTCGCCCGGCAATAGCCTTTGACTTGTTTTCCACTTTTGGCTTTGTAGCCTTTCACCCAGGTACAGGAAGAGTTGCCCGAACAGCTCGATTGACTCATTCCCTTGCAGTCGACGGCGGCATTGCCCAGCGGGTGGAACATGGCCAAACTCAACAGCAGCCCAAGTATCAGAAGTTTTCTGAAATCCCCTTTTACATCAATCATCTTTTTTCCTATTTTGTTCAAGTAACCCACAGCGCGATACGCAGTTTGCCTATCCGTACATTGGATGAGAAACAAACAGGCCCGTCAATCCTGGTTACATTTGTTTACAATTCAATATTTCGGCAGCAACTCTAAAGTGCTTTTCAACACAGTGCCATTGTTGAAAAAGATCAATTTTCTCACAGAAATTATCTTTTGAAACAAGCACTAAGAAACATTTTCTGATTGTTGCGATTTCTCAATGCGCCGGCAACTCTGCATATGGTCAAATATCACCAAGTCAGGCGGGGTGGATTCAGGCAGCAAGCCCCACCCATCCAGGCTTATCTCCTCCATCCTCCTTTGGTATATACCGCTTCAGGTTTTTTCTGAAGCGGTTTTTTTTCGTCCTTTATTTAGATAAAACAACGATCTTGCTAGCGGCCATACTGCATAACCCGATGCCGCAGCCGTTCGGAGAGATCTTCTTCCACCTGATCCCATCTAAATCGCCATTGCCAGTTTCCCTCGGTGGTCCCTGGAGTATTCATGCGATGATCCCGTCCCAGGCCCAATACGTCCTGCATCGGTAAAATCGCCATATTGGCACAGGATGACAAGGCACATCGAATCAACGGCCAGGGCATGATCTCCCGGGATCGTCCCAGATAATTGTCTACCCGTTCCCTTTCAGCATCATCCAGACTGTTATACCAGCCAAGGCTGGTATCGTTGTCATGGGTGCCTGTATAGACCACTGAATCCCTTGTGTGTCTGAACGGAAGGTACGGGTTGTCTGCCCCCCCGGAGAAGGCAAACTGAAGAATCTTCATACCTGGCAAGCCGTGACTTTTTCTCAGGGCCTCTACCTCAGGTGTGATGATCCCCAGATCTTCCGCCACCAGCTCCAGGTGCGGCAGAGCCTCATATAATTTCTTGAACAGCTTTTCACCGGGGGCGGGAACCCATCTGCCGTTGATTGCCGTCTCCTCCGTTGACGGGATCTCCCAATAGGCCTCAAAGCCACGAAAATGGTCAATACGAATCAGATCGCAAAGCGCCGATTGAGTCTCCATGCGTTCTATCCAGAACGAGAAACCATCCTCTTCCATCTGTTCCCAACGATAGAGTGGGTTTCCCCAACGTTGTCCGGTTTCAGAGAAATAGTCCGGCGGTACGCCAGCTACCACCCGGGGCAGCCCGTTCTCCAACAAATCAAACATCGCACGATGAGACCAGACCTCCGCGCTGTCTTGAGCGACAAAGATCGGCACATCACCGAACAGAAGGATGCCGCGCTCGTTGGCGTAGGACTTCAGGCGAAACCACTGACGAAAAAAGAGAAACTGTTCGAAACGGGTATATTGAATCTGGTCGCACAGGCGGGCTCTAGCTTCAGCCAACGCCTGTGGATTTCGGTCCCGCAAAGGCGCCAGCCATTCCCACCAACATCCACCTTGCTCCGAATGGAGTGACTGGAACAGACAGTAGTCGTCCAGCCAATGGCCCTGCTCGGCACAGAAACGATCGAGTTCGGCTCTGTCTTCATCAGAAGCCCGATCCTTGAACCCCTCCCAGGCGAGGCTGAGAGCGAAGGCGCGTCCGTTGTCGGAGAAGCTATTCTCTTCCAGTGGCAACTCACCCAGCCAACCCTCCTCTATCACGAGTTCAAGGCTGATAAAACGAGGATTGCCCGCATGAACAGAACTGGTCTGATAGGGTGAGCCGTCAGCCTGGGTCGGACCTACCGGTAATATTTGCCAAACTGTCATTCCTGCCGCATGGAGAAAGTCAACAAATCGATAGGCATGACTGCCAAGAGTCCCAACCTTTCCGGGGCCTGGCAGTGAACTAATGTGCAACAATATCCCGGCCCGACGGCGGCCCAATACCCCGGACAGGCTTTCGCCGCCATCGGTCTGGCTATAATCCATACTACTTATCCTTAATCAGGCGACTGCCGGAATTTGAAAAAATGGGATCAATCGTTTTTTTTCATCACGCCGCCAAGCGTAGGATCACCGCTACCCTTGGTAAACACCTCTCCAAGATAGGCGGGTTCATTGATGCCCAGTAGCTCATAGAGGTGGGAAAGTTGGCGACGAAAAAGACTCTCAAAGTCACTCACTGTGCCACTGGGATTGTAGTCACCAAACCACCAGAACCAGTCAGACCCTTCACAGATAGCCAGTTGCCGTTCAAGTTTCTCCATCTGCTGCGCAGAAAAGCCATCATCAGCAACCGCCTGATCATAGGCTATTTTTGCATCCCCCAACATGTCCCAGGCCCGGTTCTTGTCATGATCGCCGATCCAGGTCGAAAAGGTGCCATAGACCCAACTTCCGGCAACCAGTTTTGGAAGCCTTGGAGAGGGCTTTGTCTGCTGCGCAAGAGACTCGGAAAATGTGGTTAGCTCAAAACGTGGATGATTCGACAACCGGTCATACATGGCGTTCAGAAAGTAACTGCCATTATGGGGGTAATACTCCCAGGCATTTTCCCCGTCCATGATGATGGAAACCACCGCATTGGGATTATCCCCACAGGCATTGGCAATATTCTCCAAATGGTTGATCAGATCTCCAACTGCGTCATCGGCGTGCCAGTCACCATAGGTAAAACCGATCAGATCAGAGAGTCCGTCATCCCGGAAAAACATGTTCAGACCGCCTTCCCGAACCCGGTAGGGAGTATGGACCCAGTTTTCCGGCATATGACCACCTTCACTGCTGACAGAGAGGCTGTTATGCAATACCTGTTGACCGGTCGCGGCCCAGAGAAACCCCTCCTCTTCCAGCAGTTTGAGCGTTACTTCACTCACCGCACCCTCCGACGGCCAACATCCGGCAGGTGAGAAGCCAAAGTGCTTCTTAAACACTTCAACGCCTTTACGTACATGCCAGCGCGCCCTCGCTTCCCCGCCGGGATAGCTTTTCAGCTCAGGCATTTCCGCATAGGGCATCGCCTCTTTGGTTGACTCAATATCGATCAACAGAGGCACGATCGGGTGAGCATAGGGGGTGACGGAGAGTTCCACCTGCCCATTTTCAGCCAGTTTGCGATAACGGTCTGTCACCCGGGTCAACTCTTCACCGATCAACTCCACCAGGCGACGCCGGTCACTGATATCATAACCATGCCCCTTACTCTGCAGTGAACGAATGCGAATATCGTTGAGACGTACGCACTCACCCACCCAGGCCAGGTGATACCAGACAAGAAGATCCACCATGAAGTGATCGTTCAGATAGGATATCAGCGTATCCTCCTCCAACACTTTGGAGGCGAGATCAGCCAGTCGGGAATAGTGCTTGAAACGCTGGATCAGGCGACGTTCATTGGCACGCAGACAGGCTGAAACCAGCTCCTTGCGGGAATCCTGATCCACCGGAAGTCCCGGCCCGGCAAGCGCTGCCAGCAGTGGATCGCGGATCAGTGTACCGAACTCCAGCCAGGCTTTGATCTGACCCGCGTAGTCGTCGATCTGCTCCAGCAGAACCGGAGCAAAATTCACCACCGCCTTCGACTTTGGATTATTCTCCAGGTGGGCCGCCATATCCGCATAGTCTTTGATACCGTGCAGATAGACCCAGGGAAGATTGTAGTCACTATGCTCAGGGCCCTTGTAGTAGGGCTGATGCATATGCCAGCAGAAGACTACCTTCAACCGGTTCTTACTCTCACTCATGATTGATTTTTCTCATTATCGTACGTGATGAATGCTCTGCCCCAGCATCTCCGGCGTTACCAATACCACACCACCATCAGATACCAAGAAACGTTCCGCATCGGCTACGGCATCTTCGCCAATGATAGTGCCCTCTGGAATCTCACAACCTCGATCGATAACTGCTTTGAGAATACTGCAGTTGCGCCCAATATTGACATCAGGCAGCACTACCGAATCCTCCACTGAACTGTAGGAGTTGACCCTGACGTTGGAAAACAGCAGGGAGTTTCTTATTTTCGCCCCGGAGATAACGCAGCCGCCGGAGACCATCGAATCCACGGCCATGCCACGCCGCTCATCATCATCAAAGACAAATTTTGCCGGCGGCAACTGCTCCTGATAGGTCCAGATGGGCCAGCCCCGGTCATACAGGTTCAGCGGAGGGGTCACGCCGATCAGTTCCAGATTGGCTGACCAGAACGCATCGACAGTACCCACATCGCGCCAATAGGCCTGTTTCCCACTCTCCACATCCTTGAACGGGTAGGCCATGATGCGATACTTTTCGATGACTCTCGGAATAATATCCTTACCAAAATCATGGGATGAATCCGGAGTATCCGCATCCTTTATCAGTTGCTCAAAGAGGAACTTGGTATTGAATACGTAAATACCCATGGAGGCCAGCGCCACATCCTCCCGCCCCGGCATGTGTTGTGGATTGTCCGGTTTCTCCGAGAATTCGAGGATCCGGTACTCATCATCGACACTCATCACGCCGAACTCCTTGGCAGTTTCCAGATCCACCTCGATACAACCCACCGTCATGTCAGCGCCTGACTCAACGTGTTCCGCCACCATGGTGCCGTAGTCCATTTTGTAGATGTGATCGCCTGCCAGGATCAACACATAATCCGGTGCGTGACTGCGCAAAATATCCAGATTCTGGTAGACCGCATCAGCAGTCCCCTCATACCAGCTGCTTTCGATGCGCTGCTGGGCCGGAAGCAGCTCCACGAACTCGCCAAACTCGCCCCGCAGAAACCCCCAACCACGCTGGATGTGCTTAATCAGAGAGTGCGCCTTGTACTGAGTCAGCACACCGATACGGCGAATACCGGAGTTGATGCAGTTTGACAGTGGAAAATCCACAATCCGAAACTTTCCCCCAAAAGGTACCGAAGGTTTGGATCGCCATTGGGTCAGGTTTTTCAGGCGTGAACCCCGTCCTCCCGCCAAAATGAGTGCCAGTGTGTTCCTCGTCAGGCGACTGACGAAACGTGGATTTTGGTCGGACATAAAACTACCCTCCATGACCTTCTGCAGATAACAACAACAGCGACCGATAAAGCCCCGCATCGACGCTGCCTTATGGTACCATCATGTTCCCTCGACGCGTAGCCGTTACTGTCCGGAATGAAGTTGATGAAACAGTCTCACGCCCAGAATATCTCCGAACCTTTGCAGCGAATCCTGGAAGCCAGGCACCACGATCCATTTGAAGTCCTCGGCAGGCATGTCGAGAGGGATTCCACCGTCTTCAGGGTATTTCAGCCACGGGCCCGCCGCGTTCGGCTAAGCGACTCTGAAACAGAATTGCAGCGTATCGAGGGTACTGATCTTTTCGAGGGCCACTTCAATACAGCAGACTTACCTGAGCGCATTGAAATCATTTGGGAGGATGAGTACGGCGTCGAACAGCAACACTACGACCCCTACTGCTTCACACCACAGTTGCAGGATTTCGATGTCCACCTTTTCGGCGAAGGGCGACATCGCCACGCCTACCGTTTTCTCGGCGCCCATCCCCATGAGGCCGAAGAGATTCCCGGCATCCTGTTTGCCGTTTGGGCACCCAATGCCGAGCGCATCTCCATCGTCGGCGACTTCAACCGATGGGATGGACGTGTATATCCGATGCGTGCGCGTGGCGGTTCCGGTATCTGGGAGCTGTTTATTCCCGGGCTGGCCACCGGCGCCTTCTATAAATTCGAGGTTCGCGCCAACAATGGCGATATCTCGCTGCGTACCGACCCCTACGGCAACCACTTCCAGATGCGCCCCGAGACTGCCGCCGTGGTCATGGCGGATACAGAGTATCAGTGGGAAGATGAAGACTGGATTGAAGCGCGTGAAAAAAGCAACTGGCAACAGTCACCCATGTCAGTCTATGAAGTGCACCTCGGCTCCTGGCAAAAAGATGTCGATGGTGGATTCCTTAACTACCGGAAACTGGCCCATCGGCTCTGCGACCATATCAAAGAGACTGGTTTCACCCATGTGGAACTGCTGCCGATTACCGAACACCCTTTCGACGGCTCCTGGGGTTACCAGACGACCGGCTACTTCGCCCCGACCAGCCGTTTCGGCACTCCGGACGATTTCCGCTATTTCATCGATCATCTGCACAAAAACGGTATTGGTGTGATACTGGACTGGGTGCCCGCCCACTTTCCCCGCGACCGACATGCGCTGGCGCAATTCGATGGCTCAGCGCTCTACGAACATGAGGACCCCCGCCGGGGTGAGCACCAGGACTGGGGCACTCTAATCTTCAACTTTGGTCGAAATGAAGTGCGTAACTTCTTGATATCCAGTGCAATATACTGGATGGAAGAGTTCCACCTCGATGGTTTGCGGGTCGATGCCGTCGCCTCCATGCTCTACCTCGACTACTCGCGGGAACCCGGCGACTGGCTCCCCAACGAGTATGGCGGAAGAGAAAATCTTGAAGCTGTCGACTTCATGCGGGAACTCAACAGCACCACCCACGAACTCCACCCCGGCACCCTGATGATCGCAGAGGAGTCAACCGCCTGGCCCCAGGTTTCGCGCCCCACCTGGTTGGGGGGCCTGGGTTTCAGCATGAAGTGGAACATGGGATGGATGCACGACACCCTCTCCTATTTATCGAAAGATCCGGTCTACCGTCACTACCATCACGACCTGCTGACCTTCGGTCTGCTCTATGCTTTTACCGAGAACTTCGTCCTGCCCTTCTCCCACGACGAGGTGGTGCATGGCAAAGGCTCGATGATCAACAAGATGCCAGGGGACGAGTGGCAGAAATTCGCCGCCCTGCGACTGCTCTACACTTACATGTTCACCTATCCCGGCAAGAAGCTACTCTTCATGGGCAGCGAATTCGCTCAGGCACGGGAGTGGAGCGATGACGAGGCGCTGGACTGGTTCCTGCTCGATCACCCGTTTCACAACGGAGTAAAGACCCTCATTTCCGATCTGAACCATCTCTACCGGGAACAAACCTCTTTGCATCAGGTGGAATTTGAAGAGGGGGGATTCGAATGGATCGACTGTAATGACAGTTCGCAGTCGGTATTGAGTTATCTGCGCAAAAGCACCGACGGCAACGTCGCAGTCATCATACTCAACTTCACACCGATTCCCCGGGAAAACTACCGCATCGGCCTCAGCCGCGCGGGTAACTACCGCGAGGTATTGAATTCCGATTCAGCGTTCTACGGCGGCAGCAATATGGGGAATGGCGGAGTCATCCGCGCTGAAGAAGTGAGTTGGATGGGAAGGGACTACTCCGCCTCGCTGACACTGCCTCCGCTGGGTGCAGTGGTATTGCGGCTGGAGGCATAGGGTGTACTGAAATAATATACTCCATGGGGTTGCCGGTTCCGCTACGCTTGAGCCGGCCTACGGCCAAGTCTCTATTTGCGGTTGCGCATCCGGTGCCGCCGAAAGTAGTCGATCAAACCGCGAGTGGAACTGTCGTGCACCGCATTCACTTCCTCATCCATCAACTCAGGCAGAATCACGTTCGCCAGTTGCTTGCCCAACTCCACACCCCACTGGTCGAAGGAGTTCACCCGCCAGACCACCCCCTGCACGAAGATCTTGTGTTCGTAGAGCGCGATCAGTGAACCAAGACGCGATGGGGTAATCCTGTCCAGCAGTAGCGTGTTGGTGGGACGGTTGCCGGGAAAAATCTTGTGGGGCAGAAGCTCGACAATCTGCTCAGCACTCATTCCGGCTGCCTCCATCTCTTCACGCGCCTCGGTGCGGGTCTTACCCTTCATCAACGCCTCGGTCTGGGCAAAAAAATTGGCCAGCAACATCTCGTGATGCTCTCCAGCCTCATTATGGCTGTTGATCGGCGCGATGAAATCACACGGAACCATCTGGGTGCCCTGGTGAATCAACTGATAGAAGGCGTGCTGGCCATCGGTCCCCGCAGTCCCCCAAACCACAGGCCCGGTGCTGTAGGTGACGGGTCTGCCGAAACGCGTCACCCGCTTGCCGTTACTCTCCATGTCCGCCTGCTGCAGATAATCGGGCAGCAGGCGCAGATACTGGTCATACGGCAGGATGGCGCAGGTCTTTGCTTTGGCGAAGTTGGCATACCAGATACCGAGCAAGGCCAAGATTACCGGCATGTTTTCAGAGAGATCCGCATGCAGAAAATGCTCATCCATCTCATGCGCGCCATCCAGGAGTTCACTGAACCCCTCCATACCGACGGCAATGGCGATCGGCAGGCCGATGGCAGACCAGAGTGAGTAACGTCCACCAACCCAATCCCAAAATTCGAACATATTGTCGGTATCGATACCGAACTCAGCCACCTTCCCTTCATTAGTGGAGATAGCAACAAAGTGGCGAGCCACCGCCGCTTCATCCTTCAGTGTCTCAAGCAACCAGCTACGCGCTGTCGTAGCGTTACTGAGTGTCTCCTGAGTGGTAAAGGTCTTGGAGGCGACAATAAAGAGGGTGCTCTCCGGGTCGATATGTTTGGTCGACTCGACGATATGGGTGCCATCTACGTTAGAGACGAAATGCACCCGCAGATCGGAGCGCTGATAGTGTTTCAGCGCCTCGCAAACCATCTTTGGCCCCAGATTGGAACCACCGATACCAATATTGACCACATCGGTTATCTGCTTGCCGGTATACCCTTTCCACTCGCCGGAGCGCACCGATTCGGAGAACTGCGCCATCTTGTCCAGTACCGCGTTGACCTCCGGCATCACATCTTCGCCATCCGCCCATATTGGGCGGTTGCTGCGATTACGCAGGGCCACATGCAGTACAGCACGATCCTCGGTGATATTCAGCCTGTCTCCGGAAAACATCCGTCGGCGCCAGCCATCCAGATCGACCGACTCCGCCAGTTTGAGCAGCAGATTCATGGTGGCTGGCGTGATCCGGTTCTTCGAGTAATCAAGCAAGATGCCACAAGTTCGCAACGACATCTGTTCCGATCGCTCAGGGTGATCATGAAAGAGATCTCGCATGCGAACAGGTGCCATCTCTTCCCAGTGCGCCTGCAGGGTTAACCACTCATCAGTGTGATTTATCTCGGTCATAATCGGAACTTCTATAGGTTTCTGAGAACAAGACTCACCCGCTCTCTTCCTTGATAGCAGATGTTAAGAAGAAGCGCGTTGAGGTTCAAGGCAAGAGGTCAATTATTTCCGATAAATCTATGCTCTATGCCACTCTTTACTTTAGAATTGGGGACAGCTTTAAACAAGTCTCTGGACAATACCGACATTCACATTCATCGAGTTAGCTGGGAATCTGCCATTGAACATCCTTTTTGCCTCCAGTGAAGCCACTCCGTTGATCAAAACCGGAGGCTTGGCGGACGTCGCCGGTAGTCTGCCTGCGGCGTTGCGAACATTTGGACACGACTGCCGGCTTGTGTTGCCTGCCTACCCGCAGGCGGTGAAACACGCCGATGACCTGCAGCAGGTGGCAGAACTCGATATTCCGGGGTATCTGGGCAAGGTCCGCCTGCTAAGCGGGTTCAGTGGCCCACACGGCGTTCCTCTCTATCTGGTCGATGCACCCTATTTCTTCGACCGTGAGGGTAACCCCTATCTCACACCCGAAGGTTATAACTGGGAAGATAATGCGGACCGCTTCGGGCTCTTCTGCAAGACGATCGTCGAAATCGGCCTCGATAACGCCGGACTCAACTGGAAGCCAGACCTGGTACACGCCAACGATTGGCAAACGGGTCTGGTACCCGCTCTGCTATCGCGCCATACCGATCGCCCGGCTACGGTTTTCACCATTCATAACCTTGCCTATCAAGGGTTGTTCGACCTTGAAACCTTCGACCAGCTGCATCTGCCTGCGGAGCTCTGGTCCCCGGAAGGACTGGAATTTCACAGTCAACTCTCTTTCATCAAAGGCGGCATCGCCTTTGCTGACCGCATCACCACCGTCAGCCCCACCTATGCCGAGGAGGTACAGACCCCGGCATTTGGCTACGGACTGGAGGGGTTATTGCAGCATCGCGGTCACAGTTTCAGCGGTATTTTGAATGGCATCGACTACCATGAATGGGATCCTGCAAGCGACCCTAATACGGTTGCCCCTTTTACCGCAGACAGTTTCGAAAAAAAGGTTGAAAACAAACTGGCTCTACAACGTGAGTTCGGCCTGCCAGAGGACGAGCATATCCAGCTCTTTGGCTATATTGGCCGATTGGTCGAACAGAAAGGGGTCGACCTGATTCTACAGATCCTGCCCGGCATCATGGATTCAGGTGCACAGATGGTGCTGTTGGGCTCAGGCAACCCTGAGCTGGAACAGGCGCTAAAGAAAATCAGTAGCAAGTATCACAGCAGAGTCGGTGTATATATTGGCTATGACGAGGGGCTGGCTCACCGGATCGAGGCAGGCTGCGACTGTTTCCTGATGCCTTCGCGTTTTGAACCCTGCGGCCTCAACCAGATCTACAGTCTACGCTACGGCACTATACCCATCGTCCGCCGTACCGGCGGGCTGGCCGACACTGTGGTCGATGTCAATCCACACACTCTCGCAGACGGGTCCGCCACTGGCTTCCTGTTCGACAATGCCGATGGGGCCGGGCTTTGGGGGGCTGTGGAGAGAGCCATCGACTTCTACCACCGCCCGGAGGTAGAGTGGTGCATACTCGCCACTACGGGAATGCGTCAGGATCTGAGCTGGGAGACCAGTGCGAAGCACTACATAGATCTCTACCAGGATGCGATTACCTCGCCTTTTACCCCATCGGTTTAGCATTCAAAAAAAAACCCCAGCCTGATGGCCGGGGCTTTTTTTCGGGAACCACTGAATCAGGCCGCCTGAACAGGTATGGAGTCTCCAATTCTTTCCACCCTATTCTGCTCGTTCAGATAGACCAGAGTCGGTTTGAAACTGGCCATTTCGGCCTCATCAATGCCTGAGTAGGCACAGATGATCACCCTATCACCGGGGTCTGCCTTGTGTGCCGCCGCACCATTCACGGAAATCACTCGCGAGCCAGCCTCCGCCCGAATGGCATAGGTGGTAAAACGTTCGCCGTTGGCCACGTTGTAGATCTGGATCTGCTCGTACTCATGTATCCCGGCAAGTTCCAGCAACTCACTGTCAATGGCGCAGGAACCCTCATAACCCAACTCTGAGTGGGTTACACAGGCCCGATGTAATTTGCATTTAAGAACCGTCAACTGCATGAAAAGCAGACTCCATCACACGAAAGCTGCGTATTATCCGCGATCTTCATGCTTCCATCAATGGCAAGAAAGCCGTCATGTTATCGATTAGCCTCGCTTTCCCCAGATAGGCAGCGGCTAAAATCACCAGATTCCGGTCGCCAGCTGCGGGAAGGCCCAAGTCCGCAGCCCTCCGCACAGTGAAATAGTCGGGCCGGAAACCCGCCGCTACAAGCCGCTTTTGCGCCCTGAACTCCAGCAAATCATAGTCTCTTTCACCTGACATTAGGGCTTTGGCGGTCAATTTCAAGGTTTCATGCAGCGCCGGCGCCTGTGACCGCTCCTGTGGTGTCAGATACCCATTGCGTGAACTGAGCGCCAGGCCATCCTTCTCACGAACCGTTGGCACACCAATGACCTCCAGAGGAAAGCAGAGTTCAGCTGCCATCCGGCGAAGCACCATCAGCTGTTGGAAATCCTTCTCTCCGAACAAGGCCAGATCCGGCTGCACCATATTGAACAGCTTGCAGACCACAGTTGCCACGCCGACAAAATGGCCAGGGCGACTGCTACCACAGAGAATATCCGACAGGCCAGGCACCTCCACCCGGGTCTGCTCAGTTTTTCCTGATGGATAGACCACCTCCACGGGAGGCGTAAAGAGCAGGTCAGCATCCACGCCTGAAAGTTTCTCCCTATCCGCCTCCAGGGTACGGGGATAGGAACCAAAATCCTCCCCCTCTCCAAACTGCATCGGATTCACAAAGACACTGACCACACAGCGGTCAGCCTGTTCTCTGGCCCGCCTGACCAGTTCCAGATGGCCGACATGCAGATTGCCCATCGTCGGCACAAAGGCAATACGTTCATTGCCACTCCGCCAGGCAGAAACCTGGCGGCGCAACGAATCGATTGTGGAAACAGACTTCATGGCTTTTAGGTAAAACTCTCTTCAGGCCCCGGAAACTCACCTTGTCGGACGCTCTCGACAAAGGCCGACAAAGCTGCCTGGATGTTCTCTCTGCCCACCAAAAAGTCTTTCACGAAGCGCGGAGGATTGGGATTCATACCCAACATGTCGTAGATCACCAAGACCTGTCCGTCACAACCTGCACCGGCACCGATCCCGATAACCGGCATGACGACCGCCTTGGCGATCTCTGTCGCCAGTACAGATGGGACGCACTCGAGTACCAGCATCTGCACGCCGGCATCCTGCAGAGCGAATGCATCCTGCATGATCCGCTCCGCACTCTCCTTTTCACGTCCCTGCACCCGGTAACCGCCGATCTTAAACACAGATTGGGGCAGTAAACCAAGATGGCCGCACACAGGTACACCGTGGGACGTCATCTGACGCACAGCCTCCAGCTGCGCGCCGCCACCTTCCAGTTTAACCATCTGTGCACCGCCCTCTTTCATCAGGCGTCCGGCGGTCTCCATCGCCTGATCAGGGGTGCGATAGCTCATGAAAGGCATATCCGCTACCAGCAACGCGCCCTGCCTGACCCGTGCAACATTACGGGTGTGATAGACCATCTCATCGACAGTCACCGGCAGCGTACTCTCCTGCCCCTGCACCACCATGCCCAATGAATCCCCCACCAGCAGAACCTCAGCACCAGCGTTTTCAATCAACCGGGTAAAACTGGCATCGTAACTGGTGATACAGCTGATCTTACGACCAGCCTGTTTCATTTCCAGCAGATAATTGACTGTGATGTTGGCGGCAGACATGAATATCCTGTTGATAGTGCAAATTAAATTGTGTGGGCGGCAAACCCGCCACGATGACTCAATAGATAGGCAAATCGAGGTGGGACGCAGCGCTTTCCACTGTCACTTCGCAGCAAACCGCTGGAAACCAAACCCAAAGAGCTGAAATAGTGGTTAAGCAAAACCTGATCACCTCGATTTTATCACGCCCCGCTGTGAACCGTTCAAAACAGCAGAGGAACGGGATTGAGGTAACGTTTACCCGAATCAGCAGTGCAGATATGTTCCACCAGCAACTGGAAGTCAGCTTCACTCTCAACCGGGTTGATCTCCGCCGCATTGATGATCAGCAGCGGTGAGCGGTCATAGTGGTAAAAAAAGTCGGTGTAGGCGTCACACAGCCGCTGTAGGTAGGCGGGATCCATGCTTGCCTCTTCCGGTCTCGCCCGTTGACGGATGCGCCGCATCAGTGTCTCAACCGGCGCCTGCAGATAGACCACCAGATCGGGCTTCGGTGCCGCCATGGCCAGCCGTTCATAGACCTGCTGGTAGAGCAGCAGCTCCTCATGTTCAAGATTGACTTCGGCGAAGAGGCGATCCTTCTCCAGCATAAAATCGGCAATCAAACGCTGCCGGAACATATCACCCTGCTGCAATTCGTTCCACTGGCGACTGCGTTGAAAAAGAAAAAAGAGCTGAGCGGGAAATGCAGACTGCCGGCGATCCCGGTAGAAACGACCCAAAAAAGGATTCTTTTCGGCTTCCTCAAGCAGCGTTTCGCCGCCAAAGGTCTCAGCCAGACGTCGCACCAAGCTGGTCTTGCCCACACCGACGGGACCCTCGACCACCAAAAAACCCGGCGGAGAAAATGATTCAGGCGACCTTTTCGATACCATCACCTGAAATCCGTTCAAGCAGTCCGGAAAGCGGCCCGAGCCGCGGGATATCCAGCCCTGGCGGTGCGATCTCCGCCAATGGGTAGAGTACAAATGCTCGCTCCCCCAAGCCGGGATGCGGCACGGTCAGATGCGTGGTTTTGATCTGCTGATCGCCAAACAACAGCAGATCCAAATCGAGGGTCCGCGGCCCCCAGCGTTCGCCGCTCCGTACCCGCCGATGCAGCCGTTCCAACCGCTGCAACGCTTCCAGTAGCATCTCTGCGCTCAGGGAGGTCGTCACTGCGGCGACCGCATTGATGTAGTCCGGCTGATCCGGCGGCCCCATCGGCGGCGTCCGGTAGAGCGAGGAGCGGGCAGTGCAGTGAGTCTCCGGCAGGTCGCCCAGTTCGTCCAGCGCCCGACTCACCTGCTGTCGAGGCGATTCCAGATTACTGCCCAACCCGATGTACGCAACGATCTGCGAGCTTTCACTCATCCGATGGTTTAGCCTTCCTGGGTCGGCGGCGGCGACGGCGACCACTACGGCCCCGGCGTTCCTCTTCGGCCATCTGGCCCTGCTCCTGAGGCTTTCCTTTCTGGAACTCTGTCCACCACTCCGCCAACTCCATCTCCGCCTCTCCAGCTTGGGCACGCAGCAGCAGAAAGTCATAAGCAGCACGAAATTTTGGGTGGGTGATGAGGCGTTGCGGACGTTTACCGCCACGACTAAGGAATCTCGGCTGCATCTGCCAGATGTCCCGCATTGGGTAGCTGATACGCTTCGGAATCAGCACTCTCTGAGCCTGCTCGGCCAGGACGTCCCTTCCCGCCTCCTGCAGCGCAGGTATCGGGGGCATGCCGTCCGCCTCAAACGCTGCCGCGCGCAGACGTACCGGTTCCCACAGCAACACAGCGAAAAGGAAGGCCGGGGTTACCGGCTTTCCATCCCTGATCCTGCTGTCGGTGTTTTCCAATCCCCGGTTGACGAAGGTAATGGGAAAGTCGTGATCCTCGTGGCTCAAAGCCTCTTCGGTGGCGGGAAAAAGGTGGCCAAACATGTCGTAGTGGCGCAGCTTTTCAAAAGTCTCCAGGGCAGCACCGCCCAGGAACAGCTTCAACACCTCTTCAAATAACCGGGCAGCGGGTACATCATCCAGCAGGGAGACCATTGAACTCAGTGGCGTTTCGCAGGATGCGTCAATCTTAAATCCCAGCTTGCCGGCAAAACGAACCGCCCGCAACATACGTACCGGATCCTCACGGTAACGCTGCTCCGGATCCCCTAACAGCCTCAGCACGCCGTTATTCAGATCCGTCAGGCCATCCGCATAGTCCACCACCGAGAAATCCTCGATGTTGTAGTAGAGGGCATTGATGGTGAAGTCGCGCCTCTGGGCATCTTCCTCGATGGTGCCATAGACGTTATCCCGCAGGATCATGCCGTTCTCGACCTTGCGCGAATCGTCAGCGCCCCCATCCCCCATGCTGCGGAAGGTGGCGACCTCGATAATCTCCCGGCCAAAAAAGACATGCGCCAGACGAAAACGCCGGCCTATGAGGCGACAATTGCGAAAGACCTCCTTTACCTGTTCAGGCAGGGCATCAGTCGCCACATCAAAGTCTTTGGGTTCACGCCCAAGCAGGAGGTCACGCACGCTCCCCCCTACCAGATAGGCCTCAAAACCGGAATTTCTCAGCCGATAGAGCACCTTGACAGCATTTTCGCTGATATTTGCCCGGGAGATATTGTGATCCTGGCGGGGAACAATGACTGGATCGAAAATGACGTTATGTCCCGTAGGCGCCTGATCAGGCACCGTTTTTCGCTTGAACAGCTTCTGCTGAAGCCACTTTACCGTTCGATTCAACTAATACAGACCACAAAGAGATAAAAAAATATCACCAAACCATTGAGCCTGGCCATGAGGTCAGTATAATAGCGCCTTTCCGAGCAAACTGCTCCCTTCGTCTAGTGGTCTAGGACGCTGGCCTCTCACGCCGGTAACAGGGGTTCGAGTCCCCTAGGGAGTACCATCCTTTAAAAACCGCACCGGGTTGCCGATGCGGTTTTTTTGTTCCTGATGTGTGCCCCCCCCAAAGCACTGGGGAAGACGCCCTACTCCTTCGCGGCCTTGCTGTCCGGCGTACAGGCCAAGCCACGCAGATATGCTGCAAAATCCTTCCCCAGTTCCGGGTGATCAAGACCATATTCAACGGTGGCTTCCAGGTAACCCAGCTTGCTGCCGCAATCGTATCGCTTGCCTTTGACCCGATAGGCCCGAACCTTTTCGAACTTCAACAGTTCGGCAATCGCATCGGTCAATTGAATCTCGCCACCCTGGCCGGTGCCTGTCTGCTCCAGCATGTCAAAAATTCGCGGAGTAAGGATATATCGTCCAACTACAGCCAGGTTTGACGGCGCATCTTTCGGATCGGGTTTTTCCACGATTGAGCTGATGATTGCGGTTTCACCGTCATCTTCGATGACTTCAACAATACCGTATTTATTGGTTTCATCGGGCGGTACTTCTTCGACAAGAATCACACTGCACTGGTACTTGTCATAAACATCGACCATCTGGGCCATGGCGCCCCTGCCATCATCACCCTTGATCAGGTCATCCGCCAGGATTACAGCAAAAGGCTCATCTTTCACAACAGGTTTGGCACAAAGCACTGCATGACCAAGTCCCCTTGCCTCCGCCTGCCGTAGATAGATGCAGGAGACCTCCTCAGGGAGAACATTCTGAACAATCTTCAGCAGTTTCTCTTTGCCTGAAGACTCCAGCTCCACCTCAAGTTCATATGCCTTGTCAAAGTGGTCAGGGATCGCCCGTTTTGCTCGGCCTATGATAAAGACGAGGGATTCAATACCAGCGGCCTCAGCCTCCTCGGCGCCGTACTGAATCAACGGCTTATCAACAATGGGTAGCATCTCCTTGGGAGATGCCTTGGTGGCTGGCAGAAAGCGGGTACCCAGGCCGGCGGCTGGAAAGACAGCCATCAGAACTTTTTTATTCATCTTCTTCCCTTGTCACTCTTCATAACAATGCCATTTCAGTAGCCGTATGTTTCCAGATGGGTTTCAAGCAAAACCTGGTGAAAAATTTATCCGGCTTTCAAGACAGACAAAATTTCGTTATTTATCGCATGCAGTGCCTGCAACGGATTAGCCGCAGCTGTTATCGGGCGTCCAACAACTAGATAACTTGACCCTGCATTGATCGCATCTGCAGGCGTCATCACGCGGCGCTGATCATCAACCGCTGCGTCCAACGGCCGCACACCGGGCGTAACCAGCAGAAAATCGTCCCCAACCCTGCCTCGGATATCGGATGCTTCCCGGGGGGAGCAGACGACTCCATCCATCCCGGATGAGAGGGAGAGATCCGCCAGACGCAGGACATTTTCAGCTGGTTCACCATGATAGCCAACTTCAGCAATATCCTCTTTTGACAGACTCGTCAGAATTGTCACGGCCACCAAAAGTGGCCTTTCTGAACGAACTGCCAACCTTTCCGCCGCCGCTTCCATCATGCGACGTCCCCCTGACGCATGAACATTCATCATCCAAACACCAAGGTCTGCTGCTGCACTGCAGGCAGCCGCAACAGTATTTGGAATATCATGAAATTTAAGATCGAGAAAGATATCGAATCCCTTGCCACTCAGTTGTTCGACAAATGAGGGACCCAAACGAGTGAACATCTCTTTGCCCACCTTGAGCCTGCAAATACCAGGATCAAGTTTTTCCACCAGTTCCAGTGCAGACGTTTCATCAGGAAAATCCAGGGCAACGATAACCCGAGAAGTATTGTCACTCATCTGTCCTACGGCCTCATAAAATTGATATTGGATAAGCTACCAGCCGCCTATTTTTCTCTAGACCCACAGCCCAATCCACGAATCGGTTTCATGCTACTCCAGTTGTTGCAACTGGGACACTGCCAATGCAGGGTTTTTGCAGAAAATCCGCACTGTTCACACTGATACGAGGATTGGCGGGCCAGCATCAGCGCAACTGCCTTGTTGAGTGTTTCCATGCTCTCTCGTGGGTTGCTGCCACTATTCTGCAAGTTTAGAGTGACCAGCCGGTCAAGTCCTTTAAGATCAGGAAGCGCTTTGAGGTGTTGCAGGACAAAATCAACCGCTGATGAAACATCCTCTTCGGCGGTAATAATATCTGCCAACGCCAGCATTACAGAAGTATCGCGATGTCTGCTATATAATTGTTTCAAATAATCCTTCAGTGCAGCTCTATCGCCAATCTTTCCATAACATTCGATCAAAGAAGGCACAATTTCAGTCAGATAGGCGGAATCCTGTACTTCCACCATTTTGTATATTTTGAGGGCCGATCGGCAATCATCCTTTGACTTCTCTATCTCCCCCAACAAGATAGTCGACCTAATGCATCCACTATCTACTGACCGAGCCTTTTTCAGCATTGCTATGGCAGAAACAGTATTGCCTTTTTTTATCAGCAGTTGAGCTTGTTCGCAGTAAAAGTGAGCAATTATAGGCTGAAGCGAGTTGCCATCACTCGCTTGCAACTGCTGCGCCACCTCTAAACATCGATCCCACTCTTTTTCCTGCTGGTAAATCACCAGGAGATTGGAAAGCGCCTGTTCACTATGAAGCTTTATTTCAGTCAACTCTACGAAAAGATTTTCAGCCCTATCGAACAGTCCCGCTCGCATATAGTCCTGGCCAAGTTCCAGCAAAGCCTGGGCTCTCTGCTCCCTTGTAAGGGTGGGTCGTGCGATCAGATTTTGGTGGATACGTATTGCCCGTTCCACCTCTCCCCGACGGCGAAACAGATTGCCCAATGCCAAATGCGTTTCTACCGTATCACTGTCCACTTCCAGAAGTTTAACAAAGACATCAATAGCCTTGTCCGGCTGCTCATTCAGGAGAAAATTCAATCCTTTGAAATAGGTGGGAAAGACCTCCTGGCTACTGGTTTTGTCCCGGCCAGTCTCGCTCCGTCGAGCAGCAAACCAACCTGAAGCAGCCGCAACCGGCAGCAGCAAGAGCAGAAGCTCAAGCATACCTATTGATCCTTAAGCGGGAGAGACCGGAGATTTTTTACCTCCTCATCCACCAGACGAGAACGTCTCCGCAAAATGGAGTTTTTTCGCTTCAGACCTAGCATGGTATTCAACCCTGACAGGATTCCAAGAAAAATGCCTAAACCAAGCGTGCCTATCAAGATTACAGAAAGCGGCAATTCACGACTGCCAAAATAGTAGTTAAAAAGTACCGGCTCTGCATTGAGCACCGTGAAAGCTGCACCCACCATCATCGCAAATATGAAAAAAAGCAGTTTTAGAAAACGCACAAGAAACTCCCGTTTGCTCTGCTGAGGCAATAGTTTTCAACGGTTTTGTACCCTGCCTCAAATACTGTTTAATTGCTTTATGGGAACAGCCCTACGAGCGAAACCCCTGTGAGGTCAACAAAACTTCAGAAAATCCAACTTGGGCGAGAGAAAGCGATGCATGCTTTTTCAGTAGGTTCCGTTGGGCGATTTTCCGACTCCTTCAAAACACTAACGTGATATAAGCACCTACCCTGTTTCTGCGGTAGCTTCCTCCATCAGTCGCAGTATCACGTTTTAAAAAGGAGTAGTCTGCACCACCCGTCAAATTCGGGGATAGACGGCGTTCAAGTCGTACGCCACCATAAAAATCATCGATTCTTGGTGTTTCTTCAAATGGTGCAGTCTGATGCCAAAAAGCACCAAATGTGGCAGTAGTTCTGGAACTTAATGTCCAATCCCAGACCACATCCCCGCCATAAACATGATCAACTTCGCCCGTCACTTGATATTCACGCGTTGTATCAAATAGTGTAAACGTAATTTCTGATCTACGTAAAGAATAAACAAGGTCAGCGGACATTCGTTTATTGAGATACACCTCTGTTGAAATAGACGGACGATCTATTCCATAGATAGGCCTCCCATTCTCATCGAATGTCGGGGTTCCCGCATCAACAAATGACCCCGTAGTAAAATCCTCGTCATACAAAGCAGAAACAGTAAACAGAGACCCCTCATGTGTGAGTATTACATTTGCAGTATTACCAAAATACCGTCTGCCGAATACAGCTTCCATACTGGTTCTCGTTGTAGGCGCCCACCCTAAACCCAGCCCCCAGACTTCACCCTCAGTCTTGGTACTGGTATCAGACAAACTGTAGGTGTTTTTTTCATAGCCCAACTTGGCAATGGCAAACATTCTTTTGTAGAGCGGGTACCTCAAATCAGCCATTGCAATCTTGAATCTCGTGGCCGTTCCTATCTCTGGTTCGGCATCTCTGTCGCTATAGGTCAAATTCCATCTGAGTTTTGTAAATCCCGTACCACTACTCAGCCCTGCATTGATAACCCTGTGATCAACATCGCTGGTTGTCGAATCCGTATAATTGACACGCCGTATGGTATACATCAGACGGCCCGCAGCAAAATTGCCAAACTGATGTACCAAGTAAGGTGAAATCGAGTTCGTGAAAATATCCGTGACATCATCGGTAATCGCAATATTTTCCGGGTCGCGGACACTGGATGAAAACACCGGTACTTGCGTATAATCTGATGTTGCTTCAATAAAAAACAGATCCTCAACAACCGCAAGATCTGCTCTCAACCCTAACGCATGTTGGGTTTTATTCGACTCGCTATGTTCATAGTAGCGGATGTGCTGCAGACGATAATCGAGATCAAGATCCAATCTGTTTCCATCAGCTAAAATATGAATTCCCGGCAATATTTCCGTAATAAAGTCGTTTTCCGCCAGATCATTACTCTCAAGCGTTACATTATCCGTATATGAACCCTTTAGAGTGGCAACAGGCTCAATATGCCAAGATACCGCCGAGGCATTGGAATATATTAAACAAAACAAAGAAAAAACGAATATCCGATTAATAGTTGTTTTCCCTCTGCCATAGATCATTTCTTTCAAGAAAACAGTATCAACCATAGTAACTACCATAATACTTATGGCCGGACTTCACTCTGCTTTTGTTCAAAACAAGACCAATCACTTTGTTTGGATCAAGCTGTGCAATCGATTCATTAACAGCATCAACCGGCGTCTTGCCCGCTTCGACAACCATCACTATCTGTCCCATTCGATAAGTAAGAACACCAGCTTCAGTTGTTGCCAGCATAGGAGGAGCATCAAATAAAACGATACGATCTGGGTACCTTTCAGCCAGTTCTGTCAAAATCTTCTCCATGCTTTCGCTGGCTAACAGCTCAGTAGAGTTCTGATGTCGTCTTCCGGCAGGGAGAATTTTCAGTTTTGGCACTTGTGTACTCTGAATCACGTCGCCAAGATCCATAGTTGGGTCTTCCAAGACGTCAATCAATCCCGGCTTATCTTCCATTCCCAGTAACTTGCTAAGAGATGACTTTAGGACATCACCATCGACGAGCAGGATAGTGGAGTCAAGTTCAGTGGCAATACTGACGCCAAGATTAATCGCCGTGTAGGTTTTACCTTCGCCAGGAAAAGAGCTTGTAACCAGAACCAAGTTACCGCGCTCAACCGGTGCAGCACCCTTACCAAAAGCATTCATCAACAGGGGTCGCTTGATTATGCGATATTCCTCAGACAGCCTCTGTTGATCGCTATTAGGCACCAAATAACCTGCCTTACCCAAAGTTTCAAAATCAATTTCACAGATCTCTTTTTCAGGTAATTCAGGTGCAGCAACAATTGCATCAGAATCAATCGGAGAAGCGGTGGACACATCCTGATTGACAGCCACTACACCCTTGCCGTCCTCAGTTTCTCCTCCGGTTATTGATTTGGATTCAGCATCGACGTTATCAGACTCAACCAACGCCTCATCTGCAGCGGCAATCTGCTCCGCCCCACCACTCTGATTGTGAGATCGCTCTTTGTTCAGCCGATCTATCGCTTTTTCGATACTACTTACCATTACGTACCTCGGTTACTCTCCATCATCCAGCCGATCATTAATAAACGCTGAAAATGTTATACCTAACCAGTGGGCTTCGACTGATATGCCACAAAACCGCAAAGTGGAACATGTTAGAACCAAGTTTCAGGAATAATCAAAACATCACCTGGAACCACCTTAACATTTGCAGAAATGTCGCCATCTCTGATCAGGTCATCAAGGCGAACACGGTACTGCTCAGTTTTTCCACCGACATTGCGAACGATAATCGATTTATTGCCAGCAGCGAATTCTGTCAAACCACCCACCGCAATAATGACATCCAGCAAAGTCATATTCTCTCGATAAGGGAGTGCGCGAGGCGTGGAAGCCTGCCCAACAACCCTTATCTGTTCTGAGTACTGTCCAACAGTTGTTGTAAGACTGACGGTGACTCTAGGATTTTTTATGAGCTTGGATAATTCCGCTTCCATTTCACGGGCCAAGTCTGTCGGAGCTTTTCCCGATGCCTGGACATCCTCTACAAGAGGCGTTGAGATATAGCCATCGGGTCGAACAATAACCTCTGCTGATAGCTCAGGGTTGCCCCAAACAAAGACGCTGAGCGCATCCCCTGGCCCAATCAGGTAGACTGGGGTCGCGTTTGTTTGCACAGCCGAGTCAGCAACTTCGATGGATTTCATTTTCATTGATGGGCTTGAACAACCTGTTCCCAAAGTAATCAGGAACATCAGAGCAAAAAACCATGTCATGCGGAAAAATGTTGAAAAATATACTTGCATCTCTATCTCCAGATTATTCAATGCGCGTGCAATCATACTACCGTTTATTCAATTCTTTTCTGAGAGCCATTACCCCTTCCATATCCTCAAACTCCCTGTCGCTGTCAAAAGCATGGGCAAGCGCCCTTTTCGCCTGCTCTTTCAGCCCCTTTCTATACAGAGTTACTGCATAGTGATACAAGACGTTGGGATCATCTGATGATACTGCCACTCTGCTCAAGATCTCAGAACCTTTCTCCATATCACCGATTTGAACCAGCATCCAACCATAAGTATCAGCAATTGCTGTACTCGTGCGCGCATTTTTATACGCCCTCTCCGCGTATGAAATCGCCAGTTCCTGGTTGTTTTCAAAAAGTATCAGCGCCATGTTATTTAGTGCGATTACATTCCCCGAATTGTTGTCAAGAACACTTTGGTAAAGTTTAACCGCCTCATCAATCCTGTCCATTTTCTGGTAGGTGGATGCAAGTGCCAAAGTCCCCTTCATGTCGTCAGGATTATCCTTCACCCATTTCGCCATAACTTCCACTGACTTATCTTTTTTGCCATCAAGATAGTATGCCTTGGAAAGCTTATCCGACAGTGTAAACGATTGATACTTTGCCAGTCCCTCATTCAATAGCACCTGAGCTTTTGCGTAATTTCTCGATTGAACGTAGATATCACTCAAGAGAACATAACCCCACTGCTCCGTTTTTTTATTCTCTTTGACAATCATCGCCAGTCGCTCGGCCTCAGGATAATTTTTCTCTTTTGTTTCAATAGAGATAAATAGAATTGTTGCACGCAAATGGTTGGGGTTAATTTCCAGTGCTTTTTTCAGAGTGCGTTTTGCACTGGAAAGACGACCATGTTTCGACTCTGCAGTGGCGAGTGCTATGTAGCCTGCAACCGACTGAGGTTGTTGACGAACATATCTTTCAAAATAATCAATCGCCTTATTGAAACGCCCTATCTGCAACTCAGCATTTCCCATCAAAAGAAGGAAAGTCACGTCGGTTGGCTTTATCGCCTCAACCTCTTTCAACACTTCCAATGCTTCATCGGTTTTACCCGTTTTCAGGTAATATCTGGCCAAAACAAACCTTGGGATCAAGGCTGAAGCATTTGCCTTCCTCGCCTGCTCAATCCAGGAGAGTGCTTGCTTCCTATCCTGTCTACGCTCGGAAATTTGTGAAAGTCCAAGCATTGCATTCACGTTATTAGGATCCAATGCAAGAATCTGATTCAGTCTGTCGTCCGATTCAGTTAACTTTCCATCCTCCAAATCAAGCTTGGAAAGCGCAAACAGTGCAGGCAGATAGTCTTTCTTGATCTTCAGGGCATTCCTAAACAGTGTCCGCGCATTGACCCTCTCTCCACTCATTGTCTGAATACCGCCTTTTAGCGTCATCAGCATCGGGCTTTCAAGATTAGCTGACAGCAGTTCATCTGTCAGTTTCACAGCCTGTGAAAACTCCTGCTTTCTCAAATAAGCGTAGATAAGAAGAAGACGATTGCTATCAGATGAATTTGTGCCAGAAAGTCCCTCCAGCTCTTCAATGGCCTGATCAATCGCACCTTTCCTCAAATAAGCTTTTGCAAGTTCTTCTCTGATGCCAGTACTTTCAGGCCTGACTAACGCAGCTTTTCTCAAGTAATGGGTACCTAATGCATCCTGTCCTGACTGACTCGCAGCATTGCCGATCATGGTCAAAAGTTCTACATCTTTGGTATTGTCATTAACGATGGGAGCTAGAATTTCGACCGCGTCACCGGGTCTGTTCAGGCGTAAACGTGTCTCACCCAGTAGCTTCCTCGCCTGAATATGTGTCGGTACTTCATTGACATACCTTGTAAGGAAGTCATTTGCCTGTTCATAGTTTCGCCGGGCAAAATGCACTGAACCCAAAAGCAGATGTGTAGGCACATGGCCTGGCATTACTTTGATTACGTGATGCAGATCTATTTCAGCCAAATCATATTTTCCCGCCATAAAGTAGCGCAATGCTGACAAATAGGAGACAAAGGGATTTTCAGGTATGATTTTACTGATAATTTCGATATTGGCAGAAGCTTTATCAATCTTCTTCTGTGCCAGCAACGTCTGAATCAAAGAAATACGCAGTACAAACTTGCGCTGAGAAAATATTTCCTGTTCAAGTCCAGCCAGTGCACTTTCAAAGCCATCTTCCGCAAGAGGGAATTTTTGCAGTTTGAAATACGCTAATCCTTTGATGGTCCATGCATCGACATTTCCCTTTTCAACTTGAAGTGCTTCGTCACTTGCTTCTATAGCTTTTTCATAATCCTTTTCAACAAGGTAGATTCGCCCTATCCCTGAAAATGCCTTCGCATAGGTGCCCTCTCGCGCAAGAACGGCATGGTATAAGTCCAATGCCTTCTCTTTCTTGTTATTCCCGGCAAACGCCTGGGCACGCAAGATCTGTACTTCACTCAGGTCCGCAGCCTGTATCCCCTCTTCTTTTATTTCATCGAGGATCCGATCGTAGAGCCGCTGCTGTAGCAAAGCCTCTCCCTTTACCAGATAGAGATCTTTCTCCTGCACACCCAATTGTTTTGCCCGGATCAACTCTTTCTCTGCCGACGCACCATCCCTGACCTTAAGATAAACTCTTGCCAACAATAATCTTGCATCACCGTTGTCTGAATTGATCTGTAGAGCATTTTTCAACTCAATAACAGCCTTTTGATACTGCTTCCCTTCCGTATGAGTCCGCGCGCTCTCCAGATAGGCAAGTTCATCGTCCTGTCCGCTACAACCACTCAATAATATCGCCACTGCAGCAGACGCCATTAACGTCACCTTGAGAAATCGCTTTTTATTGATATACATCTCTTTCATTCCATGCCCAGTATTTTACAAATCAATCATGTTCACATTGCGGTTCTGGATAGTTGTAAGTTCAGCCATGCCTCAAGACAGCCCTGTTTGAAACACTCTATTTCTCCACCGCGGCCAGATACCCTGGTAGAAATCCGATCATCTTGATCCTGGTTTTATCCTCATCGGCACCGAGGTCATAACTAACCATATTGACATCTATCTCAGGATTTCCTTTTAAAGTACCCAGTAGATTCAGCAACTTGGCTTTGATATTTTTTTGTTCCCGCTTACCCGCCGCATTGTACCAGCGCCAGACAATTCGTCCTCTATCTGACCCAGCGACTTTCAGCCTCGTCTCTTCAACAATCAAGTTTCGACCATTTACCTGACCGAGATCGGTAACACGTCGATAGATTCTCGACCATATGTCAGAATCATATACTTCATTCAAGACACTGATCGCCTCTCTACCCTGTTCTTGTGAGCTGAAACGGGACAAAAACACATCAACTCTATGTACTCCATCGCTGTATCTACCTTCAACAACAATATTTCCTTGCAACCAGTCAGGCTTCCATGAAGTCAGCCTGTTTTCAACCAGCTTCCAGTCAGCTATCTTGCCTGGCAATTCTACAGTGGAGCTGTCTGTTTCCGCCTCGCCTGACATGTAGAAAAAGGCCAACGCCGGACCGGTCAATGTTGCAAAAAAAACCAGGACTGTGAATCTCAGGTTTCTGCGCCTGCTCCCGTCTGCCAATTTTATTCCATCGCCTTCCGCTTGTTCTATGGCTGAACGTATCGGTAGATAACGTTGCGAACCCCACAGATAGATGAGGATGAAAACACCAAAAATCGTCCAACCCAACATATTATGATCGTGTACGATCTCGCTCTCCATGTTGGAGAGGTGCCCTATTACAACGACAGAGTATACGCGCATAAGATTTGCAACAAACGCTAGAAGTGAGGCAAAAGCGACATACACGATAGTCTCTTTCAGGTAGAACCCCGACTGTCTTGCATACAGCAACGAAATCGTTATACCAACAATTTGATAACGTATACCACTACAAAATTCGGCCACCTCAAAGGTGCCTTCCGGTATGATCAGCAGATATCCTTCTCTGACTGATGTTATCCCCGATGCTTGAAGCATGTGGCCGACTGTAACCGCTGTTGCGGTTTGCAGATGAGGTGCCAGCACTTTCCAGACCGGTACAACACTCAACAATAGAAGCACCGGAAAATAGAATGGCGCTCCATCCTTGAGGCCCAGAAAACTAAAGATGATCATTGCCAGGATGGCAATGAATAGCGCTTGTTGCAATGATTCCACATAGACCAAACCAGACATCATCCAGAGCAAGGACAAAACAATTATCCCGATCAAACCAAGATATCTTGGCTTGACGGAGAGACGGTCCTTTCTGGCCTTCCACTCCTCGTAGAAGATGTAGAGACAAACAGCGAACAAAAGAAAACCATGGGACTGATCTGAGTCCGATGCTGTCCATATATTAAAAAAGCTGTCGAGCGTTGGATAATAGAGAGGAAAAGCCAGTAACAATCCGGCAATCAGAAAAATTGCGGGGGAAGCTGCCGTTCTGCTATTCATCACGCCGCTGCTATTTGAGACCATATTTATTCACAAGATCATAGAGTGTTGGACGGCTCACGCCGAGCAATTCGGCCGCTTTGGAAACATTCCCTTCGACATAAGTCAGGGCGCGCGACACTGCACTTGCTTCAGCCCGATCTCTAACTTCACGCAAATTAAAAGGCTGACTCTCTTCTGATCCTACGCTCAATTGCAACTCTTCTGCTGAGATTTGCGAACCCTCCGCCATAATGACTGCGCGTTTTATTTTGTTTTCCAGCTCACGCACGTTGCCAGGCCATGAATAGTCCTCAATAGACCGCAGTGCTTCTTTGCTAAACCCTCTGACCTTGGTTGAGTTCTGAGCGGAAAATTTTGCCAAAAATGCCCACGCCAGCAACACCGCATCTCCAGCCCGGTCACGCAGTGGTGGAATGTCGATCGTGATTTCACTCACTCGATAGAAAAGGTCCTCACGGAAAGTCCCACTGCGGATCATCTCATCGAGATCCCGGTTCGTGGCGCAGATCACCCTGACATCCACTGGAATCTCAGCACGTCCGCCAACCCGCTCAATCACCCGTTCCTGCAGAAAACGCAGCAGCTTTGCCTGTAGCGATAAAGGCATATCACCAATCTCATCCAGGAACAGCGTTCCTCCACTCGCATGCTCAATCTTGCCCAGCGTCCTTTTAACAGCACCGGTAAATGCACCTTTCTCATAGCCGAAAAGTTCGCTTTCAAGCAAAGTGTCCGGTATAGAAGCACAGTTAATAGCAACAAATGGCTGCTCATTTCTGGCACTGATTTCATGGATCGCCTTGGCAAGTACCTCTTTACCAGTCCCACTCTCACCCAATAGCAGGGTGGTAGCATCCGTCGGACCCACCTTTTCGATAATCCGGCAGACATCCAGCATTTCCGGACTATTGGCTATAACCCCATCCAGCGGAGATTTCCCCTGCCGCATCGCGAGATTTCGGTTCTCCTCTTCCAGCTCATAGAGCTGATACGCTCGATCAATTATGACCTTCAGCACAACCGAGTCGATTGGCTTCTGATAAAAATCATAGGCTCCAAGTTCCAGTGCTTTCAGTGCATTGGTACGATCGTCGTTCCCTGTCACAACAATCACCTTGGTTCGGGGAGCCAGACGCAAAACCTCTTTCAAGGTTGCAATCCCCTCGCTCACATTTGCAGGATCCGGCGGCAAACCGAGATCCAGCGTAATGACTGGTGGGGCAACTCGCCTCAATACTGCTATGGCTGACGCCCGATCGCCGGCAATCTGAACCTCGTAGCCATCGAAACACCATTTTAACTGACTCTGCAGTCCCGGGTCGTCTTCCACGATCAATAGTGACCGCAACAACTCATTTCCACTGCTCAATGCGAGATCTCCATTTGCATATCCTCTTCTTCCTCAATCCGAATCGGTATAGTCACAGAAAACTTTGTGCCCTTACCAATCCTGCTGGTCACAGCTATCTGACCACCAAGCGCCCGGACAAACTCCCGGCTTTCATAGACGCCAACCCCCATGCCGGCATTTCCCTTGGTAGTTTCAAAAGGTTGAAACAGATGATCACGAATGAATGTCTCATCCATCCCCGAGCCATTGTCTTCAATGGTGATCTCAATCTGACCAGGCATCGCACACATAGCCAACCGCACATAGCCATCATCGGGCGTTGCCTCCTGGGCATTTTTGATCAAATGTCCTATTACTGCGGCAAAACGGTCCTTGTCAGCGACCACTCTGACCTCTTCATCAGAAATTGCCAGCTCCGGCCGCGGCAAAAATCCAGCGTGTTCCCTTGCTGCTTCCTGCAACGCCTCCGCCACAGGAAACACTTGGGCACTGCTTTTTTCAAACCGCCCTTTTCGCAACTGTGCGAGCAGACGGCTCATCTTGTTGGCCGCATTATCCACGGTTCCGATGGCATCCTCCATAAATTCAGGGTTATTTTTGTGACGGACTGCATTGGTTACAACCAATTCAAGTTGAGCAACGAGGTTTTTCAGATCGTGGACAACAAAAGCGGAAAGACGATTGAAAGCTTCAAACTGATTGGCCCTGGCCAACGCTTCAGAGGCCTGCATCAGCGCCAGATAGCTGGCTGCCTGCTGCGAAGCAGTTTTCAGTAAGTCCCTGTCTTCCCAGTTAATTTGCCTTGGCGCCCTAGGCCGGATCAGGACTAGAAACCCCAACAGATCACCATGGTGCCTAATCGGCACAAGCAACCAGGCGTCTTTCACATCCCTCACCCAATCAGGCAGCTCGAGCCCCTCATAAAGCGCTGGAGATGATTTTAGTTCTTCGAGATCGATAATCCAGTCCTTTGCGATAAAAAAGTCTACGAGAGAGCTCTCCGACTTAACAGTGAACTGACACAAAGGTACCTGCCAGTGGCTGACACAGGGATAGTTACCGCTGTCGTCGCGCAACCAGAGAACCCCCCCGCCGGAGTCAACAAGGTCAGCGACGGCTTTAATCACCCGCTCACGGATCCTCGGACCAGGCTCACCCTCAGACAGAGTATGGATGATGCGAAGCCACTCTTCCCGATAATCATATTTGTAGCGAAAAAAGTGTTTGCTGAGAAAGACTTTAACTCGGGATCTGAGGTGACTGGAGAAGAGAATGGCCGTCAGCGTTGCTATGGCCATGAATAGAAAAATCACTTGGGCAGCCTTTCCCCAGGAGCCACCATAGAAGCGAATATAGTAACCAACCGCTGACATTATCAGCAGATAGACACCTGCTCCCAGCAAACCGGTGGTATGGAAAACCGCTTTCCTTGAGATAAAAATCTTGACCGACCAACTTGGGTTACGGGCTGCAGCCACGACCAACATGGGCACCACCAGTGCATTGATAAACCCACGGGCCTGCCATAAATCGCTATCAATCTGTTTAAACAGCAGTGCATCTGCGTAGAGGAAAAAATCGAACACGAACAGCGCACCGATACCAAAATAGAGGTATTTCACGGCCCAGCGCTGTTCAAGACGCGTATTGCGGAAAAGCTGCTCGACCAGAGTCAGCCCGGTAATGGCAAAGCCCAGATGCCCAAACAGCTGTAGACTTGCCGCCATGGGAAGAACCACCAGATTTGGATAGTTCGAGGCCAGCAGCCCAAGTCCAAAGAGGACGACAGAGACACCCAGGACAAGCGCGGGCAGAAAGCGGAGGATACGTACATCCCCGCTGGATGACTGCAAAAGTGGCTGCAACAGGCGCAGCAGAAACACGAACCAGGCGATATTTCTGGCAACCTCAAGGGTAAAATAGACGCCTACAGTGAGCGCAGTCTCCTGCAGCAGTAGAAAAACCGCCGACAGTCCCCAAAAGCCGGTAACCGCCACGGCCGAAAGCAAGACAATGCCTTCAATCCTGCCGCGCCAGCTGGTTAAAAGCAACGCACTGAACAGAAAGAAAAACAACGCTGCCAACGAATAGCCGATGATACCGACACTCACCGCAACAAACCTCGTACCTTCCCTGTCATTCCCAGATTCAACCCATCGCAGTTATTCAAGGTGTGGACAGGCTTGAAGCCCTCTCCAAAACAGAACGAAATCCCAGCTTGGGGGAGGCCCGTTAAACACGGGCAACCCTGTTCAAAACAACATCCACTTATTTAAAAACATGGCGGCAGAGAGACAAAGAAGTTGAACGCCTGGCAGGAACAACAGTCACAATAGCCACCCACACAGAACATGGGATGCAGCAAAATTCCTATTAATATTTTTGTTATCAAGCAGTTAGAGCCGATTTATTTACTAGGCCACTTACTGAAAACTGCCACTTGATACCCCCTCTACGGGTACCGGGTGTACTATAGAGAAAACCCCGTCACAATTCACCTGTGGAAATGTGTCATCATGCTCTGCATAGCATCCAGTGATTGAGGAAACAGTGGAAAAGCACATCCTAACTCACTAATCTTAAAGCACAAATACTCAATAATCATGAGATCAACCAACCCCATCTCCAGACAGGCCGATTCAATGCAACCATCTGCTTTCAGAAAACACCCCTCTTTAGTCACACCCAAACGTTGGGTTTCCGGCTTCACGCTTATCGAGGTCATGGTTGTCGTTGTGATTCTCAGCATTCTGGCGGCGATCGTAGTACCCAAGATTATGGATCGCCCTGAACAGGCCAGGATGACTAAGGCCAAGAGTGATATCAGGGCCATCGAAGCCGCCCTCAATCTCTATCGCCTGGACAATATGATGTACCCCAGCACAGACCAGGGGCTTGAAGCACTCGTAAGCAAACCCGCCGGCGCCCCGGAACCCAAAAACTGGAAGGACGGGGGTTATGTCGACCGGCTACCCAAGGATCCCTGGGGTAGCCCCTACCTGTTTCTCAACCCAGGCAGCCATGGGGCCATCGACATCTACTCCACCGGGGTCGATACTCAATCCACTGAAGATGATGTCGGTAACTGGAACCTGGAGTGACGGGTCTGCCCGGTCTCTGAAAGCTCGGCCTCGAAGATGAAGCGCCACTCAATGAAGCTATTGCGAATGGGTTATCAGAAAACCAAATCTGCCCGGATCAGTGGTGGTTTCACCCTGATCGAGGTCATGGTAGTCGTCCTTATCATTGGGATACTGGTCAACTATGTGGTGGTCTCAATAGGGAGTTCATCCCCTTCCGACGCACTGAGAACCGAGGCACGGCGATTCTTCACCCTGGTTGACCTGGCGGCTGAAGAGGCGCTTCTCCGCTCCAACATCATCGGCGCACTGGTTGAGGAGGAGCATTACGAATTCCTCATCCTGCAGGAGAAGACCTGGAAACCACTGGAGGAGCGCATATTCAGAAAGCGCTCCCTGCCTGAGGAAATATCCTTTGACTTGATGGCCGATGAGCCGATCAGGCGGGAAAAACAGAAAAAAACGCCGGATATAATTTTTTTCACCAGTGGGGAAATCACCCCGTTTGAAGTAAAGATCACATCAGAAATCACCGACGACTACTTTCTGCTGAAAGGCACCGAGATCGGAGAGCTCAGCCTGGACCATGTTTCCGAACCCTAAGCAACTGCAAAAACCCACCACCCGTCAGCAGGGATTCACACTGCTCGAGGTCCTGGTTGCGCTGGCAATTCTTGCCATCGCTCTGGCCTCCGTCGTAAAGGTTTCAGCAAATCAGTCTCTGAACGCAGAACATCTGCGAGATAAAACAATGGCACACTGGGTCGCCATGAACCAACTTACTCAGATTCAGGTCAGCCGGAGTTGGCCACCGCAGGGGACGAGTACCGGCAAGAGTGAAATGGGGCTGCGTGAATGGCACTGGAAGAGCAAAATCACCAACACCCAGGACAACCGGGTCAGACAGGTCGAGATAAGCGTCTTCCGCAATAGTGATGACGACGCCTCAGTCACACGTCTGGTCAGTTTTATCGGCCAGCCTTTCTAGGGCGTTGACATCATGAACGCCGCCACCCAAGCAGACCTGAAACAATCCGGCTTCACCTTGTTGGAGTTACTGATCGCGATCTCGATCTTCTCCATCATCTCTCTCATCGCCTACAGAGGACTGAAAGTCGTACTCGACACCGAGGCTCAGGTTGAAGCGCATATCGATCGCCTCTCGGGCCTACAGATCGCTCTGACCCTGATGCGCCGTGATATCGAACAGGCCAGGGTTCGCCCGATCAGAGACGAATACGGCGATCCTCTACCCGCCATGCAGGCCGGGGGAGATGGGGGGACAGCGCTGGTATTTACCCGCGGCGGCAGACCCAATCCGCTCAATCTGCAACGCAGTAATCTTCAACGCATTGCCTATCTGTTGGAGGACAAAAAGCTGTTCCGTCTGACCTGGCTCACCCTGGATAGAGCCCATGGGACCGAACCACGACGCACCAAGGTTCTAGATGGCATTTCCAACATTGAGGTCCGTTTCTTCGACCACAAGATGAAAGCTCACCCATCCTGGCCGGTCTCCGGGGAGCTGGAAGAAAAAACCAACGCCCCACTCCCTCTGGCGATTGAAATCACCCTGGAACTCGAAGACTGGGGAAAAATCCAACGGCTTTTCCGGGTTGCCGATATCGATCCATCACTGGACAGCAACCCCCAATAGCCAGAAAAATGCAAAACAGATCACCGAGAAAACGATCTCAATCAGGCGTTGCCCTGATCACTGCAATCATGATCGTAGCGGTAGCGAGCATCGCTGCGGTCACCATGACCGAGACTCTACAGCTGAGCATTCGCCGTACCTCAAACATACTGATCACCGATCAGACCTATTTCTATGCACTGGGCAGCGAAGAGTGGGCGCGAGGCCAGCTGATACGGGACGTAAAAAGGGACAAAAAGGCAAAAAACCCCTACGATGCCCTTGACGAAGACTGGGCAAAACCATTGCCAATAACCGCTATCGAAGGGGGAACGGTCGCTGCCCAGATCGTCGACCTGCAGGCACGCTTCAATCTGAATAATCTCTACCTGGCCGAAAAGCCTGATCAAAAGAGCAAAAACCGGACGGCGCAACACCTCGAAGTATTCCGCCGTCTTTTGAACATACTGGAACTGGAGGAGGGCCTTGCGCAAGCGGTATCAGACTGGCTCGACCAGGATATCGACGCGCAATTTCCCGATGGAGCGGAAGACAATGAATACCTTGGTGGAGTCCTCCCCTACCGGACAGCCAATGGACTCATGAGCAGCCCAACCGAACTGCTGCTGATAAAAGGCATCACCCCGGAAATTTTTGAAAAACTCGAGCCCCACGTCACCACACTGCCTGAAACCGCCACCATCAACATAAATACAGCGGATGCGATTATACTTCGGGCACTGGTGGAATCTCTGACTGATTCCGATGCTGAAACCCTGACCTCGGAACGAAAGGAGTCACCCTTCACAGATAATAAAGCATTTGAAGATAGACTCGCCGAGCTTTTAGGCGATAATAAAGAACCGTTGAAGAATGCCGATGAGACTTACTCAGTATCCAGCAACTACTTCCTTCTGGAGACATCGATAAGCATGGATAATACAAACCAGTACCTCCGTTGTCTGATCAATAAAACGGACAAGGGCGTCTATACTCTGTCGAGGACAACGGGAACCTTCTGAAATATGGCTGGCACACTGGTAATTCGACTGCTGGATAGTGAAGCAAACCAGGTAAGCTGGCATCCACTTGGCGCCAGATCTCCGGAGAGCGGACCGATTGGCAGCGGCACACTGAAAGAGGCGGCTGAACAGACGGCTGGCTGGCGCGTGGTCGTTTTGGTCCCCAGTGTCAAACTGCTGCTGACGAAAGTCGACATCCCCACAAAAAACCGCCAACGGCTGCGCCAGGCAGTCCCTTTTACCCTGGAAAACGACCTTGCGGAAGAGTTGGAGGAACTGCATTTCGCGATTCACCCTTCCAGCCCAGATGGTAAGACCCTGGTCGCCGTAATCGCAAAACAGCTGCTCGATGATTGGCTGAATGCATTCCATCAGATCGGCATCGCCCCGCTGGCCATGTACCCCGACCTGCTCGCCCTGCCACGTAAACCCAATCGCTGGACGCTCTACCTCGATGATGAGAGGGTGTTGGTTCGCACCGGCGACAATACCGGATTTGCGGCCGACCCGGTCAACTTCGCCGAACTGCTCCGGCTTGCCATTGACCAGACAGAGGGAGATCCACCAGAGCGCCTCGAGGTCATTCAGGCTCCGTTTCTCAGCAGCGCACCCTACTTCGACCTGGCATTGGGTAATCTCAACTATGAGATAACCCATGTTGATTACAACGGCGACTTTAGACAACTACTGTCAGACAACCTGATTGAGCAACAGACACTCAACCTGCTGCAGGGAGATTATCGTCAAGTCGACAAGCAGGCCCAAAAGTGGCAACGCTGGCTTCCGGCAGCTATTCTATTCGGCTTTTTTCTGGGACTTTCCATCGTCTCATCATCACTCGACCACTATCGGCTCAAGGGAGAGAATGCGGCGCTAAGCCAACGGATCACTCAGACTTTCCGCGACGCATTTCCCAACATCAAACGTATCGTGGATCCACGAGTGCAGATGGAACAGAAACTGCGCCAGCTACGCAAAGATCAGAAACAACAAGGAGACACTTTCATCGATCTTTTTTCTATTCCGGCAGCGGAAATTATGAAAATCCCCGGCAGCCGCCTGAACAATATCAGTTACCGGGAGGGCCAACTCGACCTGCAATTGACCACGCGCGAACTTCCTGCGCTGGAAAAACTAAAAAAGCAGATTGAAGCACAGAACCTCTCAGTTGAGATCCGTTCAGCCAATGCCAAGGAAAAAGAGGTTTCATCCCACCTCCGTGTCAGGAAAACCCGGGCATGAACATCAACCAGTGGCTCTCATCCAAAACCCCACAAGAACGTATAGCGCTGATTGCGGGGGTGACCACGCCTGTTCTCCTGCTAGCCTATCTGCTCTTCTGGCTGCCATTCGCACAGGAGATAGACCAGCAGTCACATCAGCTGAAAGACCGGCAGGAAAATCTGGCCTGGATGCAGAAAGCCGCCAGTGAGGTCATGCAGCTACGCGGTGAGGGCAGTACAACCACTCCGGCAAACTCAAATGAGGCGCTGTTCACCCTGATCGACCGCACCGCCAAAAAACATCGTCTGCGCCATGCAATCAAACGACTGAAACCCCAAGGCAGCGACCGGGTTCAGATCTGGATCGAGCAGGCATCCTTCGATGGCATCATCAAATGGCTGGGCTTACTCCAGGCACGCCATGTGGTCAGTATCATCTCCCTGAACATCGATCGCCAGGAGAAACCCGGTTTGGTAAATGCCAGACTCGACCTTGAAAGAGCGACGCAATGAGACCTCAGCCAGGCCCAACCATTCTCGGCATTAGCTGCTTTGTGGTGTTTCTGATCGCCGCCACTCCGGCACGCCACGTTTTGGGCTGGCTTGGCGATACTATCGCCCCACTCACGCTTGCCGACAGCAGCGGCACCATTTGGTCAGGCAGCGCTACGGAAACTCACTACAATGGCGTCAACCTGGGGACAACCGCCTGGAGATTCCAGCCGCTGGATCTGCTGACCGGGAAACTCCGCTATCGATTCAGCTTACGCGGACCGGGGCAACAACTTGACGGTTATGCGGGGGTCAACATCGATGGCAGTTACCAGGCCGAGCACCTCAAGGGCATCGTCAAGGCACGTATTATTCCCGGACTGCTCAATCAACCGATGATCGGCACGATCGGCGATCTCGACATCGACATCTCCTCGATACGGTTTGCGGCATCAAACCTCGATGAGGCTGCGGGCAGGATTCGTTGGCAGGGGGCCGGCATCACCAGCCCGGTCGCCGTGGACTTGGGCGGCATACAATTCGACATTAGCGGCGATGAAAATGGGCTAAGGTCGACTATCCAGGATATTGGCGGCGGCCTCAGCATCAAGGGTGAGTTGAATTTGGCACCGACCGGCACCTATCGGATCTCGGGCAGAATTCTACCCAAGGCATCTGCTGACCCTGCATTGGTAAACACCTTGAAGGCGATAGGCAAATCAGGCAGCGGCGGCAGCATCCAGCTGAATTTTTCCGGGCAGCTTTGAGGCGCGGTTCCCATCCATGGCATATACGACTCAAACGCTTTCTGCTAGTATTAAGAAACGGCTCATATACCGCAGATAACCCCATGATGAATAAAGATTTTTATTCCAACAAACTCTGCCAAAACGAGCAGTGACCAAGGTCGGTGTAGAAAACGCGATGAATAGTCAGGAAACCCGTTCCCCAATATCTTCTCGATCCGTGTGGCATCGCCATATCCGTGGCAGGTTGTTCATCGCACTGAGTCTGCTGCTGTTTTGCGCCTCGGTTCAAGCCGACCGGATTACGCTTAATCTGAACGACGCCGATATCAGCGCGTTAATCAAGACCGTATCCGAACACACCGGCAGGAATTTCGTCGTCGACCCACGGGTGAAAGGCAAGGTCACCGTCATCTCCGCTCATCCAATGGACAAGGATGAGTTTTACCAGGTCTTCCTCTCCATCCTGGAAGTCCATGGATTCTCCACCGTGCCGGCCGGGGAGGTCATCAAGATCGTTCCCGATGTAAAGGCCAAACAGATCGGCATCCCCACCGGCATCGACAGCCATGAACTGCCGGGGGATCAGATGGTCACCCGGATCCTCCAGGTGAAAAACGTTACCGCTTCCCAACTGGTACCTATTCTGCGTCCCTTGATCCCGCAGCAGGGACACCTGGCGGCCTACCCCGCCACCAATGTTCTGATTATTTCTGATCGCAGACAAAACGTGGACCGCCTGCTGAAGATCATCTCCCGCATCGATCAAGTGAGCGACAGTTCCATCGAAGTGGTTTCCCTGCGCCACGCCTCTGCCGCAGAGGTGGTGCGGATCATCACCGGATTGCGGAAAAACAAGGGTAAAGGCGCTGCGGAACCGGCAAAACTCATCGCTGACGAGCGTACCAACAGCGTACTGATCAGCGGTGACGCCACCACCCGGTTACGCACAAGAGTGGTGATCGAACACCTGGATACCCCTTTCGAAAATGAAGGCAATGCCCGGGTCATCTACCTGCGTTATGCCAACGCCAAGGAACTCGCCACCGTACTGACCGGCGTTAGCGACACCCTGGACAAGAGCAGGAAGAAGGGCAAGGGGGGCGCCCCCTCTATTCCGGTGAATATCCAGGCTGATGAAGCTTCCAACGCACTGATCATTACTGCGCCGCAGAATATCTTCAATACGCTTCAGTCCATCATCCGCAAACTGGATATCCGTCGCGCCCAGGTGCTGGTCGAGGCGATTATCGCCGAGATCTCCTTCGATCGGGTCAAGGAACTTGGCGTGCAGTGGATCGTCGACGGCACCCCTGGCGGCTCGGGACCGGCGGGTGTCATCAACCTTGGAACCCCCAGCATCGGCAGTATTGCCGGGGCCATCGCCGCAGACACCATTCCGGCGATCTCCTCCGGCACCACCATCGGGATTGGCAGCTTCAACAACAACTCGATCAATTTTGCCGCCCTGATCCGTGCATTGGAGACCGACACATCGAGCAATATCCTCTCAACCCCCAGTATTCTTACCCTGGATAATCAGGAGGCGGAGATCGTCGTCGGTCAAAATGTGCCTTTCCTGACGGGGCAGTACGCCTCCACCGGCTCCACTACCACGGTCAACCCATTCCAAACCATCCAGCGCCAGGACGTCGGCCTGACCCTGCGCGTCACCCCGCAGATCAATGAAGGCAATGCCATCCAGCTGAAGATCTCCCAGGAGGTCTCCAGCGTCAACAAGACTGCCAGCACCGGTGCCGCTGATATCGTCACCAACAAACGCACGATCAAAACCGTGGTCATGGTGGATGACGGCGATACTATAGTGCTCGGCGGGTTGATCGACGAGAATCTGCAGCAGGTGGAGGAGAAGGTGCCATTTCTGGGTGACATCCCCATCCTTGGTGTCCTTTTCCGTGCCAACTCGACCATCAAGGTCAAGCGCAACCTGGTGGTATTCCTGCGCCCTGTTATTATTAGGGATGCCGCCACCCATGCCGCTGTGACCGGCGAGAAATACAACTTCTTCCGGGCACAGCAGTTGGATATGCGTCAGCAGGGTGTCGATCTGCTACCCGATGAGGCAGCACCTCTGCTGCCCGATCGATTCAATGCCCTTCCTCAGCCTTTTGACGAGGAGAGTGGCACGTCACAACACTGAGCCAGCACCACATGTCTGAGTCACTTCTGAACAACCTTCCGGCAGAGACAGTCCCGGCTACGGATGATGGCACAGAGCATCGCCAACCAAGAATCCGGGACGATGTCACTTATGCCTTTGCCAGGCGTCACGGCGTTATCGTCAACGAAGATGCGCTGCATCAGACTCTGGTGCTATTCAAAACCGGGACACCAATAAGCGTCTTCAACGAGATGCGTCGCTTCCTTGGGCGTCCACTTGTCTTGAAGGAGGTCGCAGAAGATGAGTTTGAACGCAAACTTATAGCGATCTACGAATCAGGTTCCAAACAGTCCAGCCAAATCATGGAGACCATGGGCGATGACATGGATCTCGACGATGTGGCACGGCAACTCGATCAACCCGAAGATCTGCTGGAAAACGACGATGACGCCCCCATCATCCGCCTGATCAACGCACTCTTCACAGAAGCGATCAAGGAAGAGGCATCAGACATCCATATCGAGCCCTACGAAAACCGTCTTGTGGTTCGTTTCCGTGTGGATGGCGTTCTGCGGGAGGTGCTCAACCCTCCCCGTACAGTTGCCCCTTTTCTGGTCTCCCGCATCAAGGTTATGGCCCATCTTGACATCGCGGAGAAGCGTATCCCCCAGGATGGGCGCATCTCATTGAAAGTGGGACGCAGACCTGTAGACGTTCGTGTCTCCACGCTGCCCTCCAGTTACGGCGAGCGGGTGGTGCTGCGACTTCTCGACAAGAAAGCCGGTCGCCTGGACCTCTCCAATCTCGGCATGTCCAAAAAACTTCTGACGCAGATCGACCCGGGTGTTATCCAACGCCCCCATGGCATCTTTCTGGTCACTGGCCCCACCGGCTCCGGCAAAACCACCACCCTCTATGGGGCAATTACCCGGCTCAATACCCAAAGCCGCAATATCGTCACTGTTGAAGACCCGATCGAGTACTACCTCGACGGAATCGGCCAAACCCAGGTCAACAACAAGGTCGATCTGACCTTTGCCAGAGGACTTCGCGCTATTCTGAGACAGGATCCCGACGTGGTGATGGTGGGTGAGATTCGTGATCTGGAAACCGCCCAAGTCGCAGTACAGGCGAGTCTTACCGGCCATCTGGTTTTGTCCACTCTGCACACCAACACCGCCATCGGCAGTGTTACCCGTCTGCGTGATATGGGCGTTGAACCTTTCCTGCTGGCATCCAGCCTGATCAGCGTCCTATCCCAGCGACTGGTGAGAACCCTCTGCATCCACTGCAAAAAACCCTATTCAGCTACCCAGCGAGAGCTGGAATTGCTGGAGTTGCCCCAGGACAAACGGGTAACCCTCTATGCGCCCACCGGTTGTGACAAGTGCCACAATAACGGCTACTTGGGACGCACCGGCATCTACGAACTTATCGTTATCGATGAAACCCTGCGAAACCTCATCCATCAGGGTACCGGTGAGCTGGAAATGCTCGAACACATAAGAAAATCAACTGGCTCCATACGTCAGGATGGCATGCGCCGTGTACTGACAGGTGATACCTCCATCGACGAGATCATTCGTGTCACGCAGGAAGACTAGTGCACTATGGATGCCTTCGAATTTGTAGCGCTCGACCATTCAGGCAAGGAGAAACGCGGCGTCCTCGAAGGTGACAGCGCCAAACAGGTAAGACAGCAACTTCGGGAGAACGGACTTACCCCACTCACCGTCAACACAGCCAGCTCTGAAATCGTCCAAAGCCGCCGTTTTACCCTGCAGCGCCGGATCAACGCCATGGAACTGGCGCTGGTCACCCGCCAGATGGCCACGCTGTTAAAATCCGGCCTACCACTTGAACACGTTATCAAGACTGTCTCACAACAGACCGACAAGCGGCATGTGGAACGTACTCTGCTGGCTGTGCGCGCCAAGGTTCTGGAGGGACGCAGCCTGGCGGACGGACTCTCCGAATTTCCCCATACCTTCCCGGAACTCTATATCCGCACCGTTGCCTCCGGTGAGGAGTCCGGCCACCTGGAGGTGGTGCTGGAACGTCTGGCCGACTACACGGAACGACGCCAGCAGATGCAGCAAAAGACCGTGCTCGCGCTCTTCTACCCCGCCCTGCTGGTTATAGTTTCAATCCTTATCGTTGGTGGCTTGCTGACTTTCATCGTACCCCAGGTCACCCGGGTATTTGAGAACATGGGACAAGAGCTGCCCTTCATCACCAGGGCGCTCATCGCCACCAGTGACACAGTAAGGGATTACGGCGTACTGATGTTGGTGACTCTGCTGGCCGGCGGATTTATCTTCAGCTACATCATCAGACAACCGGGGCCCCAGTTTCTGTGGCAACGTTTTACCCTGCATATCCCTCTGATTGGCCGGTTGGTCAGAACCTCGAACGCAGCAAGATTCGCACGCACCCTCAGTATCATGGCCGCAAGCAGTGTCCCGATTCTGGATGCATTGCGCATCGCCTCTCAGGTTTTGACCAATCTGCCGATGCGCAATGCCGTTGAAGAGGCATCACTACGAGTACGCGAGGGTAGCAGTCTGCATAGTGCATTGGAAAAGACAGGGTACTTTCCACCCATGACACTCAGCCTCTTGGCCAGCGGTGAATCAAGCGGCAACCTGGAGGGGATGCTGGAGAGAGCTGCCGACATTCAGGAGCGTGAAATCGAATCTCTCGTCTCGACAGTGCTGGGGCTATTTGAACCACTCCTGATCCTGTTCATGGGTGGCGCAGTACTCATTATCGTTTTGGGGATACTGCTGCCCATCTTCGATCTCAACCAGTTGGTAGGCTGACACTGGAGATCCATCTCAGGAAAGCGCAATCATGCTCACTGATCAATACCCTCCAAGTTCCAGACTCCCGGCAATCTGTCGATTGCTCGCAATTCCTCTGCTCAGCCTGAGCATTCTCTATGGCTGCACCTCCAGTGCCGAAAAGGAAGCCCAACTCAAGGATCCAAAAATCATTCTGGAACAATCCAGGACTGCGTTTGCGGAAAAGAAGTATGCGGCTGCATTCCAGCTACTCTTCCCGCTCGCCGTGGAAGGCAATGCCGAGGCCCAATATGCATTGGGTTACATGTACCATCATGGCCTGGGGTTGGAGAAAGACGATAGCCAGGCTATGCAGTGGATCCAACGCGCTGCTTCGCAAGGCTACGCAAAGGCGCTGAAGGCCTTGAAGTGAAAAATTGATTGATGCAGGCAGTAATCTTGTACGAAAGCATCTGCAATGAACGCAAATAAAGGCATTCGCATTGTTTACGGACGGTTAGTGTAGTGTCCTAATTTGATCGTATATTATCAAGAGTTGATCGCGCACGATTTACTTTTTCCAAAATTTCTTTGGCTGACTTTGTCCAGACAAAGGGTTTCGGGTTTATATTGTTCTTATCATATATTCGATAATCTTTCCTGATTATCCCTGAGACTCAGCTATTGAGTCAGTGGGTGGCGCCATCTGCTGCGCTCGCTGAAAGCAAATTCCTATCCCTATCCCTTCATCGTCCACTGCATCGCATAGCTGGACAGTTCGGCCGCCGTCTTGAAATGCTTTTTCTTCTTGATGTTTTCTCGGTGAGCTTCGACCGTCTTGACGCTTATATTCAGCAGGTTTGCAATCTTCGAGTTTGTTTTACCGTTACCGATCAAGGTAAGAACCTCCAGCTCCCGGTTGCTAAGATTTGCCATTGGAGATGCCCCGTCTGACACTTGGCGCTCGTCGCATTGTGCCTTTAACCAATCACTTTGGTAAAGGCCACCATTGAGTACAGTGTGAATGGCCCTGATCAATTTATCAGGTGTCTCCCGCTTGTTGATAAATCCATTGGCGCCTACGTCCAATGCACGTTGTGCGAATACTGCCTCCTCGTGAGCAGAAAATACAAGTAACCTGATTGAGTGATATTCACTCTTGATTCGTTTTATAAGTTCAAGCCCGTTACCGCTGTCGAGCGAAATATCCACCAGAGCAAGAGCCGGTTTTTCAGACTTGATGAGTTTCCAGGCCTCGCGGGCTGAACCTGTCTCCCCGCAAATCTCCATCCCCTCTTCGATCTCAATCAGGCTTTTTAGAAATGCACAGACCAGAGGATGATCGTCGACCAAAAGAATTTTTTTGGATAAGAGGTGGTTTGAGTCATGGGGAGCATAGAAAACTTGTGATGGCAGGCTACTTTGTCATTATGACTTGGTATTATATTGAACAGTTTTTATAGCAAAAGGTTGGGTTGATCATAACGCTTTCTTTGGCTGGCTCCAAAAAAGTCCATGGGAACGGATCTCCTCTCTCCTGAATAGCTACACAGTATCTCACCGGGCGATTGTTTACGCTGCCCGTATCCCTTTGCAGGAGTTGGATGAAACGTGACGGTCACAAACATATTCACCTGGATGGTCAACAAGCTGGCACCAAACGCCCCCGATTTCGAAAAGCGCCTCCTCTATAAAAATGCTCCCCTGGTGATAATCGGCGAAATTTCGACGCTGATAGCCGTTTACCTGGTTTTATATAGTGAGGTCGCCCCCACGCTGCTTACGAGTTGGCTTCTGGGTGCATTGATCGTTAAAACCCCTGCCTGGATCTACTTTCTGCGCATCACCAAGGGCGTTGACGAAGACCCCCCATTGGTATCCGCTCTATCTGACGACACTTCTAACGAGCAGCCTCTTCTGGTCGGCTCTTCCTTTGATGATGTTCCCTTTGGTCGAACCACCTTACCAGATGTTTATTGCACTGGTGTGCGCAGCCCTGATCATAGGCTCGATCGTCGGTTACATCTCCAGTTGGCGGAGCTTTCTGATTACCACCCAGCCGCTTCTGTTTTCGCTTGTCCTGGTATTCTTACGGGGAGAGAACGCCGTCTACCAAGTTCTTAGTGCCTTGATCGTTGTTTTCGATCTGTTCGTTATCCTGATGCTCAGAAATATCATCCAGTCCAGCAAAGAACTCAATCTGGCACTGGAATCGGCCCGACGGGCGAACGCGGCAAAATCTGAATTTCTGGCCAACATGAGCCATGAAATCCGCACTCCGATGAATGCGATTGTCACCTTAGGGAATCTGCTGCAGCAAACGAAACCCAGCCGACGTCAAAGCGATTATCTCGACATGATGCACACCTCCTCGCAAGCACTGCTGGCGAGGGTTGACGCTGTTCTGGATAGTTCGATAATTGAAAATGGAAAACTTGAGCTGGATTCAGAACCTTTTCAACTCAACAAAGTGTTGCGGGGCCTTGAACATATTCTCGGCGGTCAGGCCGACGAAAAAGGCGTTCAGTTCCAGCTCAAGGTCACGAAGAGTACGCCCAATTATCTGCAAGGTGACTCTCAACGTTTGAGCCAGATTCTGCTTAACCTTGTGGGCAACGCGGTCAAATTTACCGATCGGGGTAAAGTGACCGTCTCTATCGAACCAGTGGAACAAACCCCGGAAAACATACGGCTCTGTTTCAGAATTGAAGACACTGGCCCAGGTATATCACCGGAACAGCACGAAAAATTGTTCAAACCCTTCTCTCAGGTGGATAGTTCGATCAGGCGCCGGCATGGTGGTTACGGTCTTGGGCTTTCAATCAGCCAAAATCTGGTGGAACGCATGGGTGGGGAAATTACACTGGAAAGCCAATTGGGCGCTGGCAGCACCTTTGCGTTTTGTGCCAATTTTATCCCCGGTACCGATTGTGGGGCGGCCGATGCTGAAGCGCCCCATCAAGCGCTGCCTGATCTGTTCGCACATATTTTGCTCGTAGAGGATGATGTGCTCAATAGTGCGATTGCAACCGAACTGCTTGAGGTGATGGGTGCAACCGTGCATGTGGCGGCGAGCGGCGAAGCCGCGCTGAAAGCGCTCCGTTCGGAGCGATTCGACTTGGTTGTTATGGATTTGCAAATGCCCCAAATGGATGGCTTCGAAACGGCAAAGGCCATACGGCGTGAACACCCTGGGTTGGAACTGCCCATCATCGCCTTGACTGCGCATGCCATAGTGGGCGAACGGGAAAAGTGTCTCGCTGCCGGCATGAACGATTTTCTGACCAAGCCAATTGACATTCCTCTACTCTCGCAAGCACTGGTGAAATGGGCTGGACACCGGATACATGGCGGCGTAATTCCATCGGAAACAGAGACATCCAACAAGAAAGAGAAGAGCCAGAATAGTGAAATTGAGGAGAAATTGGCCAGTTTGACTGATGCGCTGGGTGCGCAACGCATGACGGTACTGTTGGAACAAGCAATAGCGTATCTGTTCACCGCGAAGAAAGAGATAACGGATGCGCTTAATCGTGATGATTGGAGTGGCGCAGCTGGGCTAATTCATAAATTAAAAGGTGCTATGAGTATTTACGGCGGCGTTGAAGTGGTGCAACTACTGGAACGCGTAGCATCGCAACCCGATGCACCAGAGGAGAGGAAAGCCTTCATCAACGAGTTAAATTTGAAGTTGGATGAAATAAATAACCAACTGATCCAGCAACTGGAAATGCTTCGGAATCACTAAGCAAGACCCATCCATCAGGTGACTGATGCCTGCCAGTAAAAATAAGGGAATCCCCTAGACCAGTCCAATAACCCTCCCAGGTATAATTGGTATCGACCTTTGAGGGAATAGACCCTCACCAAGAATCAATAAATCTACGGGATCAGATTCGGCTGCCTGTTACTGAATATTCCGTGTTATATAAGAGAAAAAATTATGCACTATTTTGCCTAGGAGCCCTCCTTTTCTACCGGTATTGAAGTCATTGATAATCAGCACCGGCGCATTGCCGAGTACATCAACGAACTTGCGGTAGCCCTTCATGAAAAAGATAGAGAAAAGGAAGCTCAAGTGCTGATGAGGCTGGTCAAATACATGGGAAGTCATTTTGCATTTGAAGAAGCTCTCATGGAGCGATCAGGCTATCCGCTATCCAACTCACATAGAGATGATCATGACGTATTTGCTAGTCAACTCAGGGCGTTTGTCGAGCAGCAGAAGAGTGGGAAAGATGTTGCACGAAGAGTTATGTCAGAATTGCGGATATGGCTAATTCTCCACGTCAAAGAGAGTGACAAAAATTACGCACCGCATGTAATGAAAACTATGGATATGGCTTTGAGTAGATTTTATAGTTAGTAGGATATACGGTCAAATTATGAAACTACAACTAGTTTAGATCCAGCGACAGCGTCGTCTGCTGGCCTTGACGCAATACCACCAGTTCAATGTTATCCGCTGTTTGCAGATCTTTGATCAGGCCCATCGCCTGCCTGTCATCATTTAACGGAACACCATTGACAGAAGTGACAAGGTCGGATGGCCGTACACCAAGGCGGTTATAGAGATCCCGGTTTTTCTGCGGCAAAATCCGATAACCCTTCAACTGTTTGCCCGTGCGAACCGGTACGAAACGAAGATGTTGAAAAATCTTCAACGGTTCACGCTTGAACATCTCCTTGTATGTGCTCAGAGAAGAGGAAGACGATGCCTTGGATGCGGATTTCGATCTGCTGCTGGTTACCACGGGCTTGGAAGCCCTGGGGAAACGCAGCACCTCCGACTGACCATTTCTGAGCAATACAACATGGTCTTCATGCACCGCCTGCAGAGTAACCCCACCCATAATCTTCTTGCCAACCTTGTAATACTTCTGCTCTGAACCAGCCTTGCCGATGATTGCAGCGCCAAGTTCAGGTTTAGTATCGGCAAAAACGCCATGCAGCGTCAGGTTAAGGCTTGTCTCGGGCGCTCGCTCTACAATCCTCGGAGCACTTCTTTTTACGGCCCCTTGTCGACCGAACACATGCAGAGCGGAGAGACGGTCCGACTGATCTTTAAGGGAGCGGCCAGGATGTTTCGTTCCAGTGAGCACCTCCCCGCTACGGACGATATGCTGTTCAGCGGGGACAGGTATCACCTGCCAGGTGATCTGGGCCAGAACATAGGCAACCAGAACCACAAGTACCAGCAGCGCAACTCTGGGTAAAGTACGGCTGACCAATTGATCCAACCACCCGGGGCGACCTGGCTCTCCCCAGATCCCCATCGCGCGTTGAGCTGTACCTGTAAAATCCATAACTACCATCGATTCCTAAGGATAACGAATCAGACTGACCTTCTTCCTGATCTCATCTAAATAGTCTCTATTTATACGCTTAACCATCTTCTCTGCAAGTTTTCGGTCGACTTCCGGGCCAACCCGCACACGATAGAATCGTTTACCCTGAACCGATGTGAATTCGATATGTGCAGGCAGATCTCCCTTTTTTAGCCGCTTGACCAGTTTGTCGGCATTTTTTCTATTGCTGAAACTAGCCACCTGAATCATCCAGGCTGACGGAGTGGTTCGCGCAATTTTCCCCGTTTTATTGTTGCTGGATGTAGCAGCAGGTTTCGGCTTTTTCGGCACGATTTCCAGGCTGCTCTCATTTCGTGAGACCGATTGATCAAACGATGGCAGGATGTTGACTTCAGACCCGACAGGCTTTTTCGGCATTGCCGGTATGTTGGTGCCTTTGATCGCTTTATTCAGCTTGGCCGGAGTTTCCAGCAGCATGGGTACAAATATAACCACCAGCGAAACCAGCACCGTTCCACCGATCAACCTGCGTTTAAGCCTCTCCTCCAAAACCGGATACCTGTCAGAAATCAATAAATCGTATTAGGAGAGTATATCAGGCGCCCACAAAAACATCGGCGACTGGCTCCAGATATTGCAGTGCTTTGCCAACGATCAGGAACGAACCGAATACCAAGACGCTATCCTCCCTGCCAGCATCAGCCATTGCTGCCTGCAAGCCATCGTTTACCGAGGCGAATCGATAAGCGCTGCTATCGCTACCGGCCTTTCGTAACGCTGTCTCAAGTTGCTCCACCGTACAAGAGCGGCTACCGGACAACTCCACCAGATACCAACTGTCCACGTCCTGGTCCAGTATCTGGATCACACCGGCGACATCCTTGTCCGCCAGCATGGCGAAAACGGCCAACACGGACCCTTTCGCAGCCCTCTCCCGCAGATTATCCCTCAGCGCCTCAGCCGCCTGAATGTTGTGTGCCACATCCAGTACCACAGGTACATCCCCGTCTATCAACTGATAGCGACCGGCCAGTCGTACAGAGGCCAACCCCTTTGCTACGTCTTGCGGTTCGACAGCTAATCGGGAAGAAAGTTGTTCGACAACCGCCAGAACCGCAGCGGCATTTTGTAATTGAAATGCCCCTGGTAACGCAGGCATTGGCAGATTGGAATATTTTTGGCGTCCACCTTCCCAGTGCCACTCATCATCACTTGGAGTGGCATGAAAATCCACCTCCACCCGACACTGGATCGCCCCAATCGACTCTGCATGCTGATAGACGGAAGCCGGCAATTCTTTATCAGCCATGATCACCGGGCGGTTGCCGCGCATGATGCCCGCCTTCTCCGCGCCGATCTGATTCAGGGTCTCTCCCAACCAATCGGTATGATCCAGCGCAACCGTGGTGATCACTGCCACATCCGCATCGATGATATTCACCGCATCGAGACGTCCTCCAAGCCCGACTTCCAGAATCACCAGGTCCGGTGTCAATTCAGCGAAAATATCCAGTGCCGCCAGGGTACCGAACTCAAAATAGGTCAATGCTACTTCACCCCGTGCGTCATCCACGCGTTGGAAGGCACGGCACAACTGCTCATCCGACACGGGGATGCCATTCAGCCGCACACGCTCATTGTAGTGAACCAGATGGGGGGAGGTGTAAGCGCCGGTGCGATAGCCTGCCTGTGTGAAGATCGATTCCAACATTGCAACAGAGGAGCCCTTGCCATTGGTTCCGGCTATCGTCACTACTTGAGATGCAAGTCCTGAAGGCCTCATGCGCTGCCAGACACTGTCGACACGATCGAGTCCCAACTCGATCTCGTGCGGATGAAGTGACGACTGCCACGCCAACCAGCCGTCCAGACTGTTAAAACGCATGTTGGGTAGGGTGTTGAAGAAAAAGGGGGGCTATGGGCGTGGCTTGTGCATGAATATGCTTAACAGATCGGCGATGCGGTCACGCATGTCACGACGATCGATGATCATATCGATGGCCCCATGTTCCAGCAGGAACTCACTGCGCTGAAACCCCTCCGGCAGGGTCTCCCGGACGGTCTGTTCAATGACCCGGGGACCGGCGAAGCCGACCAGAGCTTTGGGCTCTGCCAAATTGATGTCACCCAACATGGCAAGGCTGGCGGAAACACCACCCATGGTCGGGTCAGTCATGACTGAGATAAAGGGCAAGCCGCGTTTCTGTAACCGATCCAGGGCAGCGCTGGTTTTTGCCATCTGCATCAGAGAGAAAAGTGACTCCTGCATGCGGGCGCCACCACTGGCGGAGAAACAGATCAGCGGAATATGGCGTTCCAGGGCGACACTGACCGCACGAACAAAACGCTCGCCGACCACTGAACCCATGGAGCCCGCCATGAACTTAAATTCGAAAGCCGCCACAACCACTTCCAATCCCTTGAGCTGGCCGCGCATCACCACCAGCGCATCTTTTTCGCCAGAGCTTTTCTGCGCCTGGCTCAGACGATCCTTGTACTTCTTGCTGTCTTTGAACTTCAGGGGATCGACCGATTCGAGAGACGATGCAATCTCCTCCAATGGCTCCGGATCGAGAAACGACGCCAGCCGGCGCCGGGCGCCCAGGCGATTGTGATGGTTGCATTTAGGGCAGACATCCAGGTTCCGCTCCATCTCTGCTCGATAGAGAATCGCGTTGCACCCCGGACACTTGTCCCAAAGGCCTTCGGGAACCGCCCGTTTGCTGCCGCCTTCTGTACGAATGCGGCTTGGCATCAATTTTTCGAACCAACTCATGGGTGAGATTCTACCTCATAAATGTGCCAGAAGTCAGGAGCCTTAATGAACAGCATCCATTGCCCTGCGCATACCGGACAAAATTTCCGCCAGCGCAGGACCGATTTCATCTGGGGTCTCTTGCAACGCCTCGACCCGGGATACCAGGACGCTACCGACGACGACAGCGTCAGCAAGCTGAGAAACTGCTGCTGCTGTGGCTGCATCCTTGATGCCGAATCCAACCCCCACGGGAAGTGCTGTTTTCTCCCTGATCTGCTCCAGCTTTTCCGCTACCGCGGCGGTATCCAGCTGGCTTGAGCCGGTTACGCCCTTGACGGAGACATAATAGACAAAGCCCCCGGCCACATTGCAGATCTGACCAATTCGATCAGGGGTACTCGTCGGTGCCAACAGATAGATCTGGTCTATTGCCTTGTCACGTAGTGACTGCAACAGCTCTTCTCCCTCTTCCGGCGGAATATCGACGATCAGTACGCCGTCAACGCCTGCAGCACTGGCTGCCCCGGCAAAGGTGGCATAACCCATGACCTCGATCGGATTGAGATAACCCATCAGAACCACCGGAGTATTCTGATCCCTCTCCCGGAAGGTCTTAACCATCTGAAAGATATCATGCAGACTGACATGGTGCTCCAATGCCCTTTCACTGGCCCGCTGAATGACAGGACCATCCGCCATGGGATCCGAAAAAGGCACGCCAAGTTCAATCAGGTCAGCACCCGAAGAGACCATGTCATGCATCAAACCGACGGTTATCCCAGGGGTCGGATCACCGGCGGTGATGAAGGGGATCAGTGCGGTTTTGCCCTGCTCCCGCAGATCATTGAATCTCTGACTGATACGACTCATATCTCGATGCCCTCCAGTGCCGCCACGGTATGCATATCCTTATCACCCCGTCCGGAGAGGTTGACCAGGATGATTTGGTCACTCTCCATTGCAGGTGCAAGTTTGGCCGCATAAGCCAGCGCATGGCTCGACTCCAGCGCGGGGATGATGCCCTCGATTTTGGTTAAAGCGTGGAAGGCACCCAGCGCCTCTTCATCCGTAATCGCAACATACTGTGCCCGCCCGGTATCTTTCAGCCAGGCGTGCTCGGGGCCGACACCAGGATAATCGAGACCGGCAGAGATAGAGTGGGTTTCGATGATCTGGCCATCCTTGTCCTCCATCAGATAGGTGCGGTTTCCATGCAATACGCCCGGCTGTCCGGCACAGAGCGGCGCCGCATGATGTCCGGTTTCCAGCCCATCTCCAGCCGCTTCCACACCATAGATATCAACTGCCGCATCATCAAGGAACGGGTAGAAGAGACCTATCGCGTTGGAACCGCCACCGACACAGGCAACCAGGGCATCAGGCAGTCGGCCAGTCTGCTGTTGAATCTGCTCCCTTGCTTCACGACCGATCACGGTCTGAAAATCCCTCACCATGGCTGGATAGGGATGGGGACCCGCAACGGTGCCGATGATATAGAAGGTATCATCGATATTGGTGACCCAATCCCGCATCGCCTCATTGAGCGCATCCTTCAGGGTTTTGGATCCCGATTCCACAGATCGGACCTCGGCACCCAGCAGTTTCATGCGGTAGACGTTGGCCTCCTGGCGGACTATATCGACAGCCCCCATATAGACCACACACTCCAGTCCCATCCTGGCGGCTACCGTAGCGGTTGCCACACCGTGCTGACCGGCGCCGGTCTCGGCAATGATTCGGGTCTTGCCCATGCGCTTCGCCAGCAGCGCCTGACCGATGGTGTTGTTGACCTTATGCGCGCCGGTGTGGTTCAAATCCTCGCGTTTCAAATAGACGCGTGCGCCACCCAATTCCCGGCTCCAGCGCCGCGCAAAATAGATTGGGGAGGGCCGCCCTACATAGTTGGCGAGATCCTCATCGAGCTCCTTGAGAAACTCGGGGTCCTGCATATATTTCTCATAGGCCAGGCGCAAATCCTTGAGGGGTTCCATCAGGGTTTCTGCCACAAACAGGCCGCCATAGACACCGAAATGGCCTCTATCGTCCGGCTGAGTGCCAATAATCTTTTCAGCTGTTATCGCCACGCTTCACTCCTTCAATGAAGGCCGCTATTTTACCAGCATCTTTGATGCCTTTGGACTGTTCGACGCCGCCGCTCACATCTACTGCATAGGGGTGAACCTGCCGCACAGCCGCTTCAATATTATCCGGATTCAATCCACCGGCAAGGATGATCCTTGAAGCCAGATTTTCAGGTATCCGTTCCCAGTCGAAGACCGTTCCTGTACCGCCTGGCTTACCCGACTCGTAGGCATCCAGCAGCAGTCCGGTTGCGCCTCTGAATTCGCTCGCCGTCGCGGCAAGATCGATCCCATCGCGCATGCGCACTGCCTTGATCCAGGGTCTGCCATGATCTTGGCAAGCCGCGGCATCCTCTTTCCCATGGAATTGCAGGAGATCGATATGTACCTCTTGCAGCAGGCTTGCGATCCGTACGCGATCCTCATCCACGAACAGGCCCACAACAGTGACAAATTCCGGTATAACCTCGACGACCTTCCTGGCCTGCTCCACACTCACCGCTCTTGGGCTGGGCGGATAGAACACCAACCCAATCGCATCAGCTCCCTGCTGAACGGCCACAAGGGCATCTTCCGGCCGGGTGATACCGCAGATTTTGATCCTGGTTCTCATAAAGCATGGAAAGATACAGGATAGCGCCTGACTGCGCTACGCCAATTACCGGCAGGCGGCGGCTGCTTAAGTCAGGTTGCCGGTTCCGCTGCGCTTGAATCGGCCTACGTCTTCATCCTGGCTTGCAAGTGAGAAATGGAGACCCGATCAAGCGCTGCGGATCAGGTGCTCTCAGCATAGTGGCATAGCATTTTTCGCGGATTCAAGACCCATTCGACGCAGGCAATGAGATACCTGGCCCCTCAGGTAACAAATAGTTTTCAGGGTAATCGACTTTGGTAAGATAGAGTCCCTGCGGCGGGGCCGTGACGCCACCTTTTGTACGGTCACGCAATTCAAGGATCTGTCGTGCCCAGGATTCCTCCTGCTCTCCCCGACCGATGGCCATCAGCACACCGGCAATGTTCCTCACCATGTGGTGCAAAAACGCATTGGCATGGACATCGATCACCACCATCTCGCCTTCCCGGCTCACATTTAGCCGGTGAAGGGTACGCACCGGGTGTTTAGCCTGACAGCCCAACGCCCTGTAGGATGAGAAATCATGCTCACCCACCAGTGCCTGCGCTGCCCGGTGCATGCTCGATTCATCCAAGGGCTGATGCACCCAGACCGCACGATCCCGCCATAGAGCAGAACGCATCGGCCGATTCAGAATGTGGTAGCGATAGTGCCGCCCGATAGCCGAAAAACGTGCATGAAAATCGTCCGGCATCTCTCGTGCCCAGGCAATGCTGACATCTCCCGGCAAATTGACATTTGTCCCCAATATCCAGGAACGCCTGCTCCTGGCCGCCTCCGTCTCAAAATGAACCACTTGCCCTGTTGCGTGAACCCCCGTATCGGTCCTTCCGGCACAGTGCAGCCTCACAGGATGATCCGCCACGCTGGAAACGGCTTCTTCGACGCACTGTTGCACACTGCGCACATCATCCTGGGTCTGCCAGCCGTGAAATGCCGCGCCGTCGTATTCAACCCCCAGGGCAACTCTCATCTATTTCTCTTCATGGATACAAAAGAAAAGGGGTGCAAACTGCACCCCCTTCAGAGATATCTCTTACGACAATATCAGGACGACATCTTTTCGAGCAATTGCGTGGCCTCTTCCTGCTGCTCATCGTTGCCTTCAGTGGCCACCTCTTCGAGGATACTTCTTGCACCCTCTTCATCGCCCATCTCCACGTAAGCGCGGGCCAGATCGAGCTTGGTATTCACTTCATCTTCTGCACCCAGTTCCATCTCCTCATCGAAGGTCAGTGAGTGGGGTGCGATATCTTCGTCAGCCTCACCCAAATCCTCGCTGTCGCTATCCAACAGATCAGACCCTTCGCTCTCTTTTGCATCCAGATCTTCGGACAGCGACTCCAATTCACGTTCCAGGCTCTCAAGATCAAGATCGTCGAGGGATTCGGAGTCGTCGATGCCTATAATGCTGCTGGTTGCAGAGCCCGTATCGTCGGCCAAGTCTCCCAGGTCCAGATCCGCAAGCACACTATCGGTATCGGGTGATGTATCGAGCTGCAGGCTATCATCCAATCCTTCGGATGGCGTGGCATCCTCCAGCAATCCCGAATCGAGCCCCAGGCTGGCAAGATCGATATCCAGCAATTCAGAGTCAGTGGTGCCGGGTTTCGTCTGGTTTGCGGCATCATCGGCCATCTCTAAATCTATGGATAACTCAGAGTCCAGAGCACTGGGTTCCATATCATCCAGATCAGAGAGTTCACTCAGATCCAGGGAATCAAGGTCGTTATCAAGATCATCCATATCGACAGATTCAGAGGCAGCTGATGCAGGACTCGACAGATCGAGTGAAGAGTCGTGCAGCTCACTATCCAGATTCAAACCAAGGTCGTCGAGCTCATCATCCATGCCCGATGCAAAACTGTCCGCCGTCGGCATTGCGTCCGTAGCAGAACCAAACAGACTGTTTTCCGGATCGAGCTCCCTGCCCATGGCGGAGATTTTGCTCCAGACATCCGGGTTCGTGGTTGCGATACCCGCAGCAGAAAGCGCACCGGCCAGTGCGGCAAATGCACTCGTATCTTTTGCCGAATAGTGAATCTCCAGCAACTTGTGCTTCAGTTCCGCACGCTCAGGGGCCTTTTCGATCGCCTGCTTGACTAGTTCTTCAGCCTGCTGATAACGGCCATAGGCGATATAAACATCAGCTTCGGAGAGAGGATCAACCTCACCGGTTTCATCCTGCAGTGCATCGATGTCACTGGGAGAAAAATCACTCAGGAATGATGTTTCATCAGTCAGTTCGTTGATGGAACCCGCCTCCACCTGGGCCGCTTCAGCTGCAGGCTCTCCATCTGGAGTGACGAGAATACTTTCGGCAAATTCCGCTTCAGCCTCCTTGCGACGCCGCATGATCAGCCATAGCAGCGAGAGCAGGAGCACCCCAACAGCGCCCACTATACCCATCAGGGTTGTGTTGCCGGTCAGGGCATCCAACAGCCCTCTCTCCTTAGGCTTTTTCTTTACTATCGGTTTTGGCGCAGTCTCCTCTGCGACCCTGGTCGGAGTCACAGGTGGCGCAACCACGGGAGCAGGCTTTTCTGTAACAACAGGTTCAGGTTTTGCCTCTTGTATGGGTTCGGCAGCAGCAGCACTGTCTGCACTTTGCTGCATGGCCTCTTCGATAGCAGACTCAATATCTGCCTCTTCGATGACGGGTTCGTCGGAAACCGGCAGCACTTCCTCTTCGACCATCACCGCTGGGGCCTGGGATTCAAGAAGCTGCGTCGACTGTAACTGGGCAAGCTGATCGCTCTTCAGGGTCAGAAGCCGCTGGATGTCCGCCAGTTGAGCTTCCAGGCCCTTGATCCGACCGCGTAGCTCCTCACTCTCCTGACGCGTGGATTCATTGGATTCACGCACCAACAGGATCTGTTTTTCAAGACGTTGGATATCTTCATTCTGTTCGGCTTTGCCTTCCCTGTCGACGGCCTTATCGGCCTCGGGCTTGGCAGAGACCAGCTTCAGACGATCATCCGCAGGGACTGGCGCTGATTTGGCGGGAGACTGGTCAGTTGTCGCAGTTTTTCCTCGACCACGATTATCTCTCCAGGCGCGGGTCTGGGCCAAGAACTCAGACCGTGCTTCACCGGGGGGTAGCGCGCTCGGGTCAGTGCCCTCTGGAAGACGCAGGATCTTGCCAACCTTCAGACCATTGACATTATTTCTGATAAAAGCTTTTGGATTGTGCTCCAGCAGCGCCATCATGAGCTGTTCGGTGGTTTCACCGTTGCGTCGCATCGACCTGGCGATAACCCACAGATTGTCATTGTTCTTGACGGGGCCGTATTCGCGGGCACCGCCGTCACTCCTGCTGACAGCAGCCTGCTGACGGGATGTAACCGTCCTCCTGCTCTGCACGGGTGTTGGTGTGCTCGCAGGCGCTGTTCGCACAATCGGAGCCGGTTTACGTTTCACCGTAAGCGGCGGATCCAGTAGTACAGTGTACTCACGGATCAGACGACCCTTCGGCCAGTTAACCTCAATAAGGAAATTGAGGAAAGGTTCACGCACGGGATCCCGACTGCTCACCACAATGACCACTTTGCCATCACTGCGTAGCATAGGTTTAAAGGTCAAGCCGGAAAGCATAAAGGGACGCTCAACACCGGCCCGAGCAAAGGCTGCTTGAGAAGCCAGCTCTACCCTGACGTCCTGCACCTCATCAGATTTCACGGATATCAGATCGATATCCGCTTTGAAATATTGGTTGAGAGACGACTGAGTATGGATCTCACCCAATCCAAGCGCATAGGCGCCCAGTGGTGACAGGGCTGTTGCTATAGCCACTGCCAGGGACAGCTTACGAATCATGCTTCCTCCTTGCCTGAACCACCCCACTCACCCGTGGATGAGAAGCAGCTGCAAAGGGTTTATTTAAATCCAGATGGAACATTATGAATGATAGAATAAACTTAATATTATCCGCATAACTATAGCTTATAAATAGTCTTTTACCAAAACTTCAACAATCTTCACAACATTTGCCGCAATACCTGAACGCAGATTGTCAGCCACTGTGAAAAGTGAGAATTGCGTTGCGTTTTTTCCCACAGACCTGATCCTGCCGACTGTGATCTCTTCCTTGCCTGAAGCATGGCTCACTGGACTGACACAGGCACCGTTTTCACTATCCACAAGCGTTACACCCTCAGTCTCTGCCAACAGCGACTGCAGGTTCTTCAATGTTAGCGGCCGGGAAGTTTGAAACTGAACCATCTGCGAGTGCCCGTAAAAAACAGGCGCTATGGCAGTTGTCATGGTAAGCGAAAGATCATTGCATCCAAGGACGTTCAGGGCATCCTGTTCAGCCTTTGTCTCACCGGGGGTGCTTCCGTCTTCGTTGACCTCGTCCACTATCGACAAAAGATTGAATGCAATCTGCTGGGGAAACAGTACTGGAGTTATCGGTTTGGCGTTGAGCAACTGCGCAGTCTGCCTCGCCATCTCTTCCACGCCAGCATGACCGAAATCTGAAACAGCCTGACAACTGACCACCGAGACTTGTTCAAGCCCCGCCCTGTCCAGCACGGGTTTGAGAACCCTGACCAACTGGCTTGTGCCTGCGTCCGGCAGAGTAATGATGCCCCCTTTCGATACAACTTCCATTGACTCAGGATTGACCCAGCCGACCACAGGCGGCAGATCTGTCTCCTCCAGCAGCCGGGCACCGATATCCAGAATAATACAACCGGCATCCTGTGCGAGATCAAGCCAGTCTCCAGCAGAGGAGTCTTCACCGGTCGAAATAACAATACGGACTTGGGTGAAATCGAACAGCGACAGATCAGCAATGGTCAATGCCCGCTTCCCGAACTCAACCGTATCTCCCGCAACCTCCTCATCCCCGAGCACCTGCATGCTACCGGCAAGAGAGGGATGTGAAGAGATAACCTCCAGTAAGGCTTCACCAACCAGACCGGTCGCGCCGACCAGTGCAATATCCATTTCAGGGTTCATGTTCTGTTCAATCTCAAATATAGGGTTTGATTCCCCGCAACTAGTTACGAAGAAACACCAGGAGCGGCGGGGCAGCGTTCAGTTTCCAGCAGAACGAAGAGCCCGGTATGCGCTATTTGCGCGCCGGGGCCATCTTCTTCCGGGCATTGGGGTAAAGTCGGCCCCAAGCCTTTAAATCAGCTCTCCATGAGAATACGCAACATCCGTCGCAAGGGTTCCTCCGCGCCCCAGAGAAGCTGATCACCCACCGTGAAGGCATTCAGGTATTCCGCACCGAGATTCATCTTGCGCAGACGACCCACCGGCACCACCAGGGAACCGGTCACCTTGGCCGGCGTCAACTCCTGTACAGTGATCTCCCGCTCATTGGGCACTACCTTGACCCACTCATTGGCGGAACCAAGGATCTCTTCCACCTCATCCATCGGTACATCCTTGCGCAGCTTCACGGTCAGCGCCTGACTGTGGCAGCGCATCGCGCCGATGCGCACACAGGTACCGTCGATGGGCACAGGATTGTCGGAACGGCCCAGGATCTTGTTGGTCTCGGCAAAACCTTTCCACTCCTCCTTGCTCTGGCCATTCTCCCGGGCCACATCGATCCAGGGAATCAGAGCACCCGCCAACGGCGCACCAAAATTCTCGGTGGGGAAGCTGTCGCTGCGGATGGCATCCGCCACTGCCTGGTCGATGGGGAGAATCGGCGAGTAGGGATCATCCAGCTGCTCGTTGCTGACAGCTGCCTTTACTGCGCCCATCTGCTTGATCAACTCCCGCATGTTTTTGGCACCGGCGCCGGATGCAGCCTGATAGGTCATCGCAGTCGTCCACGCCACCAGATCCTCCCGGAAGAGGCCACCCAGTGCCATCAGCATCAGGCTGACGGTGCAATTGCCGCCGATGTAGTCCTTGACGCCACTGCTCAGGCCATCGCGAATGACGTTGTCATTGACCGGATCGAGCACGATAATGGAGTGATCCTTCATACGCAGGCTGGATGCCGCATCGATCCAGTAGCCGTCCCAACCCGCAGCACGCAACTTGGGGAAGACCTCATTGGTGTAACCGCCGCCCTGGCAGGTAACGATTACATCCATTTTCTTCAGTTCATCGATATCCGTCGCATCCTTGAGCAGCGGAATCTCTCTGCCGATGTCGGGACCCTTCTGGCCTGCCTGGGAGGTGGTGAAGAAGACCGGCTCTTCGATATCGGCAAAATCGTTCTCTTCCCGCATACGGCCCATCAGGACCGATCCGACCATGCCACGCCAACCTACAAATCCGACTCGTTTCATCTGTCTTGTCTCTATTTCAATTAACCGCAAAGAACGCGAAGAATCTTACTCGGCGTAAACAATGACTTTAATTACAGCCTTTGCGCTCTTCCCGGTTACAACATCACAGCGCAGCGACCACCGCATCGCCCATGGCGTCGCAACTGACCTCGGTTTTGCCCTCAGACATGATGTCCTGGGTCCGCAAGCCATCGTCCAGCACCTTGTTGACCGCCGCCTCGATACGATCCGCCATCGCGGGCTCATCCAGGCTGTAACGCAGCATCATCGACACCGAGAGGATGGTGGCCAGCGGATTCGCCTTGTTCTGTCCGGCGATATCAGGCGCTGAGCCGTGAATCGGCTCATACATGCCCTTGCGGTTTTCATCCAGCGAGGCGGAGGGCAGCATGCCGATAGAACCGGTGAGCATGGCGGCGCAATCTGACAGGATATCACCGAACATGTTGGTGGTAACCATCACATCGAACTGTTTTGGCGCCCGCACCAGCTGCATTGCAGCGTTATCCACATACATGTGACTCAATTCAACATCCGGGTAGTCGTTGCCCACACGGGTGGCGACTTCGCGCCACAATTCAGTGCACTCCAGGACATTGGCCTTGTCCACGGAGCAGACCCGCTTGTCGCGTTTCATGGCGATATCAAAGGCGACGCGGCTGATACGGTCGACCTCTGATTCGGCGTAGACCAGGGTATTGAAGCCCTGTTTTTCGCCATTATCGAGCTCCCGCACGCCCCGGGGCTGGCCAAAGTAGATGCCGCCGGTCAGCTCGCGCACGATCATGATATCGAGACCCGAAACCACTTCCGGTTTCAGGGTCGAGGCATCCGCCAGTTGCGGGTAGAGAATCGCGGGACGCAGATTGGCGAAGAGATTGAGACCGGCGCGCAGGCCCAACAGCCCCTTCTCGGGACGGATGGAGATATCCAACGCTTCCCATTTGTAACCACCGACTGCACCAAGCAGAATCGCGTCCGCCTCCTGTGCCAGCTCCAGTGTCGCTTCCGGCAACGGCCCACCGGTGGCATCGATGGCAGCGCCACCGACCAGCGCCTCGTCCATCTCTATATCCAGGCCAAAATCATCACGCAGTGCGGCCATTACCTTTACCGCCTCGGTAACAATCTCAGGGCCAATGCCGTCACCTGGTAGAATCAGGATATTTTTACTCATTTCGATTTACATCCTTACCCGCAGCTTGCTGCGAAGATTGGGTAGGGTGCGCCGCGCGCACCATGATTACTGTATCTGTTTATTACTGGTGCGCAGATTGCACCCTACATTCTATTGACTAAACAACCAGGGCGCTTCCTGGCATCGGCGCGCTTCATAGGCCTTGATGGCATCCACATGCTGCAGGGTGAGGCCGATATCGTCGAGTCCATTGAGCAGGCAGTGCTTGCGGAATGCGTCCACCTCAAATGGAATAACCTCGTCCTCTGCCACCTTCAATTGCTGTGCCTCCAGGTCCACAGCTATCTCCAGCGGCTTCTCTCCACCTGCCACAGCAAACAGGTTATCTATTATTTCTTCTGATAAAACAATAGGTAATATGCCATTCTTAAAGCAGTTATTAAAGAATATATCCGCAAAACTGGTGGCGATTATGACCCGGAATCCATAATCTTCCAACGCCCAGGGCGCATGCTCACGGGAAGAACCACAACCAAAATTATCGCGTCCCAGAAGGATGCCCGCCCCCTGGTAGCGGGGGTTATTGAGGACAAAATTCTCATTCAACGGCCGCTTGCTGTTGTCCATACCAGGCTCGCCATGATCCAGATAGCGCCACTCATCGAACAGGTTGGGACCAAACCCGGAACGTTTGATCGACTTAAGAAACTGCTTGGGGATGATGGCGTCGGTGTCCACATTGGAACGGTCCAATGGACAGACGATGCTGGTAAATGTCTCGAATTTTTTCATAATCAGATAACCATAAAGTACGCGAAGAACACCGAGTAAAACAAAGAAAAACATATAGTTTTTCTCTCATTACGCCCTTCGTGGCAAATCAGAAATCCCTTACATCAACAAAGTGTCCGGCAATCGCAGCCGCAGCTGCCATCGCAGGACTCACCAGATGGGTGCGTCCACCCTGCCCCTGCCGGCCCTCGAAATTGCGATTCGAGGTCGATGCACAACGCTCACCCGGTTCCAGCCGGTCGGCATTCATGGCCAGACACATGGAGCAGCCCGGCTCACGCCACTCAAATCCTGCATCAATGAAAATTTTGTCGAGTCCTTCGGCTTCCGCCTGCTGCTTCACCAGTCCGGATCCCGGAACGACCAGCGCCAGTTTGATGTTGTCTGCCACCCGTCTCCCCTTGGCTACCTTTGCAGCCTCGCGCATGTCCTCGATACGGGAGTTGGTGCAGGAGCCGATGAAGACCTTGTCCACATTGATCCCGCTGACCGGCGTACCCGCTTCGAGTCCCATGTAGTCCAGCGCTCGGCGCATACCTTCTGCCTTGACCGGGTCATCAGCCTGATCAGGATCCGGCACCCGTGCATCCACACTGACCACCATCTCGGGGGAGGTGCCCCAGGTAACCTGAGGTTTGATCTCTGACGCATCGATGTTGACGACCCTATCGAACTCGGCATCCTCATCACTGTGCAGGGTCTGCCAGTTGGCGATGGCCTGTTCAAGCGTCTCACCCTCCGGCGCATAGGGACGGCCTTTGACGTAGTCGATGGTCTTCTCGTCCACCGCCACGAAACCGGCCCTGGCACCCGCCTCTATCGCCATATTGCAGACCGTCAGCCGTCCTTCGATGGAGAGGTCGCGGATTGCCTGACCGCCGAACTCAATGGCGTAACCGGTGCCGCCGGCGGTGCCGATCTCACCGATGATAGCCAATACGATGTCTTTGGCAGTGACGCCGTGGGCGGTCTTGCCGTCGACACTAATCAGCATCGATTTCGACTTCTTCTGGATCAGGCACTGGGTCGCGAGCACATGCTCAACCTCCGAGGTTCCGATACCGAACGCCAGTGCACCCATGGCACCGTGGGTGGAGGTGTGGGAGTCACCACACACCACCGTCATGCCCGGCAGGGTAGCGCCCTGCTCCGGCCCAACCACATGCACGATGCCCTGACGGATATCGTTCATGGTGAATTCGGTCAAACCAAACTCTTCGCAGTTGGCATCCAGGGTCTCCACCTGTATACGAGCGATAGGATCGGAGATATCCGCGATCCCGTTGGGGCGACTCGTGGTGGGTACGTTGTGGTCCGGCGTGGCCAGGTTGGCCTCGACACGCCAGGGTTTGCGGCCTGCAAGTCGCAGCCCCTCGAAGGCCTGGGGTGATGTCACCTCGTGTATCAGTTGCCGGTCGATATAGAGCAGTGCGGTGTCGTTTTCATCGTAGCGCACCACATGTAAATCCCAAAGCTTGTCGTAAAGGGTCTTGTTAGTCATCAACCTTGCCTCATCATGGTGGTAAAACCATAGGATGTCCTGATATATAATACAAATTCATATTATTCATATTTTCTATTCTATTTTGGAATACTTATGGAATTTGCCAACCTCCGTGCCTTTGTGCAGGTCGCCCGCTCCGGTTCGTTTTCCCAGGCTGCCGGGGTCTTATTCATCACCCAACCGGCAGTCAGCAAACGGGTCGCCGGACTGGAGACGGAACTCAACTGCCGATTGTTTGATCGTATCGGGCGGCAGATTGTCCTTACCGAAGCGGGAAGACAGCTATTACCACGGGCAGAACAGATCATCGAGGAGATCACCGACATCGGGCGTGAACTTTCCAACCTGAGCGGCGAGGTCGGAGGCACGCTGGCCATGGGCACCAGCCACCATATCGGCCTGCATCGTCTACCACCATTCCTTAGAGGCTATGCCGACAACTACCCTGCAGTCACACTCGATATCCGCTTCATGGGATCGGAAAAGGCCTGTCTTGCAGTGGAGAGTGGAGAGCTGGAACTGGGTGTGGTCACACTCCCTCTGCAGCCATCCAGAAATCTGCTGACGCAGCAGGTTTGGCATGACCCACTCTGTTTCATCGTGGGAGAGGAGCACCCGTTGGCCGGTCGAGCCAACATCGGGATTGAAGAGCTTATCCAGCATCCTGCGGTCCTTCCAACCTTGGGCACCTACACTCGAACACTGCTGGAAAATCGCCTCGAAGCAGAAGGATATAAGATCAACTGCAGCCTCTCCACCGACTATCTGGAGACCCTGAAGATGCTCGCTTCGATCGGATTGGGCTGGGCTCTGCTGCCGGAGACCCTAGTGACACCAGGACTGGTTAGACTCAATGTTGAAGAGATCAGACTGGAACGCGCGTTGGGTTTGGTGACACACCGGCAGCGGACTTTGTCCAATGCAGCGCAGGCGATGCAGCAATTGATATTGGACAGTGGCGAAAAGGCTACCGCTTAACCGCCCGCAGCACGAAAAATTTTGGATTGGCGGAGAGTTGCTCAACATTCCCGAAGAGACGTTTTAGCTTGGCAGGATAGTCAAGGTGGCGGTTGCCGACAACGCGCAGCTCTCCACCACGCTTCAACACTTTTACAGACTGGCTGAACATGCGCCAGGCAATGAAATCACCCACCACCTGCTGTTGGTGGAAAGGGGGGTTGCAGAGAACCAGATCCACGGTTTCAGGAGCGAAACCGCTCAATGCATCCGCCACTCTGAACACCGCGCTATTTCCCAGGCCGGACGTCTCAAAAGTCGCCTTGGCGCTGGCAACTGCCATATAGGACTCGTCCACAAAGTGGATCGTTGCATTGGGATTTCTTTCAGCCGCAATGAGCCCAACCACACCGTTACCGCAACCCAGATCCACAATCTCTGACAACCCCTGCCCCGGTATATGCTGCAGCAAGAGCCGGGTGCCGATATCGAGTCTGTCACGAGAGAAAACATTTGCGTGGTTGATCAGTCGGAATGGGCTCTCTTCCAGCGAATAACTGACCGGGTAGGGAGAGGATGGAACTTTCCGTGCCAAATCCAGTTCTGAGAAGATCAGGCGCGCCTTCTTCTTTGCCAGAGAGGTCCTGGTCGGCCCGATGATCGACTCAAACAGTTTCAGAGTGGAGCTGTGGATCTGCTTCACCATACCGCAGCCGATGATGCGGCAGTTATCTGCCAAATAGGGCCTCAGTCGCAGCAGTTCATCCTCCAGCAGCGCGAGGGTCTTGGTGACTCTGACCAGTACCAGATCGTAACGGGTTCGGTGGGTTTGGAGTGAATCAATCAGTGACACTGCATCCACCGGCAATCCATTGGCTGACAGATTCTGCCGTGTAGCCTCTTCAGCGAGAAAAGAATCAACCTGACTCACCGGTGCATATTGCGCCAAGGCCGTTCCAAGGGCGCCAAAACTATCGTTCAGGATCAGGAGATTGCGACTTGATGATAGCAAATCCTCATCGGCAAGAAAGTTAAGAAGATACTCGTCCGCTGCATCCCAGGCACGCAGCTTCTCTTTAGCACGCACTGGATAGCGGCTGAGTGAAAATTCACCAAAGGGTGTGGCTAAACGCTCCATCTCAATCGACCACCTGTAGCCCGCGTTTGATATAGACATCGTAGCGGGTGTTCGGACTCTTGATCGACATGCTTGGCTCGGTTTCGCCAAGAAAACCGGCATTGGCCGGGCGTTTCACAACGACCCTGGCGGTGGCGCACTCCCGCGCGGCCAGTAACAATTCAGCCGCATCCGGATCGTCGCCCACAAGAGCGCGGAAGACTCGCATCTCCTTTTTCACCAGGGCCGATTTCTTGCGGTGGGGATACATCGGATCCAGGTAGACCACCTCCGGTCTGTACGCCTCTTTCAAGCCCCGCATGAACAGAATGGCATCGGCCGAAAACAGTTCCATCCGCGCAGCAATCTGTCCGACAGCGGCATCCTCCAACGCACGATCAAGGCCATCCTGCAACAAAGCGGCGATAACGGGGGAGCGTTCAACCAGCTGGACCTTACAACCTAATGTCGCCAGTACAAACGCATCCCGGCCAAGCCCCGCCGTGGCGTCCAGCACTCTCGGATTCAACCCCTTTTTGAGTCCCACTGCCTTGGCCAGCGGCTGCCCCCGGCCGCCACCGAACTGACGGCGATGCGCACTTTTGCCTGAGACAAAATCGATATAGAGCACGCAGCCATCCGATATCTGATGCAATTCCAGACGTTGTGGGGTTTTGACCAGTTGCATATCCGTCTCAGCCCCATCCAGGGATTTGACCGGCAGCTTTAGCGGATGTGAATCAGGCCGCTTCATGAATGAGCCAACGCCAAACAATCAGCATCGCCAGGAACGCATAACCCGCCGCCACCCAATAGGTGGGTCCCGGCCCGATCCCAGTCCAGAGATATCCACTGAGCAGACTGCCGAAGGCACCGCCACCACCAAAGCTGATACTGCTGTAGAGGGCCTGCCCCCGCCCCTGATGCTTGCCGATAAAAAAATGGTGGACCAGGTGGATGGCCGCAGCGTGAAAGGTACCGAAGGTGGCTGCGTGCATGACTTGGGCAAGCAATACCAGGAACAACTGGTCTGGCGCGCTGCCGACGATCACCCAGCGCACGACTGCAATAATCAAGCTTGTGATTACCACTTTCCGAGCGCCCCAGCGATGCAACAGCCTGTGCATCACCAGAAATACCAGGACTTCAGCAACCACTCCCAGCGCCCAGAGCTGACCGATGAGGGTGCTGGAATAGCCGTGCTCTTCCATGTAGATCGAGTAGAAGGCGTAGTAGGCACTGTGACTCGCCTGCATGAGGAAGCAGGCGGCCAGAAACGCAATGACCTCCTTGCGCTTCAATACCGCCAGTATCGAACCCTGTTCATGGTGAGGCATCTTTGCGCCCCGCTCCGGCACCACGAGACTGTTCAGCCAGAGACCAAGATAGAGCACCAACACCACCATCGGCACCAGTCCAACCTCCATCTGATCGATCAGATAACCGAGCCCGACTACCGCAATGATAAAACCGATGGAACCCCAGAGACGTACACGGCTGTACTGCTGTATTTGGTCACCCAGATAGCTGAGGGTCACAGCTTCAAACTGGGGCAGCGACGCGTTCCAGAAGAAACTGAACAGCATCATCACCAGCGCCAGCATCCAGAACCCTTCGGCGTAGAAGACCCCGCCAAAGGTGATCAGCGCCAGCAATGATGCAAGACGGACGATGGGCATCCGCCGCCCCGTATGATCGGCAATCCAGCCCCAGACGTTGGGCGCGACCAGTTTGGTAAACATGATCACTGCCATCAACTCCCCGATCTCCGAGGGAGCGAAACCACGGTCTTTTAGATAGAGTCCCCAGAACGGCAGCAGCGCCCCGAGCGAGGCAAAGTAGAAGAGATAGAAACCGGAAAGGCGCCAATACGGCATTAAATGACTGGCGTATCCGAATGCACGTCCATATTCTGTCCACGGTGGCGCAACATATGGTCCATCAGCACCATCGCCATCATGGCCTCGGCGATGGGAGTGGCGCGAATCCCGATGCAAGGGTCATGACGCCCCTTGGTGACCACCTCGACCGGTTTACCTTCTTTGTTCACCGTGTGTCCCGGAAGCCTCAGGCTTGAAGTGGGTTTCAGCGCAATACTGGCGAGAATATCCTGACCGCTTGAGATACCACCCAACACACCACCGGCATGGTTACTCTTGAAACCATCCGGCGTCATCTCGTCCCGATGCTCGGTACCCTTCTGTTCCACACAGGCAAATCCGTCACCGATCTCCACACCCTTCACCGCGTTGATACTCATCATCGCATGGGCGATCTCTGCGTCGAGGCGGTCGAAGATCGGTTCACCCAAGCCTGGCGGCACACCAGTGGCAACCACATTGATCCGCGCACCGATAGAGTTCCCCTCCTGGCGCAGTTGATCCATGTAGGCCTCGAGTTCCGGTACTTTGTAGAGATCGGGGCAGAAAAAAGCGTTTTCATACACATCGTCCCAAACAAATTTCTCCGGTTTGATGGGACCGAGCTGCGCCAGGTAACCACGAATCTCAATGCCATAACGCACTTTGAGATACTTCTTCGCAATGCCACCGGCAGCCACGCGCATGGCGGTCTCCCGCGCCGAGGAGCGTCCGCCGCCCCGGTAGTCACGAAAACCGTATTTCTGGGTATAGGTGTAGTCAGCATGCCCCGGACGGAAACGATCTATGATTTCCGAATAGTCTTTGGAACGCTGATCCGTATTGTGGATGATCAGACCGATGGGCGTACCCGTGGTCTTACCTTCGAAGACACCGGAGAGGATCTGCACCTCATCCGCTTCACGGCGTTGCGTCGTATGGCGCGAAGTACCCGGTTTTCTGCGGTCGAGATCCCGTTGCAGATCCGCCTCGGACAATTCAAGACCGGGAGGACAGCCATCGACGATACAGCCGATTGCCGGTCCGTGGCTCTCGCCAAACGAGGTTACGGTGAAGAGTTTGCCGAAGCTGTTGCCCGACATAAGGTTATCGCTCCAACCAGGCGTTGATGCCTTCCAGATCCGACTGGATAAGATTGCCGGCCGCCTGTTTCAACTGCAGGCCATTGAGGATGTAATCGTAGCGTGAACCCGCATAGTCAGTCTGAGCAGAGAAGAGATTACGCTGCACATTCAGCACATCAACGATGGTTCTGGTACCGACCTCATAACCTGCCTGGGTGGAGTCCAGCGCGCTCTTGGCAGAGACCGTCGCAGCCTTGAGGGCTCCCACTCGGCTTATGGTGGAGAGTACACCCCGATAAGCATCACGCACCTGTCTGTTTACTGCGCGACGGCTCTGGTCCAGCACCAGCTGTGCGGCACGGTAGTCGCTGCGAGCCTGTTCGGTCCGGGATGTGACCGACCCGCCAGCGTAGATAGGCAGTTGCAACTGCACACCAATCTTGCCGGTATCAGCTTCGGAGCCGAAGTCGTTATTGGTGCGGAACATATCGTACCCTCCCACCAGATCCAGGGTCGGATAGTGGCCGGAGCGGAAGACTTCAATGTTTTTACGTGTGCTCTCCAACCCATTGCGGGCAGCGATAATGGTGTAGTTCTGGGCTTGGGCCGTATCGGACCAGGCCTGCAGGGTATTGGGATTCGGCGGATCGAGTTTCAGCTTCTCACCCAGCTCGGCCAGGGCATCCTCTTGAGTCTGACCAATGATCTCAAACAGAGCCTCCCAGGCATTGTCCACTGCGTTCTCGGCGGCAATCTCCTCTGCTCTGGCACCGTCGTGAGATGCTTGGGCCTCATGCACATCGGTAATAGCGATCAACCCCACATCGAAACGCTGTGTCGCCTGATCAAGCTGCCGGGCGTTGGCTTCAGTCTGGGCCTCGGCCACCCGCAGGATATCCTGCGCCGCAAGTATATTGAAATAGGCGGATGAGCTACGCACCATCAGGTCGATCCGGGCAGCTGCATACTCCGCTTCCGACTGTGCGATGGAGTGATCCGCCTGCTCAAGTTGAATCCAGTAATCGCGATGATAAAGCGGCTGGGAGAGGTTCAGTCCCAGACTCTTATCACTATAGCTACTGGTACCAACACCGCCTGTTGGAGAGGTCTTCACATCACGTCTTACTCCATCGATTCCTCCTCCCAAACTGATCGTGGGAAGCAGTCGCGCGCGCGCCTGCACCTTGCCTTGGCGCACCGACTCCAGCCGTTCCTTCGCCTCTTGGAGTTGCGGATCATTGACCAGCGCCAGATTGTATACATCCATCAGATCCCGGGCCTGCAGCGGCATCGCCAACAGTGCGGACAAGAGAGGGAGGACCAACCGAGTTTTTTTCATCTTCAGCTCCATTCCTAGAGGGATTCGGACCACGGGGTACCGACTAAAGCAGCTATTATAGGGTATTAAGGGATCAGCGGAAGTCTTCGATCCAGAGGCCGCCAGCGCTCACTTTTTGTCCATTGGTCCGGCGGCAAGCTGAGGATCAAGACGGGTTCCGAACAGATTCAGACCCCAATGCAGATGGGGACCGGTGGCCCGGCCTGTCGACCCAACCTCGGCGATAACATCCCCCTGGCGGACCTTACTCCCTTTCTTCACCAGAATCCGGCTCAAGTGCAAAAACGAAGAGGTCAGGCCATGGCCGTGGTCGACCAACAGGGTACCACCGGAATAGAACATATCATCATGCACCAGTGTAACCATCCCATCCGCCGGTGCGACCACCTTTGTTCCGGTAGATGCAGCCACATCGACTCCCATATGGGGCCGTTTCGGCGTGCCGTTGAGAATGCGCTGACTCCCGTAGACCCCACTGATTCGGCCTTTCACGGGCCAGACGAATCCACCCAGAAAATCGGTACGGGGATCATCCAGTTTGCGTGCCTGTTTCACCATGGCGTTTTCTTTCTTGATCCGCGCCCAGTCCATCTTCGGCGGGGTTACCTTCTTCTGCGGTAAGCCGTCAATACGTTGAACTTTGTAGGCACGTTTGCCGATCTTGACCAGTTTAGTCCGCTTGCGCCCATCACTACCCGTCACTTCGACACGATTTTCCAGGGCCGCATCCCGGCCAAAACCGATCACAAACACGCCGCTAGCCGAAACCCTAACCCCTATGCCGTTTACGGAGACTTTTTCGCCTGGCGACACATGGCCAATTGCCATCCCTCCCTGGACAAGGTGCCCTTCGAGAATGAGTTCATCAGAAATTGCAGAAGCTGTCCCTGCAAAAAGTAGAAACATCAATGCATGGAGAAAAGGAAGTACCCCACTGTTACGAATACCCATGAAACTGGATCACCTGATAATCTGTCCTGAAACGGGAGCAACCTAGCATAGCAAACCATCCAATCCAATCGAGGTCGAATCTACCCCTCAAAAGTTGACACTCCAACCATCTATCGGTAAAGTTCGCGCTCCAGACGGCACAGTCGTTTAGTACCCTCTTAGCCGAGGTGGTGAAATTGGTAGACACGCATGCTTCAGGTGCATGTGGGGGCAACCCCGTGGAGGTTCAAGTCCTCTCCTCGGCACCAAATTGAAAAACCATCACAGACCACCAAAAGTAATGAAAGGCCCTGTTTTTACAGGGCTTTGACGTACAGGGATGTACTAATGCCGCAGGTGCAGGATACACAGGAGCGGCGAGTGCCTACAATATCATTTCGTTGTCTCTCATTGTCCATGGCAGTCCCAATAATGGAGCGTGGGTGGAGCGCAGATTAGTGCTTTTTTCCAAATCGCACACGCTCATGGTCCATAATCCGATCGCAATCACACTTCGTTAATCGATGACTGATGCGCACGCATACGTCTGAGCAAAGCCTGTCGAACGAACAACACTGAAGCACTCTGATTCGACTCGATGAGTTGCCGAATCTGGTCTGTTACCTCATCAATTTTATTCAACCTGTCTGCGGCATCCATCGCCCGGTCATAGACCTCTACCACATCGGCACTCGTTACCTCGTAGCCCCAGCCTTCACTCAACCAACGAAGCGCAGCCATAGCGGAACCGAGGGCAAATGCCGGTTCCGTATCGAGATAATCTCTTGCCGCCCTTGTCAGCGTTTTTGGATCACAGAGGGTTCGGTTCGCTAACTCCAGCGCCAGATCATAAAGCTTGAGATCCTTGGCCGTGGCGAACCATTTGCCCTCTTCTCCCGGCGTCGTGGCAATCAGGTCGGCCAAAATCTGTGACGGGTCCTTCATGGGATAGCGCTTCGCAACCGCGCGGAAACGGGCGATATAAGAGTTACTCACTGCAGCGCTCAACCCATAGCGTTGATAGGCCTCCTCATGCAGGCTGGAAGAGATCAGGATCTCCTCACAAACCTGGTCGATCGCCGAGTCCGGCTGATTCAATCCCCGCGAGGCCTCGGCATACTGGATGGCTTTCGCCTTCATGCCCAAGGCGAGGAGTGCCTCGACACCATAGCGCCGGTAATGCCACATGGGATACCGATCCAATTCCAAAAGCTCAAGCAACTCCTGGTGTCTTCCCGCCACCAGCAGACAGGACAAACACGCCGTCGTGCCGTGGAAATAGTTACCTGGATTCGGATCCGTCCAACAGGATCGCAACGAGGAAACCAGATCATCGGCCCATCGCCCGGCAACCTCCACCGAGCCACAGATCTCACCCCACCGGTCACCGACCGGGCTGAGATAGTCGACTCCATCATCAGCCATGGCCTGCCAGAGCCGGTCGAGCCACTTGTTACGAGTATACTCGTCAGCAGGTGCCTTGACGACGATGAGTATCAACGCATCCAGCGCTTTATTGACGGCCGATCCCAGAGCTCCGCTGGAAGTGTCTATGTGCTCTAGCGCCGGCCAAAGCTTCTCCATCAGACGGACTGCGCCTTCCGCCCCAAGAACAGGATCTTTCTTTGCAACCTTTTTTATCTCGGAGACGGCTTCGCGAAGGCGCTGGCACGCCAGCCTGGACGCCTTCCAGCTGTAAGCGCCGGTTCGAAAGCGTGTGGGGAAGGTCCATTTGTGTTTTTCGGAGTTACTCATTTTGTTCAAAGGCCTGCCAGTTCCTGCTTCAATTTATCGATGGCCAGGATTGCACTTTCCAGCTCGGTTTTTATTTCGTGCCGTTCGGTGTTGTAGTGGCTGAAGGCGTTCAGTACAAGCGGGCGATAGGTTTCTATTTCGTTTCGAGTAGTCTCTTCCAGATCATCTTTGATGACTTTCCAGAAATCCTCGGTCATATAGTCCTTGAGGCGCGGTTTGAAAATTACTGCTTTTTTCTTTTTCTCACAGTGCTTACGGATCAGCTTTTCGAAAGCGGATCGAGTATAGACAGCAGCAGCCTTGTAATCGCACTGTTGAAGGTGATATTTGGCTTTGGCAATCAAGTCCTGATTATCGAAGATGATGGGCACTTCAGTGCCGTCGTCACAAGGCTGGGCATAGAACTCCATGGTTTTCCAGTCTAGCTTTTGCTCCAGCGTCCCTTTGGCGTATTCGAACCAAGGCTTGTCGTAGGTGGTGATGAATATCTGGTAGTCAGGGAACTCTGTTTCAAGGATATTCAGTAGCGGCAAGCGGTTAGAGATATCCAGGCCGATGAAGATGTCATCGAGGAAGAGCACCTTGCAGGGTATACCCTGCACATGGCGCTTGATCATACCCAGGTAAACGGAGATCGCGATAGCTGACAGGCGCGCCTCGTTGAGGAACAGGTGCGGCTTGTCGATCTGCTTGCCCGCATAGCCCAGTTCCACATGAACTTCTGCACCCTCAAAGGTTGCATAGTCACTGCTCGGGCGCACTTGGGCAAAGCGTAGGTTCAGATCAATATTGTGGTTAAATCGGTCGAGAATGGGATTGGCATGTTTCAGAATGTATTCTGGACTTCCCGGTTTAAACAACTCACCGAATGCTTCGTTGAACGCCTTGATGGCAGCATTCACATCCGCCTTTTTCTTGTTGATGGGGAACTCTTTGCCAGTGGTTCTGGCGATAGAATCCTCCACATCTGACCACAATCCACCCAGTTCCCTGCCACCGGTCAGGGCGTACTTGAAATGCTTGAGTACGCCTCCCACCAACAGGTCGAAAAGATTGATGGTCTCGTCTTTTTTCAGATGATGAATGGCCAGCAGATGCTTGTAGGTAAGAAAGCTCTTGAGCTTGTTGCCATCGCGGATACTGGTATCAGCAGTCGCACAGGTATCATTTTTCTTCGTGTTGAAGTGATAAGCCTGTAATTTATTCTGACTCTGGCTATTCGGCTTGAAAACAACCTTGATGGCTGTTTTACCCTTGTTCTTTTCGGAGACAAAGACATTTTCGAGTTCGTTCAGGTCGATATCTTCGATGGAAGACTGAAAAAAGTCTTTCAGCGCATAGTACAGAGAGCTTTTACCACTGCCATTCTCACCATAGATAAAGAGATTCTTGCCACCCACGTTGATCTTGTGCGTGCCAAGAAAGGCCTTGTAGTTGGTAATCTCAATGGTCTTAATGCGCATAGCTGCCGATTTGCTCTTCCATGATCTTTCCGTCTTTCATAATCACCACCGGCACCCCAGTTTTCCGGGCGTTTTCCCGCGCCTTTCGCGCCGCCCGCTTCAATGCGATCTCCGCATTGACCAGACCGGGGCGCGTTGTCTCTCCGAGCTGTTGTTTTCTGTATTACTGGTCACTGTTTGCTCCCACCCTCTCTGTCAGGTTTTGCCGCAACGTGCGTGTCCATCAAACTCCAGTCAAACAAATATAGCTTAATAACCATTTGTTTTATCTCGTCTTTTTGTTGAAAGCCGTCATATCAAGACCACCTCAGTCAAGCAACGGTCAAGCAAATTAATGGCTGCCATCACGCCCACCACGGCAGATATTTCCTGGCCTTGCTGCCGACGGTTTCATCGTGGCAGCGGATGAGGCCGGCCTCAATGGTATCCCGGATGATTCTTGAGGCCATTGAGCTGTTCTTCTCTTCAATCCCAAACCGCTCTCGCAGGGTGGTATTGGTCATAAAATCACGTTGAACATACTTCAGGCAGGCATGAAGATAGCAGGCGCGAATCCGATCATCCTTGTCCATCTCCCTGAACTCACGGTGACCGAATAGCACAGCCCTGGTATGTTCTACCGTGGTCTCGAAAAGAGGCGCCGGCAGTTGATATAGCTCGGTCTGGAAAACAACCTTATCAACACCACTACCACGCTCCTCGCAGACACCGATTCGCCGCATAAAGGATGCAATGGCCTCATTGCGTGATTTGGGTGGACTATCCAGAAACCGGTCCGTCTGAACCAGCGGCAAGCCAGGGTTTGTAATTTCCATACGATTGGAAAATATCTCGACCATCGGACCAGTGCCAGTTGCGTGAAAGTCCTGATGGATAATAGCATTGGCAACCAGCTCACGGATGGCCAGTTCCGGAAACATAGGTACTTCCTTACGTAATGCCGGGCCAATCACTTCGTTACTCGGCAACAGGTTGGTAATAAAACCAATCAATCCTTCAAACCCAGAGGCATAGCCTTTCGTACCTTCCTGTTCACGGATGGTTTCTACCCGGCTTTCACCCGTGTATAAAATGACCCGCACGGCTTTTCTCTTCATATTCCGAAAATCCCCGAACTTTTTTGCAAACAACACTGCACCCAAGTTAGTAATATTCCATTTGCCGCCTTTGCCAGTCGCAATCATTTCATCCGCTGCAAGCACTGCAAGGACGCCTTCACGACCTTCCGGTAAAGGAAGAGACAGCAGATCGAAATAGGCGGGATAGTCCAGGAGTTGAAGTAATTCGTCGGCGGAAATATTTTCCGCCGCGATTTCCCTTTCAAAGGGTGTCTGGTCGAATACGCGCCATAACTCGCGCTCCTTTTCCGGGAAGTCCTTGAGTTTTTTCTTATAGGAGCCAACCCGAATAAACTCGGTACCCTTAAAGCGTACCGGATGGCGGAAAGCCGCGCCGATCTCCAGCAGAACCAATGACTGACCTTCAACGACCAGTTCATAAAACCGGAAATTGATTTTCGGGGAGAGCAGACGCAAGAGCCAGTTTTCCAGCTCTTCTCCACCGACCCTGGCAGAACCTGGCCGAAATGTAGTACCTATGATGCCATGCGTCTCATCGTCAATACCCCAGACCATATAAGCATTGACCTTGCCCAGAAGCGCGGCTGCATTTGCCAGGGCGGAAAGATATTCACCGATCTCTTCCGGATCATCATTATTATGTTTGAACTCAAGCCATTCGGTTTCACCGGGCAGCTTACACAGTTCGCGAACCAGGCTGATCAAATATTCTTCTGGCCTGTCGATCGTCATCGCTTCAACGCCTCACGGATGGTTCTGACCACTTCCACGCTATCCAGAGTTTCCAGGTTGTTTCGTACCGGGTGGCGGGGGTCGTAGAGGCGGTCGAACCCGCGCTGGATAGTGGCGAGTTTTTCTTCTTCGGCCATGTGGTCGGTGATGGGGGTCAGCTCGCCCAGATGAGGGAGGATTTCCTTGTTGGCAGCCTTGATTTCATCGGGGAAGTAGAGTTCATAGACCAGGCCGTCAATGAGTTGTTCGAAATAGGCGGATTGGAGTTTCTGCTCTGTTTCCTTGGCGATTCGAGAGTAGTCCACCAATGGTTCAAGGAAGTCTGCGTAACTACTCTCATAAGGCAGGATAGGCAGCAATTCTACGTACTGCTTAAAATAGCGTCTGGTTTTGCCCCGCACATCGGTAGATATTAGCGGAAAATAACAATCCAGCACCGATGAATTGAGTATTGCCAATACCCACTTGAGCTTTTCACCCGTGAGGATATATGAGGTATTTAAGATGAATACTTCTTCTGCTGAAAATGCAAAATTCGGTATAGGAGACATCTCAAGCCAAAAAATCTTCTCCTTCTCAAACTTCTCCAAGTATGCACAGTTTCTGAGGTTATATGGAGTTACACCCTTATCCTTTCGCTTTGTCAATTTTGGCAGAAATTGGTCAAGGTATGTCTTGATTGTTGGGTAATTTGTTACGTCGATGGGTGGTGTTTTCCCGTAACCATTGTGGGTGTTGATCAACCACAAATCCGCAAAATCTATTCGGTAGCGTTTGATGTCCCGTCCACGCAAAATGGGATTGATGATCTCGGCACTTTTTGGATCTTGCGCAATCAGTTCATCCTTTTTCTTACCATCAATGGTAAAGGCCTCGTTGAAGCCGGTTTTAATGCCGTAATTGATTGCAATATCCCAATCCTTAAGCGGCGTACCCACCTTTTCAATCTGTTTTTTGATTGCAGCCATCTCCGCTGGAGCAATCACAAAACCTTCTTCATTAAAAAGCGCAGCACCGGATGGATTCTCATCCAGCATGCGTACCAGCGAGGCTGCTTCACGATAAGCAGAAGAAAGATCCCAAGCCTTGGGCGTATGTTCCTTTTTGGTCTTTTCAAACAGCAGGACATTGGTGTAAGTTGTCGCTTCCGAGAAGATTTGAGAATCCCCGAAGTCGAGTAGCTGATCAATGCTAGTCTGGTTCAGGAAAAACTGCCGCAGTTTCCTGCCATATCCCGCACGCATCCATTTATTGGAGGTGATGAAGGTCAGAATGCCTTGATTACACAATATCCGATGCCCCTTTTCGTAGAAAAGGCAGTAGACATCGCCGGTTTTGGCAAAGGTTTCATAGTTCTGTTCCTCCCACTCTTTCTGAATCTGCTGACCGGAAAATTTCTGGATCTGTACATAGGGCGGGTTGCCGATAACAACATCAAAGCCATCTTTCTGATGCCAAATATCCGGGAAAAACAGTCGGAAATCAAAATTAACCTGCCAGCCGAAGGTCTGTTGGGAACCATCAAGCCGCTGCCGAATTTCAGCATCGATCTGTTGTTTAAGCACAGCCTTTTTATCGTGGTCGGTCTCTGGAAAATAGAGCTTCTGGAGTCGCTCGATTTTGTCAAACGCCGGACTCTTCCAGTTTTCAGGAAAGCCCACTAGTGAATCCCCCTGCACAATCTTGTAATCCAGATTGGGTAGTGCCTCGATCGTATCATAATCCTCCTCATCCACGATCAGCGATAACCACAGGCGCAAGCGGGCAATGTCTATGGCTGAGGCGTCGATATCTACGCCGTAGAGGCTCTCACTAATGGCATGGCGCTTGAGTTCATAGGCACTCTGGCTGTTTCCACTGTGGGGCGCAAGTGCCAGCCGGGCGTTGACGATCTCGTGTAACAGGCCCACCGGAAAGGCACCGGAACCAATGGCCGGATCGCAGACCTTGATATCGGCCAGGGCCTCATCAATCGCCTTGGCGTTTTCCTTTACGGAATCCGGAAGCTCAATTTTATGTTTAGTCGTTTTCTGTTTGCCTTTTTCAATACGCTCAAGAGCCCGAAGCGCTGCTTCATCATTTTCAATAAATAAATGGCCCTTGCGGATCAGTGTTTCCAGATCATCTTTTAGAACTCTTATGTCTTCGCCATCCCCCAGGCTCTGCTGCCCACCCGGGCTGCCAAAGATATCCGCCTGTGGCTCGGACAACTCCGGCGTGGAAGCATAGTGGTTGAGCCGGTTATCCAGATAGTGGATCAGGCTCTCCTGACACATGTAGTGAACAATCTCACGGGGGGTGTAGAACGCCCCCTTGCTCTTACGCTCGGTGACTTCGAGCATGTTCTCGAACACCTTGCCCAGCATCTCCGGATCCACCGCCACTTCCTTTTCCAGCGGTTCGTCTTCCTTGATAGTGAAGTTGTAGCGGCCGAAGACATCCAGAATGCCGGTACCGACATCACCGTTTTTGTTTTTCTCCGTGTTGTGAAAAAAGGTGTTGGGCAGGTCTATATGTTCCTTTTGCCACTCATAGTCTGGTTCAAACAGACCGCCGTTGAGAAAAGGCACCCGACAATTAAAACGGGCGTAGTAGCCAGGATCATTCTGCCCCTTGCGCTCATCCGCCAAGGCTTCGTAGAAGAGGTATTGCAGAAAGTCGTGGTAATAGTCGCCATTTTGTTCAGACACCTGCTCGAAGCGCTCGCGCATAAAGCGTTTGCTTCCTGTTCCCCATTTCTCACCTTTGGCGACCCCCAGCCAGCCCTTCTTTTGCAGAAAATAGAGAAATACGATCTGGCCCAGCAGCTTTTTGGCGAAGCGGCTGACCTGCTGAGCCCGCTCTTCATCATCGGCTTTATTGAACAACGGCTGGTTTTTTAGATGCTCCGCAAGATTCTGGAACAGCGCCTTGTATTGCTCGAAGAACTCATCGGTGACCTTCTCGATACTAAAGGCCGCCTCTATCTCTTCGATACGCGGGTCGGCATAGTCCATCTCCAGCAGCGGCAATAACTGCTTGCTGGCGGTGTGGCTGTTTTCGTGCACGCCCACCAGATAGGAGTAACGTTTTGCAGGTGTCAGTTCCTGCCTGAGCTTGACCTTGCCCTTGCCCTTGCCGTCCTTATAGGCTTCGTGCTCTATCTTGACGAAGGAGAAGCGCCAGTCAGCACCTTGGTCATCTTCGGAGTAGAAGGCAATCAACGATACCTCTTTTTCAAACTGTTTCAAGCGAGTGACAGCGAAGTTACGCAGCGCAGAGCGGGCCCGTTCCAGCTTGCTGAGTGATTTGACCTGGACCACCAGCAGATCCAGTTCATCGCCTTCCGGGTCTTGATATTTACCTATGCGCCAGTATTGCTTGATATGCTGTTTGTAGGCATCGGGTATGTAGTTACCCGTATAGTGGCCATTTCGTGGCTCATATCGATTGAGCAGATTATTCAAAAAATGCTGATAACGCCCTCGATCAAATGGCTGGGTGAATAGTTCGCTAATGGATTGTTGGGCCTGTCTCTTGTCCATGGGTTATTCCTGCTGTCCTTCCGTCGCACCCGCAACCTGATAACCAGAGAGAATAATTTCCCGCCTGGTCTGCATTTGCTGTGATGACGAGCGTTCCGCAGTTGCCAGGGTGCGGATATGCTCGCGTAGTATGGTGACCATTTCCAACGGATCAAGGGTCTTTTCAAAGGCCTTTTTGATGGTCTGTGCGGTTTTCTTTGCCATCAAGCCTTGGGCAATCATGCGTTTGACGCCGTCGATGAACTCTTCATCGGTGTCGGTAAACTTCTGGCAATTACGGAACACTTTGTCTTTAAGGCGTTTTTCGATATAACCGACATTGGAACGGCCACCTCCACCACCGGCCGGTTGTTCATCCTGCAGGGTATCCTGGGCGAAACGCTGCTTGTTGGTCTCCAGCCAATGGTAGTAATCTGCGGGAATGGGGTGTCTGGGTGTATCGGGTTCGCATTCCAGTTCATTGACCGCTTCGAAGAAAGTGATCTCGCGGCTTTCACCCCCCTCATTAAGATAAAACTTCTTCAATGGGCCAATGCGGAAGAATGTGACGAGTTGATCGGCAGGAACATGCTCTGCCTTGCGTCCGGAACGCGCCTTTTTTGGCAGCCGCTTGATCTTTTCAAACAGTTCCGGCTGTTCATCGCGCAGCTCTCGCATCATCTCCAGATATTTCAGCTCCGAATCCCCCTCTTCATCTTCTCCGGTGTAGGCTGATTTGCGGTTCAGGGTATCGAACAGCTCCTGGCTGCCTATCTCCTCACCATCAGTCAGGTATCTGGCATCCTCACCCAAAATATCGTGGAACATCTGAATCTTGTTGGTGATATTGGTCTCCAGCCCCAGATGTTCATCGGACTGGGTGGTGGGGAAGAAGTTGTAGATAAACAGTTCCGGGTATTCGGTGCCAAGACGATTGATACGGCCAGCCCGTTGCAAAACTCTTGTGGGGTTCCAGGGGAGGTCGTAATTGATCAATACATTGCCCCGGTGAAGATTGATTCCCTCTGACAGCACATCGGTGGCAATCAGGATACGCAGCTCGTCATTGCTCTCCTTCTGGTTGGGATCGAAGGCCGCTTTGATCATGTCGCGCGCCAGGGTCTTGTTGTGAGTAACAGAAGGGTCGCCTGCGCGACCGCCTCCACTGCTGAAAAACATCACCTTGCCGGGATAGTGGCGGTTTAACTGCTCGAAAAGATAGTCGCCCGTTTCCTTTGATTCGGTAAACACAAGCAGCCGGTGTTGCTTCAGGTCATCATCTTCTCTGAGTTGCCTGATAAAGGATTCAATCTTGGGGTCCTCGTTCACCCTGCGCCAGAGCGTCTCGATCTGGCGCAGGGTGTCTAGATCATGTTGCAGGTCATCAGCGAATTCATTGCGGAAGTCCCTGGCGCCATACTTCTGCGCCTTTTCTTCTTCGACAAGGTTTTCCAGCGTATCGAAATCGTCGTTATCCAACAGTTCGTAAACATCTATGTCCTTGCTGATATAGACCGTTCCCTCATCGAGCATGGCGATAAAACGTTCGTAGGATTCAATGAAGCGGCCGATACTCCGGCGAAAGGCATGGAAGCTGCTTTCCAGACGCTTGATCAGAATGCCTTTCATAAAGCCGCCGACATTACGCTGCTGCTGGCGCTCAAACTCTGAAAGCTGCTTGCTGCCGCAGTAATACAACAGCGGGATATAGCGGGCGTAGCGAAAACCTTGAAGTAAGCCGATGGTTTGGTTAAAGATCCTTTCCAGTTCGCCTTCAAATTCGTAAACAATGCGCCGTGGGTCTTGAAGCTCAGGAAAGAACAGACCCTGGGTTTCGGTATCTTTCTTGAAATAGGTGACTACATCTGTTCGCGTACGCCGCACCATGACGTGTTTTAGAATGCGTTCACGGATTTCGCGGGAGACCGCCTTGATGGCTTCTTTATATCCAGGATCATCCCGATCAAGTCCCTTGAAGCGTTTGCGCTGGGTGGTGAAAAAACGTTCCAGGTTGGGTATTCCAGGAATGGTTGAGTTCTTGGGCGCTTGAAAGAGCTTAAGCTGGGCGAAGATGTCATCAATAGTATTGTTGAGTGGGGTTGCCGTCACCAGAATCACCTTTTTGCCCCGACAAATATCAAGCAGGTCGGCATAGGAACGGGTCGCCTCGTTGCGGAAGCGGTGCGCTTCGTCGACCACGATGTAATCAAAACGATCGAGCCCAAAGCGGATGACCTTTTCCAGCTTGCCTAACGACTCCACACGGGCCGGCACACGAAAATCATGCAGACTCTCTTCCCAATACCCCTGTAGCACCGGCGGGCATATCACCAGAATCCGACCCTTGAGTTGTTGCAAAAGCTGGGCGGTGATAAAGGTCTTACCGAGGCCCACCACGTCGGCAAGGAAGACGCCATTATGCTCGTTCAGTTTTTTCAGCGCCTGCTGTACCGCCTGTTGCTGGTATTGCAGGGACATAAAGCCTTCAGGCAGGAAAATCTCCATGTGATCCTGCAGGTTGATGTCTTCCTGCATGTATTCATAAATAAGTTTCAGGTAAAGCTCGAAGGGGGTAATGGAATCGTTTAGCCAGGTCTTTTTTTGCACTGCGTCAATGAAGTCATCAGAAATATCAACTGACTGCCGCCAAAGCTCTTCAAATTGATCCAGTGCGTATTCGACATCCCGGCTCTGGCGCAGCTCGACATTGAACTCACGGTTTGCGACCAGGCCGGAATAGGAGAAGTTGCTCGATCCGGTTATCACAAAACCATAGTCCCGGTCATCAGGGGCGAACCGACCGATATAGACCTTGGCGTGAATGTTCCGGGAGGGGAAGGCGCGGATTTCGAGCTTCTTACCACTGCCACCTTGTTCGCGGTCATTTGCTGGATCTGGGCAATCCGCTTGCAGGAATTCGATGAATTTTTTCAGCCCCAACTCCAGTTTGTCATCAAACTCCTCAGAACTCTCAATTTCGTTGATCAGATTATCCTGGAAAGTGGCCTTGGCGTTCTTGTGTGATTCAAAGTCGAGTAGTGCCTGAGAGCGGAAAGCATCGATTGCGCGATAAGATTCATCATCAATTCCCAAGCCGACCAATATGCGGGTTTTCTCAATGGACTCAATGCTGTCGTAAAGCTGGTAAAAACCACTGGCACGGAAATAACCGACCAATACGTCAAACAGCCGGGTATCGGCAAGGGTCGCCTTGAACCGATCCAGCAGGGTCTGGTTTTTATCATTAGTGAAAAAAGTCAGATCGGTTTCATGGCCGGCCATTTTTAGCTCCGTTCATTCCGCTCCTGTTTGTCTGATCAGCCCCACCTGCTTCTACCCACGCATCTACGGCATCTTTCTTGAATTTCCAGAGACGCCCCATCCTGTGGGCAGGCATGCCATGCTTGTCGATCCACTTATATACCGTGTCATTGCTGACCCCGAGGTATTTGCATATCTCAGTTATTGATAACCAGCGGTCTTCCATCTCAACCATTCCTCAACGCCCTCGTGAGTGATGGGTTAAAAGCCAACATGGGAGCGCCAGAGCATTGCCCTCCCAATCTAAATCACTGAAAAATATGCGTCCAGCCAGTACCTGTCAACCGATTATTGCCGATATCGGCCGATTACTGCCTAGAACAGACGTGCTACTCTCAGTCCGTGGCGCCAATACCCGGACAGGCTCGACCGTTGACTGGCCCGGTGCCGTTTACGCACGCCAAAGGCAACTGGGGTTGGACGTACGCCCTGGCGGCATCACGGTCTTCGATCTCTGCGGCTACGCCTAACATTTGGCATTTTTTGACCCACCAGGGAAGAAATATTTATCCAGGGTTTCCAGTGGAAATCCGGTCGCCGCCGCTTTGGCCTGGAGGTCTTGAAGCGATAGATTCACCCAGCCTCCTCCCATGTATGCTCAAGGACATCCAACGGTACCACGAGGTTCCAGGAGGGAACCAGCTTGCCGGCTGTTCGGCGGCTACGTTCCAGATAACAAGGCTGTTTGGGCACATGCTTACGCAGCGACACCAAATGGGTTTCATCCACCATCAGTGCATCACGGTGTTGTTCGAGAAAGAACCCGACCTTTGCCACTGCGGTTGCACTACGCAACTTCAACGTATAGTCGATCACCTGATCCAGGTCGAAGTACTCCACAGACTCAAGCGATCGCCAAACCTCCTCCCAGCCACCGCCCAGATCCGGGCGGACCAGCACATCGACCAGTGTACGCTCCAGACTGGTCACGCGAACCTCTCCCCCAGCATGCCGTTGAGTCGTGACCCCGAACAGTTCGGCCTGCTGGGCGTGCAGCACTCTGGGAAACGGAATAGCAACGAATTCCTGTCCACGAAAGACGAAAGGCCGTCGGGCATTCCGGGTGAGATAGGTAAACCGATGATGCACAGAATAGGCCTTGCCGTGAAACTGCAATGCACTGTGATAGGACAGCACTGCATCCACTGCGAGATGCCCTGCCAACAGGTAGGGATCGACCGGGTAATCCTCGGGAGCGAATCCCCGGGGAACGACAGCATACAGGCCACGGCGGAGCCGCAGCAGGTGCCCTGCCTTGCCGTGATAGGCAAGCAGCGCCTCCCGCGTCTTCGTCCGGTGCGAGCCGGTTGATTCCAGGAAGGCTACAAAGGCCTCATGCCGGAATACCGGATTCTCGCTGAAAAAGTCTTGAACCTTCATGACCACCACACATGATTGACAATATATGTCGCTACACCTAAATAATTTAGGGGTATAGACTGACTTTGTCAACCAGCCCAAGCACTTGTCAATTCATGCTGTTACACCTAACAAATCCTGGGGTTTTGACAAGAATTGTCCAATATCGAAGCGTGGGCGTTGGATGAACGGCGGCTTTAATAATTATTATGCATGAATTTTTAATAATTTTATTGTCATATCTACCGATAGAGGCTATATTCCCTATCAGAGGAAATGGCAATGAAACGCTTGGATCAGTTGAAAAAGCACCTGCGCCCTGGCCGTGTGTACCGACGCGCGGATCTGGCCCAATGGTCGAAAAGTGTTGACCGGCATGCACGTGAGCTTGTTGATGAGGGTGTGCTGCAGAAACTTCAGAACGGCCTGTATTACTATCCTAAGGCTTCCGTTTTTGGCCGGGTACCAGCAGACGAGCGGGAACTGGTACGCAGTTTCCTGAAAGAGGATGACTTTCTGCTCACCTCACCGAACGCCTACAACACCCTGGGCTTGGGTACCACACAGCTCTACAACAACCGTGTCGTCTATAACCACAAGCGCCATGGGCGCTTCACGCTGGGTGGCCTCTCCTTCGAATTCCGCCGGAAACCCCGCTTCCCCCGGAAACTCTCGGAAGAATTCCTGCTCGTAGATCTTCTGAATAATTTACCTACGCTTGCAGAAGACACTGAAGCGCTTCGTTCGCGCGCACGTGCAAAAGCGAAAGAGCTGAACGCCAGTAAGCTCCGACTGGCCGCCCGCAACTATGGCAAGGTCGCCACCCGCAAATTCTTCGATCAGGTATTGGCTGATGCCGCCTGACCCCTACCTGCATGAACGATCTGACTTTTCCGATCTGATCCGGGTCGTTGCCAGCGAACGCAACCTATTGCCGGTGCTGGTGGAAAAAGACTACTGGATCATGCACTGTCTGTATGGCCTGGGCAGACAAGGATTCAGCTTCGAGCTAAAGGGCGGCACCTCACTATCCAAGGGCTTCGACATCATCCAGCGATTCTCGGAAGACATCGATATCCGCATTGATCCGGCATGCGCCCCTTTCGAGGTCTTCTCTGCGCCGAATCAAACCAAGAAATCCCGGCATATCGAATCCAGAAAGCAGTTCTATGACTGGCTCGCGGATACCATTCAAATCGCAGGCATTATCAGCATCGTTCGCGATCATGCCTTCGATGATGTGAAATACCGGAGTGGCGGCATCCGTTTGCATTACGAAAGCGCCTTCGAAAATCCGGCCGGTCTTAAGGAAGGTATCCTGCTGGAAGTCGGGTTCGATGACACCCTGCCGAACATGTCCCGGACAATTTCTTCATGGGCCTTTGACAGGGCCTCGGAAACCGACATTACCTTCGCAGATAACCGAGCGATCGACGTTCCCTGCTATCACCCCGGTTATACCTTTGTGGAAAAGCTGCAAACCGTCTCCACCAAATTCCGCCAGCAACAGGACAATGGAGAAATGCCGCCGAACTTCCTCCGTCACTATTACGACATTGGCCAACTCCTGGAGCATCCTGATGTGACCACATTCATAGGCACCCCGGAGTACCAGGCACGGAGAAGGAGCACCGCTTCAGAAAAGACGACAACCTGATCATCGCCGAAAACGAAGCATTTCTTTTATCGGATCCAGTGATCAGGAAGCAGTACACCCTCGCCTACCAGGCAACGGCTTCACTTTACTTCGGCGAGCAAATTCCTTTCGATACCATTCTGGAAAAGATCCAGAAGCATATAGGCGAATTATAGGTTGGCAGCATGAGGCTTTTGCATATGACTGGGGCACGAAGATACCCTGGAAAATCCAGATTAAGAATGAGCCGATAGAGCATCCGCAAGAATCAACGTGGAACGTGAGTGGAACGCAGTGAAATTATAAAATTGTAACGCATTGTTTTATATAGATAATTTGCGATTCTAATGGTAGTTCAAGTCCTCTCCTCGGCACCATCATTTCCTTAATATACAATAACTTATCTATAGTCGTAGCGTAATTTCGCGTAACCAGCCCCAAAGTTTTACAAAACCACAAACGGGTGGCGATTCCCGCCACCAATACCTCCCTCGTATTTCGAGGACTTTCAGCAGAGATGGTGTGCCATACAGGCATAGATTTGCCTGCATTTACTTCCAAAGATGAAACTGTCAGGGAGTTATTCCTCCACTCCTACCGGATCATCTACGAGATCAAGGATCAGGGCATTTTTTGTGCTGGCCGTGGTGCATAGGCGCAGGGATCTGAAGGTGGAAGAAATCGAGGCCATGACAAATCGACGGACGCGCTTAGGTAAGCTAGGGCGCCCGAGAAAAACAACAGACGGGGAATATTAGAGTAAATTGTTCTCTGATCCGGTTTTCCAGAAAACGGCGTTTATTTTCGGGGTTTTTTTCGGGGGTGAGATAAAAAAGGGGTTACGATTTCTCGCAACCCCTTGATTTCATTGGTGGGCCATGAAGGATTTGAACCTTCGACCAATGGATTAAGAGTCCACTGCTCTACCAGCTGAGCTAATGGCCCGAAAGATCGCGCTTTTTCCGCCTCCCGCGACTTTTGGGAACGGTCAGTATATGGGGTGGACGATGGGTCTCGAACCCACGACCGCCGGAATCACAATCCGGAGCTCTACCAACTGAGCTACGCCCACCATAAACTCTTTAAGTATATCTGCCGTATTTGGCACGCCCGGCAGGATTCGAACCTGCTACCCTCGGCTTAGAAGGCCGATGCTCTATCCAAATGAGCTACGGGCGCAGATAAATTTGGTCGGGGTAGAGAGATTCGAACTCCCGACATCCTGCTCCCAAAGCAGGCGCGCTACCAGGCTGCGCTATACCCCGATTTCGGGTCTCGCAACACCTCAAGGATGCGCGAAGAAGCGGAATAATACTGATCAAGGCGGGTCAGGTCAATGGGCGGTGCCAATGAATTGATTACAGGCCCCGCCCTTTCAGGCTATGATTCGCATCCCAGTCAAATCCAGTTTTGGAAGCAGGTAAAATGAGCGCACAGATTCTTGACGGCAAGGTGATTGCTGCCGACCTTAAAAAGGAGATCAAAACCAAGGTGGAGGCCCGTATTGAGCAGGGTCTGCGCCGCCCAGGACTTGCCGTTGTGCTGGTGGGTGAAAACCCCGCCTCTCAGGTCTATGTCCGGAACAAACGCCGCTCCTGTGAAGAGGTGGGATTCTACTCGGAACGCCACGATCTGCCCGTTGATACCAGTGAGGCACACTTGTTGGCCTTGATCGACAAACTCAACGCTGACGATGCCATCGACGGCATTCTGGTACAGCTGCCGCTGCCGGAGCAGATCGACGAGGAGTCTGTCATCGAGCGCATCCTGCCCACCAAGGACGTGGATGGGTTCCACCCCTACAACGTCGGCCGGCTGGTATTGCGTATGCCCATTCTGCGTCCCTGCACCCCGAAGGGGATCATGACCATGCTGGAGCGCACCGGACAGAAACTGGAGGGGCTGGATGCCGTCATCATCGGCCAGTCCAACATCGTTGGCAGGCCCATGGCACTGGAATTGCTGGCTGCGCGCTGCACCATCACGGTCTGTCACAGCCGCACCAAAGATCTGCAAGAGAAGTGCCGTAACGCCGATATTCTGGTGGCGGCAGTGGGTCGTTCCCGCTTTGTACCCGGCGACTGGATCAAACCCGGCGCGATCGTGATCGATGTCGGTATCAACCGCACGGATGAGGGAAAACTGGTGGGGGATGTGGATTTCGACAGCTGCAGCGAACGCGCCAGTTGGATTACGCCGGTCCCTGGCGGTGTGGGGCCGATGACCATCGCCACGCTGCTGGAGAACACGCTGCAGGCCGCAGAACTGCACAACGCGCTGTAAAAGTAACGCAGGAGCGGCGCAAAGCCACTCCTGCGAAACACCGCTCAATCAGACCTTAAAACGCCCTACCAGAGCCTCCATATTACCGGCCAGTGCGGCTACGCCCTCTCCGGCTTCCGACGCCGCACGGGCGCTCTCTCCAGTATGCCTGGCCAGATCATTGATACTGGTAACGTTACGATGGATCTCTTCAGTCACCGTACTCTGTTCGGACGAACTGGCCACAATCTGCTCGTTCATCTGCGCTATCGCTGCGACGGCATCTGTAATCTGTCTGAGTGACTCTCCTGCCTTGCTGGCATGCTCAACACTCACCTCCACCCGCTGGCGGCTCTCAGCCATTACCTTGACCGCGCGGCCAGATCCCGACTCAAGCCGTTCGATCATCTGCTGAATCTCACTGGTTGACTCCTGGGTACGCCCCGCCAGCGTCCTCACCTCATCGGCGACCACCGCAAATCCCCGTCCCTGTTCACCGGCCCGTGCCGCCTCGATGGCTGCATTCAGCGCCAGCAGATTGGTCTGTTCCGCGATGCTCTTGATGACATCGAGCACCGAGCCGATGTTGGCCACATCCCCTTGCAGGCTCTGCACCACATCAGCTGCACCCTCCACATCCTGCGCCAGCTCTCTGACTTCAATGATACCCGTCTCCACAATCTTGCGGCCCTCAGTGGAGGCGGCATCCGCAGTGCGCGCGGCTTCAACCGCCGCTTGGGCGTTACTGGAAACCTGGTTGACCACCGCAGACATCTGATCCATTGCCGTTGCCACCTGCTGGATATCGCCCTGCTGTCGCACCAGGCCGTCCTGAGTGTTGTGGGTTGTCTCAGAGAGGCTCCCCGCAGCCCGGATCAACTCAACGGCAGCACCCCTGACCTCACGGATAATGCCACCAAGATGCTCTTTTACCTGCAACGCACTCTCTGCCACTTCACCCAGTTCACCACCTTGATGCTCGATATCGATCTTACTGAAATCCCCATCGGCAAACCGTTTGAGCGAGACAGAGATCGCCTTGGTGGGATTGATGATGATGCGTTTTAACATCCAGACTGTGAAACCGGCCATGGCGACCAGTGCAACCAGTGCGACCAGCAGACTGACGAACAGCGCATTGTGACTTTGGTCACGCAAGTGACTGGTGGATTGGTAGAGCCGCTGCGAGATATTCTCCGCCGCTTCAGCCAGTTTTCTGGTGGGTGCCCGGTCGATCCCTTTCACCGATTTGTCACCCACCTTGGGATCAAAGCCAGACTGTTTGAATTTCTCCAGCCCCGCACGATAAGCACGCCCCATCTGCTCGTGGGAGGTGAGAAACGATCGCAAAATCCGCTTCGCAGAATCATCTTCCAGCCGGAACAGCAACTTTGCCCCATTCGCCTTTATCGAGGCCTCCTGGGCCTCGAATTTACCCCAGTACTTATTAAGATTCTTCGCATCAAATCCACGTAGCAGGACATTTTTCCACTCCTGTACCTGCTTCTTGAAGTCACTCTGCATGATCAACATCTGGCGCTCATTGTCGACCTGGTGATCCAGAGCATAGTCATAGACCTCAAGCACATTGAGCAGTGAAATTACGCCATATGCAATGGCCGAGCCCATCAGCAGGGTGCCGACGAGCGCCAACAGAAGCAACCTGGCGCTAAGTGATTGTCCTTTGATAGACATTAACATTCCCTCATCAAGATCAGTAAAAGCAGGTTTTGTCTCTCCGGCGCCCCTATTCTGCAGGGTGGGGCTCGTAAGAAAACAAAGGATCTGTCCTTGATAAGCGTCCAGGGTGGGGATTTCTTTAATCTCTTTGGGGTAAATTTCCCGAAGCTTGCCGAGAAGCATATGTAGGTGCGACGGGACGCCGCTTCTCCATTTGAATACCTCATCCGATTGCTGGGGTAGGGGGTGAGAGGTATCAGCCCCTGCGCCAAGTGGTGCCTTGCGCACCATCTTCGAGGAGCACTCCCGCCTCTTGTAGCGCGTCTCTGATGCGGTCTGCCTCGGCCCAATCCTTGCTGACGCGGGCATCGATACGCTGCTGGATCATGGCGTCAATCTCATCGTCCCTGAGTCCATCATCTGCACCCGGCTCTCCCCCCTTGAGATAGCGCTCCGGATCATCCTGCAGAATACCCAGCACATCGCCCAGACGACGCAGCTCCGCTGCCAAGCCGGCTGCCGCCGCCTGATCAGTATCACGCAACTTATTGATTTCACGAACCATGTCAAACAACACAGCCAGCGCTTCAGGCGTGTTGAAGTCGTCATCCATAGCATCGTGAAAACGCTGAGAAAAAGTCTCTGCTCCCGTTGACTCAACCTTCGGCAAGCCCCGCATCGCAGTGTAGAAACGGGTCAATGCGCCCCGGGCGTTGTCGAGATGCTCACTATCGTAGTTGAGAGGACTGCGATATTGGCTGGTGAGGATGAAGTAACGCACCTCTTCTGCCTGATATCGCGCCAGAATCTCCCGCACGGTAAAAAAGTTACCCAGTGATTTGGACATTTTCTCGTCGGCGATGCGAACAAAACCGTTGTGCATCCAATATTTTACGAACGGGTGGCCGCTCGCGCCCTCTGACTGGGCAATCTCGTTTTCATGATGCGGGAAGATCAGATCGGCCCCGCCGCCGTGGATATCGAAGGTATCGCCCAAAGCGGTGCAGGACATGGCGGAGCACTCGATATGCCAGCCCGGACGCCCCTGTCCCCAGGGAGAATCCCACGCCGGTTCACTTGGCTTGGCGGCCTTCCAGAGAGCGAAATCCAGCGGATCGCGCTTGGCATCCCCCGGTTTGACACGCGCCCCCGATTCCAGATCGTCGATCGACTTGCCCGACAGTTTTCCGTAACCGGTAAAACTGCGCACGCTGTAATAGACATCACCATTATCCGCCATATAGGCGTGATTTTTAGCGATCAACTTTTCGATCATGGCGAGAATCTCGCTCATATGGCCGGTGGCTCTGGGTTCATCATCCGGCGGTTGAATGCCCAATGCGTCCGAATCCTCATGCATCGCCAGGATAAAGCGGTCGGTGAGATCCATGAAAGGCTCGCCATTTTCATTGGCGCGAGCGATGATCTTGTCGTCAATATCGGTGATATTCCGAATATAGGTAACGTCGTAGCCGAGGTGACGAAAGTAGCGGGCCACCACATCGAACACCACCATCACCCGCGCATGCCCCAAGTGACAGAGGTCGTAGACGGTCATACCACAGACATACATCCGCACCTTGCCTGCTTCCAGAGGTTCAAACATTTCTTTGCGGTTATTGAGGTCGTTGTAGATCTTGAGCATGGCTGGCCCGCTACCCTGAGAGTGTCTGCGAAATGCGCGCATGGTAGCGAAAACCTGCCCGCTTCACAAAACAGTGGGGTAGAGAGACAACCGGCAATCCATGCCGACAAGGATTGTTGCGGCGAAATCAGGCCTTGAACTGATTGACCATCCGATCCAGTTGTCCGGCAATAGCGGCAACTTTTTCACTGGTCTCGGAGGTGCTCAGCGCCCCTTTTGCGGTACGATCCGTGACTTCACTGATAGCAAGGATGCTGTTGTTGATTCCCACGACCATCGCAGACTGCTCTTCCGAGGCTGTAGCGATGCAGGCATTGATGTCGGTGATTGCATCAACGGCCAAGGTAATCTCATCCAATGCAGCACCTGCCCGCGCCGCATCCTCGACACTCTGCTGCGCCTCCTTTCCACTTTCCTGCATCACAGCCACAGCCTGGTTAGTGGCGCTATCGAGATGTTCAATGCTGACCTGGATCTCCCGGGTTGCCTCCTGGGTTCGTTGCGCCAAATTGCGCACCTCATCGGCCACCACCGCGAAACCCCGCCCCTGCTCACCCGCCCTGGCGGCCTCAATAGCGGCATTGAGCGCCAGCAGGTTGGTCTGTTCCGCAATACCCGTGATCGTCGCTAAAACGTGCCCGATACTCTGGGTATCTCCTGCGAGTTTCTGCACGACCTCTGACGCCTTGGCGACGCGATTTGAGAGGTTGTTGATCGACGCGGAGACCTCTGACACCACTTTTTTGCCCCCGGCGGCATGTTCGCGAACACTTTTTGCCGTTTCTGCGGCACCAGCGGCGCTCCTGGCCACATCTTCGGCAGCGGTCGCCATCTCGCCAATAGCAATTTTCAATTGATGCGTCTGGATCCCCTGCTCGGAGAAATCCTCACGGCTTGAAACGGACACCTGAGCCAACTCATCGGAAGAGACCGCCAGAGTATCCATCGTGGTGCTGAGTTCATGGATGGTGGGCTGAAAGCGGCTGAGCATATCGTTCACTGCCTTGCCGACATAGTAAAATTCATCATGCGCGCCACTTGCCACCCGGGGGCGCAGGTCGGCATGTTGACCAATCTCCTCCATGGTCCTGCGCAGACGGCCCAGAGGAGAGATAACGACTTTGTGGATGATCAGACTGACAATACCCAGACCAACCAACAGGATCACCAGGTTTATCCCGGCGCCAATCCAGAGTTCCCGCTCGATTGCGGCGTCCCGTTTGGCCAGGGAAAGGCTCATGCGGCCGGCACCAAGTACCGTACCCTCCGGCAGCGCGTGGCAGGTCAGGCAGTTGGTACCGTTGTGACTGGATTCCGCAAAAACAAGTGAGTCTTCGACCTCGTGATAGATTTTGGGACATCCCAGTCCCCAAAATCGACTCGGCCTTCGACAACCTGTTTGTGCCCCGGCCGTCCCGGTCACTGGCACTACGCGACAACCTCGCAAGCTCGTTGCCGCTCCGTTGCCAGCTCCCGATGACTGGACGCCGCGCTCGGATGCCTACTTTGCTTCCCCTCTGGCGCAAGGCACGCCGGGTAAGCAGTGCGGCCTCGCGGCTACCGGGGACTACCAGCCTTCGCTTCGCTCTCCATGGCTGGCAGCGAAGGTTGGATGACGGTGAGCACTCTGGCCCCATCAACCTTGTTCAGCTCTACGATGCGCTCTCCCACCAACGCCCGTCTCGCAAGATCATCGGTTGGCTTTTCGATGTCAAAGCCGGGACCATAAACCTTACTGACCGCCTCTCCCCTGAGCATGCGGACATCGAGTATCTCTTCGCGGGACAGAATCTTCTCCCGCAACATCTCCCGATTGGCCATAGTGCCGGTAAACATCATGGCATTCATACTATCCAGATAACCGTTTAGCACATCGGTCATCTGGATTTCGGCGGAGCGCAGAAGCTGAGCTTTCTGCTGATAGGCCGAATAGACTGTGGCAATTGCCATGATAATCAGGAATATCAAGGCCATGGCAGGCAAGATTTTCCATTGAACTGAAATATACCGGGACATTTTCAACTCATCCGAAATACGCAGGCATAGGGCGCATTAATAAATTAATCAATACGATTTAATTCGGCATCCCCCAAGAAAACTTGAGGTTTTTTGTTAATACCAGCCATTCGGCTGGCGTACTGCGGAAAATGCGCCTGTTTTCTACCAACAGATTGTCGAGGTGGCAGCAGGAAGGATGATCCCCCAGCCGGAAAGGCCTTTTTCCTGCCTGAGAGAAGCTATATCATTGGTCCCTTCAAATTATCAGTTTTAACGGGGCATCGCTTCATGAAGCAATTTTTTCTCAAAACACTACTCACTCTGCTGCTGAGCGGCATCTTTGCAAACATTGCAGCGGCGGAGACGGTTCGGGTCAAGATGGTGACCAGTCAGGGAGATATCCTGTTGGCGCTGGATCGTGAAAAAGCGCCGAAAACTGTCGACAACTTTGTCCAGTATGCGGAAGACGGCTTCTTCAATGGCACCATCTTCCACCGCATCATCAAAGGCTTCATGATCCAGGGTGGCGGTTTTACCAGCGATATGGATAAAAAGGAGACCCGCAATCCGGTCTCCAACGAAGCCAAGAATGGTCTGAAGAACAAGCGCGGCAGTATCGCCATGGCCCGCACCAGTAATCCCCACTCTGCCACTGCCCAGTTCTTCATCAACCACAAGGACAACAACTCCCTCGACTACCCCAACCCTGATGGTTGGGGTTACGCGGTTTTCGGAGAAGTGATTGAAGGCATGGACGTGGTGGACAGCATTGCATCGCAACCGACCGGCTTCAAAAGCGGCATGCGTGATGTGCCCACCACTCCGATCATCATCGAAAAAGTCAGCGTGGTTAAATAAACTCTGACCCAGCACTATTTCAATCTAAAAAGACAGGCAATTTACATGATTACATTGACCACCAATCTCGGCCCTATCGTCATCGAACTGGATGAAGAGAACGCACCCAATACCTGCGCCAACTTCAAGCAGTATGTCGATGATGGCTTTTTCGACGGCACCATCTTCCACCGGGTCATCGGCAACTTCATGATTCAGGGTGGCGGGTTCCTGCCGGGCATGGTCCAGAAACAGACCCGCGATCCGATCGAAAACGAGGCGAAAAACGGACTTTCCAACGAGATCGGCACCCTCGCCATGGCCCGCACAGGAGACCCCCACTCCGCCACCGCCCAATTCTTTATCAATGTCGCGAACAATAGCTTCCTCGACCATCCGGGACAGGACGGTTGGGGCTACTGCGTCTTCGCCAAGGTGGTCTCCGGCATGGACGTGATCGACAAGATCAAGGGCGTTGACACCACCATGAACGCGGGTCACCAGGACGTTCCGGCGGAAGACATCATCATCGAGAAGGCGGAAATCACCGACTAAACGTCGGCTACTGAGTAGTTCGTAGGAACGGTGCCCCGCCGCGATTTACCTATCCACCGAGTAATCGCGGCGGGGCGCCGCTCCTACCGACTCTGCGCAGCAAACTCCGGGGAACCAAACCCAAAGAGACTAAATTGGCCGAAACCCTCTTCATCTCCGACCTGCACCTCTCCGACGACCGGCCGGAGACGGTGCGGCTGTTCCTCGATTTCCTCAAACACCGCGCCCCTGGCGCAGATAGGCTCTATATCCTGGGTGACCTCTTCGACGCCTGGATCGGTGACGATCTCGAAGTCGAGCCCGCGCCACAGATTAAGGCCGCACTAAAGAGACTCTCCAACAGTGGCAGCCGAATCCTGCTGATGCACGGCAACCGGGATTTCCTGCTTGGCAAGCAATTCTGCGCTCAGACCGGCGCGGAACTCATCGACGATCCAACACAGATCGATCTTTTCGGCACAGCCACGCTATTGATGCATGGAGACCTGCTCTGCACCGATGACTTGCCCTATCAGGCCTTCCGCAAACAGGTTCGCGATCCGGCATTCATCACACGGTTTCTCTCCAGGACCATTCCGGAGCGTATTGCCATTGCCCAGGAGTACCGGGCGAAGAGCGGTGAGGCAACCTCACTGAAGGCGGCAGAAATCATGGACATCAATCAAACGACTGTGGCGCAGTATATGGAGGATCGCGGCGTAAGGCGTCTGATCCACGGACATACCCACCGTCCCGGCCGCCACGACTTCATGTTGTCCGGCGTTGCAGCCAGCCGTTTTGTTTTGGGGGAGTGGCATCCAGATCATGCCGAATGTTTAGTGGCGTCACCGGAAGGACTCAGGGTGGAAACCATCAGGCCGGTCTAAGGAGTTTCAGACAGCAGCCTCAATGTTTCGCACATAACGCCTCCAGACGTTCCAGCTCACTTTCCGAAAAACCTGCATCCAGCCGCGCCTGCCGGTGCAGGGGGCAACGAATTTCGCCGTTGAGAACGTTGTTCAGCAGATCGAAATAGGTGGTTTCAGGGTCCACTCCCCGCTGTTCACAAAGCCAGGCAAACCAGTCGCTGCCGAACTGCACATGTCCCACCTCTTCGTCCAGGATCACCTGCAGCACCGCCACCGTCTCCTGGTCCCCCGCCTTGCGGAAGCGCGCCATGATGCCCGGCGTGACATCCAGCCCACGGGCCTCCAACATGCGGGGCACCAACGCCATGCGGACCAGTGGGTCATCAGCGGTACGAACAGCCATCTCCCAAAGACCATTGTGGGCAGGAAAATCACCGTAATCGGCACCTGCATCCCGCAGACGTTCCCGCAGCAGGCGGAAATGCCGCACCTCCTCCACCGCCACCTGTATCCAATCGCTATAGAACTTCTCCGGCATATCGGGGAAACGCTGCACTGCGTCCCAGGCCAGATTGATGGCATTGAATTCGATATGGGTTATGGCGTGGATCAGTGCCACTCGCCCCTGCTCCGTGCCGAGACCACGACGGGGCAACTTGCTTGGATGCACCAGTTCCGGCCGGGGGGGATGACCTGCTTCGATGATAGCGTCCGCAGGGCTCCAGTCGCTGAGTCCCAACTCCCCTAACCGCCAGGCCTGCGCCACCTGGTCTGTAAGATTCAGCTTTGCTTCCACCTCTTTTTCCAGCAGACAGCGGCGGGCAGCCGGGTAGAGGCTCTTTTCATTCATCATTACAACTTCAGTCCCAACATCAGATCCATCACATTTGTCCCGGTAGGCCCGGTGGTCACCAGATCTCCGCTCGCCGCCAACAGTGAACCTGAGTCGGCCTGGCGCAGTGCCTGATCCGGGTCGAAACCCGCATTTCGTGCACGGGTCAGCGTGGCGCCATCCACCAATGCACCCGCATCTTCGGTGGGACCATCCGTGCCGTCCGTGCCGGCAGCGAGAAACCAAAGATTGTCATGGCCCTGCAACGCCCCCGCGGCGGCCAGGGCCAGATGCTGATTTCGGCCGCCCTGCCCCGGCTCGGGTGGCAGGACAACCGTGGTCTCGCCACCCCAGATTGTCACACCAGGTTCGGCGACCTTGAGTTCATCGGCCAGCCGCACACCTGCTGCCGTCGCGTCTCCTGTAACGAACTCATCCACCACCTTTACCCGATAGCCCAGTTTCCGGGCTTCCCGAGCCGCAGCAGCCTTTGCCTGCCCCAGGTTGGCGATGATCTCGATGACTGGGCCGTGGCCCCCATAAATCCGCCGCTGTCGAGTGGCCTGTCTGACAACCGAATCCAGCCAACCGGGCAGACTCAAGTTTTCCATCCCATCAGGCGTTATCACCTCCGGCATCAACAGCCCGGAGCCGATCACGTCAGGTTCGTCCCCCGGCACATCAGAGATTGCCAGTACAGTCACCGGTCGATCACCCACCCAGTGCAGTAGTCCGCCGCCCTTGATCCGGGAGAGCGCCTTGCGCACCCGGTTCATCTCGCCAATCGCCAGACCGCTACCCAGCAGCCAGCGATTGGCGCGGACCAGAAAATCACCCCCCACACCGTCGACAGGAGACTCAACCAGGCTGGATGCCCCCCCAGAAAGCAGAAAAAGCAGCTGTCTCTGTGGTTCTTGTTGCAGAAAAGCGATCAGGCGATCACCCGCCGCCAGACTCCTGCTATCAGGCAGTGGATGGCCAGCCTCAAACAGTTCCCAGCCCGGCAAGCTGGCCGAAACACTATCCAGATGGCCAGGCTTGGAGATCACCAGCGCCGAGACGATATGCTCACCCACCATCTCTCTGGCCCCCGCGGCCATCGCAGCCGCCGCCTTGCCTACAGCCACGAGGGATATTTGGCCCTTTAACGGCCTCTGCCGCAACCTCTCCCTTACGCAGCGGCGGCCGTCCACAACCCGCAGAGCGGCATCGAAAATCTCCAGCAGTGACATGCGGGGCGTGTTCATGGTCTGATTTTCCCACGATTGCCGTCAAATAGCCGTAGACATCTTCCTCATAAGCCGCTCAAGGCAGTCTCCCGAAAAGAATTATCATCTTCTTCTTAATTCCCAGACTCTCCTGAGGTAAACTGAGCCGATTTGCAGCACCGTCGGAGAAGCCGCGTTGGGAAGCATACAGTTACGCCGTAACTTCAGTCGAAACATCCTGATCAGGATGGTCATCATGTCCACCCTGGCCGCAGGACTGATTGTCTGGAAGTTCGATTTTATCAACCAAGTCTATTTCCGGGACCAGCTCACCAGCACCGGCCTGATCATTAACGGCGCCATTATTGGGCTGTTCTTTGTCGGTATTCTGCGCATGGTCCTTATCTTCATCCACTATGTCCGCGAAGAGAATGCGCTGATCCATTTCGTGCGCAATCTGCGGGAAGGGATGGAAGAGCCTTACGCCCGGCTGCCGCAAAAATCCATTATCGTGATGCGCTACCGCATCATGGAGGGACTCTTCAAAGCGAACTGCCCGATCAACCACGGCTCACTGGCGTCCACCCTGTTGGCCAACGAGAGCACACGCAACAGCCTGCCGAAGTTCATCAACAATATCCTGATCCTGACCGGTGTTTTCGGCACCATCGTCTCCCTCTCCATCGCCCTGATCGGCGCCTCTGACCTGCTGGAGAGTACGATCAATGTGGGCGGCATGGGCATGATAATACACGGCATGTCCACGGCGCTCTCCACCACCATTACCGCGATTGTCTGCTACGTTATCTTCGGCTATTTCCACCTCAAACTCACCGACGTCCAGACCAATCTGGTCAGTGCCGTGGAACAGGTCACGGTCAACGAACTGATCCCGCGTTTCCATGTCCATACCGACAGTGTTCTCTACGAGTTCACCGGCCTGATCCGCTCCATGCAGGAACTGGTCAAGCAGATGGGCCAGTCACAGCAGGCTGTACAGGAGATGGAACAGCACATGCTCACCACGCTGGATGGCTTTGCCGAACAGTCAAAGTCTCACTCCCGCGACATGGCCGATATCAAACACATCCTGATTCGCGGTTTCCGACTGCGCCAGCCTGACTAAACGGCATGGATAACAGCTTCGTCGATCTGCGACTAAACCACCACGCAGCCCAGGCTGAGGAGGGTTTCTGGCCCTCTTTCACCGATATCATGACGGTAATTCTCATGATATTCATGCTCGCTATGGTGGTTCTGCTGATCCGCAACATGGAGCTGCTGGACCAGCTGCGCTCAACCATGGCTGCAGAGCAGGAGGCGATGGAACTGGTCAAGACAACGGGCGAGGAGAATCAGACACTGGAGGAGCGCCTGCTCTCCCGTGAATATGAGCTCTCGATGATGCGCATGCAGCTGATGCGCACGGAGGAGCAGCAGGAGCAGCAGGAGGCGGCCATCGCCAGCCAGTTGCACCAGATCAGCAGCCTGTCACGGGAACGGGACGATCTGGAGAGCAACGTAACCCGCCTCGCCCATGACAAAGATGATCTCAATATTCTGGTCACCCGGCTCACCCACGACAAAGACAACCTCAATGTGCAGGTATCCCGGCTGACAACAGACACCAACCGCTTACAGGTGCAGGTCGACAATGCCATCCGCAGTATTGAAAATCTGACTGAAGACATAAATCGAGTCACCAGCCGCCACACATTGACCCAGGGCGAGCTGGAGAGCCTGCGCACTTCCTTTCGTGCCCAAAGTGAGGAGCTGGCTCAGGCACAGGCCCAAAATGTGGATGCAGACCAGACGCTTGCCGATCTGGAGATCGACTTTCAGGCGCTCAAGATCAAATACGACAAACTTATCCGGCCCGCCCGCACCTCCCGGGGTAAATTTGTCGTGGTGGTGCGTTTCGCCAAGACCAAAGGGCAACTTGTCATAGATTACAAGGCACCCGGAGGCGAAACCTTCAATACCGTTTCGCGCAAACAGCTCGATCAGTCACTTACCCGTCTGAAAGTGCAGAAGGCCAACCAGCTTTACGTCAAGGTCATCATTCCAAAGAACAGCGGTCTATCGTATAGCGAGGCCTGGTCCTTCACAAATCAGATGCACAGGAAGTACGACTACTACTTCCAGGAAGACGCAAAAAAAGAGAGGATGATCAATGAGTAAACTGCAAGCACTCACGACCGGCGGGACAGCCTGATCCCGTAACAGCTGTCATCCTGCCCTTAGATTCCTCAAGCAACCTGTTTGCATGGAATTCCAGCGCCAAACAGCTAAAATATGAAAAATTCCAAACGCCCGAGAATCTTCTGTGAATTCTGCACTCTATCCATCCGAATCAGAACTGCGAAATGCCTATGAAATAATGAAAGGCATTCCCGTTCCCTCTCTGCCCAAGGTGGCACTCGACATTGAGCAGGAGATGCAAAAGAAGGATGTCAACATAGCTAGCGTTGCCGACCTGATCAGTCAGGATGCTGCAATTTCCGGACTGGTACTGAAAACCATCAACTCCCCAGCGTTCGGCATGAGCCGAAAATTTGAATCCATTCAACATGCCTCGGTTCTGCTGGGCCTGGAAAACATCAAGAACCTGGTGATCGCTTCTGCGCTGAAACATGTATTCGACAGTACCGAGCCCGCAGTGCAGATGATCTGGGAAGATGTCAATGCAGTTGCCCAGTGCGCTGTCTGGATCGCCAGCTCAATCAGTTCAGTTGCCAAAGATGAAGCCTATCTTGCCGGTCTCTTTCATAAATCCGGCGCCCTCCTTATGGCTAAGCGCTTCAGCGACTATGATCAGGTTCTCAGGATAGCGAAGTCAGATCCTGGGAGGTGGCTTGAAGAGGAGGAGAGAAGATACGGGACCAACCACACCTTAATCGGATTTATCCTGGCCGAGAGTTGGAAATTACCCGAGATCATCTGCCTGACTATTCTTCACCACCATCGAGAATCGTGCAGTGAAATTGAAGACGAAAAACTCAGAGAGCTGATTGCGACCAATAAGGTGGCCAACTACATTCTTGACGTAATTCTGTTGAGAGAATCCACAACCGCAAGCGACACACTCGATTTTTTTGGCAATGCGATCAATGAGCTGGCACTGAGCAGCGATGAAATTGAAGCATTGAAAGACCAGATGACTGAGTTTATTTTTACAAAATAAATATCAAGGCCCATTTGTGCGATAAAAGACCATAAACGGCGTAAGAGGCAGCGCCGTACTACAGGCCAGTTCTTTATTTTGGGGGATGCTGGAACTCCCTCTGCAAGCAAAATCGTTCTACAATTGAATTATCAGCCATATTGGAAAAGGCACAATAGCTCCAGAAAGCGGTTTCCTATGTTTACCAGATACCAGATCAGCACCTGCACCCACTATTTTCAACGATGCCTGTTCGTTTGTCTTTTGGCTGGCTTGCTGAACGGCTGTTCCTCCAACGTGCCCGAACTAATCAAAATGGCTCCGCCAGGAAATATTCAGGTTGCCGAAGTCCAACAGGCAACTGGGCGCTTCAATCACTCCCGGGTTCGCTGGGGCGGCACCATTATCAGAGTGGACAATCACAAAGAGAGCACCCTCATCGAAGTATTGGCACGCTCTCTGGCCTCGGAGGGAAAACCGGATTCAGGCAGTGATGGGCAGGGGCGCTTCATGGTCAAAGTGAAGGGTTTTCTCGATCCGGAGGAGTACCCAAAAGACCGATTACTCACCGTAACCGGATCTGTCACCCAGACGATCGAACGCAGTGTCGGCGACTATAACTACACCTATCCAGTGGTCGAGGCGGAAGTCTACTTTCTCTGGCCGGAAGAGAAGGATTATCCTTATCGTTACTATCGTGATCCCTTTTATGACCCCTGGTATCCTTTTGGATACAGGTACCCTTACTATTGGTAGGGCATATCCATGACAAACTATTTCAAGCCCATTTCCTACGTCACCCTGTGCCTGTTTTTGGCTGCTTGCGCCGCTCCGCAAACCAGAGCGCCGGCTGGAGATCGTTCAGTCACGCCAAAGCAGATAGCTGAAAAAAGCCAGAGTATCGGGGCATCCCCAGTGGAATGGGGTGGTGTAATCATGGAATTGCGTAATCTGAAGAGCAGTAGTGAACTCGAAGTAATCGCTTACCCTTTACAAGAGAACGGCAAACCGGATCTCGATGCCTCTCCAACCGGACGCTTTATCGCGGTCACACCTGGATATCTTGAGAGTGTCGACTATAGCAAGGGGCGCCAAGTCACCCTAAGCGGCCCTGTCATTGAAATCAGAACGGGCAAGGTTGGCGAAGCGGATTATCAATTCCCGGTCATCAAAACAGCCGATGCCCATCTTTGGCCGAAAGCAGTAGCACGCGATACCAAACCCAGAATACACTTCGGCATAGGCGTCGGTAGTGGCGGCTACTCCCGCGGTGGCGTCGGGATCGGAGTCGGTTTGTGAGCGTCACACGACTTAGCAGCCACATGCTGCTGCAATCTGTAGAAAGGCATGATCATGGAATGGCTATCTAATACCTTCTCTATGTTCAACCACTATATGCCGGCACTCATCACTGCCGCAGTCATTGTCGTGATCGTCTGGACATCCAACAGATTCCTTATCACCCAGCGCACCAATCTGGGCGCAGAGGCAAAACTGCCCCGCCAGTTATTCATTCTAGGCCTGACATTGGTTGGAATACTGATCCTGCTCTTTCAAGTCCCGATGTCGGAGGTCGCGCGAGGACAGATACTCGGTCTGCTTGGCATCGTACTTACTGGCGTCATCGGCCTCTCATCCACTACCTTTGTCACCAATATCATGGCGGGTCTGATGCTGCGAGTGGTGCGCAGTTTTCGATCCGGGGATTTCATCCGTATCGGCGATCAATTTGGGAAAGTCACTGACCGGGGGCTGTTTCACACCGAGATCCAGACCGAAGACCGGGATCTGACAATCTTTCCAAATCTGTTTCTGATCACAACGCCTGTCACAGTCGTCCGCAGATCAGGCACGATTATCTCAACAACTCTATCTCTTGGTTATGAAATACCCCGCGTCCGTATCGAGACATTATTAATCGAAGCGGCAGAGGAGGTAAAATTATCCGAATGCTTCGTTCAAGTCACCGAGATTGGCGATTACGCGGTAACCTATCGAATCGCAGGGTTTCTTCCGGAAGTGAAACATCTATTGACTGCCCGCTCGAATCTACGAAAAATGATATTGGATGTACTTCACCAAAACGGCATAGAAATCATTTCTCCGTCCTTTATGAACCAGCGCCAATATAGATTGGAGAACCGATTTATTCCGACGGACGCAAGTACCAAGCCGGATGATTTGGTAGCCAGTGACGATTCACCGGAAACCATCATGTTCGACAAGGCAGATGAGGCAGAAGAGCTCGATCAATTCCGTGATGAGCTTGAGCGCCGCAAATCGCGTAATCAGGAACTCAGCGAATTGCTAAAAACCAACGGTGAATCCGATACGAAGGCGATCAAAGCGGAAGTCGAATCCAACGAACAGCGAATCCTTCTACTTGCAGAAATTATTGAAAAGAAAACATCTGATTCGAAGCCTGAAAAATAATAAAATTAGATAAAAATCCAAGTTAGTGGATTAATTATCAAATACATGGAGCGTTTGGGTATAGAGGCTATTTTTGGTAAAGGAAGAGAGGAAATCCTGAAAAAGTGCCTTAGCCGCCAGAGAGTAGCCACACCACTGAAAAACCTGGCCACTATGCATAATGGATGCTGGTTCCGCTACGCTTGAACCGGCCTACCCGTTAACTGATTTTCGCTTTCCCACAAAATCTGCGCACATCGTAACCCAACAACAGTTTGCCGGGTTATGTAGAATTGTGCTGAATGGTTACCCGGATTTTTTTTTGGCGACGCGATCCCTGAGATAGATCGGTAAAGCCAATTCAGGTGCCACAGTATTCCCCGCCTCAAAACCCGCCTCACCCAGCAGGGCCACATCCTCCGCACTGCAATAGAGATCAGGCATCTGTTCTTCCAAACCTGCGCCCATACGTTCTGCCAACAGCCCACCATACACAGCCCAGCCTGTCCCGACACCATACCAGCCATCGCCATCCGGAAGGTTTACATCTTCGGCTTTCGCGACTGCCTCCCTACCCTCTAATTCAACCAGTCCAGACGCACCAAGATGATAAGCCGCCCAGTAGACCTCACCCATACGCGCATCAAACGCCGGCAACAGCCGCTTAGCGCCGCTCTCCCGGCAGGCACGCTGGGCCAAAGCAGCAAGCGTGGAGACCGGCACCACTGGCAGGTCAGCTGCAAATGCCACACCCTGAACCACCCCGGTGGCAATCCGCACTCCAGTGAATGATCCTGGCCCCCGGCCAAAGGCTATGGCATCCAGCTGCGGCGGCACCAAACCCGCCTCACCTAGCAGTTCGTCCATCATGGCAAGCACCAGCTCACTATGACCTCTTGGGCGCACTTCGTAGCGCAAGTGAATCTCACCATCGATTGAGAGGGCGACGGAGCAGGCTTCGGCAGCAGTTTCGAGCGCAAGCAATTTCATTGGAGGGGATCAACTCACAAAACAGGACGCCGATTTTATCAGTTCGTTGCCCGCAGCGCTTTTCTGTGTTCACGACGTTCCTGCAAGCCCTGCAAAAGATCCCACAAAACGGGCACGATAAACAGGGTCAATGCGGTTGCCGTCGCCAGTCCGGCAACAAAGGTCGAGGCCATGGTGCCCCAGATGAGCGAATAGCTTGGGAAACCTACTGCCATCGGCAGCAGACCCAAGGTAGTGGTGAGCGTCGTCAAGACAATAGGGCGCAATCGAACCTGGACTCCGTCAACGATGGCATCCCGGCGCGACATACCGCTTCGATAGCGTTTATTGATAAAGTCGACCAGTACCAGCGCATCGTTTACCACCACACCCGCCACACCGAGGACAGCAATAAAACTGTTGACCGTGAAGAGCGTCTGACTCACCATCTTGCCAAACACTACGCCAATCAACGCAAAGACGATCGCAGACAGAATAATCAGCGGTTGTAGATAGGACTGAAACTGCGTCGCCAGGATCACATACATGACCAACACTGCAATGATGAAAGCGTAGGCCAACGACTCGAATGATCGCTGCGTATCTTCATGCTCACCACCAAAAGTGACCGTTGCGCCGGGATACAATTCACGCACAGATTCATAATAGCGCTTTACCCCGTTCACGATGGCAGGCGTTGAGGTCGGTGCCCCCGGCTTGATGTTTGCCTTCAGGCTGATGGCTCTTTGCCCCCGGTATCGTTTTATCTCTCCGGCTTCACTGTAGGTACGGAGTCTGACCAGATCGGCTAAGTGGAGAGGGCGTTCAGCATCCTCCACAACCGGGATATAGAGCGCATTTTCCGGCTCTTTCAGCCTCTCGTGATCGATATAGAGTTTGAGATCAACCTCTTCATCGATGTGCCGGTATTTACCCAGATAGCGGCCATCCAATACACTGGCCGCCAACTGCGCCACCTGTGCGCTGTCGAGTCCATACTCAGCCACTCGATCTTGCAATACTTCAAATTGAATAGCCCGTTTCGGCAGCCCCCGGTCATCCGCCAGGTCAAGCAGATGTGTCCCAATATCCGGATCCTTGCGCATATGATCAAGCAGATCCTTCGCCAGGGCCGATACCGATTCGATATTTGAACCCACCACACGCACGTTGATGTCCTTGCCACTTGGAGGGCCATCGTTCTGCGGGTGAATGTGCAGTTCAAATCCATCTGTCTCAAAGATCGGTTTGAGTTTTTCCCGCATCCGATCCAAGTGCAGCAGGGGATCATCAAACGTCTGTTCATTCACCGATGGCATGGTCACCATCACCGAACCGTGATTGTTACCATAGACCGGCTCATAATCCTCATTGAAGTAGAAACCGGCATAACCGGCCGCTGCCTTGGCCATCCCCGGCCCATCCGCCATCACTGCCTCAGAGATTTCCCGCACACGTCTGTCCACCACCTCGATCGGTATGCTGCTTGGCCCCACCACGTCGACATAGTAGAGTTTGTAGTCATCAGGAAAGAATTGAATACGGATCAACGGCACCTTGCCGCTGGCCGACAGACCCAACACGACCACAGCAACACCGAATAGCAGCATCACCAAGGTCACACTGGTCAGGCGAAAGCGCATTGTCAGTTTCAGCAGGCTGCTGGTAAAACGCCGCAACACCCGCATCAGGGCATTGTCCCGCTTCACTGCGGTAATCTTCTTATCGGCTCTGGGTCCGAAGTCGAGGTAGTGAATGGGCAGGATCAGCAGACACTCGACCAGCGAGGCCACAATGGCAAAGGTGACCGCCTTCGGCACCAAGGCAAAAAACTGCCCGGTCGTTCCGCTCATGATCAGCATCGGCAGGAAAGCTGCCACCGTGGTCATGGTTGCGGAGATCACCGGCAAGGCCACTTCGGAGGTCCCCTTGACGATCGCCTCCCGCAGCGGACGGCCTTCCTGCACATGGCGATAGATATTTTCCGTCACCACAATGGCATCATCCACCACAATCCCAGTCACCAGAACAAAGGAGAAGAGCGTGATTTCGTTAAGGCTGTTGCCGGTGAGATACATGATCAGCATGGTGATCATGAAAGAGAAGGGTATGCCGATGGTAACCAGACCGGCATTACGTATGCCCATGAAATACCAGATAATCAGGGAGACCAGAGTGATACCCACCAGCATATTCATACCCAGGGTGTTCAGCCCGTCTTTGATATAGACGGTGGAGTCCTGGGTCAGGACCAGCTCCACATCCTGTGCCTGCAGCAAAGGACGATATTCATCGACCACAGCCGCAACAGCATCACGGATATCCATGGCATTGCCGGCATCTGACTTGGTCACCTTCAACGCCAGTGAAGGCATGCCGTTTACCGACGGGATCACGGTTGGATCCCGATAGCCCATCCCGGCCTGGCTTATCACATCTTCAACCCGTACCAGGCTGCTATCGGCATCAACCCGGATCACTGTTCCCAAAACCTGTTTCAGAGAGTCGAAGCGCTCGTCAACCTTGACCAGGAATTGGCCTGCACTGTTACTGAAATTACCAGCAGGCAGTGACACATTGGCCCTGTTTAATGCATTGGCGACAGCATCGAAACTGACCCCAAGGGATTTAAGCTTCTCCGGGTCGAGTTTGACGTGAAACTCCTGGACATACTCTCCCGAGAGTTCAATCTCCTGTACTCCACTGATCTTCTGCAGCCGGGTTTTCATCTCCCTGGCCATCAGTGCCAGCGCCCGATTCTCATGATCTCCAGTGAAATTCACCACGATCACAGGCAGCCAGTCCTGCACCTTGGCATTGATCAGGTTGGGTGGATCAACGCCTTCCGGCAGCTCGCTGATAACGTTGAGCACCTCAAACCGCACTTCGTTATAGAGCGCGTCATAATCGGCGTCATCGACAAACTTTAAGCGAATGTGGGATCGGCCGCTGAATGATGTGGCACTGATCCACTCCACGTCATCTACCGATTCAAGCGCCTCCTCAATCTTGCGGGTTACCAGACTCTCCACATCGACCGGAGAGGCCCCCGGATAGACCGTGGAGATGATTACCTCTCCGAAACCAAAATTGGGATAGCGTTCTGCCGGCAACGAAAAAAGTGAGATAAATCCCACTACGATCAGAACGACGAACATCAGGTTGTAGAAAACCTTCTGTCTTAGGGAGAATTTGACCACCGATTCCATAGCGGATTACTCCCCATCCATGACGAACTGATCGCCTGGCTTGACCCCCGGAGCCGTCACCCTGACCCACTCCCCTGCCCTGCCCACGGCACGACCCAGGAATACCACCCGTATATCACTGCCGTCGGCACGCTTCAGCCAGTGCTCTTCATATCGTTCCGACACTGCCCCGGCAGGCAATACCACTGCCCCGGAACGGGCGGGAAGATCAAGCGTCAACTCAGCACGCAGTCCGCCCCTTGCAGTCCCGGCATCTACCACTATCTCCAATTCAACATAGATCTTGTGAGAGGCTTCATCAAAGGAGGGGGAGACCCGCTCGATCTTCGCCACCACCTTCTGACCCAGTTCGGGCAGAAAGAGCGCCAGCTTCTCACCCAGCCCCTGCAGGGTCTGAAATTCCGCCAACGATAGTGCGAGTGGGACCAGCAGCCGGCTGTAATCTCCAACCCTGGCCACCGGCTTGCCGCTATTGATCCACTGCCCTTGCTCCACATGGCGCTCGACCAGATGCCAACCTTCAGGCGCGTTTATGCAGTGGCGCTTCTTTTTCTCACGCAGTTTCTCATTCTGCACCTTGAGGGAAGCAATCTGACTGCGGGCGCTGTCAAGATTGCGTTGCGCATCATCCAGTTGGCTCTCGGAGGAACTCTTCTGTTTCAGCAACTGACTGAAACGTTTCACCTGCTTTCGATAGTGGCGGACATCGATTTCAAGACGTTGTGTCTCAGCTCCGTTGGCACGCAGATCCAGTTTGATAAAGGTGTCATCAAGACAAACCAGTGGATGCTTGGCGTCGATTCGGTCACCCACATCAGCATTTACCTCCTCCACCCTGCCTGAGGCTTCAGCGGAGAGTGTCAGCAACGTGCGTGCCCTGGTAAACCCTGAGAACACCTCCCGTTGCGTGGCGATTTGCGCCGTCACCAACGCCTGCGCATGGATTTCAGTAGCGATCAGGCCACTGATCAGTAGCAGCACTCCCAAAACCTTCTGCATCGCTTCCACTCCCTTATGTCACTATTTGCTCTATTTCAGATGTAGGCCGGTTCAAGCATAGCGGAAGCGGCAAACGCTATGCGTTGTACCTAATTCATTGCCTGATCCGCTACGCTTGCTCAGGCCTGCGAACTCATGGCGGACAAAGCCCGGCATCAACATGCATACAGTAATGTTGACAGCGTATACATAGATGTATGCAATGTCAACATCGACTGATATACTCCCTCCGAGGAGATTGTTAATGAACAAGAGATCAGGCGAAACATACCACCACGGGAATCTGCATGGCACGCTGATCGCCGCTGCCATCGAACTGATCCGCGACAAGGGCCCGAATGCGTTCAGTCTTCGGGAACTGGCGAAAAAGGCAGGTGTCAGCCACACTGCGCCCTATCGTCACTTCAAAGATAAAAATGCACTGCTTGTGGCGATTGCCGAAACAGGTTTCAAAACGCTGACAGAGCGTACGCGAAACGCCGCCATGCAGTTTGACGGTGACCCGAAGCGGCAACTGATCGAAACCGGTGTCGCTTATGTAGAGCTTGCATTGGACAACCCTGAGATCACACAGTTGATGTTCGGGGGCTTCATCGATATGGAAAAATGTCCAAAAGAGAACTTGGATTCTGAAGCGGATAACGCCTTTCAGGGCTTGGTAAACCTGATAGAAAGCGGCAAGCAGTCCGGTGTTTTTCGCAATGAAGAGACTGAATTGCTTGCGCTGGCAACCTGGTCCATGGTGCATGGATTGGCCATGCTGATCACAGGTGGCCAGCTATGCGGGATTGCGGATGAGCAAGATCAGGTGCGCAACCTGAGTGCAAAGGTGGAGAGTCTGTTGATGGAGGGCATACTGACCAGGTGACTCACCATCTTCGGTCAAGACCATGAATTTTCCTTTCCTGACTCTTTCTCAGCACACGACAGTCTGCAAAACCACATTCGATTACCAGCAGATAGTTTTCCAAGGCAGAACACCAACCGACATAGATCTCCTGCCCTTCCATGGCGGCCAGCAACTTTGTCTTGAATGAGTCGCAACCTGCATCCCTGAAGGTACTGTCCACCAAATAGTAAGATGCCGAAAAGGCAGGTGTGGCCATAGCAGACAGAAGCACCAAAACCGCAATAATTTTACCCATACTGAATACTCATGTTTCGAATATTGGCCGCAGGAATTCATCACCACGGCAGTTCATTGATTATAAGCCCACGCAGGCAGAAAAAAGTTCCCGTGATCGCTGCGTTAATCTTTCCGGCTGAGAATATTCACCAGTCCCACCCCATCTGCCGGCTGTAGTTCATGACTGGCAGCCACAACGAAACGCTGGGACTTGCCTGCCAGGGCGGGAACATTATTCATGTCCTGACTGAAGACCGGAACCATTTCGTCTCCAATACCCACCGGTCCAGAACGCATCACAGAGATATAGTCGATATCCGGATGCTGCTGGGCATTCAACCAGTAGAGCAAACTACCGGGTTGGGCTGGTGTCAGATCGATCAACACTCCCCAGGAGTCCTGGACCAGATCGTAGAGATCCCCCCCAAAGAAATCCTTGATGATGCCAAAGGGTCCGGAACTGTCTGTCGCATCCAGGGCCTGCACCGCACGAATAGTACCGAGATGAGGCGACCCGATGGTGATCAATCTCTTGACCTTGGGAGCCCGACCCTGGACAAGCACCATTCTTGCCACCACGCCGCCGGCGGAGTGACCTGCCAGGATCAATGACTCGCCAGGATGCCGGGCAGAGATCGCAGAGATCATGCCACCCAGGAGATTCGCCTGTACCGCGATTGGTGCAAGAGACGGCAGCTCAACCGGGTAGACCTTATTGACAGCATTGCTTCCCGATCCCGGAAGAATTCCCTGAGGAGTGGCAAGGCCAGCACGCTGCCAGCCGTTTTGAGCCAGAATCGCATTGACTCCACTGGTCTCCCAGGACGATGCACTGCCCAGATAACCATGCACAAGGACTAAAACATCAGGGCTGGCCGGCAGGCTCTGCAGGCCAAGAAATAACAGAATGAAGACTTTTACTGCACGTCTCATGGTTTCACCTCTCTTCACATCAAGTGAGTCAAATATTGCCGGATTGCTACGCCATACTCTGGTAGTAGAGATTCTGCGGATGCTGCGCCTCGGTAAAGAAATGATAGCGTTCCAAAATCAGACCAAGGTATTGGATCCCGAAGGCCAGCAACGGCAAGGTCTCCGACTCCAGGGCATAAGCGAGCAGAATCAGAATCACGGGCACAACGAAAACCATCAACAGAAACAGATAACGAACCAGGCGCAGTAATCCTTCAGATTTACCGTGAAAAAACTCACGTGTGTTGAATGATCCCCCCATGAAACCCTGGGCCTTCTGCTCCAGCTGGGAGTGGTGAACACCCACTGCCGACTTCAAATCAACCTTGCATCTGAACCGGCCGTTCCGGTAGAGGGTAGCAACACGGGCCAGCAGGCCGAACAGAGTCGCAATCACCGCCCAAGTGCCGTAGAAACTCACCAGTGAATTCCCCTGGTAGGCAGAGAAAGCCGAAGCGAGCATGAACCCTGAAGCAATACCCAGAAACAGAAAGTTCGCTACCGTCAGCGGTGAATACCACGCCTTGATGAAGCGCAGACTGGCATAGATCATTGCGGTACAGAGAAACAGGCCAAAAACCGCAAGCGTGCCCAGACCACCGATAATCAGGGAGAAATCAACCGGCAGGGTGCCGGAGATAACAAACAGCGGTTTCGTCAGATCGAAAAAGTGTACCGTACCGTAGAGAAAGATCAGTCCCATGGCAGCCGGCAGGGCCAGTACCTCACGTGAGAGCCAGGATGTACGCCATTGGGTGGCCGCACGCCAAGCACGCTCCGGATGCCCCAGGTGGAAAAACGAGGCGATCAGACCCGCAAACAACAGTATCAGAGAGACCATGCTTCCAACCGCATAGAAATCACTGCTCTGCGCAGGCAGCAAATTTGCCAGCGCATAGAGTTGACCGGTATAGAGCGCCAGAAACAGCCCCTGACCCACGCCAATGAGGGTGGTTAGAAAAATAACGGAGAACGCGGGATGCATGGTCAGTTCCTCCTGAAACAGGGCCAGGGGCCAAGGGCCGAGGGCCGAGGAAAAAGGCTCAGCGAACCGGATCGCATCTCCGTCACATCATTCATCTTCAAAAAAAACTCCAAAATTCATTCCTAGGCCCTTGGCCCTATTCCCTCGGCCCTATTAATCACCAAGCCACATCGTCAAGAGTCTCACCTGCCGCAGGCAGCGTCGGCAGCGCCTCTTTCTTCAACGGATTATCGACACGCACCAGTTCGTCCTCGTGGATCTGAATCCGGGTCTTGCGCCGTGGCAGATAGTGATTTGAGGGCTCTGTTCCCCACTCCGGCTGCAGCGCATACCCCCCCTGCTCACGAATCGCCACCGACACTTCAGAGTCGGGGTCATGAATATCGCCGTAGATTCGTGCACGGGTGGGGCAGGCCAACACACAGGCCGGCTTGCGTTCCGACTCCGGCAGGCTCATATCGGTGATCCGGTCGATGCAGAGGGTGCACTTTTTCATTACCTTCTGCTGCTCGTCGAACTCACGAACGCCGTATGGGCAGGCCCAGGAGCAGTATTTACAGCCGATGCACTTGTCGTAATCCACCAGCACCACACCGTTGTCCTCCCGTTTGTAGGAGGCCCCGGTGGGACAGACCGGCACACAGGGGGGATCTTCACAGTGCAGACAGGATTTCGGGAAGTGGTAGGTCTCGGTGTTCGGGAACACCCCCGCCTCATAGGTCTGCACCCGATTGAAAAAGACACCGGTAGGATCGGCATCATAGGGACGCTGATCGGTCATGGGACCCGCCCAGCCCGAGGTATTCCACTCCTTGCAGGAGGTCACACAAGCATGACAGCCCACGCAGACATTGAGGTCGATAACCAGTGCGAGTTGAGTCATAACATTAACCGTCTTTACGTCCCTGCTTCTTCATTCCTGAATCTTCGCCTTTTTGCGAAAAGCTCCCGCCACAAACGCCTGCCATTTGCCACGCTTCGGATCCTGGCCCGGCACTCTCTTCTGCGGCTTGAACTGGGGCGAAGTCACCTCTGGCTCTCCAGCCTCCGCCGGGTAGATCCTCACCCGCACATCGAACCAGGCAGCCTGTCCGGTCACAGGATCGGAGTTGGACATATGGTCCCCCGCTTCACAGGGCGGCAGCTCTTCGGAGATAACGTGATTGAGCAGGAAGCCCTTCTGGGACTCATTCGCCTTGGGTGATAACCCCCAACTGCCTGCCGCCTTGCCGATAGCGTTCCAGGTCCAGACTGTGCCCGGCTCCACCGCCTCGGAGAAACGGGCCATGCAGCGCACCTTGTTGATGGGCGACTCGATCCAGATCCAGTCGCCATCGCCAAAGCCGCTGGCCTCTGCAGTGCGGGGATTCACAAACAGATAGTTATGGGTATGGATCTGCCGCAACCAGGCATTCTGGGAGTCCCAGGAGTGATACATCGCCATCGGCCGCTGAGTCAGGGCATTCAGCGGATAGGTATGGGTATCCACCAATTTGTGCTCCAGCGGCGCAGAGTAGAACGGTAGCGGATCGAAATTTTCCTCAACGCGTTTGCGCAAGCGCTGCGGCGGTATGCGGCCGGGCCACTTGCCCTGGGCTGCCAGACGGAAGCGCTGCAACACCTCAGAGTAGAGGTGAATCGTAATGGGCTCTGCGTAACGGATCATGCTGTGAGCCCGCGCCCACTCCAGATAGCCGCGATTCCAGTTGCGCATATACTGATAGGACTTCGGCAGCTCATAGTGGTAAAAGCAGCCGTTCTCCTTGTACATCTCCCACTGCCGGGGATTGGGATCGCCCTTGAGAAACTTCTCGCCGCCCTTACCGCGCCAACCGGCCAGAAAACCGATACCGGAACCCGGCGAGGTCTCATAGTTGACGACAAAATCGGGGTAATCTCGAAACTTGCGGCTGCCATCCTCTTTGACAAAGGCGGGCAGACCGAGACGGGATCCCAACTCGATGAGTACCTCCTGAAAGGGTTTGCAGTCGCCACGGGGCGGCACCACCGGAATGCGCACCGAATCCACCGGCCCGTCGAACTCGGAGATCGGCCGGTCGAGCATCGACATGGCATCATGACGTTCCAGGTAGGTGGTATCCGGCAATACCAGGTCCGCAAACGCCACTGTCTCAGACTGGAAGGCATCGGCAACGATCAGAAACGGGATCTTGTACTCTCCATCCTCATCCTTGTCGGTGAGCATCTTGCGCACGTTCTCCGTGTTCATGGAGGAGTTCCACGCCATATTGGCCATGAACAGCAGCAGGGTGTCGATCTTGTAGGGGTCGCCACGCCAGGCGTTGGTAATGACATTGTGCATCAGACCGTGTACCGACAGGGGATACTCCCAGGAGAATGCCTTATCGAGGCGCACTGCCTCGCCATCCTCATCGACGAACAGGTCATCCGGTTTCGACGGCCAGCCCAGGGGCATACCGTCAAGCGGCGTATTGGGCTGCACCGCTTCCGGGCTATTCGGTGGTTTGGGACAGGGGGGAATCGGACGCGGAAACGGCGCCTTGTGGCGAAAGCCGCCAGGGCGGTCGATGGTGCCCAACAGGGTCATCAGGATACTCAGTGCGCGTATCGACTGAAAACCGTTGGAGTGGGCAGCCAGACCACGCATCGCATGGAAGGCAACCGGGTTGCCGATCACCGAATCGTGGTCGTTACCCCAGGTATCGGTCCACTGGATCGGCAGTTCGATCTTCTGATCGCGCGCCACCACCCCCATCTCGTGAGCGAGGCGGCGGATGGTATCCGCAGGAATGCCGGTAATATGCGCGGCCCACTCCGGCGTGTACTCCTCGACCCGATCCTTCAGCAACTGGAATGCCGGTTTTACCGGCGTTCCATCCTCCAGCTTGAATGCGCCCATCAGGCGGGGATCGACACCAGGCGTATGGGTGGATATCTCACGGTCCAGATCAATGTCCCACCAGAGCTTGTTCTCAGGGTCGAAACAGCCCTCTTCGATATGCATCTCAAAGCGGCGAAAGAGGCCGTGATCATCACGGCTGGGATCATCCACCACCAGTTCCGCCGAGTTGGTATATTTGATCAGAAAGTCACGATCATAGAGCCCCTGCTTGATCAGCTCATGGGTGATCGCCATGATCAACGCACCGTCTGTACCGGGCTTGATGGGCACCCATTCGTCGGCGATCGCCGAGTAGCCGGTGCGTATCGGATTGATGGAGATAAAGCGGCCGCCACGGCGTTTGAAATCCGCGAGCGCAATCTTTAGCGGATTGGAGTGGTGATCCTCCGCCGTGCCGATCATGATAAACAGCTTGGCCCGATCCAGATCGGGACCACCGAACTCCCAGAAGGATCCGCCGATGGTGTAGATCATACCGGCGGCCATATTCACGGAACAGAAACCGCCATGTGCTGCGTAGTTCGGGGTGCCGAACTGCTTGGCAAACATGCCGGTCAGGGCCTGCATCTGATCACGCCCGGTGAACAGGGCGAACTTTTTGGGATCTTCGGCGCGGATCTTCGACAGCCGTCCCTCTATCAGCTCAAACGCCCGTTCCCAGGAGATCTCCTCGAACTCAGAACTGCCACGCTCCGCACCCTGTTTGCGCAGCAGCGGTTTGGTCAGGCGCGCCGGCGAATACTGCTTCATGATGCCGGAGGAACCCTTGGCGCAGATCGCCCCCTTGTTCAGTGGGTGGTCAGGATTGCCTTCGATATGGCGAATCTCACCATCCCGCAAGGTCACCCGGATGCCGCAACGGCAGGCGCACATGTAACAGGTGGTCTCTTTGACCTCGACGCGTCCCTGATCACTATCAGACCTGGAAGTGGGATCCTGCATGCTGAAAAACCTATGCAATAAAGCGGAAATAACAAGCGGCAATAATTTTACTATATTAGTCTTTTCTTATTAATAATACCAATCACGGTGATGTGGCAATAAGCAAAATGAACCCGCCAGAGATGAAGATAACGCGGAGAGAGCAGTAGAAACTGCTGATTGGTCAAGGGCCGACAGTTTACCCGGCAATTAGCCGGGTATTTTAACTGACATCAATGAGGAGAGCCCATCAGTTACGGGCCGGCAGCACATGGCCCGTTTTTGCCAACATGGTATTCACCGCCTTTTGCAGGCGCTTGGGGTCGAAGGGCTTCTGTAACCAGCCGTTGGCGCCCATGCGCTTAGCCTTATCCTTCTTGAAGTCCGCGCTTTCGGTGGTCAACATGATGATCGGCGTCTCCGCATAGTGATCCAGACGGCGCAGTTTGCTGACAAGGCTGATACCGTTCATATTCGGCATATTGATATCACTCAGTACCAGATCAACGGCATTGTCGCGGGCAACCTGCATTGCTTGCATGCCATCCTCCGCAAGCAACACTTCGTGCCCGTCACCTTCAAGCACGCCCCGCAACAGTTCCCGCATCACCTTCTGATCATCCACCGCAAGAATTTTCGCCATCTCCGGACTCCCGTTTCAATAGAGAATTGAATTTCCTCATATATCGTCGGGTGGGGGGGAAACTTTAACTTACCGGGTCGGGGTCAACCCCCTCAATAGCTGAATTTCTGCAAGATCTTATAGCCAAACTCCGGTTTCCAGCCCCAGGAGTAGTTACGCAGATCCTTTAGTGCCGCTTGCTCCGCCTGAGCCGCAGATGCGGCGCTGTAACCACAACCATAGCTGGTTCTGGGTTTTCCGATGGCGCTCTTGTAGTCGGTTTGTACTATGATCACATGGGCGTGGGGGAGATTTGTGTTGGCCTGGGGATGGGCATCCTGATACTTTTTGTGCCAACCCTGCTCACGCAACCGGGCCTTGGCTTTTTCAATTGCGTTGGAGGCACTCTCACCCTGTCCCGCAACCCACTCAATCGCCAGGGAGTCTCCCAGCTTTTTTACCACGACACAGGCTGCCCCGGCTTGGGCATTCTGCCCGGCCACTAACAGCGCCAGGCCGATCAGGTATCCACTCATCTGTCGCATGGTTTATTCCGTCGTCAGGATTCAACCTTGCTGGGCTTCCAAAGTCTCCCAGCGATCGAATGCGGTTTCCAGTTCCTGTTCCAGTCTTTTCAGCTCCTGCTGCAGGCCGGTAACTTTGTCACCACCCTGCTGATAGACTTCAGGATCACTCAACTGCTGCTGGACAGCCTCAATCTCTTTCTCAATGGCTTCAATCCGCTGCGGCAGAGCGCCCAACTCGCGTTGGTCTTTGTAACTGAGCTTTCCTGCCCCCTTTTTCGGCGGACTCGGCTCAGACTTTACCGCTTTTTCTGAGGAAGCCACCGGCAGAGACTGCTGCTGTTTGCGATGGCGGTCCCAGTCGCTGTACCCCCCGACGTACTCGGCGATCCGCTTTTCCCCCTCGAACACCAGGCAGGCGGTGACCGCATTATCGAGAAAATCCCGGTCGTGACTGACCAGTAGCAGCGTCCCCGTAAAGTTGATAAGCAGCTCTTCGAGCAGTTCCAGCGTCTCCACATCCAGATCGTTGGTAGGCTCATCGAGCACCAACACATTGGCGGGTTTTGTAAAAAGCTTGGCCAGCAGCAACCGGTTGCGCTCACCACCGGAGAGCGCCTTCACCGGGGTGCGCGCCCGCTCCGGGGTAAAGAGAAAATCCTGCAGGTAGGAGATGATGTGTCTGCTGCCGCCGTCGATCTCGACCTTGTCGCTGCCACCACCCACATTATCCTGTACCGACAGATCCTCCCGCAGTTGGCTGCGCATTTGATCGAAGTAGACCACCTCCAGATTAGTCCCGAGCTTCACACTGCCGCTGTCCGGTTGCAGCCGCCCGAGCAGCAGATTGAGCAGAGTGGTCTTACCCGCGCCATTGGGGCCGATGATGCCGATCCGGTCACCCCGCATGATGGTGGTGGAGAAATCTCTGATCACAGGCTTTCCCTCCCATGCGTAGCTGATGTCGTCCACCTCCACCACCAGCTTGCCGGAACGCTCACCCGCCTGCAGCTGCATACGCACCTGGCCTGTTTCACTACGCCGACGGCTGTGCTCATCCCGCATCGCCTTCAGTGCCTTCACCCGCCCCTCATTCCTGGTGCGGCGGGCCTTGATTCCCTGACGGATCCAGACCTCCTCCTGCGCCAGCTTCTTGTCGAACCGGGCATTCTCCAGCGCCTCGGCGTTGAGCATCTCCTCCTTGCGGCGCAAAAAATTGTCGTAGTCTCCCGGCCAGTCGGTCAGGCGACCCCGGTCGAGTTCCAGAATCCGGGTGGCGAGATGACGCAGAAATGCACGGTCATGGGTCACAAAGAGCAGCGCCCCGCCGTAACCGAGCAGAAACTCCTCCATCCAGTCGATGGATTCGATATCGAGATGATTGGTAGGTTCGTCCAGCAACAGCAGATCAGGTTCAATCACCAGCGCCTGGGCCAGCAGCACCCGCCGCTTGAGTCCACCGGAAAGTGCCTCGAACTGCATGTCGGGATCCAGCGAAAGGCGGGAGATTACCGTCTCGACCCGCTGTTCCAACTGCCAGCCATCCCCTGCCTCAAGCTCATGCTGAACCCTGGCCAGGGATTCGAGCAGGGTTTCGTCACCCGTCTCCGCAAGACGGGTGCTGATCTGATGGTACTGTTTTATCACTTCAGAGAGTACTCCGATGCCATTTGCCACCACATCGAAAACAGAACCCTTCAGCTCTCTGGGTACCTCCTGCATGAGGCGTGCAATACGCACACCGCCACTGACCACCCGCTCACCGTCATCAGCGATCAGCTCTCCAAGAATGATCTTCATGAGGGTCGATTTGCCGGCACCATTGCGCCCAAGCAAACAGATACGCTCACCCCGTTCAATGGAGAGATCCACACCATCCAGCAGCAGCGGGCCACCAAATCCAAGTTGTATATTTCTCAGTCTGATCAGCGACATCGATTCACCGTTGGATATTGGCGCAGAGAGAGCCTTATCGACTCACCGGTCGCACCAAAGGAAAAGCGGGGTAGTTTAACAGGCTCGAAGTGGAATTAAGGACAAAATGGCGTGCGGGGAATAATAAAGCTGAAAACAGCGCCACCATCATCGGCGTTTTCCGCCCAGATGCGGCCTCGATGTCCACCGATGATCTCATGGCATATCGACAGACCCAGACCCGTGCCGCCCGCACCATTATTGGTCTTGCTGCTCTGGATAAACTTATCAAACACGGCCTCAAGTTCATCTTCCGGGATTCCTATACCCTGATCCCGAATGGTGAAACGCAGTGCATCGCAATCTTTACTATCGTCTTCCCGCCGTCCTATGGGGATTTCATCAGAGACGATGCTGATATGGATAGCTTTTCCGTCAGGGGTGAATTTAAAGGCATTGGAGAGTAGATTGGTAATCACCTGACCGATGCGTAACGCATCGAAAGTTGCCAGCGTTGACCCCTCTATCGGGTCGATAAAGACCCTCAAGTCATGTTCCTTGAATCTGGCCTCCTGTTCTGCGAGACAGGTATTGAAGACTTTTGCCAAGTCATTCTGTTCCAGGTCGAACTCCATGCGCCCGGCTTCCAGTTTCGACAAATCAAGCAAATCGTTCAGCAGTGTCAGCAGCCGATTGCCGCTCTCATTGATACGCAAGAAGTATTTGTTCAGCTTTTGATCCACCTCCGCTGAGACCTTATTGAGGCCAAATTTGGAGAAGCTCAGGATGGCGTGCATCGGTGTACGCAACTCGTGGGACATGTTGGCAAGAAATTCCGACTTACTCTGGTTTGCCCGCTCAGCCCCCTCCATTGCCTCTCGCAGATCCCGGGTCTGTTCCGCCACCAATTCCTGCAGGTGATCACGATGCAGCCTGACTTCACTCTCCTTCTCTTCGAGCAGTTTCAACGCCTTGTCCAGACTGCGGGCATGGCCCTCCGACTCCACCAGACTGATCTGACCCTGCCAGTATTCGGCAGCAATGCGGTGACCAACCAGAAGAATAAACCCCCAATAGATACCGGCATAGACCACCATCAGATAACCCAGGGTATCGCCCTGAATCCCTATATAGAAGCTGATTATTATGACCGGCATCCAGATCAGGGCGAGAAACATGTTCCAGACTTTCGGGAACTGCGTCATCGTACCTATCGCTCCGCCGCTCATACCAGCCGTGGCGATCAGCATGACGAAACCATCTGCGCTAAGCCCGGCGACGTGAAGTGCAAGCGCGGAGAAGAATCCCAGCAGAAAGCCGCTGGCCAAACTCCAGAAAGTGTATCCACTGCGTGATTCGACAAGCCTCTCATCGGCAACCAGGGAGAGTCGTTTCGAGTAGAAATAACGAATGCCGCTGGCGACAAACAGCATCAGAGCAACAGGTCCCATGATCTGCAGTTGACTTCTGAGAAGCGTGCTACCGATGAGGATAAATGAGACAAGCGCGGGGTAGGCAAAAACGATAATGCCAGCCCGGCGCCCCATGTCCCGGCTACCGCGCTCATTGACCTGGTGTTTCAGTTCAGACGAAAGTTCAGATGCAATATGACTGTTTGAAAAGAAATCAGGCATGGCCCTCTCTATCTCCCATCAACCTGCCTGTTATTGCCCGACTTCAGAATCGATCGCATCGAGCAGCAGATCCATCTGATCGATAACCCGCTCAGCGCTACTACTGTTCAATCCCCCGGATGAATCATTTGCATTCCGCATATCTGACAGAATGTTCCGTGTCAGATCCTGCATCCGAAGCAGTGTTTCACCCTGCCTTTGCAATCGCTGCTCATTGTCGATTCCGACAACTCTTGCATTCGATATCTGCAGCATTATTTCCAGGTTTTTTTTCCAGCGGGCGTGCCTATTTGTGTCTTCTACCGGCATATTCCTGATCAATACGGAAACACCGCCGTATTTGGCCAGTGTGCGGCGTCCGAAATCGATGAAACGTCCATCATCCGGCCCCATCTCCAGCACTTCCTGCTCCAATGGACCGACATCGCCTTCATGGGAGAGGTAGAGATCATCTTCTTCACTCTCTATTCTCAACACAACTCTCAGTCCGTAACACTCAAACATTTCAAGCATACTCTTCCCGAGATCCGCCCGACTGTTCAGCGGGTAGGCAGCGCCCAAAAAATGGAGGAGTGCTTCAGCTTCACCACTGACAGACAGGGCCGTTTGCGCCACATCCAGGGCATCAGTTGAGGACTGCTGAAGCGAATCGAGTTGGCGCTTGGTAGCAAGCGCAAGCTTGACCTTGATCAGGAGTTCCTCATCGTCGAAAGGTTTCGTGACGTAATCATCACCCCCTGCCCGGTAGCCCGCCAATCGCTCTTCCAATTTGGAGTAGGCGGAGACGAAGATGACCGGAATATCCGAGGTATTGGGTTCTGCCTTTAAACGACGGCAGACCTCCAGACCATCCATCCCCTGCATATTGACGTCAAGCAGAATCAGGTCAGGCGGAGCGGCATTTGCCTCGTCCAGGCAGGCACGGCCACTGCTCACCAGCGTCAACTCAAACTGATCTCCCAGAATCTCCTCGAGAATCTCCAGGTTCTGTGATTCGTCATCCACCCCAAGAATCCAGAATTTATGATCACCTTGCCCTGCTGCCATATCTCCTCCATTGCCATCAGGCATGAGCACGCAATAAGGCAGCTATGGTAGCATCAAGAAACTGCCTGAATGGACAGTTTGCACCATTTCAGACGAAATCAGGAAATAAATTCAGGCTTTTTCTCACACTGATATCTGCTATCGTGCAACCTGACCCCACACTCGGGAAAAAGCAGGCGTTTGACCTGCGACAAGGCTTGCCAGCCAACTTACATACCGTCGGAAAAGCCAACATGGTAAGAAATGTCACATTCAAAGAAGCCTGGGATGGTGTTGCAGACTGCAAAACCTGTGCGCTCAGGGAATCGGTGCTTTTTTCAGGGCTGGACGAAGACAATTTTGAACAGATACACGACCCTATCGATCAATACACACTCCCGGTAGGATCCACGCTCTATCGCGCCGGCGACGTCGGCGACCGCATGTACACTATCCGTTCGGGAGTACTCAAACTGGTCCAGTACCTGCCGGACGGCAGCCAGCGCATCGTACGCCTGATCCGCGCCACGGATGTCACTGGACTGGAGTGCCTGCTCGGAGAAAACTACAAGCACGATGCCGTCGTCCTGCAACCGACTGAGGCTTGCAGCCTGCCGGTCAAAGTCGTGGAAAAGCTGAGCAAAGAGAACCCAAAACTACATCGGGAACTGCTCAACCGCTGGCAACGGGCACTCAACGAAGCCGACGCCTGGCTCACTGAACTCTCAACCGGATCCGCCAAGCAGCGTGTAGCAAGATTGCTACTGCGCCTGGTCAGTGATGCGGAAACCAGCGAATGCCAACTTTTCGCCCGTGAAGACATGGGCGCGATGTTGGGCATTACCACCGAGACCGCCAGCCGAACCATTGCGGAATTCAAACGGCAGAGTCTGTTGGTGGAGACCAGCAGCAACCATTTCCTGCTCGACATCCCCAATCTGCAGCGTATCGCCGAAGATTGACTATTTTCAATGCCTCCAGCCAGGATGACACTTAGCATTCCCACTGTCCTGATTGATAGGTTTTTCTGGGCGGAAACTTACTAGACTGCTTGGAGTAGGCAAGGTGAAACAAACACTGCGGGAAGAGACTTACCCTGTTTTTCAACTGGAAATCAAACGGTCTGAGTGCCGATTCAATGCTGTAGACGAGATAGTTGCCCATATCAGGCAACAGCTAGAAACTCATCGAAGCGCCCGTTTCATCGCAGTTTTTGATCATTTCGCCCATACGACAGCCCTACCGGAAGGTCAGGTTGCTGAAGAGATTACCGCAGCGGTCAACATCGTTTTCTGCTTCGGCCTGACGCTGCAAGACCCCATGCAGCTGGCCGTGCGTCCACGCTCCATCGGCGTCTGTGAAACCGACGGGCATTTCATTATCACCTTCATGGAAGCTCCCATGCCTGTCGCCAATGCAGCTATGGAGGAGTGGGCCAGGTCACTCATTGCAAACCGGGCAGCCGCCTGAGGTCATTATGAAAATCGGTATCACCAGCCAGAATTTCCGCACCGTCACCGGTCATGCCGGAAAAAACCGCCGTTTTCTGGTGTTCGAACAGGACGAAGCCGGTCGAATCATCGAAAGCGAACGCCTCGATCTCCCCAAGGAGATGAGTATGCATGAGTTCCGCGGCAACCAGCATCCCGTTTTTGAACTGGACGTGCTGATTACCGGGGGCTGCGGAGAGGGTTTCATTCGCCGCATGGCATCACAGGGTGTCCGGGTTATCGCCACCAGCGAGACCGATCCACAAGCTGCAGCCGCCAAGGTTGTTGCCGGGGAGGCATTGCCGCCCGCTGAACCCCACGACCATGACCACGATCATCATCACAATTCTGTGATGCCCGGCTAACAGGTACGTCTCAAATAACAACCGATTTGAGTTGCCTGATCCGCTGCGCTTGATCAGGCCTACGAAACTACATCGACATTTCCAGGTCATCAATGACCTTGTCTATACCCGCTTGGGCGCATGCCTCATCGGTCTTGCCCGAAGGCGCCCCGCTGACGCCGATGCCCCCCACCAACTGACCAGCCACCTGGATTGCCAGACCGCCCGCGGACATCACCAACCCATCTATGCGCCCGATCGGCGTATCGGCCCGCTCACTGAGTTGAGAGGTTGCCGCATTGAAGTTAACGGCGGTGAAGGCCTTTTGCCGACTGATCGGCACGGTGATGGGGGCGGCGATGGTATCTCTGAGCACAACCTGCACGGTGCCTTCGCGATCCACCACGGTGGCGGCAATCTGGATACCCTGTTCGCGGCAGGCCGCCACCGCGCCCTGGGCGATGGATGTTGCCACCTCCAGGGTTAGGCGTTGTGTCGATACCAGAAGTGCGGGTTCTTCGTCCGCCGGTACCGCTTGGGACAGGATCAGGCCTGCCGTTGCCAATAACAGGTTTTTTGCAGATTTTCTCATTGCCTTCTCTCGGCTAATTATTGAATAAGAGCATCATGGTGCGCACAGTGCACTCTACCATCTCTGATTTTCAGGGGTAATCAGGAAGTTTTTTATGCGTCAAAAGAGGGGCGGAGGAATAATTATTCCTCCGCCCTTATTCCTGTTTTACTGGAACGCTTATGCAGCAGGTTTAGGTAGGCTCTTCTGGTGGGGGGACATAACCGTCCCCACCATTTGTGCTCACTGCATCATCCCTCTTAAAGCAAGGCCACTGGTCGTTGGCACAGGAGATCGCCAAACCGGCGGCTGCGCCGCCCAGGATCGCCCAAAGCCAGGGAAAATCTTGAAAGCTCCCTTTCGAGCCGCCCTCTCCGCCGGATGGGCTACTACCATCACCTTCGGGGGGTGAATAGGCGAGCGTCTGACCACGCAGATCAATCGAACCCGCGCCGGCTCCAGTCATATTGAAATCGAGTAGTGGCGCCATACGGAAACGCGACGCGCCCCATCGCACTCTTTTCTCATTCCACAACTGCCGGGAATCATAGTCGAGCCGAAATCCGAGCCGTTCTTCACCGCTATTCCGGGAACTACTCTGCCCAAAAGGCACATTCACGTAGAACATCACGCCCGGATCGAACATGGACTCCGCCATGGCCGTGGAGTGCACGCAAAACGAGGCTGCCGCCGCCAGTGAAATTAATGTCAATCTGTTCAATGTCTTATCCTCCGCTTCTGTTTCCGCCCGCCAAACAGCGGGGGCCGGTCTTTTGCCGACGCGCCCCTTTCCGGTGAACCCGCCGTCAAATTGGGTAGTAACACCCAAATTCCTGCTTTACACGAGCCGCATCCGACCTGACTTCACGGTCCGGCCAGAACATGCTCCTGCTTGGCATTTTCGCACCTCGACAGCACCGACGTTTCAGGCAGTGCCCCATACATCTCGTCCGCCAGCTCCCGCACGGCAAGCCGAACCTCCCGCTCATCAACCTTGCTGTCCAGCGGAAACAACGCCAGACCCGCATCCATGAATCTGTCCACCGGCTTTCTCAGTCGCACTTTGAATCCGTTCCAATAAAAGAGGTTGCCCAGACGCTGATCACAGGTGAAACGACGATGCAGCTCCTCTTTCAATGCGTTGAGCAGATAGATCTCGGTCAGTGTATGTCTGGTGCTCAACAACGCCACCCGCTTTGATGCAACAACAAGATCTGAAGGCATCAACAGTCCCTGGTCGGGGATCTTCAGCCAATCCAGCACCACGGAAACTGAACGATTTGGGCGATTCGGAGGGAGTTCGAAACGTTCTGCGCCTCCAGCGCCATCGCGATGAACTCTGTGCAGTAGAGATATTTGTGTTCAGCGTAATTGAAATAGGGGTCGAAAGGCGCCTCCTCACGGAGCTGCGTGCGGACATAGGCCGCGATACGCTCCTTGTCCAAACCCGTTGGCTCGTAGATCGCAACATGATGGTAACGCTGGAGAAACCGCCCAAAAGGAATGCGCTGCACCTTGCCTTTGATCACATCCGTTGGTGGAAGGCCGGTCAGGTTTAAGCCTGCGACGCCGGTGATGTCGTAGACATAAGGCGAGCCGTCATCGATTACCAGAATGCCGGCATGAAGGTAAGGGGGATAGGACTCAGGGATCAGGGTAATGCCCATATCCATGATGCCGCCAGAGCCGATCACCACCACCTGACCGGAAGCGAGGGGCAAACTGAGAAACTGCTGCGGATCCTCACCGGCCACCTGCCAGGTCTTGAAATCCTGCCGCGTCGGATTGGCGCAGGCGGTCAGTAGAAAAACAAGAGAAAGCAGCAGCAAGTGAGTCTTCGACCTCGTGATAGATTTTGGGACATCCCAGTCCCCAAAATCGACTCGGCCTTCGACAACCTGTTTGTGCCCCGGCCGTCCCGGTCACTGGCACTACGCGACAACCTCGCAAGCTCGTTGCCGCTCCGTTGCCAGCTCCCGATGACTGGACGCCGCGCTCGGATGCCTACTTTGCTTCCCCTCTGGCGCAAGGCACGCCGGGTAAGCAGTGCGGCCTCGCGGCTACCGGGGACTACCAGCCTTCGCTTCGCTCTCCATGGCTGGCAGCGCAAGCGCACTGCTCAGTTCCCCTTGCCGAGTGTTTCGGAACTACGGCTGTCACGCACTTCCGATGAGAAGTTGTTCGGCTGGCCCGCCAGGGGTTCGAGCAGTTCCGCCTTCACCTCCGGCGGCAGACTCACGCAACCAGGCAGCGACACCAGCAAAACACAGAATAGACCTGCTTTCACTACCTCTCGAGCCATAACGGTTTCCCTGACCTAAGGTTGCCATGCTAAGGAAGGCTATCTTTCGGCAGGCATTATAACAAAAAACCCGCTTTAAGCGCGGATATAGAAATATTGATGCCCACATAGGTAATAATTATTAACTCATCCGTCCTCTTCTACTTGTAGTGCGACGGTGTAGAAAACGTTGAACACTATTCTTCCTGTGGATTTCGCCCGTAGCGATCCTTCACATATCCATCGACTATCTCCATAAACTGGACCGCGATATCATCCCCCTTGAGTGTATCCACCTTCTCTCCATCCACAAATACCGGTGCCGAGGGACTCTCTCCAGTACCCGGCAGGCTGATACCGATATTAGCCTGCTTGCTCTCTCCAGGGCCATTGACCACGCATCCCATAACGGCCACCGACATCTCTTCCGCTCCTGGGTATTGCCGGCGCCAGACCGGCATCTGAGCACGCAAGTGGCTCTGCACGTCCATGGCCAATTGCTGGAACAGGGTGCTGGTGGTGCGCCCACAACCGGGGCAAGCCACAACCATCGGTGCAAAGGCCCGTAACCCCATCGACTGCAGGAGTTCCTGGGCAACCACCACCTCCTGGGTGCGTGCGCCACCGGGCTCCGGCGTCAGGGAGATGCGGATAGTGTCACCAATCCCCTCCTGTAGCAGCACCGCCAGTGCAGCCGTGGAGGCAACGATCCCTTTGGAACCCATCCCCGCCTCGGTCAACCCGAGATGCAGGGCATAGTCACTGCGAGCAGCCAGTTTCCGGTAGACGGCGATCAGATCCTGCACACCGCTCATCTTGCAGGAGAGCACGATCTGATCTCTGCCGAGACCCAACGCTTCCGCCCGGCGAGCACTGTCCAACGCCGACTTGACCATGATCTCGTGGGTCACCTCATCCGCATCCAGGGGATCGGCCGCACGGGCATTCTCATCCATCATGCTCGCCACCAGACCCTTATCCAGACTGCCCCAGTTGACCCCAATACGTACCGGCTTGTCATATCGGCAGGCGGTCTCGATCATGGTGGCGTACTGGCTGTCACGCTTCTCTCCGCTACCCACATTCCCAGGGTTGATGCGATATTTCCCCAAAGCCTGGGCGCATTCGGGAAAATCCGTCAGCAGACGGTGGCCGTTGAAGTGAAAATCCCCAATCAGCGGGACACTCAACCCCTGCTTGTCCAGCGCCTCGCGTATTGGCGGCACCGCTTTGGCGGCTGCCTCATTATTGACCGTAATGCGCACCAGCTCCGACCCGGCCCGCGCCAGTTCCGCCACCTGTCTTACGGTGGCATCCACATCCGCCGTGTCGGTATTGGTCATCGACTGCACCACCACTGGCGCATCACCGCCAATGAGAATCTGGCCGACCGGCACGCCAACCGTCTGGTGTCTGTTTATACAAGAAGATGTCATGGAACCAAGTTACCTTTAATTCTCTTCATCACAATTTCAAATGGCCATTATCGCTAATCCTGCCCCTTTAACCAAAAAAGCCCGGTCACAAGACCGGGCTTTTTATCGGGATATACGGTGTCTATTTCAGCTTGCCGATACCCAGCATCTTGAGGATGTACTTCTCGTAGATCGGCTCGGATGTACCCTTCTTCATCTTGCGGATGAAGTACTTCTCGAAGGCGATCTTGGCCATATGCACCCATTTCCCCTTCTTGAACCAGGCGACATTTCGCGGTGGAATCTGTGGCAGGGCGACAAAAGCAGCACCTGTGTCTCCCATATCCGCCAGACAGATGGCATTCCAGGTAGCCAGGGTGGTGCCTTCCTTACCGTTCAGAGTATCCGCAATGTTATGCACGATTGCGGTCACCATCGACTCGATCATGTAACCGGTCTTGGGCGCACCGGTTGGCACGGCAGTCGCTTCCACCGGCGGGATGGCAATGCAGACACCGGCAGCGTAGATATTTCCATAGGTCGGGTTGCACTGGTGGTCATCCACGAAGATAAAGCCGCGAGGGTTGCAAAGCCCCTCAACATTGGCAACCGCATCGACACCCTTGAAGGCTGGTATCATCATGGAGAATTTGAATGGCAGTTCGATCTCCTTGATCCTATGGCCAGAATCATCGTACTGCTCGATGAACATCAAACCCTCTTCAACCTTTATCACCTTTGCATTGGTGATCCAATTGATGTGGTGGGCGCGGAAATCACTCTCCAGAAAACCCTTGGAATCGCCGACACCACCCAGACCGAGATGTCCGACATAGGGTTCGGAAGTCACGTAGGTCATTGGGACCTTGTCGCGAAGCTTGCGCTTGCGCAGATCCGAATCAACGATGAAGGAAAATTCGTAGGCCGGGCCAAAACAACTGGCGAAGGGCATGGCGCCGATCACCACCTGCCCCGGATCTTCGAGCAGTGCCTGATAGGCCTCATAGGTTTTTTCAGCATGATCCACAGTACAGATCGAATGGGTATGCGCCTGAGGCCCCGAGCCCTCGACCTCTTCAAAAGCCAGTCGGGGACCGGTGGCGATGACCAGATAGTCATATTCGATGACTTCGCCACCATCCATCTCGAGCTTGTTGTTTTTCGCATCGATCTTGTCGACACGTTTGGCGATAAAGTTGATGCCCTTGCGCTCCACGTGTGGACGAATATCAAAAGTGATATGCGACCGTTCACGCCACCCCACCGCCAGCCAGGGATTTGACGGCACGAACTGGAAATACTCCCGTTCGTTGATCAGGGTCACCTCATGTTCGCGCCCCAATTCGGCGCGTAATTCATAAGCACAGGGCATTCCACCTGTGCCAGCCCCCACTACAACGATATGCGCCATAAATCACTCCTCCAACCCAATTTTTCTTACACGGAATGGCCAGACAGTCCTGCCGATCCGCTCAATTGTTAAAACTCGCACACGATACAACCAACCACCTGAAAATTAAAGAATTATAAGTAATTTAGCAGGAACCAATACAATTTGGAACGCGCTTCATAACACCAACCAGGTGGTCGGGAAGCGCTGCGTCGCCATTGTCAACCGCTCAACGACTTGAGGCGCATGCAACATGACTCCCTCACGAACCAGTACGGCGGAATTATTCGCTTCACTGAGGTGGGCAGCCACCAGATGCTGCAGCCTCTGATGATCAAGACGCGCCAGAAGCTCGAGGGACTGACGATTGCTCAGATGACCCAGTGCGCCGCCCACCCGCGCCTGCAACCGGGGAGGGTAGGGTCCGGCGCGCAACATTTCGGTATCGTGGTTGAACTCCAACTGCAAAGCGTCGCAGTTGGAAAGATTATCGACGATATGCGGCGTAATGTGCCCGGCATCAGTCAGCAAACCAAGAGATACCCCATCCGCCTGAAAAACAAATTGGCAGGGTTCACGGGCGTCGTGAGGTACCGGATAGGGTGTGATTTTCAGGTCACCGATAGAGAAGGGACCGGCATGACTATCGATACAGTGCAACGTCGGTATCTCACCGCACCTGGCACCTCTGTAGGTACCGGCAGTCATCCAGGCAGGAAGTTTATAACGGCGGGTAACCGGCCCCAAACCACTCACATGGTCGGAGTGCTCGTGGGTGATGAGGACTGCATCCAGTGAGTCCGCAGTCACATCCAGCAAACCGAGCCGCCGTTCGATCTCCCTGGCAGGAAAACCGCAATCCACCAACACCCGCACATGACCGGTTTCGATCAGCAGCGCGTTCCCTTTGCTGCCACTTCCCAACGACGCAAAACGCACGTCACTACTCGGACAAATATGAGATTGCCGAGTTAACGGATATTCTCATGCAGCAGCGTCAAAATACGCAGTGCTGTCGATGAATTATCACGTTCTCCCTGCGAGTTGAGCACGGTTACCCGGCTCGTCTTCCCCTCGGCTTCGAGCTTGACCTGGTACTGATTCTCGTCGTCGAGCTTATCATCCGACCAGAAAGCGAGTTTAGAGAAGAAGCCCTTCTCCTTGCCGCTCTCCTTGTCAGGATCGATGTAGCGCACAAAATAGATCCCATCAGAGCGATTGCGATCCTCTACCGCAAAACCAACACGATCAAGAGCAACGCCAGTCAGGCGCCAACCTCTGGCAAAACCTTCATTGATGATGAGGTAGGTCTCAGTCGCGGATTTTACCAGTTCAGAACGTGCCTTACGCTCCTCTTTGCGCGCCAACGCCTGTTCAGCATGTTCCCCGCTCACGCCCAGATAGACCATCAGGCGACGCAGCATCTCCGCCTCGACGCCGGGATCGTTTGGCCGTGGCGTCCAGTAGGTGGTATCTGCATCGCCACCGATTTTCTCCACCAGTTTCTCTTCAAGACCCCGGTGGGTCAGATAGAGTTCAGTAGTACCGGGTTTTTCACCCTCTTCGAGGCGTACGCGAAACTGATCGCGGGTGGCGGAAGAGTAGACGCTGTCCAGAACCTTGCGAAACAGCTCTGTGATTGTACCCTGTTTGACATCTGCCCGACTCTCAAGCCAGTCGGTACGCATGATGCCAACGGTGGGATCCTGTTCCACCAGCAGCAGACCGTTTTGGCGCCAGAATTCCACCACCCTGGGCCAGACTTCGTCTGGAGTGGCGTTGATGAGCAACCAGCGTTGATCTCCGTCGCGCTTGACCTCAACATCTTTCACATGGGGTAAAACGGCGCCGCCGGCCAGCCTGGGTGTGGTTGAACCTCCACCCTGCCGGTTAGTGGCGTACTCCGAATAGGAGGCACTTCCCCCCGCGCCCGCCTCCGGCACCCTCAACGCATCATTGATCGCAGAGCGGGAAAGGTCTGGGGGCACTTCAAGGTTGTCTACCATCTCCCGTTGGTTTCTGTACTCCGTCTGTTTGTCGGAGAAGATATCCCCGGTTGAGCTGCAACCGTGGAGCAGAACAGCGAGGGCCGGGATGAGAATCAGTCGTTTAACAGTATGCAGCATAGCTGGGTTCGATCTTTCGATAACCTTGTAGTTCCCGCAAATATGCGGATAATTATTACTGGTTTAGCAGACGCCAGCCTGCTCCATGGCAGCCCGTACTTTTGGCTGGTGTACTTCAGAGAGCCAGGTCAACGGCAAGCGGATACCTTTCGGCGCCAAACCCATTTCAACCACCGCCCACTTCACTGGAATAGGGTTGGATTCGACAAATAACGCCGCATGCAGCGCCGCCACTTTGGCATCCAGCCGCTCCGCGGCCTCGCGCTCCCCGGCCAAGGCCGCTTCGCACATCTGCCGCATCAGCTTAGGTGCCACATTCGAAGTTACGGATATCACCCCGTCGCCGCCAATCAGCATCGACTCGCAACCGGTGGCATCGTCTCCGCTGTAGATACCGAAATCGGGCCCGCAAAGCTCGCGGATCCGCGTCACCCGCTGCAGATCGCCGCTGGCTTCCTTGACGCCGATGATGTTCTCCACCTCTGCCAACCGAGCTACAGTCTCAGGCAGCATGTCGCAGGCGGTACGGCCTGGAACATTATAGAGAATTTGTGGAATATCGACCGCTTCCGCCACTGCCTTGTGGTGCAGATAGAGGCCCTCCTGGGTCGGCTTGTTGTAATAGGGGGTCACCAACAGGCAGGCATCCGCCCCTGCCTCCATGGCACAGCGCGTCAGGCTGATCGCCTCTGTAGTCGAATTGGCCCCGGTACCCGCAATGACAGGAATCCTGCCCGCAGCGTATTCAACCACCTTGCGGATCACGCCGCAGTGCTCGGTCTCGTCCAGTGTGGCGGATTCACCTGTGGTGCCCATCACGATGATAGCATCCGTCCCCATTTCGACATGGAAGTCCACCAGACGATAGAGCGCCTCATCGTCCAGACTGCCGCCCTCCTTCATAGGAGTGACCATCGCCACCATGCTGCCGCGAAACATCTCTTCGAAAACCCTCGGTATCAAGCTCAATCTACTATGTTATCCTGCGGCTTGCGATGCTGACAAGTCGACTGGAAAAGCGATTTGCCGGACGGAAGCCGCCGACGTGTTACACTTCGAATCAGATACCCATGAAATGTTGGCGCTTTTCCAGCCGTCCGTACATGATACGGGCTAGTGTGGCTCAAAGGCTCAATGCCCCCCGCTTCAGGCGCACACCCAGAATCAAAACAACACGAAGATAAATGACCACTCCAAACAGCTTCCTTGTAATCTCCGCACTGGGCAAGGACCGTCCCGGCATCGTCAACGCACTTTCGAAGAAGATCCTGAACGATGGATGCAATATCGCCGACAGTCGCATGACTGTGCTTGGCGGCGAATTCGCTATCCTGCTACTGATCGAGGGACAATGGAACACCCTTGCCAAGCTGGAAAACGCCCTGCCGGAGTTGGAACAGGAACTTAACCTTACCATCATCGCCAAACGTACGGAGGAGCGAGCCCCGTCCAGCAATCTGCTGCCTTACGCTGTAGACGTGGTCGCCATGGATCACCCCGGCATCGTAAATCACCTGGCGGAATTTTTTTCCCAGCGGAACATCAATATCGAAGACATGATGACATCGAGCTACGCTGCGCCGCACACCGGCACCCCGATGTTCGCCGTACACATGAATGTGGGCATTCCATCCGATCTGCAAATTGCCGGACTGCGGGACGAGTTCATGGACTACTGTGACGGGTTAAACCTTGATGCCGTACTCGAGCCCGTCAAGGGCTGAACTCCAGAGAATATTTGACCATGACAGCTATCGCCATCGGAAAACCGGTACCTGACATCGAACTGCCCGCCACCAGCGACAAGACCCTTAAACTGTCGGATTTTCGTGGCAAACCCGTCGTGCTCTATTTCTATCCCAAGGCCAGCACACCTGGATGCTCCCAGGAGGGTCGGGATTTCACCGCGGCAATCAACAAGTTTCGACGTCAATCGACAGTCATCATCGGTGTCTCCCGCGACGGCATCAAGGCCCAGGAAAATTTCAAGGCGAAACAGGCCTTTCCCTTCGAACTCCTGTCGGATAAGGAGGAGGCGCTCTGCAACGCCTTCGACGTCATCAAGATGAAGAATATGTACGGCAAGAGGGTGCGCGGCATCGAGCGCAGCACCTTTCTCATTGATGAGTCGGGCCTCCTGCGAAAAGAGTGGCGCAAGGTAAAGGTCAAAGGACACATCGATGAAGTCCTGGACGCGGTCAAGGCGATGCGCGCCGAAAAATAGAGCCGCCCTACCACCACGCGGAACAGAAGATGTCAGAAGCAGAAAACGACCGCCTCTTTGTCCTGGATACCAACGTGCTGATGCACGATCCCACCGCCCTGTTCCGCTTCAAGGAGCACGATATCTTCCTGCCGATGGTGGTGCTTGAAGAGCTCGACAAGGGCAAAAAGGGTATGTCCGAAGTCGCACGCAACGCACGTCAGACCAGCCGTTTTCTGGACGAGCTGATGTGCGGCGCCGACAGCAGTAAAATCAGCCGTGGACTGCCCCTCAACACACTGCAACTCAACGGCAACCAGGCGGATTCGGTAACCGGACGCCTCTTCTTCCAGACAACCCCTGTCATCAGCCATCTGCCTGACAGCCTGCCGGGCAATACGCCGGACAACAACATCCTGGCAACCGCCATGGGGCTACAGGAGGCACATCCACACAAGCTCGTAATTCTGGTCTCCAAGGATATCAACCTGCGCATCAAGGCTGCAGTCCTGGGCATTCGGGCGGAGGATTACTCCAGTGACCAAGTGTTGGACGACGTCAATCTTCTCTATCGCGGCGAGGAAAAACTGCCGGACGATTTCTGGGAGCACCATACGAAAGAGGTTGAAGCCTGGCAGGAAGAGGGCCGGACCTTCTACCGGGTCAGCGGCCCGGACGCCCGCGAATGGTATCCCAGCCAATGCCTCTATCTGGAGGGTGATCACGGCATCGAGGGCATAGTTCGGCGTCGGGAGGGAGACGATGCAATCATTGAGTTGGTCGATGACTTTCGTCACCAGAAACACGCTGTCTGGGGCATCAATGCCCGCAACCGGGAACAAAACTTCGCCCTCAATATGCTGCTCGACCCGGAACTCGACTTCGTCACCCTGTTGGGCACCGCCGGCACCGGCAAGACCCTGCTGGCACTGGCGGCAGGACTGATGCAGACGCTGGACCAGAACCTCTACCGGGAGATCATCATGACCCGGGTGACGGTACCCGTAGGAGAGGACATCGGTTTTCTACCCGGCACAGAGGAGGAGAAGATGACGCCCTGGATGGGTGCGCTGATGGACAATCTGGAGGTGCTCACCCAGACCGAGGGAGGAGAATGGGGGCGTGCCGCCACCGAGGACCTGCTGCGCAGCCGCATCCGCATCCACTCACTCAACTTCATGCGTGGAAGGACTTTTCTGCACAAATACATCATCCTGGACGAGGCGCAAAACCTGACGCCGAAGCAGATGAAGACGCTCATCACCCGGGCCGGACCAGGGACCAAAATCGTCTGCCTGGGGAACGTGGCGCAGATCGATACACCCTATTTGACGGAGACCACTTCAGGCCTCACATACGCCGTTGATCGCTTCAAGAATTGGCCCCACAGCGGACATATCACTCTGTTGCGGGGAGAGCGTTCCCGTCTGGCGGATTTTGCCTCGGAAAACCTGTAACTCAAGTTTCGGAGTTCAAACTATCCTGAAAAGATGAAGGGCGGCGTTTAATTCATCTGGCAGGGTGCAACCTATCAATCCAAACTGCCACGCTCGACGATCTGCCGCAAGGCTGCGACCGAGAGCTTGTAGACATCTGCGATCTGCTCATAGACGGCATTCAGATCACTTCCGTCTTGTTCACGGCCTTTGGTCTCCAACTCCCTGGCCAAGACCGAGAGTTCGATTGCCCCCACATTGGCACTGCTCGATTTCAATGAATGAGCGGGCCCCACCAGGGCGTCCAGATCCCTGGACTGAACTGCCTGCGTGATTCCATCCATCAGATCATTCGCACTGTTCAGATAACTCTCCAGCACCATAATGAAGTCCTCATCCATGATCTCAAATAACTCTTCCACTACCGCAATATCGATGACATCGTAAGACACTTTCCCCCCCTCCACATCCGCTGGCTGCTCCTGAATCTGCGAAAATACCGCTGATGCAGCAGAATCTTCCGGAACATCCACTTGATCTTGCAACACCTCCTGCATGGGCAACCACTGCCGCAGCATATTTTCCAACGCCGCTGGCTTGACCGGCTTGGACAGATAATCATCCATCCCTGCCGCCAGGCACCGTTCCCGATCCCCCGCCATCGCGTTTGCCGTCATTGCGATGACCGGCAGTCGGGCAAGTCCCTGCTGCTGTTCACGTTGCCGGATGGCGTCCGTCGCCTCGTAACCATCCATTCGAGGCATCTGACAGTCCATCAGTACAACATCAAAATTCTCTCTACCGATCGCCTGCATTGCCTGGACACCATCCGTCGAGGTGACTGGCTGTAACCCCGCCTTCTGCAGAATCTTCCTTACCACTGCCAGATTGACCGGATTGTCCTCCACCACCAGGATCTTACCGACCAGCGGGGTGTGTTGAGGTAGTGGCGCTTCTTCGGCCATCTCCACCGTTGACGGCTCATCCAGCATCTCAGCATGCCCATCATCCCAGCCGAAAGATTCGTCAGGCATTCTTGGCATAGGCTGTTCCGCTGTTACCAAGCCTGCGCCTGACACCGTCTCAACATCAAGCAGCCGTTTGAATCTCTGCTCCACTTCCACCCTGTGGACCGGGGCGTTCAGTGTCTCAATGCCCTGACGACTAAGGGGCTTTGCATCTGAAGCAGTGGGGTCCAAGACCAGGAACTTGACCTGAAACAGCGCGGGATTGGTCTTGATATCGTCGATCATCTTCAAGATTCCATGAGCTGAAACCCGACCATCGATAACGATCAGCTCATAACTCCAGCTCTCTCCCAGATTGGCTGATGCCTGGAGCTTGGATATCGCATCGTAACTATCCGCAGCCTGCTCAAAAACCATTCCCCAATCCCGCATATAGGCCGCAAGGTTATGGGCAACCTCATCTTGCGCCAGAATCAAGGCACGTGCACCCTGCAGATCCCGCCGCGCGGAAGGCACCTCTTCCAGTGATTTGCGCAGTGGCACGACAAACCAGAAGAGGGAGCCTTTGCCCTTCTTCGATTTAACCCCAATGCGTCCACTCATGAGCTCCGTCAAACGCTTGCAAATCGCCAAACCCAGGCCGGTTCCTCCATGCGTGCGGGTGGTGGATGCATCTGCCTGCGAGAAAGGCTGAAAAAGCCTCTCTACCGCCTCTTCCGACATGCCGACACCGGTATCACGTACTGCAAAGAGTAATTCCACCTCGGTACGGGTAGCGTGCCTGATGGAAACTTCCACGGAGATACCACCTTTTTTGGTAAATTTAATTGCATTACTCACCAAGTTCGTCAAAATTTGCCGCAGCCGAATCGGGTCTCCACGTACTGCGGGAGGCACATCCCGGTCTATCCGATAGCTGAGTTTGAGTTTTCTGCGAACTGCAGCATTGGTCATCAGGACGGTTACCTGCTCCACCAGTTCACGAATATTGAGTTCGATGAACTCCAACTCCAGTTTGCCGGCCTCAACCTTGGAAAAATCCAGAATATCGTTGATGATGCTCAACAGCAGCTGGGATGAGTTGAGCGCGGTATTGACGAATTGGCGCTGTTCACTCTCCAGCTTGGTCTCCCGCAGCATCTCCAGAATGGGAAGAATACCGTTCAGAGGGGTACGAATCTCATGACTCATGGTAGCCAAAAATTCTGTCTTGGCCAGATTTGCGCTCTCAGCCGCCTCCTTGGCCAAAGAGAGCTCCCGTTCGACATCCTGCCGTTGATCATTTTCCGCACTCAGACGATTGGACAACTCTGACAATTGGGTCTCTGTCTCCATCAGTCGTTCGCGCAGTAAAGTACGGTTGGCCGACATCAGCAGAAAGCGCTGTTGAGCGGCCGTCATCCACATGGAGAGGATCCCCAGCGCCAGCAGATAGGCGATGAGTCCCACCCAGGCGCCTTCCTGTAATGCCATACCTGAGAGGGTCACATTCAGGATCACCGGCAGTGATGCCGCCAGAATAAAGATCAGGCTCGCCAAGCCATCCACTGTCAGCAAAATGGCAGAGAGAAGCACCACGACGCCGATCAGGGCATAGCTCAGCAGAGACTCGTGGGACATAGGCTGCAACAATAGAAATATCAGTGCAGCAGACCAGGCCAAGCCCAACAACAAAACACCGGGAAGAAAGGGAAAACGCCAGTTAAGCAGATTGGAAACAGCCGCGCGGCGGGCAAAAAAGGTCAAAACAGCCTGTAAAAGCAGGATAGCGAGCAGCACCCCACCCCAAATCTGGCCACGGGCAAAATCCCAAGCGTTGTTGATGGAGAAGAAGATAGCGGCGCCCACCAGATTGGCAAGAATCAGTACAACGCCACTGCTATAGAGCAGCCTGACCTGTTCAGCCTTTACCTTGATATCTTCAAAATTATTTTCCGTCATCAATCAACACTGTCAGTGAGTACCACGGGGCAAGGGTGGCTGGAATGTTTCAACACAGATTCAATGGACACAAGATGGATCACGCCCTGAGCCAACAAGCCCAGACGCAGATCAGACAACCATACTGTCCTTGCGGACCAGCAGCAGCCCTCTCCCACCAAACCCTGTAATTCCATAAAGTCCCTTTTCGTTCCTAAGTTAGCATACAGGCAGTTATTTCGCTCCTGATAAAATCTATTTCGGCCACATGAAAAAAAACTATAATCCCGTTTATTATTTTTCAACATTTTTCTAAAATCCTGTAAACTTTTGTCATAATTTTTATGAAAGCAGAACTTGTCGTCCCGGTTTTGAAAAAACCTTCATAATCGGTCTGTCCAATAACAAAATCTAAAGACCCGTAAGGATGTCTGAGTCCAACAACATTCAAAAGCAAAACATTGGCGAATTGAAACAGGTTTTCCTGCGGCACTTGCCGGAGCGCATGACGGCTATCGACGATGTATGGCGTTCACTCACATCGGATGATTGGGATAGCGACAAACTATTTCGTCTTTTTCAGAGAATTCAGGACCTGGCTGGTGCCAGCAGTCGTTTCGGACTCGTCAAAGTCAGTGAAACGCTCTATTCGATGGAGACCTATCTCGGCACACTCCTCGACACTGATCGAAAACCTGAGACGGAGGTAATAAGCCATCTGAACGAAAGCCTTATGTCACTCCATGATGCAGTGGATGAATTGGGGAAAAATAAAACGGGGGCCAATAAAGGCAACGGCTGCCTGCTTCATTATCTGCGTCATGCTCAGGATATCGTACCCAGCCTCATCCAGACCCTGGAGGCGGAGAACTGCCAGGTTTTGACCTTCAACCAGGCCGATGACCTGTTGGGTGAGCTGGAAAAGAAGCTGCCTGACGGTCTACTCATTGACTGCCAGCTGCTGGCTCAGCTCAAGCCGATTTTCGATGAACTGGAGCGGCTTGAACAACGTGACATAGAGAAACCGAAGCTGATCTTTCTCTCTCGATCCAACGAATTGGAACTCCGCCTCCAAGCAATGCGTATCGGTGCTGTTGGCTATTTCACTTCACCATTCGATATTCCCAACCTGACAGGGAAGATTCTGCAACTGGTAAAACCCGACAGAGAGAAAACCTATCGGGTACTCATCGTTGAGGATGACCCATCTCAGGCGGATTTTGCGGCGGCTATTCTGCGCAAAGCCAATATCGAGACCCTGGCTGTCACTGATCCACTCAAGGTGATGGATATTCTTGATCAGTTCCGGCCAGATCTTATCCTGATGGACCTTTATATGCCGGGAGCCAACGGCATCGAACTCACCAGCATCATTCGAGAACAGGAGGAGTTCGTCAGCATACCCATCGTTTTTCTCTCTGGAGAACAGAATGCAGACAAACAGCTGGATGCACTGAGTGTCGGCGGAGACGACTTCATCTCAAAACCCATTCGTCCCCGTCACCTGGTGACTACTGTCAACAACCGCATTCAGCGGGCCAGACACATCAGTTCCGCCCAGTCCACACCCAATCAACGGGACCCTGTCACAGGTCTCTATACCCGGCGATTTTTCTTTATGCAACTGGACAGGCAACTTGTGTCTGCCTCACCATCGACCCAAATATTGGGTGTTTTCTATATTGAGTTGGGAAACCTCAGTGAGATTCGCATCAGCACCAACGAAACTCAGATCAACCGATTACTTGGCCAGCTCGGCAGCCGAATAGCCGGACTGGTCGAACCTCAGGACGTGGCCGCGCGCAACAGTGACGACTCAATTCTGCTGTTGGCGAACCGGCCACACACAAAAAACCTGGAAGCACTGGCAGAGGCAATTCGAAAGACAATATCGGATACCCCCTTCGATATCGAAGGTTTGAAGCTCAGACTTGAACCCAGCATTGGTATCAGCTTCAACAACGGGCACGATCGCAGCAGTTCCGAAATGGTTACCAGAAGCTCCCTTGCATCAGCCAACGCACAGGCAGCTGGAGGGAATAGAACGGTCGTGTTCAATGAGGGGCGACACGTTCAAAAGAAAAACGCTCAAACATCGGACATTCCGCTGGAAGAATTGGTGCGGAAAGGTCTCGAAGAGAACGCATTTCAACTGGTCATTCTACCTTTAGCCAGCACTGAACAGCAGGCCTGCATCTTCCACGAGCTACTGCCACGGATTCGATCCGAACAGGGAGAGACCGTCCCTGCAGAGCAGATTCTGCAAACCGCCAAACGCATAGACCGGCTAAGCGACGTCGAACGTTGGCTCTGCGGGGAAGCAATCTCAATTCTGGATGAACGGCGCCATGAAGGGCGACAGACCAGCATAGTCATTCATCAATCTGCTGCCTCCATTGAGGATATGGGGCGTTTACAGTGGATTCGTGATCAGCTCCGCCGCCGCCAACTGGTGGGTACCGGGCTCTACATGGAGTTCGATCTCGCTGATCTGGCTTTCGATCTCAAGCGTTCTAAAGCCTTCATTCGGGCACTGCGTGAAATGGGCATCAACATCTCACTCGCCCGTTTTCTCGGTAACGATGCGGCCTTTAAAGTACTCAACTATCTGGGGGCAAATTTCATCAGGCTGTCCAAGAAATTATTGCACAGTGAAGAGGCCACAATTGCTGGCATCACCAGCAAACTGCACGAATCCCATATCAAAATCATCCTTCCCAGGGTCGATAAACCCGATCAGATTGCGCCAGCCTGGATCCATCACGCTGATATTATCCAGCCGGATTTGCAGAATAATTCCGGCGGATCATGAAGTCGAGCCTCCGACCTTGATCACCGATCCCCAGCAAATCGACCGGATCATCGACTGCTTCGGTTTTCTGCGCCGGAAAGACCCGACATTCAAGCGGCATTTTTTTCAGGCTGCCTCGGTCGTCCATTTGAACAAGCCGCAATCCATCTGCCACGAGGGTATGTCATGCACCCACCTGGCATTGCTAATCAGCGGCACTGCACGCGTCTACAAGCTTGGAGAGAATGGTCGTGAAATCACGCTCTATCGCATCGGCAGGGGAGAGAGCTGCATCTTGACGGCATCCTGCATCATCAGCAACACCCCCTTCCCTGCCATTGCCGTCTGCGAAGAGGCGTTGGAGGCAGTGTTGATACCCACTGCCGAGGCACAGAACTGGATGAGCCGGTTTCCGGCTTGGCAGGAATATCTCTTTGGACTCATCTCAGAGCGTCTCGCCGAAATCATCACAGTGGTGGAAGAGATCGCTTTTCGGCGGGTTGACCATCGACTTGCGGCCTATCTGTTAAAACGTGCCGAATCGAACGGCAGTCGTGCAATAAAGGTAACGCATCAGGAGATCGCTTCAGACCTGGGCACCTCCCGCGAGGTCATCAGCCGCATCCTAAAGGATTTTGAGAGTCGTCAGATGATCAGTGCAAATCGCGGCTGCATCGATCTACTGGACACCCGAATCCTGAGCGACCAACTGTAGGCCGGTTCAAGCTTACGGAAGCGGCAAACAAGGTGTTCTACCGGATCTTTCGCCTGATCCGCTACGCTTGATCATGCCTACGGACCCGTTGAAGCAAAGACACTCTCTCTGCGACCTACCGTTATAGAGGAGTATCCCGGACCCGCAGTGCCAATGTGACTAAGTCACATACATTCGACGCAGCAACGAGTAGCATTCTGGGCATGGCGTTGCCTCTCATGCGATTGAGGCTCGTCTCCTTCATCTACAGATCAGGAGAAAAAGATGACTAAGAACATTGGCGGAATAGAAAAAATTCTTCGTATTATCGTAGGTATTGCCCTGCTTGCCTGGGGATTCATCCTGAACGATCCGATCAACTGGTGGGGCGCTATCGGTGCTGTGCCACTGTTTACCGCACTGATGGGCTGGTGCCCCCTCTACTCAATTATTGGCGTCAACACCAACAAGAGTTGACCCCGGCCAAGCCCCGACGGGAGTCACCGGCGCCACCGGTGTCGTGCCTCTCGCTTCGGGGTTACCTCCAGGTTGCGGGGGCTAATTCACTCAGAGCCCTCGTTTACGGCAGGCTGTGGCCAACTGGCCAAAACCGCCTGCACGAGAGTAGCTAAAGGAATGGCGAAAAAGACACCCCAAAATCCCCAAAATCCTCCAAACACCAGGATCGCAACAATAATTGCCACCGGGTGCAGATCAACAACTTCAGAGAAGAGCAACGGCACCAACACATTCCCATCCAACGCCTGAATCACGAAGTAAGAGGCTGCGAGCCAGGCAAAATCGGGAGACCAACCCCACCGAAACCAAGCGACGAAAAGCACCGGGAAGGTGACCACAGCTGCTCCGATGTAGGGAATAATCACCGAAAGACCTACGGCCACACCGAGTAACAAAGCGTAATTCAGTCCCAACAGGGAGAAAGTGGCATAACTCGCCGCCCAGATGATAATGATCTCCCAGAACTTTCCGCGCACATAGTTGCCTATCTGCCGGTCCACGTCTCTCCACACCGTCCCTGCGAACTTTCGGTGCTTGGGCAGGTACTGGATAATCCAATCCAGGATTATCCGTTTGTCTTTGAGAAAGAAGAAGACCAGCAACGGCATCAGAATCAGATAGACCAGCAGGGTAATAACGCCGACTACCGAGGCCACCGACCAGGAGAGCACCCGTTGGCCAAAACCACCGATCTCACTGCGAATCTGGCCAATCAGTTCCTCTATCTGTACCTGGGAGACGATTTCAGGGTATCTCTCCGGCAACTGCATCAACGCCTGCTGACCGGTCGAGATCATTGTCGGCAACTGCTGGACCAGTTCCGTCACCTGACGGGAGAGCAACGGCAGCAAGCCCAACACAACCAGCGCGACAAACAGTAGAAAACCGCTGAACACCAATAGTACCGCACCCAACCGGGGCCACTTACGACGCTCCAGCAGACCAGCCACCCCCTCCAGCAGGTAGGCGATCACCACACTGGCCAACACCGGCGCAAGCATGTCTCCCATGGTCAAAACAACGCCAAAACCGATCACCAGAAAGATCGTCAGAGAGACGATCTGGGGGTCGGAAAAGTAACGTTTGAACCAGTCAGTAATGACTTGCATGGTTGTTTGAAGTCTACTCTACTCTCACCTCGTCACGAGGCTGCTTTCCAGGTGATGGAAGCTGGAAACAGAATATTCAGTCTCCATCTCGATAGCGCTGATAATGCCGCTCAAACAGGGCTTCCAGATCATCGATGACCTCCACTGCCCCCCTGCCCTGCATCACATAAGCCATCATCAGAGACGAGGTCTCGCTAAACATTTGGTCCCGCTCCAGCATGAAGTAACTCTCACTCAATCTTTTGATCGCCTTTACCACGGATTCACTCTCAGGACGCGGGATTGGTTTGAATGTCTGCAGCGGTTCCGGCTCGGATTTGGTCTCCTCGACGCCTCGTGCTGACAAAAATTCAGCGAACGCGATCAGACTCAAGCGGTTCTGTTCATCCAGAACTGAATACAAATCAAGCAGCTTACGCTGCTCTGGAGGTATTTTTTTCTGGGTTGGCAGTAACTGCAAATCTACAATTCCTCAGTAGAGTGGCTCTCACAGTAAGCACGGGCAAATTCGAGTAATTCCTCCATGACCCGGAGGCGAAACTTCTGTTTCTGATGGACAAAGGAGAACGGACGTTGCAACGGCGGGTCCAGCTTAATGGCACACAGAGTACCCAACTTCAACTCTTTTTGAACAGTCGCCCGGGAGACCACTGAAACACCCATACCCGCTTCCACGGCCCCCTTGACCGATTCCGGGCTGCCCAACTCCATAGTGATCTTCAGGTTGTTATCGCAGCTATCAAGGTGCTCACACATATAATCATTGATAACCTCCCGGGTGCCGGATCCCTCCTCCCGGCAGATAAACGGAAAATCCAGCAGTTTCTTGAACGGGATGGCAGCGTAGCTTCCCAACTCATGGCCAGGTGGCACGATAGCAACCAAATGGTCCTCCCGGCATACCTTGACCACCAGATTCTTGTTGCCCACAGGGGCTTCCACAACCCCCAAATCGATGCTGTTGTTCTCCACCATGGAGACGATGCCATCAGAATTGGAAACCCGCAGATGAATGGTGACTTCCGGATAACGTTTGCCGAAATCGCCGAGCAGCGCGGGCAGCATATACTCCGCAATGGTGGTGCTGGCGCCAATGGTTAGCGCCCCACGGATCTCTCCGGTCATCTCACGCACTGCGTTTTCCATATCGGCATAGAGAACGAAGATTTGATCGGCGTATCCGAACACCCGGTCTCCTGCCTCTGTGAGGCTGATCCGGTTGTGTGTGCGATCGAACAGCCGCGTGTTGAAATACTCCTCGAGTTGACGCACCTGAAATGTCACCGCAGGCTGTGTCATGTGCAGGGTTTCAGCCGCCTTTGTAAAACTCAGCAGGCGAGCAACCGTGTGAAATACTTGTAACCTGCGATCGGCCATACTTATCCCCCTCCCTTAACTCGGCTTTCTGTACCGATAAATTCATTTTATATCATAAAACCCTATTATGAGGAAATACTAATCTAGCTTCCCCCATAAAAAAAACCTCTTTTTGGTGGCATTTTTTCCCTGAATCTCTTAGCCTCACAGGAATGCCCGTAATGGGGGCAAGAATAACCACATAAATACGGGTGGAGGAACCCATGGATCAAACCAAAACACCGAAACTGCACAAACTGGCCCTGGCCTGCGGAATCGCACTTGCGTTCTCCGCTCAACAAGCCGCCGCTTCCGGTTTTGCTGTCCCTGAACTTTCGGTTTCCGGCATGGCACAATCAAATGCCGTAGTCGCAAACCACAAAGATCTCGGCGCAATTGCCTACAATCCAGCTGCAATGTCTTTCCATGAGGGGGGATCAATCAGTCTCGGCGGGCTGTTGGTCAAACCCAATCTGGGCGTCACAACAGGTAACGGTTCTTTCGACAGCGAATCCAATGACATTGTGGCAGTTCCCGCTATCAATGCGCATTATCAGATGAGCGAAGACTGGTCGATCGGCCTGTCGGTCAATGCACCTTTTGGACTGGAGACCGACTGGCTGCCAGAAACCTTTGCCGCCAGCGCCTCCAATCCAGGCGGTTATCCGCTTGGTGAAACCATGCCTACCAACACCAAGCTGGAGATCGTCGCTTTCTCCCCCAGCGTCTCGTATATGATTAACGACAATTTCAGCGTAGCAGGCGGCATCGATCTCTACTGGATGAAAAAGGTGATATTCAATGCGGCGGTTAATGATGGGGGCGTGGCGTACCCTGCCGTTGAAATCGAGGGTGATGGCCGTGGCGCCGGCTTAAACATCAGCGGTCTCTATGTGATGAACAACTGGAGCTTTGGTGGCAGTTTCCACTCAGCCGCAAAGATCCCTATCGACGGCACTATTGTCCTTCCTCCCGGCTCACCGGTCCCTGGGTTTGCCTCAAACAATGTGGTTGCCGAACTTGAAGTGCCTTACCGCCTGCAGATCGGTGTGCGCAACCAGACGACGGATAAGCTGGCGCTGGAGTTCGACATCACACGAACGGGTTGGAGCAGTTTCGACACACTTGTGGTGGACAACAAGGAACTCTCCCTTATCAACTACGTCAGCAGCGAAAACAAATGGAAAGACGTCAACGCCTACCGTTTCGGTGCCTCCTACGACCTCACTGGAAACACACAGTTGCGCGCTGGATATACCTTTGACGAAACCCCGCAGGATGATAACTATTACAGCCCCCGCGTACCTGATGCCGACCGCCATCTCTTCAGCTTTGGCGCCGGACATCAACTGGGAGACGGCTGGTCGGTCGACGCCGGTTATATGTACGTGAAGTTTCAAGACCGCACGCCAACAGCGACAACCCACGCCAATGGCGAGACGAACGGCACCAGCGCCGTTGTGGGCGACTACGAGTCCAGCGTCCACCTGTTCGGTTTTGGCGTAAACAAGACGTTTATGTAAACCATATCCCGCTACGACCACAAAAAAAACCGGCCATCACGCCGGTTTTTTTGTGTCTGCCCTTATTCATGTTGCTTCTATCAATCACGACAGATGCGCATCTATTCCAACCGCATCTGTTCAGCTCGATTGTGGATTGGCTTGCTACTGCTCAAGACGTAGGCACGATCAAGCGCAGCGGATCGGGCGATCCAGACTTGACATAATGCAAGAAATATTGCCGACAACTCAGTAGCCTCGATGGACTGAGCAGTCATATGTAGGATGCGGTGAGTATAACGAACCGCATCAATCGCGACAGATGCGCATCGCTACGCTCAGCACATCCTACGATTCCGTGTCTTCCACACTTACAAGGGTTAGTCGACCAGACATAAAAAAAGCGTCACCCCTTGTGAGGGCAGCGCTTTGGAACTGCGATTTACAACGGATTAGATGTAAAGGCAGATATCACTTTCGCCGGCAAACTCAAAGAATGCGGCGGCACCGGCGTATTCGACGCCGTCGATGAATTCAGCGGTATTCATCTCAAACAGGTCAACAGTCATCTGACAGGCAATAAACCGAACCTCAGCCTCCTGACAAAGATCCCGCAATTCCGGAAGACTGGCAACGCCTTTGGATGCCATCTTCTTCTTCATCATACTGGTCATCATGCCCTGCATACCCGGCAGGGTCAGACCCATGATGGGAAACCACTTATCCATGCCCATCGGCATCGGCATACCCGGATTACCCAGTGGGGTCACTTGCAGATCCATATTCTTTTTCAGAAGCTGCAGGCCGTAGAAGGTGAAGAATATCTCGGTATCATAGCCCAAGGCCGAAGCGGTCGACGCGAGGATAAAAGGCGGATAAGCCCAGTCCAGCGAACCCTTGGTGGCGATGATGGCTAACTTTTTCATGTCTGACATCTAAACTGTCTCCAATATAACCCTGTGGCCGGAAATCAGCCTTTCTTGATCAGGAATTCGAACTTACCGCCGACTTCCTTGGATTCCATCAGCTCGTTACCGGTCTGCTTGGCAAATGCCTCGAAGTCCTTCACGGAACCGGGATCAGTAGCAATGATGTGCAAAACCTTGCCAGACTCCATGCCGTTCAGAGTCTTCTTTGCACGCAGAATGGGCAGGGGGCAGTTCAGTCCGCTTGCATCCAACTCTTGATCGAAATCAGCCATGGTAAGACCTCCAGAATATGGTTGTATTAGAATGTATAGGAATAATCCAGGGCGTAATTTATATGCGAAGCGCCACTGAAACGCAAGCAAAACCTCTTGGCAAAACACTGGCCAAACAGGCTACAAACCCATTTACCCCAAGTGAGTCTTCGACCTCGTGATAGATTTTGGGACATCCCAGTCCCCAAAATCGACTCGGCCTTCGACAACCTGTTTGTGCCCCGGCCGTCCCGGTCACTGGCACTACGCGACAACCTCGCAAGCTCGTTGCCGCTCCGTTGCCAGCTCCCGATGACTGGACGCCGCGCTCGGATGCCTACTTTGCTTCCCCTCTGGCGCAAGGCACGCCGGGTAAGCAGTGCGGCCTCGCGGCTACCGGGGACTACCAGCCTTCGCTTCGCTCTCCATGGCTGGCAGCGATGGAAATTCAATTTGTTAGCCAACTTTTCTAGTTGCCACCTGATAACCCGAGCGCGCCCAACCCAGAATACCGCCACGCAGATTAATCACGTTTTCAAACCCCTGCTGAATCAGATAGACACAGGCATGGTAAGAACGGGCGCCACTGTGGCAGTAGAGGATCACATCCTTATCCTTGGGCAGTTCATCCATGCGCAGGGGAATGACATGCATCGGCATGTGATCTGAATCAGGCAACATCCCCTGGACCACTTCGCCGGCACTGCGAATGTCCAGCAGATAGAAGTCGTCGCCCGTGGAGATACGGGCCTGCAGATCGGGAGAGTCGATTTCCTGTACCAGCACGTTTTACCACCTAATATTGAATAACTGAGCGCATTAGTATATTAATGCGTTTAAATATTTCAAGCCAAAAGCATGAAGTAATCGTATAAAATAGCATGGATTTCACCGGGTTGTTCACCCATGCTCGACATCTGTGGCAATCCACCATCACTCCAAATTCTCACTGAAGCATTGAATCTATGGACTTTTTCCCCATCTTCCTCGACATCAACAGCAAGCGCTGTCTAGTGGTAGGCGGCGGCCCTGTCGCCGAACGCAAGACCGCTGCCCTGCTGAATTCTGGTGCGGACGTTATTCTGGTTGCACCTGAACTGACGCCAAATCTGACCGCTTGGCGTGATGCGGGACAGTTTTCCCATGTGGAGCGGCATTTTGACGAGGGTGACCTGACGGAGAGCCATCTCGTCATCGCCGCAACCAGCGACAGTGAAGTCAACCGCAACATTGCCGAGCTGGCCAACGCACAACGCATCCCGGTCAACGTTGTGGATCAGCCCAAGCTCTGCAGCTTTATCGTCCCCTCGGTGATCGACCGCTCTCCCGTGGTTGCCGCAATCTCCACCGGCGGTGCCTCTCCAGTGCTGGCGCGTCTGATTCGAGCCCGCCTAGAATCCTTGATCCCTGCGGGATACGGCCGCCTGGCAGAATTCTGCGGCCGTTTCAGAGAACGGGTCAAAGAGACCTTCAGCGAACCGAAAGACCGGCGTCTGTTCTGGGACAACGTGCTGCAGGGTGGAGTGGCGGAACGCATCTTCTCCGGACACGTCGACGAGGCGGATCTGTTGCTGGAAAAGGCCCTGACCGATGCCAAACTGTCGAAATCGACCGGTGAGGTCTATCTGGTGGGGGCCGGACCGGGCGATCCGGATCTGCTGACTTTCCGCGCCCTGCGGCTGATGCAACAAGCCGATGTCGTCGTCTTCGACCGGCTGGTGGCGGAACCGATCCTGGAAATGACACGCCAGGATGCTGAGCGCATCTATGTCGGTAAGGAGCGCTCCAACCACGCTATGCGGCAGGAGGAGATCAACAAACTGCTGGCGCGTCTGGCCAAAGAGGGAAAACGGGTGGTGCGTCTGAAGGGCGGCGACCCCTTCATCTTCGGCCGTGGCGGCGAGGAGATCGATACCCTCGCCGAAGAGGGCATCCCCTTCCAGGTCGTACCCGGTATCACCGCTGCTGCAGGTTGCGCCTCCTATGCGGGCATTCCCCTCACCCATAGAGATTACGCCCAGTCGGTCACCTTCGTCACCGGTCATCTCAAAGACGGCACCATGAATCTCAACTGGGAGATGCTGGCGCAACCCAATCAGACGATCGTTTTCTACATGGGACTGGTTGGACTACCGGTTATTTGCCAACAACTCCAGGCTCACGGTGTTCCGGGAGACATGCCCATCGCACTGGTTCAGCAGGGCACCACCCATATGCAGCGGGTCTTCACCGGCACATTGGACAATATTCAGGAAGTGGTGGAGCGGGAAAAACCCAAGCCACCGACATTGATCATCGTGGGGCGGGTTGTGGAACTGCAGGAGAAACTCTCCTGGTACAAGGCACCCGAGTTTTCGGAGCAGGGAGCAACTTCCCCATCGAATGGCCATTGATTCAGTGCCCGAGGGGTCGGGGAAGAAGTACTCATCCACATCCAACAGCAGCCAAACAGCGTTGAATCCGACAGCCTCCTAACAACCATCTCGGTGGATGCGCTGTGGCTTATCCACCCTACCGCTCTGTCGAAATCCATCAAAGCAATGTTGTTACTACACGCAGTGAATTATATGCTTCCGGACTGAGACGAGTTTCGCAAACATAGATTCTGCTCCACCGCGATCACCGCCGCTTCCACCCTGGAGTGAACATCCAGCTTGCGCAGGATCGCCTTGACGTGCAGTTTTACTGTGCCGTCGGAAATGCCGAGATGACGTGCGATAACCTTGTTGCTCTGACCATCCGCCAGATGGCAGAGGATCTCCCGCTCCCGCGGCGTCAGGTCGTCCAACATTGATGGCTGTTTCTCCAGCCCACGACTCTCACCCTGCACCGCCTTGGCCAGAATACCGGTCAACTCCTTGGCCACCACGGTGTTTCCCTGCACAATCTCCTTCAGGGCATCGATGAGTTCATCGGGTTCCATGTCTTTGAGCAGATAGCCTTGTGCACCGTTCTGCAGCGAATCGATGACATCTTTCTCCTCGCGACTGGTGGTCAGCATGATAATCGGCATCTGCTGCTTATTTTTTCGCAGCTGCTGCAACACCTCTATCCCGGTCATGTCGGGCATTCGCATATCCAGCAACACTACATCGGGCTGCTGCTGCTCCACCAGATCTATGCCCTGCACACAGTCACCAATGGCGTTCACTTCGATACCCCTGCGCGTCAGCAGCTCCTGCAGACCGATTCGAAACAGGGCGTGATCGTCAATCAACATTACCCGCATAAACTACCTCCCGCCATCGGTCTTGAGATCGGCCTGGCGGATACTCAACTCCACCCGCGTACCCTCTCCCGGCTCACTTTCGATACTCAATTTACCCCCTACCCGGCGCGCCCGTTCCTCCATGATGGAGAGACCAATGTGCTCACCTGGATTACCTTCCGGCGCAGCCCCTTCAAAACCGACCCCGTCGTCCTCAACCAGGAGGAGGTAGTTCCCCCCTCCACGACAACGCAGCAGTACCCGCACAGTATGTGCCTTTGCGTGCTTGCGGATATTGGCCAGCGACTCCTGCACGATGCGCAGGGTCTGTAGCTCCTGGCTGCTGTTCATTTTCACTTCCCGGCAATCGGACTGAAACACGGCGTGGGTGCCGGTCTCCTGCTGAAAACGTGCGACCTGCTTCTCCAGCGCCGTCAACAGTCCCCGCCGATCCACCGGGGCGCGAAAGCTGTTGATCAACTCCCGCAACTCCAGATGCGCCTCATCGAGACCGTGGCGGATGCGCTGGGTCTCCTGTTGCGCCTCCGGGTATTGATCGGGTTTCTCCAGGGTCTCCTCCAACATGCGCACCTGGAATCGCAGACTCGCCAGGGTCTGGGCCAGGGAGTCGTGCAGCTCATGGGCCAGGGCGGTGCGCTCCTTGACGATAGAGAGCCGCCGCGCCTCCTTATCCGAGCGCTGTTTGGCCACCGCCATGCCGAGGTGGCTGCCGATGGTGTTGAGGATGTCGAGCACATCCTCCCGTCCACTGTAGATACCCGGCTTGTCCACATAGATGTGGTAGAAACCCAGCACATCCCCATGGTGCCAAAGTGAGACCGTCACCCGCTCAATCTCATCCTTGCCGAACATCCTGCGGTCATTGGCCCGTGAGCACTCCGCCGCATCATGATCGCAGAGGCAGTTACCTGGCAACAGGATGATGCCACAGTGGCACAGCTTCACCGGCAGCATCTCCCGCTCACGATAGAGGTGGTTATCGAGATCGATGCTCCCCACCACCCGCACCCGCCCATCCGGCATCACCAGATGAACGTTGGCAGAGCGGCCGTTCAGCATCTGCTTAAGCACCCGCAGATAGTCCAACAGCAGTTCGTCCAGGTTTTCCGACTGGTTGATACCGGCAGCCACATCATAGAGCAGCTGTAGAGAGGTGGTCTTCTGCGCCAGCTTGGAGCTCTGGCGGGCGACCCGTACCTCCATATCTTCATAGATATCGGTCAACTCCTCACTCAGACTGTCGATGCCCCGGGCCATCGCGGAGAGCACACCGCTCTGTTTCAGGGTCTGGGTCACCACGGGTTCACCCTCGCAGACCTGTGCCACAGTATCCTCCAGCGTCGCCAGCGGCCGTAGCAGTTGACTGCGCAACCTCGCCATTCCCAGCAACATCGTCAAACCGGCAAAGATGATACTCACCAGCAACAAGCGCTGCATCGTTTCTGCCGCGCCGATTCCCACGTAAAGTAAAACCACGAGCACCAGGCTGGTCAGGATACTCATACCCAGCAGACCGATAGGCAGGAGCAAGTGGCCGGTCAGAAGGATCTGCAGGCTCGGCCAGCGAGCCGCATAACCTGCCCACGATCCCCTCGTCCGCGCCACCGGTGGTTCCCCGGCATCCCTCGACTGGGTGGGATCAATAGAAACGGTCTGTTCTTGGTCTGGGCTCATAATCGGGCACTCTAACCCGCAGCATAGGCGATGTGAATTGCTGAACGGCAAATTCGGCAATAAACAGGCTGTAAGATGTGGTGAGGAACGAACCGCATCCCACGCAACTCTCTGTGTTCACAAGTCCGTCAACCGTTGCCACAACATTTCAACCCTCGCATGTTGCAAGGCATCACCCAGAGCCGCCCCTTCGAGGCCTGTACGGCGCAACGCCTGCACGTCGACCGCTGAAACCACCTGCCCTGCAAGTTCCAGGCGAGGCCATGCCGCCTTCATCTTCTCGGGCCAAAGGGCGTGGCAGCTCTGCTCAAAAGTCCGATAACGCTCAGGCTGCTGCACAGGCTTCAACCTGGCAAGGATACGCAGCAGATTTTCCGCTGGTGTTTCTGCATCGAGTTCAATCCCATGAGTCAGCACCCACTCAAGCAGATCCGTAAACTCCCGCTCAACCGGTAACTGTCGGGAGAATTCAGCCATCTCTCCTGTTCGCGCCAACCCGGCGAACATCACAGCAACGAAACGCACTCTGATATCTTCGGTCAAATCCACCGCCCGGTGCAGAGGCGCCATTGCCACTTTGGAAGGGGGGTGATCATGAGCAGCAGCATCTCCCATCGTCTCTCCCAAAGCGGGGAGCAGGCGCTGCAAGACACCACATTGATGCAGCACCTCAAAAAATCGCCAGGGCTGAGGCTGGGCGAGGGCCTTTTTCATCTCCCGCCAGAGCCGCTCAGATTTAAGATTGAGCAGGTCATCGGCGGCGGCCATTTTCTTCATCAGATCGTGCGTGCCGTGGGCAACCCGAAACCCCCATTGCCCAAGTTTTGCGGCGAAACGGGCAATCCGCAGCAGACGGACGGGGTCTTCGGTGAAAGCAGGGGTGATATGCCGCAACAAGCCCTCATCCAGGTCGTCACGTCCGTGACAAAGATCGATGATGGTGCCGTCGGCATCCTCGGCCAGCGCATTGATGGTCAGGTCACGCCGCAGCAGATCCTGCTCCAGGGTGATGTCCGGCCCCGCGTCCACCTCAAAGCCATGATATCCGGGTCCGGTTTTGACCTCTGTACGCGCCAGGGCGTATTCATCCCCGCTCTCCGGATGAAGAAAGACCGGAAAGTCTCCCGGCATCGACTGGTAACCCGCATCAACCATCTGCTGGGCTGTGGCGCCTACCACCACCCAGTCACGATCATACACAGGCAACCCCAGCAACCGATCCCGCACCGCACCACCCACCAGGTAAATCTTCACGCCAAACCCTCTCTTTCCATCACTCCCGCTCTTCCTGCTGCAACTGCCACATCTGCCGGTAACGGCCATTCATCACCAACAACTCCCGATGGGTGCCCTGTTCCACGATACTGCCCTGCTCCATGACCAGAATACGGTCCGCATCCACCACCGTGGAGAGACGATGGGCGATGACCAGGGTCGTGTGATCCTTCGCCACCTCTTTCAGAGTCTCCTGAATCGCCTGTTCCGTCTTGGTATCGAGTGAGGATGTGGCCTCGTCGAAGACCAGTATTCTCGGCCGCTTGAGCATCGCCCGGGCGATGGCGATGCGCTGTTTCTCGCCACCGGAGAGTTTGAGTCCCCGCTCCCCCACCACCGTCTCATATCCGTCCGGCAACGAATCGATGAACGTTGCGATATGGGCGATACGCGCGGCGGCCTCTATCTCATCCCGGCTGGCGCCCGGACGGCCATAGGAGAGATTGTAGAGGATCGACTCGTTGAACAGCACCGTATCCTGGGGCACGATGCCAATCACCGCCCGCAGGCTGTCACGGGTCACTGATCGAATATCCTGCCCGTCCAGCAGCACCCGGCCGCTGGTGACGTCGTAGAAACGGAACAACAGTCGGGAAAGGGTCGACTTGCCCGCCCCGCTGTGTCCCACCACCGCCACCTTTTCACCAGGCCGGATGGTGAAATCCACGTCATGCAGTATCACACGCTCTTTCTGGTAGGAGAAATCCACACACTCGAAGCGGACCTCCCCCTCCCGCAGCACCAGGGGTTGTGCATCCGGCGCGTCGGTGATCTCCGGCTCCTGCTTCAGCAGTTTGAAGATAAGGTCCATATCCGCCAGGGAGTATTTGATCTGGCGATAGACGATGCCGAGAAAATTCAAGGGAATGAAGAGCTGCAACATAAAGGCATTGACCAGCACCAGGTCGCCGATAGACATCTCACCCTTCACCACCCCATCGGTGGCAAAGATCATGATAAGGGTAACACCGATGGCGATTATCCCGCCCTGACCAAAATTGAGCAGTGACATGGAGGTCTGGCTCTTGACTGCATTTTCCTCCCACTCGGAGAGGGTGCCGTCGAAACGCTCCAGTTCCAAGCGTTCATTGCCGAAATATTTGACCGTCTCATAGTTGATGAGACTGTCGAAGGCCTGGCTATTGGCCTGCGAATCCAGCTTATTCATCGCATGGCGGTACTCCATGCGCCACTCAGTGATCAGCAGAGTGAAACCGATATAGACCGCCACGGTGCCGAAGGTGACCAGCGTAAAGACGATGTCGTACTGGGTCAGCAGTACCACCGCCACCAGGCTGAACTCCACCAGCATCGGCAGGATGCTGAAGACCATGTAGTTGAGAATGGAACTGACCGAACGGGTGCCCCGTTCCAGATCGCGGCTGATAGCCCCGGTCTGGCGTTCCAGATGGAAGCGCAGGGAGAGATCATGCAGGTGGCTCAGCACCCGGTTGGACAGGCGCCGCATGGCGCGATAACGCACCCGCGCGAAAACCGCATCCCGCAGCTCATTGAAAAGTGAACTGCTGAGGCGCAGCGCACCGTAGCCCAGTAGAAGTGAGAGGGGCAGAACCAACAGCAACTTGTCACCCTTTTCCAGGAGGTCGACAATCTCTTTCAACACCAGAGGAATGCCCACATTGGCCAGTTTTGCTGCTATCAGACAGGCCAGCGCAAACAGTGCCCGCCCACGATACTCCCAGAGAAAGGGCAGCATGTTGCGCAGGTTGTGAAAATCTCGCCGATCCTTGTGAACCCGGTTTTGGGATTGAATATAGTGGGACATGCTAGAATGTGGTCAGTGTGAAAACTGGATTTTATCGGAATCTCTGTAAGAAACGCAGATTTCTCTGAAAATTCTGTGGATAAAGCCGGGCCTTTCCAAGGTTTAATCCGCATGTCACTTTAGAGTTTGCGCCCGTCCGGAAACACTGTTTTCACCACGAAGCGCACGAAGTACACGAAGAAAATTTATTGTTAGTCAATCTGTTACCTTCGTGATCTTCGTGCTCTTTGTGGTTAGATACGGGTTTCCGAATGGACACTGGTTAACCAAGCAGATTTATACAGACAGATCATGAGCAACGAGTGTAGTTATAACGAGCTTTACCCCCTCCAGGTACTGGACGACAGCATGGAGCCTGAATTTCCCGCCAAGTGCGTCATCGTCATCGAACCAGCCGAAGTCTGTGCCACCGGGGCCTATATCCTGGCCGAGGTGGATGGGGAACGCTGGTTCCGCCAATACGTCTCGGAAGGAGACGAAAAAAAGCGGCTGCGGGCTCTCAAGGCCGGTTACCCAGCCATCGATCTCACGGGTAAGAGTTTCAAGATCCTCGGCGTAATCGTGCAGCGTAACGTCAAGCGCGACATCAAACACTACTCTCCCTACGTTCCCAACGGTGGTGCACCACAAGTCACCAGCCTGAAGTAGGACCTGTTAACCCACTCATGCGTGCCAGGCATCTTTTCAGGCTAGTTTCGACACTGCTGTTTACCCTCAGCCTTATTGCCTGCATGGAACCGAGCGGCAGCGCAAAAAAAAGTGGCGCTGACAAAAAGTCCCGCCCCGCCACCAAACATCTGGTGGTGACCGAAACCCTGACCCCTCGTGCCATCGGACTCAAACATGAACTCACCGGCACTCTGCGCGCCCGTCAAAAAGTGCGCATCTTCAGTCAGGAAGAGGGGCGCATCACCGAATTGCCCTTTTATGAGGGAGACCGGATAAAAGAGGGCCAACTACTGGCCCGCCTGGAGAGCGACCTGCTCGAAGCCGAGCTGCAAAAGGCAGCAGCCACCACCCGTCAGTCCAGACTCAATCTAAAACGAATCGAGGATCTGGCCAGACATAAAGCCACCTCAGAAGACGAACTGGCCCGCGCCAGGACCGAAGTTGAAGTCTCGATGGCGGAGCAAAAGCTTTTGGAAACCCGGTTGGCCTATACACAGATAAAGGCCCCCTTCGGCGGCGTTATCAGTCAGCGTCTGGTGGAACCCGGCGATGTGGTACCCCGCCATACCCATCTATTGACGCTGATCGATCCTGATTCGCTCATCATCGAGATAGCTGTATCCGATCTACTGCTGCCCAATCTCAACCTGGGTGATTCCGTCCTGGTAGGCATAGATGGCCTCGGCTCCAAGCGGTTTACCGGCAAGGTCAAACGCATCCACCCGGAATTGGATATCAACACCCGCATGGGCATCATTGAGGTGGTACTGGATCCCACACCCCAGGCCGCACGTCCCGGCCAACTCGCCCGTGTAAGCCTGGAAACCGCGCAAAAGCAACGCCTGATGGTGCCTTTCAAGGCTCTGCAACGGGATAATGCGGGGGAGTATGTCTTTCTCCTTGATGGAAACAGCAAAGCCCTGCGCACCACGGTGACCAGCGGCAGCCACATTGCCAACCGGGTCGAGATCGTCACAGGACTCAAAGTCGGCGACGTCATCATCAGCAAAGGCATTCTTGGCCTGCGCAACGGCAAGCGGGTTACCCCGGTAGAGTAACCTCCACGACAATCACTCCAAATTTTCCGCTATCCTTAAGTAAGTAGGCAGCACTGTTTCGCCGCAACCTGTTCCATTATCCGACCGTTCAATGTCAGAATCGGGACACACTTTGAGGAGATAACATCGTGGACATCAATCTGGCGGACGTCACCATTCACGTCGACGAAATTCTTGATAAAGCAACGCTCGATCAGTTGCAGACATCTTTTCGGGAGAGAGATGGAGTCGTCTCCGTACATGTGGAAGAACGTCGCCCTCATCTCTTTCTGCTGGAATACAATCCAGCACTGGTCAACAGCCAGGATCTGTTGAGCATCACCCAGTTCCAAGGTCTGCACGCAGAACTGGTCGGACTCTGAGAGAGCGGAGGGCTGCCCCTTCCAATGCAGGGTATTCCTGCTTGTGACGGGGTGCAGCTCCCGATACTATTCGCACACCGATCAGCAGGGTGGTATCCAGTGTGCGGCTGGAGAAAGACTCTCTGCGCGGATCATTTTACCTATGCAGGGTGTTGAAAAGACCTTAAAACTTGTCGGATTACGCTATCGCTAATCCAACCTACCTGGTGGCTTTTGTGACACCCTCCCAATTGCGCTGGAGAACCCTTGCATGAAGCGAGTAACCATTGTCGGCAGCGGTTTTGCTGCACTGACGGCTGTGCAGCATCTGCGGGCCGGCGACAAGGAGATGCAGATCACCGTCGTCAGCCCCAAGGCTGAATTTCACTATCTGCCCGGCACTATCTGGATTCCCTCCGGCCTGCGCCAACCCGAAGACCTGATCATTCCGCTGGAGAAGTTCTTCCGGCGCATGAACGTCACCCATCACGCTGCTGAAGCCACCGGTCTGGAGGATGGCGGGCGCACCCTGATCACCAGCAATGGCAAGATCGAAAACGATGGACTGATCATCGGCTCCGGTGGCCGGTTCATCAAAAAACTGCCCGGTATCGAACACGCTATTACTCCCTGTGAAGGCGTTTCGGCAACCGTCAGAATCCGTGACCGTTTACAAGAGCTTGATGGCGGCACCATCGCCATCGGTTTCGCCGGCAATCCCAAGGAGCCCAGCGCCATGCGTGGCGGCCCGATGTTCGAATTTCTCTTCGGTATCGACCGGCAACTGCGCCTGGAGAAACGCCGCGACAAATTCAAACTCATCTTCTTCACCCCTGCAGAGAACCCAGGACAGCGTCTGGGACCCAAGGCAGTGAAGGGGCTGGTTCGGGAGATGGCCAAACGGGGAATCGAAACCCATCTCGGCTTCAAGATGAAAGCGTTCACCGAAACCAAGGTCATCACTCACGGCGGTGAATTTGATGCCGACCTGATCCTCTTCATGCCCGGCATGACCGGCAATTTGTGGTTCGACAACACTGACCTGCCCCGCTCCCCAGGCGGACTGGTAAAGGCAGACGCTCAGTGCCGGATCGAGGGGTTGAAGCAGGTTTATGTAGCCGGTGATTCCGGCAGCTATCCCGGCCCCGATTGGATGCCGAAACAGGCCCATATGGCCGATCTGCAGGCCGAAGCTGCCGCCAAAAATCTGCTGGCGGAGTTCCGGGGGGAGACACCCAAAGAGACCTACAAGGTGGAACTGGTCTGCATCGTCGACAGCCAGACCTCCGGCATGCTGGTAGCCCGTACCGCCACGCGTAACATCGTGCTGCCGAACATGCGCCTGTTCCATTGGCTCAAGCGCCTGTTCGAGTGGTGGTATCTGCGGCAGTACCGTTAACCAGGAAGGGTTTTTCTTCCCTGAAATTGTGGTATTCCTCAATTATTGTCTGGCTAATGGCCGCTATAATGAGCGGATGCACGAAGTAACAGGGACAAACTCGTCAACGCTTCTCAAACAGCTTTTCATCAAAGAAGAGCAGAAAAGCGAGCGCTATGCGAACAACGCCAGAATTTTATTCACCTTCCTCTACTTTCTGGCGGGATTCAGCATACGCAATGAGATTCCCGAATCCTCCTTTATCGCCATAATCAGCGCTTCGTTGGTTAACCTGATCTACGGCATCCTGCTCCATATCCATCTCAAACGAGACAGGCATATCTGGTGGCTGAAATATCTCTCTGTCACCATAGATATCCTCCTGCTCTCCATCGTCCTCTACGCCTTCGGCACCTATCGAACCTTCAAGTCCGAGGCCTTCCTGCTCTACTATCTCTGGATCGGTCTTGCCACCATCCGTTTTTCACCCCGACTCACCTTGCTCTCGGGGGTACTCAGCATCGGCCTCTACCTGCTGATTGTTATCCTGGCGATCAGCAGAGGCACGATAGAACTCGGCACAATCTCCGAGGACTTCACCACCCCATTGGTAAGTGGCAGCAATATTGCACTGCGGGTTATTTTTCTTGCGTTTTTTACCGCCCTCGCCGTCTATATCTCCTCGATCTACCGGGGGATTGCTGCCCGTGCGATCCGCGAAGAGCTGCGCAAAGAGGAAAACGTCCAACTGACAAATGCGCTGGACAGACTTCGCAACACACAGAAGCAGCTGGCGGCCAAGAATCGGGAGCTCGCCCACCTTTCAGAGATCGACGTCCTGACCCAGCTCTACAACCGGCGAAAAATCGACCAGGTACTACAGGAGAGTTTGGATAGCGCCCAACGAAACAACTCACCCCTGGCACTTATCCTGCTCGATATCGACCACTTCAAATCGATCAACGACCGGTATGGACATCAGATGGGAGACGAAGTCATTCAGCATCTGGCTGAGCAGTTGAAAATCAACGTGCGGGGTAACGATACGATTGGCCGTTGGGGGGGTGAAGAGTTTCTGATCATCTGCCCCGACCTTACAGCTGACAAAGCAATGAAACTGAGTGAAAGGCTCAGAGCCGCCATTGCCATGATCAAACCCAGCAACGGCACTAAGATTACCGGCAGTTTCGGCGTTTCCCTTCTGCAAGCGGATGACACCACAGCAACCCTCCTGAAACGGGCGGATGATGCGCTCTATCAGTCGAAAGACAATGGCCGGAATCGGGTGACGTTGTTGTAGGGACAGGTGAAAGGTGAAAGGTGAAAGATGGCCGTGCCGCCGGAGAGACCGGACAATGTTGCTACGTGGTGCTGAAAAAGCTGTAGGCCGGTTCAAGCGCAGCGGAACCGGCACGAGTACTGAACGCCCGATCCGCTGTGCTTGATCGGGCCTACATATTACTGGAGCCAGAAAAAAAGTACTTGCATTGGGCTGCACCGACACATACTTGCTTCACCTTTCACCTTTCACCTTTCACCTTTAACCTTCTATCCCCCTCCGCAATCAACCGGTAGACCGACGGAATCAACAACAACGTCACCAGGGTGGAAAACAGCAACCCGGAGACCATGGTAACCGCCAGCGGCTGCAGCATCTCCGCTCCCTCCCCCCAGGCCAGCGCCAGAGGCAACATGCCGGCCACAGTCGTCAGGGTGGTCATCAGGATGGGGCGCAGTCGAAGCCGTGCGGCCTCTATGATCGCCGCATCAATCGTCAATCCGGCACGACGTTGTAAAACAATATATTCCACCAGCACAATCGCATTGTTCACCACGATCCCGGCCAGCATGATCAGGCCCAGCAGCACCGGCATGGATCTCGGCAACCCCGACCACTCCAATCCCAGAGCAACCCCTATTACCGCAAAAGGCACGCTGAGCATGATGACAATGGGATTACGCAGTGATTCATACTGCACCGCCATCACCACAAAGACCAGAAACAGCGCCAGCCCCAGCAGGAGCAATCCCAGATCGCGTCCCTCACGCTGCGCCTCCTGGCCACCCGCCTCGTAAACTACATAACCTGGCGGCAACTCTATCCCCTCTATCACAGTCTGTACCGACTGCAACGCCTCTCCTGGGTTCAAATCCTTGCCGATAGAGGCACTGATATTCACCACCCGGCGCTGCTGATCCCGATGGATCGAGACAGGGCTTGGCACCAACTCGACCTTGGCCACCTCTCCCAGGCGCAGGGGAACCCTTGGTTCCGTTCGACTGAAGATAATCACCGACTCCACATCGGCTGGCGTGGAGACATCTCGCCGCTGTAGTCGCAGACGCACGTCCACACTGCGATCACCATCGAGGAATTCAGTGACTTTCAGACCGCCCAGGGCAAGCTCCAGGATGCGCCCGACATCCTCCACTGAGAGACCAAAACCGGAGGCCCGCTCCCGATCCACCACAACTGAGAGTTCCTGGTTCAGGTCCTCGCTGGTATGAGAGATATTTCGTAAGCCTTCGATTTCCCCAAGACGCGCAACCACCCGATCTGCAATCCGGGACATCTTTTCAAGATCCGTCCCCTGCAGACGCAGTTCAATGTCGTCATCCCCCCGATTCAGGCGGATACCGCGAATGCCGGAGACCCGCATATATATCCGTACACCGACCAGACTGGCATCTCGAATCTTCTTCTGCATACGTGCTATCCATGTCCGGCTGTCGATTCCCCGCTCCTTTATCGGTTTCAGGGTGACATGCAGACTGGAGCGATTGGAGGCTTCATAAGTGGAGCGGCCAAAGACAAATCCCCCCACCTGGGCATAGATACTCTCGACCTCAGACTGCTGCATGAACATCGTTTCGATCTTGCTGACGATTTCATCCATGCGGGTCAGATTGATGCCGCGGTCGGCAGTGATACTGACGTAGACACGCCCCTCATCCATCTCCGGCAGAAAAATCTGCCGTCCCTGACTGAGCATTGGCCAAGCCAGAACCATCCCCAGGATAAACAACAACGGCACGAGCCAAGGCGCCTTCAACAGCCAGCGGGTCAACCAGGCATAACCGTTCTGCAAAGCAGAGATCAGAAAGTTCACACCGCGCCTCATCAGCCCCTCCCGTTGCGCTGGTATACGGCCGGCCAATGCGGGTACCAGGGTAAGCGCCACCAGAAGCGAGGCAACAATGGCAGCTGATATGGTGAAGATCAGCTCCTGAAACAGCAATCCGACCAACCCCCCGATGAAGAGAAACGGCAGCACTGCAGCCAGATTGGTGGAGGTGGAGGCGACAATGGCACTGTTGACCTCGGCAGCCGCCCTGCCCGACACCTCGATTACATCGGTTGCGTCTGCCCCACTGCGTTCCCGCTGATGCCGATAGATATTTTCGAGCATCACAATGGTGCTATCCACCAGCATACCGATACCCAGCGCCAAACCACCCAGCGTCATGATATTCAGCGTCAGTCCGCCGCTTGCCATCAAGTGAGTCTTCGACCTCGTGATAGATTTTGGGACATCCCAGTCCCCAAAATCGACTCGGCCTTCGACAACCTGTTTGTGCCCCGGCCGTCCCGGTCACTGGCACTACGCGACAACCTCGCAAGCTCGTTGCCGCTCCGTTGCCAGCTCCCGATGACTGGACGCCGCGCTCGGATGCCTACTTTGCTTCCCCTCTGGCGCAAGGCACGCCGGGTAAGCAGTGCGGCCTCGCGGCTACCGGGGACTACCAGCCTTCGCTTCGCTCTCCATGGCTGGCAGCGGAGGATGAAGGTCACCAGTATGGCAATGGGTATAGCGCTGCCGATGATCAGCGTACGGCGCAGACTGCCAAGGAACAGATAGACCACCAGCATAGCGAGCATTGCGCCAATGCCGGCTGAGTTCACCGCATTATTCAGTGCCCGCCGTACATAACGCGCCTGGTCGTCCACCGGGCGTATCTCCACATCGGGTGGGATCAGCCCTTTTTCCTGCAACTCAGCCACTCGCGCCAGGACACTGTCCACCACCTTTACCGTGTTCGCCTGCGGCTGTTTCTGGATCGAGAGTTTGATGCCAGGCAACTGGTTGAGACGGATTCGCAGCCGCTCCTCCTCTGCGCCGTCTTCGACCTCCGCCACCTCGCTAAGCCGCACCATTGCCGACAGATTACCCACACCAACATTAGCCAACGGAAGATTCAAAATCTCATCCACCGAGCGAAAACGGCCATCCGTGCGGCCGCTGATTTCACCATGCTCCATCATGAGACGGCCACCCGGCGTATCCACGTTTGCCGACTCCAGCACATCCTTCAAGTCAAGCAGGTGCATATCGAGACCTGCCAGGCGCAGCTGATCCACCTGGATCTGAATCTCACGCACCAGCCCACCGCCAACCTCTGCGGCAGCCACACCGGGCAGGTTGAGGAACCACTTGCTCAACTCATAGTCGACCCAACTGCGCAGTTCCACCGGATCCCGCAGGGAGGAGCTGACAACGAACTCCGCTACCGGCCGTTGGGACGGGTCGCGTTTATAGATGACCGGCGGTTCGATGCTATCGGGGAGAAAGCGTTTGGCCCGGTCGAGGCGGGTACTGGCATCCTGCAGCGCCTTGTCGATATCCGTACCATAGGCAAACGACAGATCCACCGCGCTGCGTCCCTCGGAAGAACGGGACTCAATGTGAATGGCGTCCTCCGTGATGGCGAGCTGCTCCTCCAACTGGCGGGTAACGCGATCCTCCATAATGCTCGCAGGCACGCCGGGGTCCAGGACCCGCACCCGAACATCGGGATAGATGATGTGAGGAAGCAGATCGACACCCAGCCGTCCCAGGGAGAAGACGCCAAGAACCATCACCGCCAGGGTGATCATCACAACCCCGATAGGGTGACGGATGGACCAGGCGGCAATACCGCCGCCAATGGATTTATGCATCACCAGGGGAACCAATTCGTGTCTTCCGGCTCTGTGATCTGATTGAGTTCGATCCACAGGTTGTCCGGCCCCACAAGAATCGCCACCTCGATTTTGTACTCCCCGCTGGCCAGGCGTTCAGCATTCAATGGTGGAGCGATAAAGTCGGTTTCAAGTATCTTGGGGGCGCCGTCATTTTTCTGTTTGAGCAGTTCACGCACCATTTCCGGTTTAAGTACAAACTCAGCGCCACGGGACTCCAGTTCGACAACCGACCGATCCAGATCATGTACACGCAATCCGATGTGGTTGTTATAGAGACGCTCATCTCCCGGTCCGGGTGGCAGTTGAAAATCGGGATCCTCACGAAAGACCAGGGTGGCGCCACAGACGATCAGGCGGCTGAAACGCAGTCCCATCATCTGTCCACGAAAGATCACTTTGCCGTCGAACATCTTTACCCAGAACGCCTCCTGTGCATCCACATCCGGGGTGCCGATGGAGAGTTCTATCAAGGGGTAGGTTTCCTTGTTGGCCTGACTCATGGTTGTCCCTCAAGATTCGCATCGTTCGGTAATAAAAGCTTCCCGGGATTGTAGCCCAAGTCCGCCTCCACAACCGCAAATTGAAAGTCATGCATAGTCCTTGAGTAACACCGGGGATTCTTTTAGTCTCAAACCTACACACCCTTTTGGAGCAGACCAAGATGACGGATCTACTGTTGCTCAGCACCCCACTGGCCGGCGACACCCTGCCAGGTGGTCTCTGTCCTTCTCTCTCCAACATCACCCTTGGCAGCTACCTGCGCAGCAAAGGGGTGGCGGTTTCAGTCCTCGATCCCAGTACCGATCTCGATGACGAAGGGGATTCCGATTCCCCCAAGGCACTACTGGAACGCATCGCCGATGCGGTGCTGAAGGAGTCGCCTCAAATGGTCGGCATCGCTTGCCTGTCACCCGTTGAAGGACGATTCGGCGCCGCCATGGCGAAGGTCCTGAAACAGCGCAACGAGGCACTGCCGGTGGTGCTGGGTGGTGTCTGGGTTACCGCCTGTGGCGCGGAGATCCTCGAACGCTGTCCCGAGATCGATGCCATCGTTGCAGGGCCTGGGGAACAGGCCGCACTCGCTCTGGTAAGGAGCGGCCTGCAAAATCCGGCTTCGATACCAGGACTGGTGTGGCGCGATGGAGAAAAGATCCGTTCCAACCCGCCCGCAGAAACCCTCCCCACGGCACCGCCGGTGGATATGTCCCTGATGCGCCACCCGGAACGCTATGACATCTTCTGCTGGCTTACCAGCCGGGGCTGTCCCTACCACTGCACCTTCTGCACCGAGCGACTGACCAATCCTGGTTTTACCCACAATCCTATCGAGAAGGTAAAAGCGGATCTCGAACTCTTTTCCAACATGGAAAAGTCCTGGTATCTGTGGATCTGCGATCCCCTGTTCGGGGTCAATCGCAAGCGGCTCGCAGAGGTCTGCAATCTACTCAAAGAGACCCCCATGCAGTTTCTGGCCGAAAGCCGGGTGGATGTGCTGCATCCGGAGGACGTGCCGCAACTCGCGGCAGCAGGTTGCGACCTCATCTACTTTGGGCTTGAGGCAGTCGGCCAGCAGTCTCTCTGTGAACTGGAAAAGATCGATGCCCGTCCAAAGGTGCATGCAAGGTATCTTGAGGGTGCACGCAACCTGGTGGAGGCCTGTCTGAAGAACGATATCCTGCCGGTATTCGGTATTCTGCAGCCGGTACCCGGCGATACGCCGGAGGACCTGGCGATCACCCTGGATTTTCTTCGGGAACTGGCCGCCATCACTGAGCGTCTCGGGGATGCCGCCAACCGGCTCGGCCCCTGCTTCTACGCATTCCCCCTGCGTTTCGACCGGGGCGCACCCTACGAAACGATGCAGGGACACCTGGACGAAAAAGGCGTTAGCACCACAGCCAATACCGATCCACTGTTCGACGACCGATTTCTGGAGATCGCCTCTCCAAGCATTGACGAACAGACAGCGGAGACCTTCCGGGAGGCGGTGCGCGCACTGAACCCGGCATCCGATTATGTGCGTCAACGCCTGCTGCGCTCCTACCCCAGACCCTACATCGAATTCGATGCCTGACCCACAACGAATCGCCGTCATCGGCAGTACCGGCTGTGGCGGCCGGGCAGTGGCCAGCGCACTGCGGGCTGCCGGACACCAAGTCCTTGGCATCTCCCGTGGCGAGAGCAACGACCCCGCCCCTGATTTCATCAGCGATCGGCACGACACTGAACGCTTGCGCCAAAAACTGGCCAAATTCCAGCCCCAGGCAGTGGTCGATCAGATTGCTTATAGCGAAGACGACGTCACCTCTCTTATCGAAGCACTGCCCGCGAGCACCCGCCGCTACCTGTTTGTCAGCAGCGCAGTGGTCTATGGTCCCGGTTGCGACAGAGCCTACCGGGAGAGCGATTCAGCAGAGCCGAACGGACTCTTCGCAGAAGCAAAACTGGCGGCAGAAAATGCCGCGCTGCAATGGGCGGGGAGTGGTCGGGAGAGCATCTCTCTACGTCTTGGGGGACTCTATGGGCCGGGGCACGCACCACTCACCCCGTTCGGCAGAGACCCTGCGTTACCACAGCATCTGAATGCGCAGGAATCCCTACCGATACCCACAGACGATCAGTCACTGCTGCAACCCTGGTTCGCTGCAGATCACGGCGCACTGATTCGGGATCTCATCTCTCAACCGAACCTCCCGGCCCTGCTCAATGTGGCCGGTGACGAGCGGTTCAACTGGCAGACCTTCATGAGAACCTGGTCCCGCGCCTGCGGTGCGCCCGCCCCCCATTTTGCATACTGCTCAGAAGAAGAGATCAAGGCTCGCGCACCGGCAACACTGCAACCCTATCTCAACGCACTCCTGCGTCCACCTGTGATGGACCTCGACAGATTGCACCGTCTGGCGCTGGGAAACCAACCGTCTACCCCCCTGATAGACGGTAGCAAACAGGTGTTTGACTGGATGGAAAAATAGCCGGATGCCCGTGACAATAAAACGCGTTCTGCTCGCCCTTCTGCTGCTGTGCCAGCTCCCCATTGCTACCGCACAACAGCAGATTGAAAGACCAAAAATCGGCCTCGCGCTGAGTGGCGGCGGCGCCAGAGGCGCAGCTCACGTCGGCATTCTAAAAGCCCTTGAAGCACTCAGAGTCCCTATCGACTATATTGCCGGCACCAGCATGGGCGCCATCATCGGTGGACTCTATGCGAGCGGAATGAGCCCGGAGACAATCGAACAACATCTGACCTCAATGGATTGGGAGAATCTGTTCGACGACAATCTAAGCCGCACCAAACACAACATGCGCGGCAAGATCAATGCCCAACTGCCACTGGTCAATGCGAAACTTGGGGTAAAGGAACGGGAAATCAGCCTGCCGACGGCTATGATCCAGGGACAGAAATTCAGTCTGGAACTGAAACGGCTGACCCTTGGCGTGTCGGAGATCACAGACTTCGCTCGTCTGCCCATCCCCTTTAGTGCCGTTGCCACTGAGATTGCAACCGGCAATCCCATTATTCTCAGCAAAGGCGACCTCGCCTTGGCAATCCAGGCCAGCATGACCATACCCGGGGTCTTTGCCGGTGTGGAGATCGAAAACCGATTGCTGGTCGACGGTGGAGTTTCCAACAATCTGCCTATCGACGTAGTCAGAGAGATGGGGGCGGATATCGTCATCGCCGTGGATATCAGCACACCGCTCTATCATCAGGATGAGCTAACCACTGCCCTGACTATAGTGGAGCAGTTGACGACCCTCCTCACGCGACGCAATACCGAAACACAAATCGCTGCCCTCAGTGATCGGGACATACTGATTGTTCCTGCATTGGATGATATCGAGAGTGCCGACTTCAAACAAACCGGCGAAGCGATCAGGATTGGTCAGGTTGCAGCTGAAGCAATAAAACCAGCGCTCTCCCGGCTGGCTCTTGGTGGACAGGCATACCACAACTATCGTGAGAATCGCCGAATCGAACCAACCACACCCATTGTGGAGTTCATACACATCGAGAACCAATCTGAGTTGCGGGATGAGCTTCTCAGCAGTCGTCTGTCAATCCACTCGGGCGCGCCGCTTGATCTCAAAGCACTCGAACAGAGTATTGATGATATCTATGGCCTGGATATTTTTGAAAGCGTCCGCTACAGATTGGTCGAAGAAGCGGGCAAAACCGGCCTGTTGATCAAAGCCAAGGAGAAGCGCTGGGGTACGGACTTTCTACAGTTTGGCTTGAACTTCAGCGTTAATCCCCGCCTTGGCGATTCCCACTTCAATGCATCTTCAGCCTATACCATCAAACCACTCAACGACCTCACAAGTGAGTCTTCGACCTCGTGATAGATTTTGGGACATCCCAGTCCCCAAAATCGACTCGGCCTTCGACAACCTGTTTGTGCCCCGGCCGTCCCGGTCACTGGCACTACGCGACAACCTCGCAAGCTCGTTGCCGCTCCGTTGCCAGCTCCCGATGACTGGACGCCGCGCTCGGATGCCTACTTTGCTTCCCCTCTGGCGCAAGGCACGCCGGGTAAGCAGTGCGGCCTCGCGGCTACCGGGGACTACCAGCCTTCGCTTCGCTCTCCATGGCTGGCAGCGATGGAGAGTTGAAAACTTTTGTCCAACTCGGCCGGGAGCCCACGCTCTTCACCGAACTCTACCAGCCACTGGATAGCGAATCTGAATTTTTCATCCATCCTATCCTTTTCTATTCAACCCAGTATGTCGGCAAATATCTTGATGAGAACCTGGTGGCTGAATACGGGATAAAAAAATACGGTGTCGGCTTGGCTGCTGGGAGGGAACTGGGCAAGTGGGGCCGCATTGAGCTGGGTTATCGAAGATTTCTCGGGGATCTGGACTACGTGACCGGACCGCCCAAACTGCAGGGATACGATTTTAGCGGCGGTGAACTCTATGGCAGTTTTGGGCTGGATGAGATGGATGACATCTATTTTCCCAGAGAAGGTTTTCGTGCAAAACTTCGTTGGACCGGCTCGCGCCGCAGCCTTGGCGCCGATAACGACTTCGACCAGTTTGAACTGCAGTTCAACCTGGCAAAAAGCTGGGACGACCACACCCTTTTCGCCACGGGTTCACTCAACAGCACTCAGGATGACAACGCACCGCTGCAAGACCAATTCACACTTGGCGGCTTCCTGCACCTGTCGGGACTGTCTGAAAATCAGCTCATAGGACAGCACACCGCACTGTTTGTCGGCAGTTATATGATTCGACTTCACCGCAGCAAATACTTTCCGGTCTATGCGGGCGCTTCCCTGGAAATGGGCAATGCCTGGCAAAGCCGTGATGATATAAGTCTGAATGACATGAGCTACGCCAGTAGCCTCTATCTTGGGGCCGATACGCCGGTTGGACCGCTCTATTTTGCCTACGGTCATGCCGAGGGCGGTCAATACGGCTTCTATCTTTTCCTGCGCCGCCCATTGTTTATGGACTAGGAGGCTGTCGGGTTTATCCGTTTGAAGCGAAAATCACTGGGAGTGTTAAGCCCGACAGTCTCCTAGGGCCATACCCCCTATGAAATCCGCTATCTATTACCGGTCGATTGTCTCTTTATACCACACCCCCGTATCGAGACCTTTACGGGAAGCCACATCCATAACGGATTCCAGCCAGGCGCCAGGTCCGGCGATATAGACCTCGGTCCGGTCACTATCTGTAACGGCATTAAGTATTAACTGCACCAGCTCGTCTGCAGAGATATCATTCGCTGTGCTGGTATAGTTGAAATTATCCAGCGAATCGCTCCAGGAGCGGCAGAGATTCTCCAGCGAGGAGCCCGCAGGATTTCCGCCTACGTGGATCAGGTTCAACCCTTCCGTATTATCGATGGTGATAGCCTGTTCCACCAGGCTCTTTATCGGTGAGAAACCGCCCTCTTTAGCCAGAAACAGTGTCGGCAACGTGGAGTCCTCCTGCAACACGAAACCACCCTTCGGCCCCTCCAACAGTACCGTCTGCCTGGCAAGGGTAGCGTCAAAAACAGCATCCCCAAAACCAACATCATCTTCTTTGAAGATGAGAAATTGCAGATTACGTCCATCGCAAGGGCAACTGGCGATATAGAGATCGGCGGCATGACCATCCTCTGTGGTGACACTTACCGACTGTCCTGCCTTGAAACGTAGCGAATGGGTACGAGGAGTCTGCACATGCATGAGCGCCAGCGACTCTCCCACCAGCTCTATTTTTTTAACCTGAGCCCTGATCTTCTGATGCGGTAGCGCCTCTGCCATACCCGCTTCACCCACCTCGACAACCAAGTCGGATATGGCCGTATTCGAACAGGCCAGCACATAGCCTTCTTCCTGTTCTTTGGCACTAAGCACATAGTCGTGATTACGCAGTTTTCGCACTGCGCCGGAGACTACCTTGCATTTGCAGGCACCACAGTTTCCACTGGTGCAGCCATAGTCAAGATAGAGTCCGGCTTTTAATCCAGCCTCCAGAATGGAATCATTACCTTCGAGAAAAAACTCATGGCCGCTGGGTAGCAGACGCACACTTGCACTGACGATCTTCAGCATGACATCTTTTGCAAACAGTGCAGCCTTGGCATCAGAGGCGCGGCCCAGCCGGTTCATCGCACCACTCAGTTTTTGGATGCAATGCTCCACCTCGGCACGAAGTGCATCGTTTGACGCATTCAGTGCGGACTGCAGATCAGAGCTGGTTTCACTGAGCAGATTCTCTGATGCGTTGAGTGAGGACTTGGTCTGCACCAGAGTATGCTGAAACTCCTTCAACCGGCTCATCAATACCTGAGGATCGGGCATCCATCCATCACTATAGTGCGCTTTGGGACGAGCCTCCCGCTTGATGATCTGCACCCGCTCCAGAATGGGGTCCCGCTCCATGTCAATATGCGGATAGAGAGAGACCAGGACGTCGACAGTAAGTTTTCCTTCGAAGGTATCCACGCCCTCCTTGCGTACCCTTTTCTGCAGTTCTCCGCGACTGACGCCCGCGAGCCGGGCTGCGCGAGACAGGGACAATAGTTTTGGCATTACATTTTCCTCGGTCTTTTCTCCGCTGAGAAGACAAGACAATAGTAGCAACTCTGTCGTGGCAAAGTGCAAACTCTGTTCTGAGAGTATCAGAAGTGGATTTACTGGCTTCCAATCATCACTAATTCTGATAATCAACAAAGGCTCATCGGGATCTGTCGGAAATTCTTACACAAGAACAAAATCGCATATCGCCTGTAATTTCAAAATGTTATGTAATTATTTAGATAAATCGAATAGAAAATGGCATGAGCATACTGCTTTTTTGTCGGGACATTTGACACTTTTCAGTAGTCGATCCATTCGGTACAATTCAACGCATTGAATTATCAGAAGATTTTTATTTCGGTATAAATATTGCATGCTAATTAACGAAGCACTTCGCAGGAGAGCAATATGAAAGAATCTGAGAAAATTCTAAGTGGATGGCCCGAGGATCCTGCATGGCCGGACCCATTCGGCAATGATCCGTACGATATTGTTGATTAATTGACCTGAGCAACCAACGATCACAAGAGATAGATCGCGGTAAAAACAGACAAGTCTGCCGGTTATCTGTAATAAATCACAGATAACCGGCATTTCAACCGAAAGCAGCGAAAACACCTCGCTATATCCAGCCTGCGTTACTCAGCGCCTATCTGCTACATCAAGCCAAACCCTTGACGAAAGGTCCTGCCATGCAGGGATCCTTGAGCATGCCCTTAAAGTCTCCCCGCAGCAATTTCAGCTTGCCCATGGCGGATGCAGTACCCATTCCAGCCATGCCGATTCCCTTCATTATGCGAGGGTAAGAATTGAAATTTGCTTTAAACCCAAATCCTCCTCAGTGATCCGCATGGAACACCGGAATTTACAGGTCTGATCAAACATAACGGATCATGAAAAGACACCGTACAACAAACAGTGTTTGCCGGTTCCACAAACTTGAACTGACCTGCAGCTTGTCACCCGGTCATTTGTGTAATAACTTATTCCCGTCGTATCAAGGGGGACTGATAACCCCAAAAAAAGGTTACGAAAGTTTCGTAATCACCTGGAAGATTGTTTTATCCACGCCGACGGCGTCGGTGAGGCTGTATATATTTACCAAGGGAACTGACATGAAACATCATATTTTACTATCATTCACTACTGCCGCCATTCTGGTAACAGGCGCACTTTCCGTTTCTGCCGCAGAGAGTCTCGTCGACGGCTACGCCAAGTCCGGCGGAGGAGTAGCCAAAAACAGCTACGGTGAGTGCTGGCGCACCAGTTACACCAACTCAACCGAAAAACTGCTGGAGTGTGGATACGAGGCCCCAAAACCTGAGCCCATGGCGGCACCAGCCCCAGTGCCCCAACCCGAGCCTGTAGTCGTGACCAAGGAAGTCGTCGCAACCAGCACTGCCGTCAGCTTGACCACCACCATCGCCGAGATGGTCGACATCAAGGCCGGAGTCCTGTTCGGCTTCGACAGCGCCGAACTTTCAGATGATGGCAAGTCGATCATCAACGAACGCATCCAACGTTTCAGCGGCAAGAACATCAAGACCCTTGAGGTCAAGGTAGTGGGATACACCGACGCCAGTGGACCGGCCGCCTATAATCTGAAACTGTCTGAACGCCGTGCACGGACAGTTGCCGACTACCTCGAACAGAATACCAAGATCCCGGATGAGGAGATCGAATCCGTCGGCATGGGCGAAGAAGATCCCATTGCAGATAACGGCTCTCGCGAAGGCCGCAAACTCAACCGCCGAGTGGAGATCCACTTCGAAGGAACAATGGAGAAATAGGCCTCCATCACTCCCGGCGGCACAGGCCGCCGGGTATCTTACCTGCGCATCCGGCGCATCGTCCTCCTTATTCACTCCAGACTCTGATAAAATCCGATCTGAAGCTTGGCGCATCCCTGGCAGGCATTCTCTTCTTTTTGAACTAACTTGAAGTCAATGTCTGTGGAAACGAGAAAATGCTAAACATTCGGAAAGAGAGATCATGACGACATCATCGCTACGTGCCTTCATTCTGCTGCTATTCCTGACCAGCCTGTTCGTGTTACCGGGTTGCTCCTCACTGATCGTTCACTCAAAAGAGGGTACAGAAACCACTGTCATCATGCTGCGCCACACAGAGCGCACTCAGATCAGCAAAATGTTGACCGAGAAAGGGAAAGCGCGGGCCCGTGCGCTGGTCAATGCTGTAGGTGACAGAAAAGTCCATGCGATCTACAGCCCTGACATTCAGCGCAACCTGGACACAGTACAACCACTGGCCGATCACCATGGCCTTAAGATCATCCGTGTCAGCCGCAGTGATGTCACTGATATTCCGAAGAGGATTGCCCAGCAACATGCCGGTGAAACCGTGGTCTGGGTCGGTAATACCTTCAATCTGGAATCACTCTACTGGATGATGGGCGGTGTAGGCGAACCACCGGACAACTACGGTGACCTGTTCTTTCTGACCATTCCCGATAAAGGTGAGACTCGGGTAGTCAAAAGCCGCTTTGGAGATTGAGTGATCTGAAAAGCACGCCTATGAGGCGGTGCAGGAATCAAAACTGATCTTATACCTGAAATCATTTCCTCAAACCCTCTGCATCCTTTTTTCCAGTAACCGCCAGGCCACCAGCAGATTAAGCATCACAAATGAGGGAACCACCAGAGCTGGCGCCAGTACCATAGGGAAGACAAATAGTTTGGAAAACAGGGCTTCCTGCATGAAAACATGCATGAGCCCGGCAACTGGCACAACGATCACCAGTGCACCGATGAGATGCCACACAAGAAGAAAACCGTCAGTCAAACGGCCACGATGCACCAATAGCGTTACAGCTATCGCCGATAACCCGAATAACAGATCCACCCCTCCCACAAACCAGGCAAACTTTTCCGGGAACAGTCCCATCGAAGCCTTGATCAGGGTTCCAAGCGCAAGAATTCTAAGGCAGTGTATCCCAGTCAGCCAGTGATGCGGGGTTGCATCAACAAGTCTTCTGAGGCCGAAGCGCAGAGGAGTAACCAGCAGTATCAGGCTGATGGAAAGAACTACTGGAACATAAGGTAACCAATAACCTGGCAACAGACTAAGGAAGTCTTCAGTGGCGAAGGCGCCTGAGCTTGACTGGTATCCAACAAAACCACCCCAGACAAGCAAGATGGAAAGAAGTGCAACCAACCAATTCTGTTGAGACCCATTTATAGCGCCAAGTCGATGAACTCTGCTGGACAGAAACCATAAAAAAACAAAAATGGCCACAATCAGAATCGGGAGTGTTGAAAATTGCATGATGGCCTCCATATTTTTCCGCCTAAAAACAAAATTTTAAACCCAATAACAGCCTGACGTTGTCCTCCATTTCGTAGCTGGTCTTGAGATGAACTAAACCATCTTTAATAAGCAAACAGATCTCGTAAATCACTCTGTTTCACACACGCAAGCACTTGCAGGACCCAAGGCTTACTTTGGATACCAGTGTCTGATGGCTTCCGTAATTTCCGAAGGCGCATCTTCCTGAATGAAATGTGCCGCATCTTCCAATAATACAGTCTGGTGATTTGAGAATATTTTTTCGAAACGTGTGCGCTCAGGCTCCTGAAAAGCAAAGTCTTCAACTCCCCAAATAATCAATGCTGGGCGATCAGACAAGCCAGAGAGGCCCGAATAAACCTCCTGGAGGAATGGCGCAGCATCCCTCAACTGGGCGGGAAACACATGCGTCTGTCTACGAGCATTACGCTCTGAAAATGGTGCAAGATACATGGCCATCTCCGCATCGGAAAGATCCCTTTCCAGACCTTTCGACATAAAGAAACGCACCACGCCATTGCAACACCAAGCCATGAACTGTCCAGGCCAGCCACCCATCAGGCTACTGAAAATCTTTTGCCCGTTACGCTCAAGAGGCCAAGCCCAGCTATTACCGATAACGAAACCTTTTACGCGGTCAGGATGTTTTTCGGCAATAAAAAAACCAATGGGCCCACCCCAGTCCTGCACCATGAGGGTCAGACCCCATAGATCTAATTTCTCAACGAATTCGACCATGGATGCTGCCTGTTCAGCAGCAGTAAATCTATAACCCTGTGGTGCCGAGGAGAGACCAAATCCAGGATAGTCGGGTGCAACCACACGAAATTCATTCTTCAACTCTGCGATAATATGCCGGTAGAGAAACGACCATGTTGGGTTGCCGTGCAGCAGTAACAGGACTGGTCCCTTACCTTCGTCCACATAGTGAACACGGGCACCATTGTCTAATATCAGGTATTGCGACTGATAGGGAAAAAGATTTTTATCCACCTCGAACTTATTTTCATTGGGATCAACAGCCAGCGCGGATGAATATTCCATCAAAGAGGAAAGAGCGCCTGTCACCAAGAGATATTTCAGATAGTGGCTCATGACTTGGCCGCCTTCAGGGCTGCTGTTTCTTTAGACAAAAATGAAAACACCGTTTGTGCAATAACACGGGGTGGCAATTCGCCAAGAAAAGCAAAGATCTTGTTGATAAGGCCCGGGACCGCGACTGTTCGCCCTGACATGACGGCAAGGTAACCTGCACGCGCGACTCTGGACGGACTGACTTGTGGAATCCAATGATAGACTCTTGTGCCTCCTGCACCTGCTTGCCCAGCAAAATTCGTCGCGGTCGGCCCTGGACACAAGGCCGTCACCGCAACCCCGCTTTCTGAAAGCTCCTGCGACAACCCCTTGGTAAATGCCAGTACATAATGTTTTGATGCCACATAACTGGCCCAGTTTGGGCCACCGGAAAAATAGGCTACAATCGAGGCAATGTTGAGAATTCGACCGCTTCCGCGTTCGATCATACCGGGAAGAAACAGCCGGGTAAGTGCTGTCAGACTCATGATATTGAGCTGTAACATACGGGACTGGCTAACAGGTTCACCCAATGCAAATAAACCATACTCGCCGCTGCCCGCATTATTGACGAGCACATCTACCCGAATACCCGATTCTTCTACCAGCCGGAACAACTCGGCAGGAGCATCGTCCATAGCCAGGTCAAGAGAAAAAACAGTTACGCTGCAACCATAGTTTTTTTCCAACTCTTCCGCGGCAATCCGAAGGTCCGTTTTATTACGTGCCACCAGAACAATATCGTGTTCATGACGGGAGAATTGCTTTGCCAACTCAAATCCAATGCCCTTTGAGCCACCGGTAATCAGGGCAGTTGGGCGATCTGTGGTGTTCATATCTATCGGACACATATGGTTGATCTCCAGTTAGATAGGTTACAATTTCAATCCTGCATGATCTCAGTCTCATCACAATTGGGTTACGATCCTTTTTCAAATCCCGGGAAGCTCAAATGATATTCATCTCAATCTCCTTAATGGTGCATATGCACATTTAAGGAATAAAAATCAATCAGGCAGATCGTGCCGCACTTACCACCGCTGTCAGATCATCAAGCATCCGGTCCAGACGCGCACTGCCAAGTGCTTGATCGATCCTGCATTGCGCCTCTTGCCACAGAGGCAGAGCTTCTTCCATCTGCTCTAAGCCCTTGTTCGTTAGACTAATTTCACGTGAACGCTTGTCATCTTTACCAGCTACGACCCGTAGCAAACCTTCTCTTTCAAGGGGCTTCAGATTGCGTGTCAATGTGGTGCGATCCATCACCAGCAACTCTGCCATTGAGGAGATAGTGACCGGACCAAAGGCCCGGGTTACCACCAAAAGAGTAAACTGGGTCGGTAAAATCCCGCTTGGTTTCATTATCTCCTCATAGAGCTTTGTGACCGCTCTGGATGCCTTGCGCAGATTAAAAACAGCACAGGTCTGTCCAATCAAGCTACATTGCCCGAGATCACAAGTTGTATCGTATTTAGTCATATTTTAAGTGTATATACACTTTTGTAATTTGTCAAGGCTGGAATTGATTCCTGCCCTGATGAAACACTACAGAAGACCTCCTGTGCCGCTTTACGAGGTACGCAAACTCTGTGGATACCTCTTTTCCTAAAGTCCTCTCAGGTGCAGCTTTGATGAACTTCTCCTGAAAGATATGCCAAAAACCATTCAAGTATTGCGCATCCTGGACGCTAACTCGTGATGGGAAGCCAACAGTACGTAAAGGCATTAAAAGTGGAGTTGAAAAAGCCTTATGAATCATCTGCTCAGACCACAATGGTTGTTAGCAATGTATGGGGTACATTCCAAGGGAACTGCGTGGCATTTTCCCTACGCCGGGTCATGGCTCACGAAAAGCGAGACGCTACGTGTGATTGGGTAGGAAGAATATGAACAACAGCATCCAGGCTAAAATCTTTGCTGAGCGAACAGCGCTGCTCTACAAAAATGCCTCTGCATCTTCAATCACTGTACTGATCGCTTCCTCACTGTTTACCGGAATTTTGTGGGGCGAAGCACAGACTGAATGGTTAATTACCTGGTTCGTTGGTATGTCGACAATCACGCTTGTTCGCATTGGACTGGTAGTCCGATACCGTAAAGCGCTCTCCAAAAGACCCGATCCTAGAATTTGGATGTGGCGATATGCTGGTGCGACAGCGCTAATCGGTGTTTTTTGGGCACTGGTCGTGCCATTGGGTTTTACCGGTGATCTCTGGATCCGAATGCTTATCGTAGTCCTGGTCACTCAACTCCAGTCAGCAGCAATCCCAGTCCTGGTTTCGTTTCCACGACTTATGATGTTTTATACACTGCCTTCTGCTGGAGTACTGATTTGGCTATTGGCTGCCCGTGGTGGAAACGAAGCCCTGCTGAGCATTGCAGTCGTCATTTATACCGTTTTGATGGTACGTAGCTCATACAGTCTGCATCACACACTGAAACACAGCCTGCAGCTACAGTTTGAAAAGCTGGAGCTTGCTGGAAACCTGAGCGAAGAGAAGGAGAAAGCAGAAAAGTTGAATCAAACGTTGCAACAAGAGGTGGTGGAACGCAAACAGGTGCAGCATGAATTGGAACAGAATCGCCGAAATCTTGAATCGCAGGTCTTGGCCCGCACAGCTGAACTGACGCAGTCCATGGAGGCGGCAGAGGCAGGAAGTCGCGCCAAAAGCGAATTCCTTGCCACCATGAGCCATGAGATTCGTACCCCCATGAACGGCGTATTGGGCATGACGGAACTGTTGTGTGATTCAGGATTGAACAGCAAGCAACTGCAGTTTGCCGAGACCGCCCATCGTTCCGGTCAGGCATTGCTCGATGTCATCAACAACATACTGGATTTCTCCAAGATCGAGGCCGATAAGCTGAAGTTGGTGCATGCACCCTTCGATCTTCAGGAAGTGGTCGAGGATGTGCTACAAATGGTGGCGGAGCAGGCCCGTGGAAATCACCTGGAACTGCTCGGTGATATCCCGGCTGAAATCAACAGTAAAGTGATTGGCGACGGGCCACGCCTGCGCCAGGTGCTGATCAACCTGGTAGGTAATGCGGTGAAGTTCACAAAACAGGGAGAGGTTGTGATAAGCGCCACCTTAGTGAAGGAATCCAGCGACGAGATACTGATTCTGTTCAAGGTGCAGGACAGCGGCATCGGCATTGATGCAGACAAGTTAACGGGAATATTTGATGCCTTCACACAAGCAGATGGTTCAATTACTCGCCAGTATGGGGGCACTGGACTGGGTTTGGCCATCTCAAGGCAGCTGGTCACCCTGATGGGTGGTGAGATCGGTGTGGAGAGTAAAAAGGGCGAAGGTTCAACATTTAATTTTACAGCACGGTTTGGCAAACAAACACAAGTCGTGAAGCCTGTAGCCACGTCATTCGACCTATTGGTAGGAACCAAGGTGCTGGTAGTAGACGACAATATGCCTACCCGCAGCTTGTTATTGAAAAAGATTCAAGTGAGTCTTCGACCTCGTGATAGATTTTGGGACATCCCAGTCCCCAAAATCGACTCGGCCTTCGACAACCTGTTTGTGCCCCGGCCGTCCCGGTCACTGGCACTACGCGACAACCTCGCAAGCTCGTTGCCGCTCCGTTGCCAGCTCCCGATGACTGGACGCCGCGCTCGGATGCCTACTTTGCTTCCCCTCTGGCGCAAGGCACGCCGGGTAAGCAGTGCGGCCTCGCGGCTACCGGGGACTACCAGCCTTCGCTTCGCTCTCCATGGCTGGCAGCGGAGGACTGGGGTCTACAAGCAATCGATGCAGATAGCGGTGATAAGGCACTGATATTGCTTCAGGAAGCCGCTGCCAACGGCAAGCCCTATGGACTGGCAATCCTCGACCGGATGATGCCCGGCATGGATGGCATCACCCTGGCACGCAAGATCAAGGCGGATCCAGAGACTGCAGATACCCGACTCCTGATGTATTCAGCCCTTCATGAGGAAGCTGGCGATACAGATTGGCGTGAAGCAGGAATCCAGGCTTATCTGAGCAAACCTGCCCGACTCAAAGATCTGCGTCATCAAGTGTTGTCCCTGTTGACCAATAAACTTTCAATTTTTGACCAGGCGAAGATTTTGCCTGCAGAAACAGTCAAAGTCGCCACAATCACACAGAGTGGCTCGCGTATCCTGCTGGTTGAGGACAATGAGGTAAACCAGACAGTGGCCCGAAATATGTTGGAGAAGTTGGGCTGTCGGGTGAATGTCGCAGCGCAGGGGCACTTGGCAGTGGAAAGCGTAAAAAAGAATAGCTATGACCTGATTTTAATGGACTGCCACATGCCGGAGATGGATGGTTTCGAGGCCACCAAAAAGATCCGTCATCAGGAATCCGACGCAAGTCACGTACCGATCATTGCACTGACTGCAGACGTACAAAAGGGTACGCAGGAGCAGTGCCATGCTGCTGGCATGGATGACTATCTGAGTAAGCCATTTGAGCAGGAAACCCTGCGAGGCGTGCTGGAGAAATGGCTGCCCATAAAGCAAACAAATCCGACTGACCACAACCCGCCGGCAACACCCACACAGACCGAATACACACCGGCACAGACTGATGAAGCCGAGCTGTTGGATCAAAGGGCACTGGACAAAATACGTGCTCTGCAGCGCCCTGGGGCACCCGATATCCTGAGCAAAATAATCGGCATCTACCTGAACACAACGCCTGGGTTAATGGAGAAGATGAAAGATACGGCAGTCAATGGCGATGCGGACGTTTTGTACCAGACAGCCCACAGCCTGAAGTCCAGCAGTGCCAATCTAGGCGCCATGCAGCTCACTGCTATTTGCAAAGAGTTGGAAGCCATTGGCCGTGAGGGAAAAATCCAGAAGGCTCAGCCACTGATGGAAAGCCTGAAGATTGAATACCAAAAAGTCGAAATGGAATTGTTGGCGAACTTAGTGAAGACTGATGAATTGTCTGCTTAGACAGCGATCGATGTCAGTAATGTGTAGGATGTATCCCAAGGACACTTGCTTCGCAGCACATTCAGTGAGCCTTTCTCTGATCTCGCATTGTAAAAAAGAGCGCATTACCAGGAGTCAAAGATGATATCAAAATCAACTTACGTCAAGAGAGCGGAAGTCATTGCACAAGATGAAGAATCTGCTGTTGCAGAATTTTCCGAAAATGTAAGACAACCGGATATGGCGGGAGTTATCTTCTTCTGCTCCGCTGATTATGACCTCGATCGACTCAGTCTGGCACTAGGCGAGCAGTTCACCTGCCCTGTGATCGGATGCACAACCGCCGGCGAGATCGGATCTACCTATCAACATGGCGGAATCGTCGGGTTTAGCCTCTCGTCAGAGATGTTCAGGATTCATACGTCTGTCATTGATCCTCTCATCGACTTCAACCCTTTGGCCGCCAAGAAGCTCGCTTCCGACCTGGAAGCCAGCCTACAATTTTCCGAGTCACTGGATTCTAATAAGATGTTCGGACTCCTGTTGATCGACGGCCTCTCCTGTATGGAAGAGCAGACTGTCGCGTCCCTTTTCAACTCATTCGCCGGCATTCCTATTATTGGAGGTTCTGCGGGTGACAGCCTCAAGTTTGAGGAAACCAGGGTCTATGTGGAGGGCCGCTTCAGGACAGGCGCTGCAATATTTTCGATAATCGAAACGCATCTTCCCTTCAAGACCTTTAAGCTACAGCACTTCGAACCCTCGAATATGGATATGGTCATTACCGGGGCAGATCCATCACGCCGGATCGTTACAGAGATCGATGGCGCCCCCGCCGCCAGCGAATATGCCGAAATCATAGGTCTGGAAATCGACAAACTTACACCACAGGTATTCTCAACCCATCCTGTCATGCTGCAGATTGGAAATGACTGGTATGTAAGATCAATCGAAAAGGTCAATGAAGACGGAAGCCTGACTTTCTTTTGCGCGATTGATGATGGATTGCCATTAACAGTGGCCAAAGGGGTCGGTTTTGTCGATACGCTTAAGAAGCAGGTTGAAGAAATTGAGGAAGAGTTTTCCAACATCGAGTTCACATTGGGGTGTGATTGTATTTTACGGCGCCTGGAAATATTGGAATCAGGTGAGAAATCGGAGGTCGAAAAACAGCTCAATAAGATCAACTTCATCGGGTTCAGCACCTTCGGAGAACAATTTAATTCTATTCACGTGAACCAGACTCTGACCGGGGTCGTGGTTGGAAAACTGGGTTAATGAATTCAGAAAAAGACCTTCAGTCACAAATTGCTGATCTTAAGGTCCGCCTTGAAAAACAGGAGAAGATCAACAAGGCACTCAAGGCGCGCGTAAAAAGGAGCATCAACTCAAGTGGTACCGCCTATTCGGTATTTGAACGCAACATCCAGTTACAAAAAGAGGTGGATCGCCAGATTCATGGCTTGAAAATGGCCAAGGAGGCGGCAGAAGCAGGCAGCCGAGCCAAGAGCGAGTTTCTGGCCACCATGAGCCATGAGATCCGCACCCCCATGAACGGCGTCTTGGGCATGACGGAATTGTTGCTTGATTCGGGATTGACTGGCAAGCAACGGCAGCTTGCCGAGACAGCCTACCGTTCCGGCCAGACGCTGCTGGATGTCATCAATAACATACTGGATTTCTCCAAGATCGAGGCCAATAAACTGAAGCTGGTGCATGCGCCCTTCGACTTGCAGGAAGTGGTCGAGGATGTGCTGCAGATGATGGCAGAACAAGCACGCAAGAAACACCTGGAGCTGCTCTGCAATATTCCGACTGAGATAGACAATCAAGTGGTAGGCGACGGAGCCCGTCTTCGTCAGATATTGGTCAATCTGATGGGCAATGCAGTCAAGTTCACTCATCAAGGCACTATTGCGATCAACGTCTCCACCGTGGAGGAAAATAACGAAGAGATCGTGGTTCAATTTGAAGTACGTGACAGCGGCATCGGTATCAAGGCAGACAAATTGGCGGGGATCTTTGGTGCCTTCAGCCAGGCTGACGGTTCCATCACCCGCAAATATGGTGGCACCGGTCTGGGTCTGTCTATCTCCAAGAAGCTGGTGATGCTGATGGGCGGCGAGATCGGCGTGGAGAGTAGAGAGCAGGAAGGAGCGACCTTTCGGTTCACAGTGCGGTTTGGCAAGCAGACGCAAGCCAACAGGCCTATGGGGGAATCTCTCGCTCAGTTTCCCGGCGGCCGAGTGCTGGTGGTGGATGACAATTCACCCACCCGCAACCTGCTGGTACGAAAAATTAACGACTGGGGACTTGAAGCAAATGGCGCCAGCGGTAGCGAAGATGCATTGAAGATTTTGCAGGAAGCTGCCGCAACAGACCAGCCCTTCACCCTGGCCATCCTGGATCGGATGATGCCGGGCATGGACGGCATCACTCTGGCGCGGAAGATCAAGGCGGATACAAATACTGCGGAGATTCGGCTCCTGATCTATTCCGCACTTCATGAGGAGGCTGACGATACCCTTTGGCGTGAAGCAGGGATCGAGGTCTATCTGAGCAAGCCCGCCCGGCTCAGGGAGCTGCATGATCAGCTACTCTCCCTGTTGGTCGAAAAACCTTCCAAAGAATACACGGCAGAAGTGTTGCCCGACGAAACTGCCACAACAGCTGAAACCACACAGAGTGGCTGTCGTATTCTGCTGGTTGAGGACAATGCGGTAAACCAGGTAGTGGCCGAGAGTATGTTGGAGTCATTGGGCTATCGGGTGGATCTTGCGGATCAGGGGCGGGTGGCAGTGGAAAGCGTGAAGCAGAATGATTATGACCTGATTTTGATGGACTGCCACATGCCTGAAATGGATGGTTTTAAAGCGACAAAAGCGATCCGCAATCTGGAGTCCGCTGGTAGTCGCGTACCTGTCATTGCTCTAACCGCAGACGTGGAAAAAGGTACGCAGGAGCTATGCCATGCTGCTGGCATGGATGACTACCTGAGTAAACCCTATGAGCGGTTAACCCTGCAGGTTATGCTGGAGAAATGGTTGTTCCCAAAGCAAAAAAAAAGCAGTTGACCACATCCCCCCGGCAACACCGCCACACACCGACAATACGCAAGATCCAGCAAACAAGATCAGACAGTTGGATCAGCAGGCATTGTTCAAGATACGTGCACTGCAGCGTCCTGGAAGAAACAATATTCTTGTTCAAATAATTCGCATCTACCTGGATACATCCCCTGAATTAATAGAGACGATCGGTGAAGCCGTAGCAAAGGCGATGCCGACGCATTGCAACGTGCCGCCCACAGCCTGAAATCCGGCAGTACCAACCTGGGGGCAACGCAGCTGTCTGCTATCTGCACGGAGTGGGAGACCATAGGTTGTGAGGCAAGAACAAAAGCTGCAGCCCCATTGATGGAAAGTCTGAAGGCTGGATACCAACAAATCGTGACGGCATTGAAAGTGGCGCTGGAAAAGCCTGATTAATTGCCTGCTCAGACCACGATGGTCGTAAATTGTAGTTTATTGAGAAAGGCGAACCTGAGGTGATTTTGCTTTATAATCGGATACTCTTTTTCTGGCATGCTGTAGCCTGACTGATTGAGGTCATGAAAAATTCACCCATACAGTATTTATGTTGTTCTTATTTACCGGGAAATGAATCCTCAATCACGACATCATCTAATGCCAACTGTCCAGGGCGCGGCCATGCGTCTTTGATTCCTTTGCCAATCACCACGAACATGGCAATAACATGATCGTCAGGAAGCTTGATCAGTTCGGCAACCTTATCAAAGTCGAAACCATCCATTGGACATGAGTCATATCCCATCGATTTTGCGGCCAGCATTAATGTTTGTGCGGCAATGCCGCATGACCGCATCGCCTCATCCCGCTGGACCTGTTCCCTACCGCGATAATAGCCATCGATTGCAGGAACCATAAATTCCTGAACCTCTTTCGATGCGTTCCTCCAGTACCGGACAGGACTTTTTTGCCAGGAATTCAAGTCCGCACATAGAACGATTAATAGAGAGGCATCTGTGACTTGGGCTTGATCCCAGGCCTCGGCACGTATTTTCTTCCTCAATTCTTTATCGCGCACGACAACATATCGCCAATTCTGAATGTTGAAAGCCGTAGGAGAAAGAATCGCCAATGACAGTAATTGATTGATCTTCTCGTCTGTCATCCGATGGGCTGGATCGTAATGCTTAATGGAACGCCGTGTTTTAATCGCTTCTTCAGTATTCATGAACAGTCTCCTCAGAGAGATACTAAATAGTCCATAGGGTAGGCGACATACACAAATCCCACCATCAGCCCTTGCCATTCAGATTGTCGATCAGCCATTCCAAAGGTTTCTGTTCCGCAAGTTTGAAATGTCCGCTCATGCGTTTAAGAAAATCAAGATGCTGCATGACGGATTGGAACTGGCGCGGAGAAGATGCACGCTTGCGGATGTGTCGATAGGTGTCTGCAATCTTCTCCTTCCTGTCAATCAGATCCCCCTGCTTCAACGCAGCCAGCAATCTGCAGTCGTTCTCCGCTATGGCATTCCAGAAATATTCACCACCCATACTGGACTCAGACACATGAGCCTGCTGCAGAGCCTGACCCAACAGGCTGTCAAAGTCCCCGTCTCCACCCAGCTCTTTATCATTGCTCATACCGGCCTTCACCAACAGCCAGTGAGCAGTTAGCCAGTTGGTCAGGGGATAGGTGTTAATCTTGCCCTGCTGACTGAGGCAGAGCTGGTAGGAGGCTTTGTAGGCTTCCTCCATCTCGGTCAAAGAGCGACGACACTCTTTATCCTTGTCCAGATAGACAATTGAACGATGCTTGGCGACACTCCCTTTCAATGCAAGTCGTTCGACGGTCACCCCAAATTTTGAGTTCAGTCCATCAATGCGCTTGCCGGCACGATTCACCAAACGTTTCGCAACCACCGGCTGACCATCATCGTGTAGCTTGACCGCTTCGCGTGCCTCAAAATTCGCCAATTGTTCTGCAGATTGAATTGTGGCGCTCGCCGGGTCAGCTGAGATGGCCCGTTCATAAGCCTCTATCGCTTTGGCAAACTCTCCAAGTTGACCCCAAGCCCGTCCCGCCGCTTCAACCAAGCCGGCATTTTCCGCCCATTTCGGTGGCACACTTTGCACTAGGTCGGCCAACTTCTGACTCCAGCTTCGAGCATCTGAATTGGATGCCGTCTTGGCCCACTCGGCAATATTCTCGATTGCGCTCACATATTCCGCCAAAGAGACATAAGTTTGTTTGCTGCTGTTGCGCCGTCGTCCAGTTTCCGTCGTCAAGGCATAGCCTGGATCGCCATAACACTGGTAAGCCCCCCAAGTATTGAACCGCTCGTGCTTGTGATAGGTTTCCATCCGCGCCTGTTTTACGGCATCACCGAAGCTGCTGCCTAAAAGAAAGGTTTTGTAGAAGGTCTCGGCAAAAGTCTGGGCCGCATCATCGTTAACTGCCCAGCCAGCGGCAATAACGGCCTTCACCCCTTGTCCTATCAGCTGTGTGGCCAGATTAGCCGCCAAACGATGAAAGGCCTGGTTTCCTTGTTGGCCCGGAACATCGGTACTGCCAAGATGGCAACAGTTAATGAAGACAAATGCCGGGGTGGAAGGCATCTGACGTATCTCTGTGGGTGTCAGAAAATGGTCTTTGCCAATCACCATCCCTGTTATCAACTTAGGCTTGTCTTTGCCCTTTTCGCTGTTACAGATCGAATCATCTTCAGGTAGTGGGTAGTCAACCACGCCATGGCCTGCCAGATGAAGGATCTCGTAGTCATCCGTCATCAGCTCAGTGAGAATCTCAGTACCGTTGGCACCGATCAACGCGGGTTTCACATCAAAGCCTGAATCTAACAGCAGATGTTCCACCGCCCTCGCCTCCTTCTGTGCTGCGGGCAAGGCAACGAACTCCGAACCATCAAGCCGGGGATCGCCCACAACCAGGGCGCGGTGATTGTTGCAGACGCTACCGACATCACTCTCAAACGAGGCAAGCTGCCGAACCATGCCTACCTTGCTGGCCAGGGGTTCATCTCCGTCAAACCCTGCATATTCAAGCAGTTCCCAGGGGTAACGCGCTGAATGTTTATCCACCACTAATACCATGTCCTGATTATCCCGGATGTGAGTTTTGAATTCACGGGGCACGAGCAGTTCGAACAAAGTGCGCCCGGCCCTGGAATTCGACCAGGTATTACCGGTCAGTTCTTGCAGGTATGGTTCGACCGACTGTTTCTGCAGGGGTTGTATGCTCATCTCCAACCGGGCTCGCCCCGCCAGAGAGGTATATTTCAGACCACCGTCTTCGGTACTCTCGATACGCAGGCGCTGCCACCACGCCGGATCTTCATCATAATAGACGCGCCGCAATCGACCATCACTGGAAATAATCTCAGGTAGAGCAGTAATCCTGTTTCTAAACTCCGGACCTTTAACAATCTGGTGTAAGGCATGCAGGGCGCCAACGGCTACGTCCTCATACAATTCGATAAACCGGACGCTTTGAATCGTACGCTCAATATTGTTGGCAGACCCGGCAAGCAGTTGGTTGGCCTGCAGCACCGCACGCAGCATTGCAGTAATGGCATCTTCTGTAGACATACCACCGGCACCGGTACCGATCAGCAGTGCAGACAGGCTGATCTCTTCCGGCTGGGCAATGCCCTCTTCCTGAACGGTAAGTACGTACCGCAATACCGCTTCGCGGAATGTGTCGGTAAGACCGCTGCTGGTCAAGGTTCCCACCTCTCCCAACCCTATAATGATGGCACCGGGCAGCTCATCCTGGTGATTCCTTAAAAGCACTTCGTTGGTTTGTAATGGGCCGGGATAGAGATTTAGCAGCAGACGCTTTTTCAGCCGGTTTTCCAAACAGGCATCCACTGCCGCCTCTGCACTGACAATGCTGTCACCCTGATAGTGACCCACTGCCACCGGACTTGTGGCGAAACGCAGATTGCCATGCACCAGCGAGACCTGTATCAGAAGTTGTACGGGTTTGCGGGGGACTGCCGCCGTTGAGCGTCCCAAAAATGCCGCTGTGAGTGCATCTTCATCAGGATAGACATCGATCTGATCAGGCAGCATTTCACGCCGCGTCTCGATACCTCGCGCGGTCTGCGGACGAGTGGATAGCAGTTGTGTATTGCCCGTTTCCAGTATCTCCAACATCCCTTTGAAGGTAGGTTCATGGTCAGGAATATCGCCATGAGACGCATCTACAAACCAGTGTTTGATGCCCGCCGGAATACCTGTGTTCCAGGGAACCTGGCCGTCTCCCTGGGAAGTGGAGAAAAAACGGATCTCTGTTTTTCCCTTCCGGGTATCATCCACTTCCACTGCAACCGGTGTCTCGTCCGCCCGCCCCGCAATATAGAAAACCCGTTCCGGGTCCAGCTTCTGGTTGTCCAACCTATCCCAGGTACTCTGAGCGCTACGCAGGTCCGTTTTTCTGGGTCGCTTCCAATCACCGCCCAACACCTTGCCGAATTGGTCCCACAGATTATCTGCCGGTATCTTTCCCTGATCATCCACAGGCAGCAGCTCAAGCATGCCCCTGAACTCGCTTAGCACAGCCAGCAGTTGATCCTGATTATGCCGAAGATCAGCCAGCGCCAGCATTTTTACCGTACTGTCCTGGCGGGAGAATATTCTGGGAATGGAGTAGGAACCTCTGTTCGGGGTACCCAACATCAGCACGCGTGAACCGGTCCGGTCCCGTAGCCGGTCCCACAACTGCGAATCCTGAGCGATCATTGCACGAAAGACGATACCACCCATCGAGTGAGCCACAATATGTACCGGCTGATCGGTATTGCGCAGCCGCTCATCCACGGCTGCGGCCAGCAACAGTCCACTCTCCATTACACTGCGGCGCCAATCATAAGGGAAGGGAATCACCTCATGAGTATCCGCAAGAAAATCGATCAGGTCACCGTAGGCGAGGCCAACAACCTGCTGTGCACTGACATCAGACGCTTTGTATTCAAGCTCTGTAAACTTGCCCCGCAGCAGGTCGAATGGATCCACCCAGATTCGATTGTTGTCGACAGCGAGATGGCTGCCGGTCAATCCGGGAAGAAGAAACACAGTGGGAACTTCACCAGACACCCGTTCGGCAGACAGGGTACGAGCCACTGTCTTTTTCGTCTGCTTCCTCAACTGAAAACCAGTGGGAGGTAAGGCGGTCTCGGTCAGGGCAGACAACAAGCCGCGGCGTGTTCGTTTATTGCTGAAATACTGAAAATGGTTGACATCCCTGCCCTGATCGAACAGCACCGGGATACGGGCCGCCCGGCGAGCGCCACCATCCATGGAAGGTGTATTCACCACCAGATCATGATCACTCTCGTAGAACTGATCAAGGAAGAACATGGCAATTTTCTTAAAGATCCCTGTAGGATTGATATCTCCCTCTATCACTGCCAGTGAAGCATGGGTGCTTACCGGTGTGCTGTTGAGCAATCCAATGAGCGGTGAACCCGGCATCTGTGCCTCTAACCCAGGCAACTGTTCCGGGCGTGTACGCTCCTTCGCAACCGCCAAAGTAAAGGTCTTGAGCAGGCCATAAATGGGGCTGACCTTCAACACCGGTATCTGACCGATGACATTGAGCACACCAGACAGATAGAGATCCAGCTTGCCGCTCGCCAGGGTAGTACCTCGCGCCGGACAGGCTACCCGCACGAACCTTTGTATCTTGGGCTGCTTCTCCATGAGCAGCGTATTGAGCTTGCGCAGTTGCCGACGGTGATGTGCGTAATCGTCTCTGACCTCTTGCAGGAAACTGGCAAGACCGAAGAGCTTCTCCGCATCGAATAACGCAATCTCTTCACGGGTAAATGGCTCACGCGATTCATCGAATTGAGCTCGGCATAGCAGCTCCCCTACCAACCCACCACGGGAGTGGCTGACCAGATGCAAGGTTGCGTTTTCCGGCAAGGCTTCGAGCAGTTCAATGGCATTATCGATGGGGCTTTCGCTGAGTGTGCGGTGTTCGAAGGCGAGAATATTTTCGCCATAGAAGCCTTTGAGCTGATCCCAGGTATCGTCGAAAGACATTTTCCAAAGATCGGAGAAGCCACCTCGGGTACTGGAGGCTGTGCCATGAATGAACAGCAGTATGGGAACCCTGTTATCAATCTCTTCAGGTTGTACGGGCTGAAATCCGGAATCCTCATCCCCGCTGCTGTCCAGTTGATGAATCCTAAACAAGGCACCATCGCCCACCAGCTGATCTTCGATCAACGCCGCAACCTTTCTGGCGGTAAACTCGGCGGCCTTTCCGGTCACATGGTCGATAATTCTGCCTTTAACATCAAGCAGCTTGAATGCCTCGATCAGCAGTCCATCCTCACCTCGTGAATGCTGGTTCGAGAACGTCAGCCGTCTGGGTATCACCAACTGATTGGGTTTCGCGCCTCTATGAGACTCAGCCGTTAAAATCTCCTCCCGAAGCCTGCCCACCGAGGTGAATACCTGCAGATTGCCCTCAAGGGTCAGTTCGACCACATCCTCATCCGTAGCCGTCAACTCCACAGCGCTGCTATCACCTGATCGGCCCGGCACCAGACTGACGGCTGAACCGTCACGCACCTCAACCTGAAGAATATCAGTCAGCTCTTCCGCCAGCTGTTCGTTCAGCTCCTGGGTCGAAATACCTCGTCCCTGTACCACAAAGGTGGTTTTATTTCGCTTTGTTGGCATCTTGCCGTCCTCTTCGGTGCAGTGTGCTGGGCTTGGTGGGAATGGCATCCACTACAGCGAAAGAGAGACCACTCTTTGCCATAAGGATGTCGGGTCAAAACCCCGGATGCCCGGTACTCTTTAGAGACTTTCCTTCCCAGTTTAGCAGACAGGCCGAAATTATCTGTGAAGCCACCGGCCTGCCTTCAGGATGTGTTAAGGCCTGTTAATATACTCAAGTCATGGAGCCCCTCAGTTACGAAATATTATCTCTGCTAGTCGCCGCCGCTGCGTTCGCAGGCATGGTCGACGCCATTGCAGGTGGCGGTGGGCTGATCGCTCTGCCAGTCATATTGTGGGCGGGAGTGCCTCCTGTGCAAGCCTTGGCGACCAATAAACTGCAAGGCAGCTTCGGCACTCTGACCGCATCATGGCACTTCATCCGCAAGGGCGAGATCGAACTGGGCAGACTCAAGCTGCCGATAGCCCTGACCTTTGCCGGTTCCGTCAGCGGCACCCTGACCGTGCAGTATCTGCAAAGTGACTTGCTGGCGCAGGTTATCCCACTATTGCTGATCAGCTTTTCGCTCTATTTCCTGCTCTCACCCCGAATTGGCAACCAGGATGCGCAGAGCCGTGTCAGCCACGCCATGTTTGCCCTGCTTGGGGGATTTTCCATCGGATTTTACGACGGGTTCTTTGGCCCTGGTGCGGGTACTTTTTTCGCCGCCGCATTCGTATTCTTGCTCGGGTACAGCCTGCGCCGCGCCACTGCCGGCACCAAGATACTGAACTTCACCAGCAATATCGCCTCACTGCTGCTCTTTGCATACGGCGGTCATGTGATCTGGACAATTGGGCTTAGCATGGGACTGGCGCAGGTGGCAGGTGCCTGGGTTGGTTCTCATCTGGTTATACGTCACGGCACCCAATTGATCCGCCCAATGCTGGTCACAGTGTCAGTGCTGATCTCCCTCAAGTTGTTGTTGAGTGACTAACCACCAGGAACAGATCATTGACACAGAGAATGGGCGTCCCCTTTATCCGCGTGACATTAACAAGGTGTATACTTAATGTATCATTGGCGTTAACGGGGGCGAACACCCTGTCAGAAAGACAATGCTTGCCTGCCTGCGCAAACCTGGGTCACTACACCCCGTAAATCTGGAAAACAGCTTTTGTAGCCATGCCGAAGTCATTCAATCCCACCGCAATGCGCTTGCTGGTGACCCTACTCTTGCTATGGTCAGGCCTTTCTGCAAACGCCGCTGACCAACGGATTCTCTCGGGCCAGACGGAGCAGCTCATTCTCGGTCCATATCTGGAAATATTCGAGGATAAACAGGCAGACCTGGATATCTTCGATGTAGCCTCCCCTGCATTCGAACAACGCTTTCACCCTGTCGGCAAGGAGCAGCTCAGCCTCGGTTACAGCAGATCCGCGTTCTGGCTGCGTTTTTCGGTTCGCTGGACCGACGCCAGTCCCCTGCTGCTGCAGCTGGCCTACCCTCTCTTGGATTCCATCGTCTTCTATCTCCCGAATGGCCCGGGAGACTTCAAGGTATCAAGAGCAGGTGACACGCTGCCGGCTTCCATTCGGGAACTCCCCTCACCTGAAATTTTGTTCTCTCTGCCTGCCATACCGGAGTCCGAACAAACCTATTTCCTGCGTATTCATTCCAAAGGCAGCCTGCAACTACCACTGTACCTCTGGTCTACGACGGCATTTGCCAACGAAAATGGCAAGGTCAGATATATCCAGGGAGTCTACTACGGGATCATGCTGGTGATGATCCTCTACAACCTGTTTCTGTTTCTATTCGTTAAGGATCGAAACTATCTGCACTACGTGGTTTACATCACCTGTTACCTGTTATTCCAACTCTCCCTCAACGGTTATGCCCAGCTTTACCTCTGGCCGGAAAATCCCTGGTGGGCGGACCGCGCTGTGCCTTTCTCCATTGGTTTGGCAACCTTGTTCGCTATCAGTTTCTCCCGACAGTTCCTCACCACGTGGGAATATCTGCCGAGAACCGACTGGTTATTGAAGGGCCTGATGGTGCTCAGCCTGGGCATCATGCTAGGAAGTCTGGCCCTTGAAAACAACATCATGGCCCCTGTCTCAAATATTGCAGGCATACTGTTGCCCTTGGTGCTCTTACCGAGCGGCTATCTCATCTTGCGCTCGGGTTATCGGCCCGCGCGATTCTACGTCATTGCCTGGAGCATGTTTCTGCTCGGGATCTTTATCACCGGTTTGATGTTCACCGGCTTTGTGCCTCGTAACCTGTTTACCAGTTACGCGATGCAGGTCGGCTCCGCCGTGGAAGTCGTGCTGCTCTCCATCGCATTGGCGGACCGCATCAATATATTGCGGCGCGAGAAGGAGATCGCCCAGCGTGAATCCACGAAAAACCTTCAGCAGCTCAACGAAGGGTTGGAAGTCCAGGTGGAACAACGCACGCAGGAGCTGGCCCGGCACGCAAGCATGCTGGAGCAGACCGTGTTGGAACGCACCGCAGACCTGCGTCACACCAACGTCGAATTGTCACGGGCCGTACACGCCAAAGATCAATTCCTTGCCACCATGAGCCATGAACTACGCACGCCTCTTACTGCCATCCTGGGTCTCTCAGAGATATTGTCCGGAAAAAGACCCGGACCACTCACCGCTCTGCAGCAGCGCTATATCGGCATCATCTCCGACAGCGGTAACCACTTGCTCGCACTGATCAACGATATTCTGGATATTTCCCAGATCGAATCCCAAGGCATGAAACTGGAGTCCGATTGGGTTCAGGTGGAGGATATCTGCCAGGCCAGTCTGGCGCTGGTCAGGCCAGCTGCGGAGAAAAAGAGCCAGCACATTGCCTTCAAGCGGGATCCAAAGACAGAAACTGTTTGGGCAGATAAGGTTCGCTTGAAGCAGATCCTGGTCAACCTGTTGGGAAATGCAGTGAAATTCACCGAGGAGGGGGGAACGATTGGTCTGGATGTCCGAGGAAAGCAGGCGGACAACAGCATCGAACTCACCGTATGGGACACCGGATGCGGTATCGCAACGGAGGATCTTGAAGGGCTGTTTAAACCCTTTGTCCAGGTGGACGGCACTTTCTCGCGCCAGCACGAAGGAACGGGGCTCGGGCTCAATCTTGTGTACCGGCTAACAGAATTGCACGGAGGCAGCATCAGGGTGGAAAGTGAGGTTGGGCACGGCAGCCGCTTTATGGTGCGCCTGATATGGAACAGGGACGCGCAGGTTCAGGCCGAGCCACCCACTCAAGCGAACAACTTACCCGCCCCCGACGCACCGTCACCTCGCACGGGATCAGCCACCGTACTCATGGCGGAAGACAATGAACTCAATCTAATCATACTTTCCGAATTCCTCACCAATCAGGGTTTCAAAATCCTGTCAGCAAGAAACGGCGTGGAAGCCGTTCAAATGGCGTCAAATACCCATCCGGATATCATCCTGATGGATATCCAGATGCCCAAGATGGACGGCCTGGAGGCAACACGGCGTATCCGGGCGATACCACACCTGGCATCGGTTCCTATCATCGCCCTGACCGCACTGGTCATGCCGGGCGACAAAGAGCGTTGCATGGAGGCCGGTGCCAACAGCTATTTGAGCAAACCGGTGAACTTGAGCCAATTGTCAAAAGAGATGACATCACTGCTGAACAAACACGCATCGGCTTAGACCGATGTCGGGCAATAGCAGGGAGGCAACGTGGGATGGACAGGATCAGACCGCCTGAAACGCCGTCTCTGCGACCGATTGCGTCAAACGACCTATACTGATACCCCAACCGGAGTCATAACCCGGGTCTGCCATTGATCCGGAGGATCGATCAGAATTCACCCGAAGCCGCGCCTTCCATAATCTCCCGCATCACCCGACGTACCCGTATAGCATCGCTCTTCAACTCCGGGGGTAGTTCATTGGCTCCGTGGATGAGAAAATCCATATTCATGGCATACAGCCACACCTTGCCTTCCTTGTCCTCCACCACGCTGATCACACAGGGCATGAAGGCGGAATAGGCATCATTGTGGTCGAGCATCTTCACACCGACCTTGACGTCGCAGAACTGCATGAAGGAGACGTGCCGAAAATCTTTTCCGGTAACGGCCTTGACCTGTTTGTAAAAGGGTGAGTCGCTGACAAAGAAGAAGTTCCTGTCAACGGCAAGGCTCTTCAGGGATTCCTTGACATCCTCAACTGTAATATCGTCTTCCACCTTTACTCGCCAGACGAAGGCGCTGGCCAGGTCGCCGGTTTCCAGGAGATTACCGGCAAATTCCCGATAGAGGGTAAAGGCATCGGGATCGAAGTTCCGGGTGGCTGACCAGATCTGACTTACAGCCACGGTGATAATCAAAAGGGTGAGCAGGCCGATGACGGCCAAAACGTTTCTTAACAGTTTCATAGTGGCGCTTCCAATGGGCTATTTATTGGTGGATTACGGCTTGGATCGTGAATGCCGACTGTAGTAACAGCGGATCTGTCCTCTCTCTTTTATAGTCTATATCCAGCAGTTGAGTATATGAAGGATAACCCACCTTTCGCGAGAATCCACTTGGCAATTGATCCTTGCGCTCACACTGCCACGGCAGAATCCCCTGTGCTTCCCTTGGTCACTCGCTCTTACGGGCATTTCCTTACGCATTTTTGCTGGGAGTGGCGGAAAGAAACTGCAAACGGGATCGGAACAGGTTAGGCAGAAGCTGCGAGGGAGATTCTGCTGAGGCATTATTCCCACTCATCATGCATAAAAAACCGCCCTCTAACTACATGGATCTACCTATATCATGCTATCTCTCAGCGTACACACTTAAGTATAGAAATCTTAGGATGTGTGCTGAAAATAGTAGGAGAGCATCATGATAAAGATCGATCCAGTTCTGGAAGAGTGTCTTCCAAGCGCTCATGGCAACCAGCAAGAGTCTGATATCACGCAAAAGGGAATATTGAGCAGTCAATCATTGAGACATGAGAATCATCGCTTTGCCAATACAAGAGGTATCAGCGCCCTCAATCGGGATCAGGGATTTTTACCAGCCTTTCAGGATACCCGTAGTGGTCTCTGTGTTGTTTCATGCTTTGCTGATGGTTGTCCTGCCTCAGTGCATATTCTCGATGGTTTGCCAGATGACTGGGTGGAAAGCCGGGATGCCAACGGCAGTGTCCTCAAAGCCTATGCAGAGATAATATCCGGTTTTCTGCGCAATGGCCGTTTCTACACCAGAGAAGAGGCATCCCAGACTCCACGGTGATGGGGCCTTCGCAAATGACTATGCGATCATGGGTGGTGTTGCGCGCATCGGACGTGGCGTTCGATCTGTGGTTGCCGGATTGATTCAAAAAAAACGCCGACTGACGTCGGCGTTGAAAAGGTGCAGACAACAATTCCGGCTAGAACGTGACATTCACTCCGGCGTAGAGCGAACGTCCCATGCCCGGAACCGGGACGCCCCAAGGAACATCGGTTCCGGTCATGGTCTTGCCCTCACCAAGATAGGCGCCGCCCAGCGGATGGTTGTAGAACTTGTCCAAAATGTTCTCGATCCCGAAATCAAAGCGGACCTGTTTCCACTGGTAGTTGCTCCGCAAGTGGAACAGGCCATACCCTCTAGTCTGGAGTTCATTTCTGACCTGTGAGATGCGGGTCTTCTCATCCACCAGCTCAAGCTCGATAATGTTGGTCAAGCCGCCCGTACGATGTTCTACTGCAAGTAGAGCATTCAGCGGCATGATGTTATAGAGGTTGTCGCCGGTAGTCTGGTTCTTGCCGCGGATGTAATTCAGCATGCCACTCGCGGTGAAATCGCCGTACTGGGTGTTTTCCGCCAGTACCTTTTGGCCGGAGATATCCACGCCATACATGTGCGCGGTTTGATTGACGAACTGGAGGTAAACGAAGGCGTCGGTAGAGGTGTCGGCCGGGTCGATGCGACGGGCATCGATGTAATCATTGACGTAGGTGTAGTAAGGCGCCAACGTCAGCCCCCATTCCTCCTGGGCAGCATCATGCCAATCGAAGGACGCGCTGACGGTATGGGCGGTTTCCGGTTCCAGGTCGAGATTGCCGACATAGCCATTTCCGTCACCGGTCATGTTGATCATGCGCATAGCCATACCACCAGTCGACCAGGCGTAGCGCTCGTACAGATTGGGCGAACGAGTCTTCCGCGCATAGCCGAACTCAATGGTGCGGGTGGCGTCCGGTGCGAAGCGAGCCAGCGCGGTCAAATCGATATTGTCGTCGGCCTTCTTGCGGTCGGCGGCATTAAAGGCATCCGCGTCAACCCCGTACTTATCTACGTTATACCCCTGCACCTCGCCCGTATCCATATGGACTCTTTCGTAGCGTAACCCGAGTTGCGTCAACCACTGCGGATTCCATTGGGCTTCCCATTCGGAAAAGGCCGCCAACCGGTCGCGTTCGCCGTTATTGATGTTCCAGAAGGTTTCTGGCCACATCCCTCTGCCGGACGGATCCCACCAGTCATCCAATCGATATTTCTGGGCTTCAGCACCCACCCTGAACAGATCACGCTCGGAAAGAACGATATTGGTCTTGACGACCAGGCCTGTGTTGTCTCCTTCGGTGTCCATCGGCATGCCTGCGGCACAGCCTAACGGTCCTCCGCTCGGGGTACACGGGATGCCATCCAAGAGAGCCGTAGTTTTCGTATCGGAGCCATACCAGAAGAGCTTGTCGTCGAAAAACTGCATCTTGTGACGCGTATGTTCACGATAGCCGCGTGCATCCAAGGTACCCCAGTCAAATTCCCCTTCGTAGTGCAGATTGACTTGGTTGCTGTCGTTGCCGGTCATGTCCATGCGCTGATTGGGCCAACCCTGATAGGGGATATCTTGAACTCCAAACTTTAGTTCAAGCAGATGGTTTTCATGACGCATCCCAAAGTCAAGTGAGTGATTGGTCGACTTGTACATGGTGGAACCGACCTCATCGCCATCCAGCCACTCCCGCCCAGCAGCCGCAGGCCCTGCCGGCTTGAAGTCTTCACCCGCCTTGTAGTCATCCGCCTTGGTCGTCGACCCGCGGTAGCTCATGCTAAATTTTTCGTTGGCGACCGTCGCAGCGACATTGCCGCTGATTGCATTGCCGTTGCTGCGAAAAGACATCCCGACTTCGCCCTTGAATAGCGTACCTTCGCCGGCCCAGGCGAACTCCGGAGGGGGGGAATCCACCAGGATCGTGCTACCGATGCTGTCACCGCCCACGCTGACCGGCGTGATGCCGGCGAAGACCGTGGCGCTGCCAACACTGGTCGGATCGATATAGGAGAGCGGAGGATTCATATGGTTGCCGCAGGCGGAGATTAAGTCCATGCCGTCAACCTTGATGCGCAGACGATCATCGGCCATGCCGCGAATGACGGGGAGGCTGGAAACACCGCCGGCGTTCTGGAGGTTAACGCCAGGAATGTTTCTCAGAAGGCTGGCGGTATCCGAGGTAGCGGGACGCAAGGTTTGTAGTGTTTTTGCGTCGATGTCCGTGGCGTTCGTCTGAGCATCGAGGGGCGACGACGCGGTGACGGTCATTGTTGGAAGCTGTACCTCTTCGGCGAATACCGGGCCATGGGCCACGGCGGCAACCAGCGTGACTAGTAGGGGGTGCCGATAGTGGTGCGTATACTGCTTCATGGCAGCTCCTTATGATGAATTGTTATTGTTTAGGGTCAAATTCCTAATACGCCCAGCCATACGAGCGCCTGAACCAGAGGTACGGATATTCGAGGGGTGCGTCGCTCCAGGGCATTAGTTGGAACTTGTATACCAAGGCAAACATTCACTTACAACACTATTCGTTGATTTTTTCGACGTTCGACTAAGTTAGTCTATTTTTTACGTCATTTCACACAGTTCTGCGGGAAATGACACACACCGATTAACACTCCCAGAGACTCTCACTTCAGATAACAGGATGAAAAAAGACATCGCCAGGCTCATCAGTGATGACATTACACACACGCGACAGATAAGAGGGGTAGCAGCGGTCTCAGCTGATAATAAATATTGTTCAGACAGGCGATAGGCAACCTGAAGGAGAGCAAGCCTGGATGCCTCCACGGAGGTGTCACATACTGACAGGAGCTTATTGTAAAAGTTGAGAGAATCGCTGGACGATTGACTTTGAAGGGGGGTTACCGGGGAGATAATGTCCGACAAAAAATCAATAAACGGGGGCTAATTGGGAGACCTGGTCATATAGAAATCACTAACTCACGATACTATCAGTGATTAATTACTCAAGATGGCGGTGAGGGAAGGATTCAAACATTCGGTGTTTTCTTATTGTTCAAACGGAGCAGGTGAGGATTGAACGTGCCGCTTGGTTGCCAGCTTATAGATTTCCAGCAAGTCTTCTTCAGTGACATCGACAAAGGTATCAATATGACTCAAGGCATAGACGAAATCTTCGTGGTTGATCGGCGCGTATCCCTGAACTCCTGATTCAGCTGCTGTCTTCTTCAAATGCAGGTGAGCCGGATAGCGGCGCCCTGTGAACAAGCCGTTGAATACAATCGCAAGCACCAAGAGGGTCACGGCATTCAGCAAAATAGGTTCGTACTCATAGGCAAAGCCCAGCTGATGCAGTTTTTCCGAACCAATGACTGCAGCCAGCGCGGTCGCACCGCCCGGAGGATGAATGCAGCGTGCAAAATACATCACGCCAATGGCCAGCCCCACACTGGCAGACGCTGCTATCACATAATCTGGAATCCATTGCCAGCAGGCGACACCGACGAGCGCCGACAGGGCGTGCCCGCCAATCAAATTCCAGGGCTGGGAAAATGGCACATGTGGCGCAGCAAAGAGCAGAACGGCGCTCGCCCCCATGGAGGGCACAAGCAACACGGCAACATCAGGGTCAAATAGCCACTGGCTGGTCATGAAGATACCCAGAATACCGAGAAAGCCCCCAACGGTGGAGAGCAGAGCTTCCCGATAATTGTGTTTGTGTCGGCTGAAACCAATCACATCCAGAAAATCATTGAGACTCATATAAGTTCCTCTGGATCCACTCGCTCGTTTATTTCGCAGCCACCCTTTTGGTGCACTGATGCTCACGACATATTAGTACCATATCGTCTTCAACCAAGAGCTCCTGTGTCAGTTCACAAAAGTGGCTGCCATCTGTTTTCTGACTGAAACGACAGGTATGACAGGGTGCAAAAGTTTTCAGATCATTCGCCTTCTGAACTGAACGGAGTAACAGGCGATGCGGGGGATGCAGAAAAGAAGGTGGTGGGTAAGTTGGGCAAGAATCCTGCCCGTTTTCTGTCATCAACCACCCCAAACAATCCCAGCATTTGCCAACCTGACAAATCGAGTTATTTTTAATTAATTGAATTATAAGGAAGAACTGGCGGAGAGGGAGGGATTCGAACCCTCGGACCCCGCAAAGGGTCAACGCATTTCGAGTGCGTCCCATTCGGCCACTCTGGCACCTCTCCTGATACTTCGTCGATTATTATATCCCGACCCGGCGGTCAGCTGTCCATCGAATATGATATGACTTGATTCCCTATCAAAGGTCAGCTATCTATAGTCCAATAACACTAATATCCTGAAACTGGCAAAAAGCTTTTATACTAGACGCCCGCTTAACCATGCGCCTCTCCCTATACGTAATATCACTGCTCTTACTGGCCAGCTGTTCAATTCCACCTCCGTTGATCGATCGGATCAAAGCCAGCGGTGAATTGGTCGTGGCCACGCGCAACAGCGGCACGACCTATTATGAAGGGTCCGATGGACTGACAGGGCTGGAATACGATCTGGTCCAGCAGTTCGCCAAAGAGATTGGAGTCAAAGCCCGCTTTGTCATACCCAAAAGCTTCGAGGAGTTGCTGCCATTGGTGACGCGGGGCGAGGCACATCTTGTAGCAGCAGGGCTGACTATTACACAGGCCCGTGAAACCCGTTTGCGGTTCGGCCCATCGTATCAGGAGATCACCCAGCAGGTTGTCTATCGGGGCGGCAAACGGCGGCCACGAAAGGTCGAGGATCTTATCGGCAAATCGATAGAGATACTGCCGGGCAGCAGTCACGAGGAGGAGTTACACAGATTATTGAAGGAGCATCCTGAACTGGGCTGGTCAAGCCCCAGTGACATGGAGAGTGAAGATCTGCTTCAGCGAGTGCAGGATGAGAAGATCGACTACACCATTGCAGATTCCAATGATGTCGCTGTCAACCGCCGTTTCATGCAGAACATACGCGTTGCTTTTGATCTGACCAAACCCCAACAACTTGCCTGGGCGATGGCACACACAGAAGACAGCAGTCTATTTAATGCGATGCAGACCTTCTTCGACCGCATCCATAAAGACGGTACCCTGGCGCAACTGATAGAGCGCTACTACGGCCATGTTGACCGGCTCAACTTTGTCGAATCGAGAACCTTTCTGAAACACATCGAAAAGCGTCTGCCAAAATATGAAGCGCTATTCAAACAAACTTCGGATGAGGTAGGTATCGACTGGCAGATGCTCGCTGCAATCGGTTATCAGGAGTCGCACTGGAACCCGAATGCAACATCACCCACCGGCGTACGCGGCATCATGATGTTGACCCGTAACACCGCGAAACAGGTCAAGGTGACAGACAGGTTGGATCCGGAACAGAGCATCACTGGTGGTGCCCATTATCTAAGAATAATCGAAAAGAAGATCCCAAAACGCATTGAGGAACCTGACCGGTTCTGGATGACACTCGCAGGGTATAACGTTGGTTTCGGACATCTTGAAGATGCTCGAATCATCACCCAACGACAGGGCGCGAATCCCGATAAGTGGGCGGATGTAAAAAAACATCTCCCCCTACTCAGCAGAAAAAAATGGTATTCAACAGTAAAACACGGCTATGCCCGTGGGCAGGAGCCCGTCAACTATGTCGATAACATAAGAGCCTACTACGAACTGCTCAAATGGAAACAGCTGCAGATGGCCCCACCGAGCAAGAAGTCGGAGTTACCCTATGCCCTCTCGATCTCGCCCGACGCCTTGTAGCCGGGCAGCCATAATGTCATAGCCAATCGGTCAAAGCGACGCCAAAACCCAAGCGGTGACTTTTGGCGTTATAGTCGATCAGACTTTCGCCATAGCCGTTGAAATATTTCATATAACCCCGAAGGCGACCATAAAGCGGGAAGGTCCAGCCCAGCTCCACCGCCCCTTTGTTGTCACTTAATAAATTGTTCCGCAACATGAAATTGTAGGTGTGATGGCCATTTTTATAGACGCCTGCAAGTTCACCATGCCCCAGGAAATCATCGATATCGGGGTTATCGTCATCCTCCTCATCCTCGGGAATGCGGTACCAGGGCTTGATACTCAGCACCATATCCCCCCGTTGCAGAATGAACTGGGCATAGAAACGGTTCCAGCTTCGGGAGAGGTTACCGCTCTGTCCGTTTGACTGGTGCACGATTGAAAAACGGTTGAGCGGGTTTCTCCAGCCAAACAGTGTCCAATCGCTTTTCAGATCAAGAAAGGCCTCCGGTTCATGGTTGGTCTCCCGGAAAGGCGATGAGATCGGTTTGTTATAAGCCTGCCAATAGGAGTGGTTCGTATAGGCCATATAGACGCTACCGATACCACCGAAAAGGTCCTCCATGACCGGAACCTTGAGGCTCAACTGAAACTCTATCTCGGTGTTATCTAAAACATTGTCACTTGGCGCGATCTCACTGTATGGCGCAGTATTTGGATCGCTCTCATAGGAGGCGAAGAGTACATAGTTCATCTTGTGTGGGGTAATGACAAAGGGATTATCCTGTGTCGACTTCTCACTCCGCAGCCGTTTTTCAACCGGGGAGGTTGCAGATGATTCCTCAGCTGCGACTGTTGGTGCAGCATTGTCAGTTATCTGATCATTACCGGCATCCTTACACCCTTCCCTGAGCTCGGCTATCGTGGTGTCTCCGGACGCATTCCTGAGGGCATCGAGCAGACACTCTTCGCGCGCATCAACAGCGCCCGCCTGCGTTAATAGCGGCTGCAAAAGGCAGGCAACAGCCAATAGATAGAATGGCTTTCTCGACGTGGCTTTCAATCCTCTACTCCTTATTTTTTCTGCGTAGTCTGAAAAACTGCCGTAAACGTTCACCACTCTCCACCTCCAACAATCCCCCTTCACACTCGACACGGTGGTTGAAACGTTGATCGGAAGGCAAGAGATTGAACACACTACCGGCGGCACCGCTTCGGGGGTCACGGGCAGCATAAACCACCCGTTCCACCCTGGCGTGAATGATCGCACCGGCACACATGGGACAGGGTTCCAGGGTAACGTAAAGGGTGGAACCGGGCAGGCGGTAGTTATCTTCCCGCCGCCCGGCATCGCGCAGGGCCATGATTTCGGCGTGGGCGGTGGGGTCGTGGTGGCCAATCGGGCGATTCCATCCCTGGCCGATGATCTTGTCCTCACGGACCAGGATAGCGCCTACGGGAACCTCACCTTCTGCCTCTGCCTGGGCGGCGAGTTCGAGGGCGTGTTCCATGTAGTAGTGGTCTTGCGTATCGAAAATCATGGTTGTTGTGTCGCCTAGAGCAACACTTAAACGCTACTCCCACTCGATTGTAAACAATCCGCAAAAGTCCAGTGCTGGCGCAGGTTCTCCGCTAGTTGTAAGTATCGATACCATGAAAAATACCATTGTCAAAATTGCTATTGCAATAGGTTACGTCAATCAGCCAACTGACCAAGCAAGTAACATGCTTTTTGTCTCAGGATAGAGGGGCCCACGGTATTTGGACAGCCTCAATACCGTTGAATCCGATGGCGGCCGATCCCAGAGCACCATTGGAACTGTCCAGATGTTGCAGCACCGGCCAAAGCTTCTTTATTAGACAGACCGCGCCCTCTGCCCCGAGAACGGGGGCTTCCTTCGCAACCTTTTTTATCTCGGAGACGACTTCACGAAGGCGATGGCACACCAGTTGCGGCAGGTTTGCATCTTTCATACACCGCTTTCTCCCGCACGTCTGGCGATTTCACTTACCAAGGCAGGTGACATACGGTATCCGATCTGTTCCAGATCTTTTACAAGGGGCAGGACTTCATCAATGAAACCTTGCTTCTTTGCTGTGAGGAGGACACCCGCTATGCCTGCAACGGGTACTCCTCTGCGTCTGGCAACGGCACGCCCCTTCCGCTCATCTATCAATAGAAATCTGCAGTCCATCTCCTCAGCCAGTACAATCGCCTCCGCTTCACCAAGGTCGAGTATGAGGATGAGTTCATCTAGAGCTGACGTGGCGTTGGCTGAAGGCCTCTTGATTTGTAACCATCCTTGCTCAAAGGCTTCCGCAAGTCGTTTCGAACCTGGCCGCCCCGATCCCAGGCACAACTCTATGTGAACGGCAGGAGGAACTAATATTTCCTCGTACAATGCTTGAAGCAGCTGCAGATACCCTCCCCCGGCTAGCGCGATCAGTGGCCCGGTATCTGCCACGACAATCCCTGTCACGATGCAACAACCATCTCATCATCAAGTTCTTCTGGGGGATAATCCACCGCGGTGATATCCGACTCTCCAAGGAGCTCTATGAATGCTTCAAGATCTAAATCCGCTATTTTTGCAGATTGAGCCAGAGTCAGCTGATGAGATCTAAAGAGGTGCAGGGCCATTGACCTGTGAACACCGTAATTCACCAGCAACTTGTCAAAGGGAATGGCCAGAATGGCAGGTTTTCCATGTTTCGTTATCAGCGAAAGCTGTCCTGCCTCAGCATCCTTCAAGAGTTCGCCGGATCTGTTACGAAGATCTCTGGCGGTAAATACATCGAATTGTTCCATGAACGACCTCGATTGATTATGCCTACATAGTGTAGCACAAACATATTGCGATCGCGTCCAGATCTGTTTCATTATCCGACCGGGTATATTGGTCTGCTGTGATAAATGTTGTGCTTTATGGATTGCTTTTACACAACATTTCTATTGCGTGTATTCTCAGTATTAAGATCTCTCAGGCCATTTTTGTGGGGAAGCCAATGGCATATATCAGACGTAAGGGCAATCAGCTTGCGCTCGTACACGGGGCGCGTGATGCCAAGACCGGCAAGGTGGAGCAGCGGGTTTTATTCACCTTGTATTCCAAGGCCGAGGCCCTTGAGGCCATCGGCCGTGGCTCAGGCGGTGAAGGGGGAAGTCATCGATTCAGATCGTTACTCGAACGGGAGTATCCCAGCATCCGCTTGAATTGGAACAAAATCCAGCAAGGTATCGCGGATAGTTTGGTGCATCTGCCCGATCTCTACCAGTATCGACAATCACGGTATCCGGGACAATTTCGGGAAGATCTCATCTCTTTATCGCTCTTGAACAAGAACGGATCGATGAGGCCATCATTCATTTTCGCAAGACTGTTGAAGTGGGACGGAGATTGTTCCCCAAACGCCTGACCAGGAAGCACTATTGGGTAGACCTCGCGACCCGGCCCTATATGCGTGGCTTGCGTAACTTGCTATTGGGTCTTAATCGTTCGGGGAAGTATATTGAGGCGCTGGAGATTTGTGAGAAGCTTGAGCGGGAGTGTGGAGATGCAGATACAGCAGCATGGTATCGGGCTGCAATCCACCTCAATATCAACTGCTGGGAATCTGCCCTGGAAAACGCAGAGGGACTTATCGATAGAATGCTGCCGGATGCCGCTTTTATCGCCGGGTTTGCGCTTAGTGAAACGGGTAAAACAAAGCGGGCTGTGACGTTTTTTCTCCATGGAATATTGCATCATCCCCGGGCAGCACGCATGTTGGCCGGAATAGATGCCGGAGAACCTGTCCATTTCGATCAGGTGGAAGATCACAATGCCGGTGTGGGTTTACTGGAAAACCTCCATGGCTATCTTTCCAATCAAAGTCCAGCGGCCAGGAGTTTTTATGCGCAATTGCTGGCGCACCCCATTGTGGGTTCCCTCATAGAGGATATGGAAACGGTGATCGCCCAACGTCATGAAAGGGATAACTGTGAATGGCGTGACGTTTTTGACCGCATGAACGAGATGCGGTCCACCGATTTTATTGTGGCCCAGGCTCAGCGAGTTACAGCTGCGCTTTCCCCGTGACCCACCTAGGGATGTACAATCCATTTACAAATTGAGGGGGTTAGAATGCTGGAAAAAATCACAACAATTCTGGAACAATTTGAAGCACAAGGCTCTTTTTCCACCAGGAAAACAACCAATGCAGAAGATCTGAACATTGAGATCAACTCAATCGGTTCCTTGAGATTTCCTCTCAAACCCGGCGTGGTTAAGCGAATGATCAAGATCGCCAAACCGGCAACATTCGGCTGGCGGGACAAGACCTGCCTGGATAGCGAGGTGCGCAATGTCTGGAAAATCCCCAAAAGCCGGGTCAAGATCAATAAACGCCGCTGGAACAAGACATTCAATCCCACCATGGACCGACTAAAAACGGAGCTGGGATTATCGGAGCAGAGCAGTTTACGGGCCGAACTGCATGAAATGTTGATCTATGCGCCGGGACAGTTTTTTCGGCCCCATCAGGACTCTGAAAAGTGTGACGGCATGGTGGCAACGCTGGTGGTAGTGCTACCTTCGCCGCATAGAGGGGGAACCTTGATTATCGATCATCAAGGAGAGAAGAAACGATACCAGAGCAGCCGGGCAGCATCTGATAAACTGAGCTTCTTCGCTTTCTATGCGGATTGTCAGCATGAGGTCCGCCCGGTAACAGACGGTTATCGGGTAGTGCTGATCTACAATCTGATTCTCAAAGAGAAAGCCGATCGCATCACATCCCCTTCAGCCACACGCACCCGGCAGCTATTGACAGAGGCGTTGGGCAACTATTTTGCCGCACCCCCTAAAGAAGATGAGCGTCGTGGGGGAGTTAATAAACTTGTCTACCTGCTGGATTACCAGTACACGCCGAAAGGACTCTCCTGGAAGGCGCTGAAAGAGACCGACCGGTTACGAGCTTCGGCCCTGTCGGAAGCGGCCACCATATTGGATTTGGAGATATATCTGGCACTGGCAGACATCCAGGAGATATGGGACTGCGAGATAGATGAACCTGGCTGGGGATACAGTTCAAGGCGACGACACTGGGAGTATTATGACGATGAGGAACTGGAGGATGATAGTGACGATGAAGCAGATGTCGAGTTGCTTGAACTGATCGATGATTCCACCATTATTAAACATTGGCGTGATGCCGCAGGAAAGCCCGCCGGCCTGCCTGAATGGTCTGTGTACGGCAGGGAGATTTGTTGGACCACGGCGACGGATCAGTTCAGTCCCTTCGAGTCGGAGTATGAGGGGTTTATGGGGAACTGGGGTAATACCATGGAACGCTGGTATCACCGTGCGGCAATTATCCTCTGGCGGCGAGAAGATCGCTGTGCCGCACTGCTTGAGATTGCACCGGAGACGATGATCAGGGAGCTGCTCCAGATGGCGGAGAAAAAGAAAACGCTGAAACAGGCCCAAGAGATCACCCGCCATCTTCTCCCAGACTGGTCCAGCTCGAATCATTCAAGAAAAATGTCATCCTCGTTCTCTCCAATCTTAAGGCTCGCATTGAGGCTTGATGAGCAATATCTTGCCCGGGAACTTATCTACCCGTTGAGCTCTGCCATATTGTCCCCCAAGACCGTACCAGCTATGGTGCGCTTGCAGAAGACTTATGGTAGCCAGTGGTTAATAGACGTGATGCAGCGGTGGCTCAAACCTCCAGCCTATGAGAAATGGGGAAATCCAATCGACAAACTGGCGCAAATCATTAAACGCTGGGTAACGCATACTCCCGCTATAGAGGATGAATTGACCCATTGGCTGATGGCACGACAACTTGGTGTATTAAAACAGAAACACCATGATCACGCTCAGAGCGGCAGCCCGGTAAGCCGCTTAAACAATGCATCTACCAGAATAGCCGAGATTACCGAACTAGTATCCGCAGCTATTTTGAGTTCCGATGACGGGGTTTTTCATGAAACGATCGATCATTTGATATCTAATGAAAAGGACTACCTCATATTTGATCTGATTGAGATTAGCCGTTTTATAAAGCAGCAAAGCTATGAACACGAAGTGACCGAAGCGCAATCCAACCGATTGCTGGACTTTGTCAGAGATAAAGTGACAAGAGCGCTCGACAGCCCACCACGCAAGGTGGGAGACTGGTTGATCACAGAGACCGTCTCCTGCGGTTGCGCAGACTGCAAAGTACTCACAGCGTTTCTGCAATCCAGTGGCGAGGAGCATAAGGTTTGGCCGTTGGCCAAAGGACAGCGCATGCATATTCATCAGGTGATTGATGCCATGGGTGTCCCCGTGACACATAAGACAGAACGACGTGGATCACCCCACAAGCTCCATCTGACAAAAACGAAACAGCTATTCCTGCAAGATCGGGAACACCGGGATCGTTTGAAGGAAGCAAAGGATGATTTAGCCGAGGGCAGGTAAGTGGATCCACTTCACATACCCTTCCTTATGATCAGCGCCGGCTACTCCCACTCGATTGTAAACAAGCCTGGAAAAGCCAGTATTGGCGCGGGTTTTATGGCGGTCATAATGGTTGATACCATGATCAATATTTATTGTTAATCGTGTAGAGCACGAGTCAATGACGCGGAGGTTTGCACCAGATTCACAGGCAATCACAGTCCGCCAAAAACCACACGGTGTACCGGTGCCGGACAGGATCTTGTGCGGCAGAATACGCGCCAGAAGATCCCGGCAAAAGCCCGTTCGTGAATTACCCGGTATTTTGGGCTTTTTTATCCCTACCGACTGGTTGCTTACCAGCCGTTCATATTTGACACCTTTATCAAGCAGTCTTGAGTCGCCTTCCACGAAAAGGCGTTACCTTGATCTCGACATGCTGGTTCAGACGATTCAACACCGTTACCAGTCGGTCAATAGTGAACCGTCCCAGATCTGCATTCCTAATCCGTGAGAAGTCGGCATGATCAAAACCGGTCTTTTCCGCTGCTTTGCGAACAGACAGTTTCTGCTTATCGAGAATCCGGATAATTTCAGCCGCCAATTGGGATTTAAGCTGTTCAACGTCGGCATTTTGATAACCAAAGTCCCGAAAAACGTTGCCACTGCCTTTAACGGTTTCCAGTTTCTTAGTCATCGTAACTGCTCCTTTAATTGGCTGATCCATGAGCGGATCAGATCGATTTCTTTCTTCAGCGTCTTGATAGACTTTTTCTGGAATGCATGGACAACCCAGATATCCTCCCCCAATGTAACAGCGTACACCGTCCGATAGGCATCAGACCGATAAGCAAGAGCTACCTCAATAACACCAGAACCCAGGCCCTTCATCGGCTTCGCTATATCCGCCTTGCTGCCCTCGGCGGCAATCGTCAAAGCCCGGAGTATGATTGTCTGAGCACCTTGGGGAAACTTCCCGAACTCCTTATGCGCCGCCTTGATCCATGAGATCGCTGATGTACATACCCCGACACGCTGAACCCCGACTCAAATACTTCGCCAGCGGTTACCCGGTGGTCGTTGTCACCGGGCCACGCCAGTCTGGCAAGTCTGCACTGGTGCGGCATGCCTTTCCTGCGCATCACTATGTATCGCTTGAGGATCTCGACCAACGGGAATTTGCCGAAAGCGATCCCCGGGGGTTTCTGAGCCAGTTTACCGAAGATGTCATCCTGGATGAGACACAACACTGTCCTGCCCTGTTTTCCTATCTCCAGACACATGTCGATGAAAGGCAGCGGCCCGGCGAATTTATCCTGACTGGTTCGCAACAGTTCGGCCTGCTGTCGGGCATCACACAGAGCCTTGCGGGCAGAGCGGCATTACTCACCCTGCCTCCCCTGGCATATGGAGAGTTACAAGTTGCGAGAAAGGCAGCCAGCAAGCTTGATCGCGTCCTCTTTGACGGGGCATTCCCTCCCATCTTCAACCGTGGTCTTGAGCCACATCCGTGGTATGGCAATTATGTACGCACTTACCTGGAACGTGATGTCCGGCAATTGATCAAGGTCCAGGATTTGCGCATGTTTCAGCGGTTTCTGAGATTATGCGCGGGCCGGACTGGGCAACTCCTCAATCTTTCCTCGCTGGCCAGCGACTGCGGCATTACGCATAACACAGCCAAAGCCTGGATATCCGTGCTGGAAGCCAGTTACATCGTGCACCTGTTGCCGCCGCATCACCAGAATTTCAACAAACGACTGGTAAAAACACCCAAGTTATATTTTCTGGATACGGGGCTCGCGACCTGGCTGCTCGGTATCCAGAATGCCGAGCAAATGACAACGCATGTCCAACGCAGTGCATTATTCGAAACCTGGGTCATCAGTGAATTACTCAAGGCCCATTATAACGCGGGCGAAGCCTCAAATCTTTGCTTCTGGCGTGATCGTTCCGGACACGAGGTGGATCTCCTGATCGATCATGGAACACACCTGTCACCACTGGAAATAAAGTCCGGCCAGACCATAAACCGGGACTATTTCAAGGGACTGGATTTCTGGCGGAAACTGGCAGGTAAACCCGCCGGGCGAGCATGGCTGGTTTACGGAGGAGACACCCGTCAGACTCGTTCCGATGGCACCATCCTGCCGTGGAATAAAATCGACCGTAAACAGATTGTGATGCCAATAATTCAGAAATCGAGGTGAGTGATTACCATAAAACCGCATGACAGAATAGAGCAGAATTGTCATTTTCCCGTTATGGCCATGAATACATAATCGAGAGGGAGGCCCTTGAAATCAGAAGTATTCATTTTCCCCACCTTGCAAAAATCCTGAATCAAACGTCATGGACTACGCAAAAAAACGTCAGCGGTTAGTTGACTGGCTTCGGAGCCAGCTGATGGGCCCCGTCTCGGAAAAAGATGAAATCAAGGGAATTCACCCCATTGAACGCTATCCAACCGGTACGCTCTTCCCCATTATCCTCGGCGAAGAGGGTCTGGATCCCGCTGACGATGAAGACCGAAAAGGCCACCGCCTGGGTGCCTGACAGGAAATCAGTGAGTTAATCGATCGTTTTTAAGTCTTCGAGCTTCATGATGATTTTCATCCCCCCATCATGGACGTATCTCATCCCGGCTTCAGACTCATTTCACATTTCATATTGGACAAGGCTTCTGCTAGACATCTCCTGGCGAGGATCCTATAATTGATTAAGTTGATTAAGTTGATTAATATCAGGATATATCATGGAAACACTTAGCGCCAGTGATGCCAAACGCGAATTCGGCGAAGTCCTTATCAAGGCACAGCATGCCCCCGTTCGAATCAACCGAAATGGCAAACCCATTGCCGTGGTGATCTCGGTGGAGGAATATACCCAGTTCAAAGCCCTGAAAGATGAACATCTGAAGAAGGCCATCGAGGAAGGTATTGCCGACCTGCAAGCAGGTAAGGTAACGGATGGTAAAACCGTCTTGGACAAATTGCGGAAACAGGTAAGTGGTTAAGAACGACCCCTGCTATAAATTCGCAGAAAAAGCCGAACGCGATCTTGAAGACATCATCAGCTATACCCTCCAGCAGTGGGGCGCGACGCAGGCTCATGCGTACATCGACGGCTTGGAAGCACAGGATCAACTCCTTGCCGATAATCCCGATTTAGGCGTGAAACGGGAGTCACTCTCAAAAGGGCTACTCAGCTTCCCTTATGAAAGCCATATTCTTTACTACGTAAAACAACCGCACGGGATTACCATTGTGCGGGTACTGCATCAGAATATGGACCCGATGAAGCACATCTGATCCCTCTTTGGCTATTCATCAAATAGACGGATATTTTTAGAACAGGCTATCCTTTGTTTATTGATCGACGCGAGCCCCCAACTCTGATGCCAGTCATTGCCAGCAAATACCGGCTACTCCCACTCAATCGTCGCCGGCGGCTTACTCGAAATATCATAAGCCACCCTCGCAATCCCCTGCACCTCGTTGATGATACGCCGGGAAACCTCTTCCAGAAAATCAAAAGGCAGATGGGCAAACTTGGCTGTCATGAAATCCACGGTTTTCACCGCGCGTAGTGAAACCACATATTCATAACGCCGCGTATCACCCACGACGCCGACAGACTTCACCGGAATAAAGACGGTAAACGCCTGACTCACTTCATCATAAAGATTGTGTTTGTAGAGTTCTTCAATGTAGATATGATCCGCCTGGCGCAGCAGGTCCGCATACTCTTTCTTCACCTCACCGAGAATACGCACACCAAGCCCCGGCCCTGGGAAGGGATGGCGGTAGATCATCTCGTAGGGCAGACCGAGTTCCACACCGATCTTACGCACTTCGTCCTTGAAGAGTTCACGCAGAGGCTCGATCAGTTCCAGCTTCATATAGTCGGGCAGACCCCCCACATTGTGATGGGACTTGATGACATGCGCCTTGCCCGATTTTGCGCCAGCGGACTCGATCACATCAGGATAGATGGTTCCCTGGGCGAGGAACTCGACATTATCCAGTTTGCTCGCCTCCTCCTCGAAGATATCGATAAAGAGATTGCCGATGATCTTGCGTTTCTGCTCGGGGTCGGAGACCCCTTTCAACGCCTTGAGGAAACGATCCTCCGCATTGACCCGAATCACCGTCACACCCATATGCTCGGCGAAGGTCGCCATAACCTGATCCCCTTCGTGCAGACGCAACAGGCCGTTATCGACAAAGACACAGGTCAGCTGATCACCGATCGCCTTGTGCAACAGCGCCGCCACCACAGAGGAATCGACGCCGCCGGAGAGTCCCAACACCACCTGTTTGTCACCCACCCGTTCGCGGGCATGGTTGATGTTCTCCTCGATGATCTGCCCTGAGGTCCAGAGTGATTCGCAAGCGCAAATCTCAAGCAGAAACTTGTCGATAATGCGCTTGCCCTGATGCGTATGGGTCACTTCCGGGTGAAACTGCAGGCCGTAGAAGCCACGCGCCTCGTCCGCCATGCCGGCCAGCGGTGCGTTGCCGGTCTCACAGATGACATGAAAACCTTCCGGCAATGTATCGACCCGGTCGCCATGACTCATCCAGACATCGAGCAGACCATAGCCCTCCTCGTTGGTGTGATCCTCGATATCCCGCAAAAGTTTGGAGTGCCCCCGTGCACGCACCTGCGCATATCCATATTCATGTTTATCAGAAGGGGTCACGCTGCCGCCCAGCTGGGCTGCCATGGTCTGCATGCCATAGCAGATGCCCAATACCGGCACGCCCAGTTCGAATATCTCCTGGGGTGCGCGGGGCGATTCATCCGCAGTGGTCGTTTCCGGACCGCCTGAGAGGATTATCCCAGCAGGCTTCTTCCCGGCCAGACCCTCATCCGCATTATCATAGGGATAGATCTCGCAATAGACACCCGCTTCACGCACACGCCGGGCAATGAGTTGGGTGTATTGGGAGCCAAAATCGAGGATCAGGATTCGATGGGCGTGGATGTCTGTGTTCATTATTACTGTTCCGGAAAATGAGAAACCGCGAAGGGTGCTAAGCACCCTTCGCGGTTATAAATGCCTGCTATCAGTCGCGACGGTAGTTCGGCGCTTCCTTGGTGATGGTAACGTCATGCACATGAGACTCGGTCATGCCTGCATTGGTCACCCGCACGAACTCCGGCTTGGTACGCATCTCGTCGATGGTGGCGCAACCGGTATAACCCATGCTGGAGCGGATACCGCCGATAATCTGGTAGATGATACTCAAGGCAGTCCCTTTATAAGGCACCCTTCCCTCGATGCCCTCAGGCACCAGCTTCTCCTTGTCCTGGGTATCTTCCTGGAAATAGCGGTCGCTGGAGCCCTGCTTGCCCGACATGGCGCCCAGAGAGCCCATGCCGCGATAGGATTTGTAGGAACGCCCCTGGAAGATCTCCACGTCACCAGGGGACTCATCGGTACCGGCAAACATGCCGCCGATCATTACCGAATAGGCACCGGCTGCCAGTATCTTGGCAATATCACCGGAGTAGCGCAAGCCGCCATCCGCAATCAGCGGCACGCCAGTGCCCTCCAGCGCTTTCGCAACGTTTGATACAGCCGTCACCTGGGGTACCCCCACACCGGCTACGATGCGGGTGGTGCAGATCGACCCGGGACCGATTCCTACCTTCACCGCATCCGCGCCCGCATCCGCCAAGGCGCGGGCCGCAGCTGCAGTGGCGATATTGCCGCCGATCACCTGCACCTGGGGATAGTGTTTCTTCACCCAGGCCACCCGGTCGAGCACGCCTTGGGAGTGACCATGGGCGGTATCCACCACAATGACATCGACGCCTGCCGCAGCCAGCTGTTCGACACGCTCCTCGGTGCCAGCACCTACACCGACCGCAGCGCCCACCCGCAGGCGCTCCTGATCGTCTCGGCAGGCATTCGGATTGTCTTTCGCTTTCTGGATATCCTTCACGGTGATCATGCCGCGCAGCTTGAAATCGCCGTTCACCACCAGCACCTTCTCGATACGGTGTTTGTGCAGCAGGTTGAGCACTTCATCCCGGTCGGCACCCTCTTTTACCGTGACGAGATTCTCCCTGCGGGTCATGATATTGCGTACCGGATCATCCATCTTGCGCTCAAAACGCAGGTCACGGCTGGTTACGATACCGACCAGGTCGTCGCCATCCACCACCGGCACCCCGGAGATGTTGTTGGCCCGGGTCAACTCCACGACCTCGCCAATACTGATATTCGGCCCAACGGTGATCGGCTCGCGGATCACCCCACTCTCATACTTCTTGACGCTTGCGACCTCCTGGGCCTGCTGCTCTGGCGTCATATTTTTGTGCACGATACCGATACCGCCCTCCAGCGCCAATGCGATGGCGAACTTGGCTTCGGTAACCGTGTCCATCGCCGCAGAGACCAGTGGGATGCTGAGTTCGATGTCGCGGGTAAGCTTGGTGCGCAGCTCCACATCCTTGGGCAGGATCGTGGAGTGCGCCGGCACCAACAAAACATCGTCAAAAGTAAGGGCTTCCTCGATAACACGCATAGTTTCGTTTCCGGGTGGGGTGAACTTAGCCGGGCATTATAGAATTTGACGCCAGACCGGTAAACTGGATAGCCTGAAGGATGATAAAAAAGCGAGGGAATTCACAGGGGCCGGAATTAATTTTAATTGAAAAAACAGCACTTTAAGCGCCTTATTGTCCATCAAATTTGACACAGAGTCCCTCCATCATCACTAAATACCGGGCGCACGACGGGCAGGATCCCTCCCCAAATCAGTTGAAAAGCGCTGAAAAAGTTCAAGATTCCTGATTACATGAACCATTGACCCACGACTTCCAATGCAGCCAGAACGCAATAATCAACGCGACATCTATACCATCTCCCGTCTTGTCCGGGAGACCCGTGCCGTGCTGGAAGGCAGCTTCCCGCTGCTCTGGATCGAGGGTGAGATATCCAACCTCGCAAAACCGGCCTCTGGGCATATCTACTTCTCCCTGAAGGACGAGGCAGCCCAGGTACGCTGCGCCATGTTCCGTATGAAGCGGCAGCGTCTGCGTTTTCAACCGGAGAACGGGCAGCAGGTGTTGATCCGCGCCCGCATCAGCCTCTACGAGGCAAGAGGGGAATTCCAACTCATCGCGGAGCATATGGAACCCTCCGGTGAAGGGGCACTGCGGCTCGCCTTCGACCAACTCAAACAGAAACTGTCGGATGAGGGGCTCTTCGACAGCCGCCACAAACAGCCACTGCCCAGCCTGCCGGGACAGATCGGTCTCATCACCTCGCCATCCGGAGCCGCCGTGCGCGATCTGTTGACCGTGCTGCAACGGCGCTTTCCGGCGATACCCGTGGTCATCTATCCGGTGGCGGTACAGGGCAGAGAGGCACCGGCACAGATCATCCGCAAAATCGAAGTCGCCAACCACCGGGCCGAGTGCGACCTGCTGATCCTCAGTCGTGGAGGCGGTTCCCTTGAGGATCTGCAGGCTTTCAACGATGAGCAGGTGGCCCGCGCGATCTTTGCCTCCAGAATTCCACTGGTCACCGGCATCGGTCACGAGATCGACTTCACGATTGCCGACTTCGCCGCCGATCAGCGGGCCGCCACACCCTCGGCTGCCGCCGAGCTGGTCAGCCCCGATCAAGCAGCCTGGCGGCTTCGACTGCAGCGTCTCCAGCAACAGATGACCCTGCGCTGGCAGCAGCAGTTCTCAAACTACCGGGAGCGGCTGGACAGTCTGTCGGGACGGCTGGAACGCCAGCACGTCGGGCAGCGCCTGTTGCAGCGTAGCCAACGCCTGGATGAACTGACCCAACGGCTGCATCAGATCCAAAGACAACTGGCGGAGCGGCAACAGAGCCGTCTGCAGAGCCTGCAGACCCGTCTTCTGGCTCAGTCACCGGAGCGGCAGATCGAACGTCTGAAGTTCAGCCACAAGACACTGCAGTCACGATTGCGCCAGCAAATCGAAGGGAAGATCGTCGGACAACACAACCGTTTGAGCCAACTGGCAAGGGATCTGCACACCCTGAGTCCACTGAATACCCTGAAACGGGGTTATGCCATCGTCTCCCGCGAGAAGGACGGACATATCATCCACGCAGCCGACGAGGTGGCAGTGGGTGATACAGTCAAGGCAAGAGTCGCCAAGGGACAACTGATCTGTCAGGTAACGTCCGTCGATTAACCCGGTATCGGAATAAAATCGATCACTCCCCAACCGTGTGCCCGGACAAGGACAACCTCAGGGCAAACCACTCTGCCAACCGCGCCTGAACCTTGCCGTTGAGTGTCTCCTCTGAATAGATCCCTTGATCATCCGCCACTCCGGCGGGTAATCCGGTCAGCAACTCCAGCGCCTGCTCCACATGCTTTACGGCATACACATGGAATTGCCCCGCTTCTGCTGCCTCGACAACGGCGCGCTTCAACATCAGATCACGCACATTCGTCTCAGGAATAATGACGCCCTGTGTACCATCCAGACCCCGTTTGTCACAGATATCGAAAAAACCCTCAATCTTCTCGCAAACGCCGCCAATCGGCTGCATCTCGCCGTGCTGATTGACGGAGCCGGTGATCGCCAAAGACTGGCGGATTGGAATATCCCCCAGTACGGATATAAGCGCACAGAGTTCGCCGGCGGAGGCGCTGTCTCCCTCCACTTCTCCATAAGTCTGCTCGAATACCAGGGTGGCAGCCACGGAGAGTGGCTGATAACGCGCGTAACGGCGATTGATATAGGCCGCCAGGATGAAGACGCCTTTGCTGTGAATGGGACCACCCTGATCCACTTCCCGCTCGATGTCGACGACTTCACCGTGGCCAATTCGTGCAGTGGCGCTGATTCGGTTCGGCAGGCCAAACGTGTGATCACCCACCTGAACCACGGAGAGGCCGTTCACCCGCCCCAATTGAATGCCGTCAGTATCGATCATGAGGGTGCCATCCAGGATCTCCTGCTGCATCAATTCACAATATTGGCTCACCCGGTGCAACTGCTGCTGTATGGCCCATTGCACATGCTCGGCCTCGATCGATTCACTGCCGAGCGCTTCTGCCCTGTAATCCGATTCTTTAAGCAGATCCAGCAGACTGCCAATATGCAACGACAACTTTTCACCGTTCCCGGCATTTCTGGCGGCCTCTTCGATGAGACGCTGAACCGCAGCCTTGGTAACGGGATGCGCCCCCTCCTGCCGCTGTAACGTCGCAATGAGCCGCGCAAACATCTCATCGTTACCGTTTTCCCGTGGCAATGACTCGGAAAAATCAGCCACCACCTTGAAGAGTGTGCCGAAGTCAGAATCGTAGGTCTTCAACAGATGGTATATCTGACGATCACCGATCAACACCACTTTAAGATCAATCGGGATAGGATCGGGTTCCAGGGTAATCGTGCTGAGCATGCTGAGTTGCCGCTCCAGCGGTTCAATACGGACCTCACGAGAGTTCAGTGCGCGCTTCAGGGCATCCCAGGCAAACCCATTCGACAGCAACTTCTCGGCGTCCAGCACCAGAAACCCGTCGTTGGCCCGGTGCAGCGCACCAGGCTTGATGAGGGTGAAATCTGTGGCCAGCGTACCCATGCGGGCCTGGTGTTCCACCCTGCCCAATAGATTCTGATAGGTGGGGTTGGGTTCGTAGATAATCGGCACCGCCGGCCCATCCCGGTTGTCCACCAGCAGATTGATCCTGTAACGCGTAAAACGGGGATCATCTGCCTCGATAAGGTTCCCCGCTTCATCTTCGTTATTGAGAAAGCGTTCAAGGTTGTCGAGTACGTCGGACCTGACTTGGTCGAGATAGCTGACCAGTTCCGCCTGTTCCGCATATTTGCGGGTCAGTTCACCCACCAGCCGATTGACGACCAGTTCGGCCACCTCCTGCTCCAGCGCCTTGTAACGCACGCGCATCTCGCGCTGCCATAGTGGAATCTGCCCCAGGGTATCCCTGAGTTCCCGGTGAAACGCCTCAATTTTGGACTCTATCTCCGAGCGTTCCTCCTCCGGCAGTTGCCGAAACGCCTCGGCACTGAGGATCTTGTCGCCCTTCAGTGGCACCAGCGAGTAGCCGTTGGGCGAGTGGAGTAAGGCAATGCCCTGCTCCCGGGTCCTGTCACCAAAATCCGCAGCTATCTTCTCTTCCTGCTTCTGCAACGAAGCGGTAATCTCCTCGGCTCGGTGACGAAACTCTTTGCTCTGCAGTGCAGCTGGAATTGCACCCAACAGGTCGCCCACCAGAATCTCCATATCCTGGCGCAGCATCCTGCCCATACCGGGAGGCAGGCAAAGGGTCTGCGGTTGATTGGGATCATCAAAGTTGGCGACGTAACACCAATCGAGTGAACGTTTGCCGGCAGGCTGACTGAGCCTGTTCAGGGTGTCGGTAACGACCCGGTGACGCCCCACGCCGGTGGAACCCATGACGTAGAGGTTGTAGCCCTCATGAGGAATGCCCACACCAAAACGGAGCGACTCCAATACCCGCTCCTGCCCGATGATTTCAGGGAGGGTCTCAAGGGTTTCAGTGGTGCTGAAATCAAGCCCGCCAAGATCACATGCATGATAGAGCAGGGAAACATCGAGGGGCTTGATATCCATCGTCAGAGATATTCGGGCAGATGTTTCCTGATCTGTGCCGGATCCATTGCCGCGAGGTTTTTATCAACCTCGCCGAGAATCATCTGTTTCAGGGAATCGCTTTCATGCTTACGCAGCATACCGAGAAAAGCGGGGGCCGCCAGCAGATAGAGCTTGCGAAACTCGCCGATTTTACGTCCCGCCTCAAGGGTCGCGCATACATGCGCGGCAAAACGATCGGCACTGTCCTGCTTGTGTTCATCCGGCTCCCCTTCAGGTTTGTCAGAAATGAGATCACCTTCATGCAGACGCGCCTCAGGGTGGCTTAGTGTCTGGATCTCCAGCAAAGACCCGGCGGACTTATCTACTGAAAAAATTCTGGCACGGCTTGCATCTGCTGCAACTACCCAAGTCATCGACATATTGAACTCCCCTGTTATTTTAATTGAGCGACTGCTTACTAGCTTCAACCAGACCGTATCAATACGGCCCGATCAAGCTGTCTCTACTTAAAGATTAAACCCGTTTGCATCAACTGGCTATTGCGCGAAATCAGGAATCACTCAGATTTCCGTTGAACGAATCACCATCATCTTCTCCACCTGCATATCCCGCATGGAGTGAGGGATGCCGCCAACCCCCATCCCCGACTGCCGCAGGCCCGCAAACGGCATCCAGTCAACGCGAAAGGCAGTGAACTGATTGATCATCACGGCAGAGGCGTTGAGGCGGCGGTAAGCCCGTAGCGAGGTCTCAAGACTCTTGGTGAAGATTGCGGATTGAAAGGCATAGGGCAGAGAATTTGCCCGTTCGAGGGCCTCATCGAGGTCATCGTAACTGTAGACACAGATCACAGGGCCAAAGACCTCCAGCGTGCTGACTTTCGCATCGGCTGGAGGATTGAGCAGCACAGTGGCGGGATAACAGGTCCCGGAGATCGGCTCGCCGCCGCAGAGCAGTTCCGCCCCACCCTGCACCGCTTCAGCCACCCACTCATGGATGCGTTCCACTTCACGGGGGCGGATCAAAGGCCCGATGGCTGTTGCCTCCAGCACCGGATCACCCACCATCATAGCCTTGCCCTCTTTCGCCAACCCCTCGGCAAGTTGCCGCGCAATCGATCGCTGGGCGAACACGCGCTGGACCGAAACACAGACCTGACCAGCATGGTAAAACCCCCCCTTGGCCAGCAGCGGCAGGGCATCATCAATATCCGCATCCGCCGCAACGATCACCGGTGCCGCACCGCCATGCTCCAGGGCGCAGCGGGTGCCGGGATAGAGCTGCGAGCGCAGCCACCAGCCCACCTTGGCACTGCCGATAAAGGAGAAGAAATCGACCCGAGGGTCGGTCACCAGCTTGGTAGCCACCTTGTGGTCACTCGTCACCAGGCCCTGTACCCACCCTTCGGGAAGTCCCGCTTCCAGCAGGATCTCGATGAAGTGCATGCAGGAGAGTGGTGTATCCTCCGCCGGCTTCACGATCACAGGACAGCCGGTTGCCACCGCCGGTCCCACCTGATGCACGATCAGGTTCAACGGGTGGTTGAATGCGCTCACCGCCACCACCACGCCGATCGGTTCACGGCGGGTAAATGCGAGATGTCCCAGAGAAGCGGCGTTCACCCCCATCGGGATCTCCTCACCGCCCTCGGTGCGCAGAGTCTCGATACAGATCTGTATGCCGTCGATGGCACGGGCCACCTCGACCCTGGAATCCAGCAGTGGCTTACCGCCTTCCCGTGCCGCCTCCAAGGCCAGTTGTTCGGCCCGCTCCTGCATAATCTCACCGGCACGTCTCAGGATGATGATGCGCTCGGCAGCCGTCAGCCAGCCATCCCGATTCTGAAACAGGGCGTGGGCCTTGGCCAGTGCCTGATCGACCCCCTTTTCATCCAGCGTGTCGATGGTGGCAATAGGTGACTGATCGTAGGGAGCAGTGATCTCCAGGGAACCTGCCGGCTCGATATCGCCTGCAATCATGTGAGGAAAGTGGGGTAGCTGATTCACAAAATCTCTCCGTATGTTCTACTTTTGTTCAGGCCGTTTGCGATTCATATACGCGGTCAGCACTATCGCACCGAAGAGCGCATAGAGCACTGCATCCTGCTCCTCCGCGCCAAACCAGATCGCGCCATAGCCAGCGACCGCCGCCCCCAATCCGCCAAAGGCAAAACCACGCATGACGCGGCAGAGGGTACAATTCATGTGGTTGGTTTTCGGCATTTAATGCTGTTTATTCAGAAGTTTAGTTGAAGTTGGAGCCAGAGGTTCTCTGAATCAGTTTAGGACAGACACTAAATGACAAGGCGCTTGACGCATTCGAGATAGGCTTGCTCATCCGGCATCCGTTTGTTGACCTGTGCCTCCCAAAGCATATGTGCGAGACACTCCATCAATTGGTGTTCCGCCTCGTGGGCATCTCCAATACGTTGGGTCAGCCGCTGGCAGAGCCCGGCGATCCCAATCGGACGATCAGTGGAGAGTTGCTCCTGCAGACTAATATGCATGCCCATATGCAGAAACGGATTGCTCTCACCGTCTTCCGGCAGAAACTCCCGGCTCAATGCTGCTTCACGGTCGCCCAGCAGTTTATGGTATTCAGAATGTTCAGCCACTACGGCAGCGATCATCTGTTCAAGCGGCTCCAGTGGTTTACCCTGAATCCGCTTCTGCCAGGCATCAACAAAGACCTGCCGAATCTGATTTCTATCGCCGCCAAACACAGAATAGGAATTCCGGGTCAGGGTCTGGTCGCAACACGGGCGAACTTGGCCAATATACCGGTCATCTTCTCTTTGACCTTGGGTCGATTATTGATCCCAAAACGGTTGAGCATATAACCGGGACGGGTATAGCTGAACCAGACATGACCCTCGGCATCCTTCCAGACCAATACCTTGAGTGGCAGGTCGATGCCGACCCGTTGATCGCTCTTCATCAGGGGAGTCCCCGCCTTCGGACTGCCGAAGATCAGGAGTTGGGTCGGACGTAGCGTTTTGCCGATTTTCTCCGCCCCTTTGGCGTGGTTGATACGCGCAAAGACCCGCATGTCTGCCGTTTTAACCATCTTCTCCAGACGATCCATCGTCTTCTGCACGCCGAATTGACTGGGCACGTTTACCAGGCCGTTTCCAGCTTGAGCGCTGGCTGATAGAAAAAAGAAAAAAGCGAAAAGAGAGAGCACAATTCGATGCATTGGTAAAACTCCTAAAAAGATTTCAACCCCGTAGGTTTACGACGTCTTCTCCTTGAATTCACAAAGATCCTCAATCACACAGCTGCCGCAACGTGGTTTTCTGGCGACGCAGGTATAACGCCCATGCAGAATAAGCCAGTGGTGGGCATCCTGCAGGAAGACTTTCGGCGTCCAGCGCAGCAGTTTTTTCTCCACCTCCAGCGGCGTCTTTCCTGGCGCCAGCCGGGTCCGATTCCCAACCCTGAAGATATGGGTATCCACTGCCATTGTGGGCTGTCCGAAAGCAGTATTCAACACCACATTTGCAGTCTTGCGGCCAACACCGGGCAGCGCCTCCAGTGCTAGTCGCTCATTCGGCACTTCACTGTCGTGAATATCGATCAGCATACGGCAGGTCTGGATGATATTTTTCGCTTTGGAATTGAACAGTCCGATGGTCTTGATGTACGTCTTCAAACCCACTTCGCCAAGTTCGAAGATTGCTTCCGGCGTATTGGCAACCGGAAACAGGCGCGCTGTTGCCTTATTGACGCCCTTATCCGTCGCCTGAGCAGAGAGGATCACCGCCAGCAGCAGCTCAAAGGGGGTCCGATAGTTAAGTTCGGTGGTCGGATTTGGATTAGCCGCCTGCAGGCGCTCGAATATGGCCTGCCGCTTTTCCTTATTCATGGGGGGATAATAAAGGTTCAAGGTTAAAGGTTAAAGGTGGCCGTACCAAATAGACAGACCGAGATTCTTCGTCATTCCTGGCTCTTTTCGCCTTACAGGTTTCAGGGTTAAAAAGTCTTACTTTGACCCAGAAACGCGTCAAACCATAATCTGAAAACGAGTGTGAATTCGTCCTTTAACCTTTAGCCTTTAACCTTTTACCTATCCCTTAATTAAGCCGCGTCAGAAGGTCCAGTACCCGATGTTCGATCTCATCCCTGACCCGGTTGAATTCTTCCGGCGGCAGTGTTTTAGGATCAGGAAGATCCCAGTCTTCACGGAATTGCGCCGGAATATGGGAACATCGATCACCGCATCCCATGGTGATAACAAAATCGAACTGCGCATCGGGCAGGTCACTGAACGATTTGGAGTGGTGTATCGTCAGGTCGTATCCCTTCTCCTGCATCGCAGCGATCGCCTTGGGATTGACCTGACCACTGGGATTGGAACCGGCACTGAAGGCCTCCAGATGGTTACTGCCATGCAGCCGGGCTCATGAATTGCACGGATAGCTGGCCGACTTAACTATTGCGTATACTGACAAGCCTGTGGCTCGATTGTTCCGGTTATCCTGCCGTCCATCCGAAAACATGCATTTGAGCGCAAAGGCTTACCTTGTTGCTCTGCCAAACATTGTAACTGTAAAGTGACATCTTGGTTACCTTGTGCTTCGATAGACAAGCGAGAGTACTGACCTTGCTCGGCTCATCGCCACGTAGTGAGCCGCGATATCGCCATCCTCTCTACTGGGCGGCGGCAAGTCGACCAAGATAATGGCTTCATTTTCTAACCCTTTGAAATCTCTAATCTTCGCATAGCTGATCTGCCTGGCTGGGAAAGATTTCACCGAGTATTCATCCAAGGTCATGATCCCCTTCCTTATTTTTTTTGGCAAATCTACTGCACAAGAATTTTCAAACGAATCGGGAGAGAGGATGGTAACATCGCCTGGTGCAAGTCCTCCATGATCGACAAGTTCAGCAATCTCATTCGCGAGAAGTTTCCCTGCTTCTTCCCTGGAAGTCGTCTCATGCTCACGAATTCTCGGCCCTTCTCCAGCCCCTCTCGTTCCCATATCAGCGCCGAGCGATGTCTGTACCTTTTCCAGAATGACTCGCGTATTGCGGCAATTGGTACGCAAAGGCACTTGGGCGGGCCGTAGAGATTCCAGGTACTCAATGGCTTCCTGGTCGGGTCTGTTTAACAAACCAGACTGGTTGTTTATGTCGTGAAATAGGCACCATCGGCCCTCTGCCAAGCCACCCGCTAAAACCGAATCCAGTTTGTCGAGAGAACCCATATCGAATAGGTCCTGCCCTTCATCGACAATCAGTGCATCGAATTGGTCCAGACCTGCCCGGCGGCAAGCCATCCGGGTTGAAGCAGCCAGAGAAAGGGTCAGCTTAGGGATGGCGAAACGCGCCGCGAGATAATTCTTGAGCCAGGGTGAACGGCATGCCAGCAGAACGTTCATGCCCTCGGCAGTCCAACGGCGGGCAAGTTCCATGGCAAGGAATGTCTTGCCTGTTCCTGCGCCACCTGAGCACAGCACCCTTGGATTGGCGGCCACCACATCGACCATGGCCATTTGGTCCTCAGTCAGTCTCGCGATCCGGTCTTCTGCTGCTTGCGCCTGGACATGCAGAGGGACCACCGATTCGAACTCGGGCCGAAGGTAACGCCGCAGAGTCTTTAACGCCACACTGTCTGGATGACGGTTACCCCCATCTTTACTTCTCCAATACTGAAACAGCTTTCGTAACCACCTTTCCAGATTCTTGGAACCCCGAACATCTGCAAGCGTATGTGGATCCCATTCAGAACCGGACACACGCCATTCGCAATCAGGAAAGATGACTCCATAACCAATGGAAAACTGAGAAATCACACGATCAGGAAGGTTGGCCCGCAGATTTTTCATCAACCCATGAAGTGCAGATTCAACTTGTTTGAACGGTCCCTCTCTTGATGTATTGTCATCACCATAACGGTTTCTGTAGTACCAAGTACCCTCCTTATATGAAACACCACCACCTTTGACCTCAATGGCGTAAAGACCCTTCGAGCAACAGATCAGGAAATCGATTTCACCAAAGCGTTTGTAGGCATGTCGGGTAAGGTTGAGAGAATGATAGGCCGTGAAGATACCCTGCTTTTCGTCAAAGGAGATCACTCTAAGCCTGTCAAAGATGCGTTTCTCCGCCTGGCTGTGCGTGCCATGGGGAGTATCTGGAATCATACGCATATGATTACGCCTGCGTTTACAGTAAAGCGTGAACTTTCTGTTGTTGCTTGCTTGTCAGGCGCTCTTGAGCCAAGTTCAAAAAGAACTGCTCTCTATCGACCTCAGTCACCACAGCCTTTGCCTCTCCATCAATGAGGACGTGCATGCCTTTTCCATCGATCTCCAGCCGATACTCGCCTTTGCCTAATGTCACACGGGTTTGAATACCATCCCACTTGCTGTGCCGCGCCAAAAACAATGCCGCTTCGTTCTGGGCTTTACTCCATCCCCTCGGACCGGGTGCAAATAGCTCACGTAGCGGCTTCGGTCTTTCGGGAGGCACGCCAAGATCAATGCCTGTATCTGTTATTCGGTGCGCCATCGCCGCCATGCGATGTGGCACGGCTTCCTGCAAACCGGGAAAGTCACGCAACTCAAGCGGCAGACCCAGCCAACCATCTCTGGCAGAGAAGAGGATTGCCGCCGCCAGGTAATCAGCCTCATTCAACAAGGGGTGTCTGAACTCAAGTAATTCGGAACAATTTTCGCGTAGGAAGAAGAGCGTCATAACGCGTGAAAATGATTTTGGATGACGCTCGAACAACTCGGTGATGGTGCTGTCTGCAAATCCGGCCACTGTTTTCAGATCGCCAGCCAACTTTGAGAGCGCTTGTTTCATTCGCTCGTCCAATTGATCCGCCGTTGATTCCAAATGACCAAGCAGTACGTCCAGTGTGCTCTCAGACGTTTCTGATGATCGCCATATGACTAATTTGTCGATTGCACCCCAAAATAGATTCTGCAGTACATCGTTGGTATCTGATGCTTGCCCGATGCATTGCCAGGTTCCGAGTGCGGAAAGCATAGGCTCTGATATCGTTTCGGCAACACTATCTTCCACATCAAAGGCGAGTCGGCAGGAACCTACGCCAATATCCCCGAGATTGGCCAGGTGCAGCAGCATCGCCATCATGCCGCCCGCAGCCAACGGTCCATCCATTGGCATGTCTCGATTGGGTAATTCCAAATTTTCCGGAGGCCATACCACCTCGGATCTACCGGAGAATAGCCGTGCGACCACCTTACGCTTGAAAGTGGCAAGCGGTACATTACCGAAATCACGCGTATCGGCATCACAACTGGACTTATCGTCACCGGATTGAAAAATGATCGAATTGAACCATGTAATCGGAAGAGGGGCTGGAACCAGAAGAACACGTTCACTACCATCTATTCCATCCGGAAAGTTCACTTCCTTTAGCGAACCATCCTCACCAATGGCCATCACCCTGCCGCGCAGGGATGACAGGTCAATTTCCACAAGGCAGGGTATGAGGTGGCTGCGCTCACTGACAGATTGTTCAATGGATGCCGCAGGGACGTTATCAGAAAATAGAGGAATCCAACCAGGATAGTTACAAAGCGTGTCCTGGTAGTACTTCTTGCCAAACCCTTTTGGAGGCATGACCAGTCCTGCCGCAAGCATGTAGAACAGATTTCGCTGGTTGGTTACCAGCAGCCATCGAGAGGACGCGTTGGCCGCAGTTGACGAGTCGTCAGATTCAAACAAATCAGTTGGGGTTACCATCACTTTCGCTCCAGAACATCTGGGTCTTTTGGAAGAATCGCCTCAACCGGGCAATGCTTGTCTGCTTCTTTTAACATAATGACGCTGTCGATTGCGCGAGCCACCATGACATAGAAAAGACGTTTTTTCTGATCAGGCATGCTGGAATTTAGGTAGTGTTCGTTAATATCAGCAAGAAACACGGTATCAAATTCCAGGCCTTTACATGATTGCGCGTTGATTACCATGATTCCTCCCTCATCGAATAACAACTCTGCATCTTTACCGGATTGATACGTTTCGATACGAGGCCTTTCGTTATCCAGTTGAACATCGGAGATCTTGAGCGCGTCAAAATAGCGTCTTCGAACCTTATTGTTTGGCGTGATTACCCCAATAAGCCGATTTGGATTCAAATCAGCCATCTTCAGGATTCGCTTAATCATCGGCTGAAATTGGTTATTGTTGTACTCGAATAATAGCGGTCGCTTGGCTGAATGCTTAGATTTTGGTAGATCTGGTGGTGGACTGGCTGGATCACCTGTGTAGAATTCCCGCGCCAGCCTGGCGATTGAGTAGGTATTGCGATAATTATGCTGCAGCTCAATCAGATCATTTGGATCAATGGCAAGGACATTCTGTATCTCTTGCCGAGTGCTGTTCTTATCGGGCTCGATCTGCTGATTTTGATCCGCCACCACATAAAATTCTTCAAATCCCAAATTCAATAACGCTTGATAAAACTGAGGCGGCATGTCCTGACCTTCATCAATGACCAGATATGGGAAATCCTGCGCTGGCAGTTGTTCTTCAAGCTTCGTTATGGCATCCAAAACACCTACCCAGTCAATATCCTGCCATGTTCTCCCCGGCTGTGAGGGTTGGAGTGGGATTGGTTCGCCAGTTATTTCCCGGTAATTTCTCATAAACCAGCTTTGCCATTGCTGGCTTTCCAATTTCGCCCCAAACAACTGCCTGCTGGCTTGGTTAAGCAGCTTGTTATAAACCAGAAATACATAGCCTTCTTTATCTTTGTGATGGCGTCTGGATCTCAACAGTGCAAGAACGGATTTTCCTGTTCCCGGTCCTCCAATGATGAGGTGCCGCCCGCTCTTTGGGAGTGCACGTGCATCCTCCTGATCCTTGCTGAGGTCCTGAATCCCCGGTAGCTTGAATATGCGTTTGGCCATTCAAAACCTCAGTTGACGAAATCCAGGAAGGCCGGGGTCCCCGTTGCCTCATCACCCTTTATAAAGATGCGATCCAACAAGACATTTCCATAAGCACAGCTCGGCTCAGGAACCAGAGCGCAAGCATGGCAGGCTGAGCGGTTAAGAAGATGCGGCCCCTGACCTTCGTGTTCAGAGCAGACCGGGTCCAGTGAACACCATTCAGCATGATCAAAAACGCCGGACAACAAGGGCAGAAAACGCTCTGGTATTGCCAGTTCAGCCAAACCACCCAGCGAACCCACCACATCTGGGACCGCAACGTAGATGAGGATACCGGACATAGGGATTCCACCCTTACCTGCCGAGCAGTAGATGCGCTCCTTCAGCGAAGCCGCTGGATAGCCCGCCTCCATCTCCAATTGCCTGATCAACAGGTGCGCCAGCGTGTGAAGCAGCAAAAATCGTGGAGAAACATTAATCTCATGCTCAAAGTGCAAGCCAGTCGCCTCGAATCGCCTTTCAACGGTGTTTGCACGCTCCTTTAGCGAGTCTGTAGATTCCCATCGGCTCAAAATTTCTTCCTTGATGGTAAAAAACACCCCTTCACCGTACAGTTCGAGCGCAGGTAACCAACTGCTGCTACCATCAATATCAGGTGGCACCAAATCACCACCAAGGCGCTGAAACCCCTTCAGTACCATGATTTCCTTGATCCGATTTACCGCAATGAGATGATCAATGGAATTGATGATTCTGAGTGGCTTCGTATCTGACAGCAATTCAGGCGCCATGCGCTTCCATGCCTTTGTATGGTGCTCCGTGACGAAATCTTCGTCGTCGGCCACATCAGGAATCTCTTCAATCAGTGCCTGATATTCGCCCTCCAGCAGAATCCCTTGGGTGATGTTCTTTCCGTAAAGGGGATAACCCTTTTCGATCTCCCGGCAAGCGTCCTCTACATCGACAACTAAGCATCGAAATTTTGCGGCGATTGTTTGCAAAGCCCCTTTCCGTGAAAGGCGATTCCTTGCACTTTCTATCTGAATCCGCGTCTGAGTGCTGGAATAGAGGCGATCAACCACCGACCCTCTGCGAATGCGTGATTCCGGCGGGATGACCAATGCACTGCATGTCACTGGAGAGTGTACACGGGCATCGTTGATCTCCAGCACCTCGGCCAGATCAGCCGGCGTCTCTTTGTCTGGTGCATCGGGTGGTTCAGGGATCCAGGGTTGACGCCATCCTTTGCCGAAATGAATTCTGAGTGAATCGGGAAAGTTTCCCCTTGAATGGCAATGACTACAGACGACCCTTCGATTGGATACGCCTTGGTCAATTAGCTTGAGATAGGGCTTCTCCCAAACCGCCCGACACTGCTGTTGTTTTTGTCCTTTTCCCTCTTTATGAGCAAGAAAATGCCACGGCACATCCGCCAAGTGTCCATCAGCGTGTACCAACACCCATGGCACTTGCTCAAGCTCAGGTTTTTTCTCACAGTTGCATCGCGGTTTTAGACCGGCCTGCTGTTCTCTCCATGGTTTGGAATGCAACAAACCACAACTTGGACACTGCATCCAGGTTGGAAAACGCATAGCTGGAACACACACACCATCCACTTGCCCGGTATCTAACTCTTTTGCAATGGGTGGCTCCCATAGCTCCTGCTCAATACCCAGCGCGGAACGAACTTGATCGACATAGGGGATCAGCTGTCCGGCGGGAGTGCCATCTCTGGCGGTCCACTCCCGAATATCCTTGACGGTCATTAGATATTCCGGACCTCGTACAATAGCGCCGACAGAGCAGTGGCGCAGCAGGTGTGATAGACGAACTGGCAGGTAGTCCTTGTTCATAATGGTTTCAAAAGAGCGGTATTTTCAACATTACGCATGGACTGCAACGTTGGCCAAAGGCCTTTTATCCTGTCATCGTGGTTAAAGAGAAGTCGGTTTGTTGCCTTATCATTATTGGGTCCCTGGTAGGCCAGCTGAATTCTCGAAGCCTTGCTGTTCTCTGCTTCTGCTCGCCACTGTTCGACGAGTCTGTCTACGTGACTCGCTGTTTCCATCGCCCTGTCAGGATCAGCCTGAGCACAACGTCGCTTGAGTGACTCGATCACTTTCCGGACACAATCATCCTTTGGGTTGAATTGCCCTGCCTGATTATTGCTCAGATACGCGCATGAATGACGTATGACTATCACCAAGGCAGCATGCAGCGCCCGAGTGCGGGCTTGATATGTGTAGGGCGTAACGCTGGTAGGCTCCACGAAACGATAAAAGGAGTCGTGATAAGGGCGGAAATTCTCATAGTGCGACAGGCTGCGTGCCTGATCGCGATAATAGTTTGCGAACACCAAACCGGGGACATCACTCCGCCCAACCCGGCTGCTTGCCTGGATATACTCCGCGGTGGTCAACGGCTGTCCATTGATGACCATCAGGGCCAGACGCGCAACATCCAGCCCCACAGAAATCATGTTGGTGGCCAGTACCACATCAAGACATCCTGGTTCCCCACGGGTTTGTTCCAACCGCGAAAATGTCCGGGCATTCTCTTCTGCGCTCGAGATACTGGTCAGCTGAGCTATGCGTGCGGTAGAGCGACTGAAAGTTTTCTCAACCTCATGATCGCCACACTCACTCTCCTTCCGTGCGTCGCAGAACTCTTTTGTTAACCTTTTTACTAAATCTCTAACATTGATATTGAAGGCATTGTGACTGTTACCCACCCCCTTCAAACTACCGTGGTAAACGACTTGCGTCCACCAGGCTTCGAGTAGATCATCCCGATCCATCTCACCTTCCTCAAACACGGCCTCTGGAGCAACGTGCAAGGCTGCCGCCAATGGCGCCATACAATGCTGACGATTAAGCATTGGAGCCAGGTAGCCAACATATAGACGCCCTGGATGTTTATCGTCGATATCAACTTTTTTAGCAAAATATGAATCATCTGAAGACAGACCAGGCGGAGGAAAGATGGCCAATTCGCGACCGTAGAGTCGTTCGACTTGCTGTTTCGCCATACGGATGGTTGCAGTCGAGGCAATATATTTTGCATGAACCCCTCGCTGGATCAGTACTGTGTCGAGTGCAGCCTCATAGAGGCCCACCACCGAACCCAAAGCGCCTGCAATCAGGTGGAGTTCATCTTGAATAACCAACTCGGGAGGCCTGTTGGACTCCCTACCAAAAAATGCGTTGGTCCGTTCATCCCACGCCAAGCGTGCAAACTTGTCGACCGTAGCGAGCAACATTGTCGGCGGTTTCTCGTAAAGAGCTTCATCGACAACATTGCAAGGTAGTTGCCCATGATCCTCTCTCCCAAAATCACATTTTTGATTGGTACAACAAAAATGAAATTGGGTTTGCGTCGAAATATAACTATCCGGCGCCTCGAAGGATGTTCCGCACCATGGGCAAGAATCCAGCACCAATCGCTGCAACGCTGAAACTTTTCCATCACTGGCCTGCTGGACAAACTCCATAGCCTTGAGATAAGCATTCGGACTGGTCGCTGCACCTACCCACATTCCGATAGTGATGGGTTCCACTCCCAGAGAGGTATCCTTGCCACGCATCAGCTCCAGCGCGCAGATCATCCGTGTGGCTCGCAGGTACTGCTGGGCCGTCAGCAGGCGTAGTGTGTAGCGCATGATAATGGTTGTACCACCGCCAGAGGCGGGATACTTTAATCTGCGCCAGACAATGAGAAAGGCGATCAACCCCAGATAGGCCTCTGTTTTACCACCACCGGTTGGAAACCAGATCAGGTCGACAGTATCCCGAGAGTCGTCATCTTCATTGACGGCTGATTCGATTACCGTCAGCAGGAAAGCCAGCTGAAAGGGGCGCCATTTATAATTCATCTCTTCCCGGGATTTTCCGCGCACATGATCAGACTGCCGCATCTGGTCCAGCATGGCCTGATTGGCTAATTGGAAGGCCTTCGCTGCACGACTGTCAGTGCGCAGCAAGGACACGCCGTGTTGCATGCGGTAGTGGGTTGTATCCATACGCGTAGTTATACGACCAGCAACTACCTGTTCCTCCGAATCAAACGTGGCAGCTTTCTGTTTCTGTTCAGAAACCCACTTGGAATATTTTGCCACGAACTGGTCAAGTTCATCCCAGATAGCTGTTTCATCCTCACCTGCTGCAAGATGAGCAAGGCCAAGTACGGAGTTACCTGAACCCGAGACATCAGCAGTGACTTGCGGGACCTCAACTGTCGGCAGAAACTCGGAGCATATCTCCTGGACTCTCTCCCCCACCACAGACCAGTCAACTGCGGCGCCGTGTCCGACTGCGTAGATATGTCTATGCTTGTACTGTAGTTCCAACTCCTGCTCTTCTTCCGTCAGCAGGCTCTTGTCAACACGTGGATAGGTACCGATCTCACCTGCTTCAAGGACGCATCTAAGTCTAACCTCAAACAGGGATTTATAGTTGCGCTCTTGTTTGAATGACTTTGGAGCACCCTCTATATCCATCACCTGTCGATTGAAAAGAGACAAGGTAACGATCCAACCATCTAAAAATGGCCGCCACAACACATCAATGCCTGCAAGTCCGTCAAAGACAGAACGGCGTTGAGTGAGCTGTTTCTTTAACTGATGCACCGTAGCAGAAACAGTTGTCGTCTCTTTATCCCCCCCAAGTTTAATCCGCTCATATTCTATTTTGCGAAAACGACCACGTTCGTCTCGTTCACCAATCCTCTTATATCGCGTAGCAGCACATATAATCTGGAATCGCACCAGATCACCACGCGCAAAGAAAGAGAATCCAACAGACGATGGAGGCATGTAACGACGAGGTTTTTCTACCGGTTCTACCTTGCTTATCTCCTCCTTCTCTTCCCCAGTTCCCACGTCTTCTTCATCACTGATAGAGGCTGGATCTTCCTCTCCACGAATAACCGGGAACAGTACGCCAGTCGGGTACCTGTCCAATGGAGAGATACCCTGCAGGATCTCTTTATCAGATTCAAAGTCGACTGCCTGCTTCTTTTCGTTCCCAGGGCCGATTAGCTGTTTGCGCAGCCACTCGACCAAATCTTTTCTTTTCCCCGTGTAATCCATCTTTAGCGACTTTGATAACGACTGACGCAGCTTGCAAGCTTGCTACGATTTTCTTTCTGAATCGAAAGCAGGAGTTCATGACTCACTGTCGGCAGACAAAACCGGTGCATAAGTTCGCTTTCGATTCGTAACAAGAGATATGCAGTGGCCTCTGCATCCGCTAAAGCCCGGTGAAAACGGCCAGTATCGGGAAGGCTGAGGGATTGCACCAGGGTACCGAGTTTGTGGTTAGGCGCTTCGGGAAAAATTCGCCTGGCCAACAGCATGGAGCAAATGAACTCCTGTTGAGGCTGCCTGTCTATCCGGCGCAACTCCGTATTCCAGAACTTGCGATCAAAGGCGGCGTTGTGCGCAACAAGAGGATGCTGATCAACGAACTCCGCCGCCTCCTGCATAACAGACTCAACCGGAGGCGCCGCTTTCACCATTTTGTCTGTGATCCCGGTCAGCGTCTGGATCTCATACGGGATAGGTACACCGGGATTCATCAGGCTCTGATAACGATCAATGATCGTTCCACTATCGATCAGCACAACGGCAATCTCGGTAGGGCGAGCCCCCATGCCGGGAGAAAGACCTGTCGTCTCGAAGTCAATGACTGCGCGGATGTTCACATAGCCCCCCTCCTACCGTAAATTATGTTTATTCCATGTGAGCCGGAAGACGAAGCAGTCATTCAGAACGCCAAACACAGACGACCTGCACCTTTTTCGGTTCGCGCCGGTACACTACGCGAAACGGCGGGTGGATGATCTCCCTCAGAGACTGTTGACCAAACTCCGGGACGATCCGGCCTATATCCGGACGGTCGTGTAGCACTTCCACCTTCCCGAGTATCTCCGTAATAAACCTATCCCCAACATCGGGCACCCCTTGTTCAGAATACCAACGCTTGAGTGTTCCGAGATCCATAACCGCAGACTCCGAGAAGTGAATCGTGAGCTTTGGCATTTGGCTACTTGAGTCCGAGTCGCGCCTTCGCCTCGGCCAGGAAAACCTCTCGACCAGCTTTCAAGTCAGCAAGCCCTATCACTACGGCCCGCATAAACTCGCGCTCATCTTCTGCCTGCTCATAGTCGGTTAGCGACTGAACCACCGCAACCCCACGTCCTCGGCTGGTCAATAGCACCGGTCGATGAGCTTCCACCACATGTTTGACCACCCGACCGGGATTAATCTTCAGTTCGGAGAGTGGTACGACATCTTCGGAAAATTTTGTGCCCATGACATTTGACCTCATCTTTGTTAATGACCTGATAATAGCACCTGTAAACAGCACCTTCTGCAGGTCTTTACTGGTTCATCTCATGCCAGCCATTCAATCTAAATATTGGCTTTTCTGAATGGCCACTAGCCTATATCACAGTCATATCGTCTGACACGCTGCAGAAATTCATCCAGCGCCGCCGCTGAATCCAGATCCACATCCTCAGCGACCGGCAACTCCAGGAACTCGTGCTTGAGCATGCCGGCAAACACCCCGGCACCCAGCAGGTCACCACCCCTGAACGGGGTACTTTTCAAACCACAGCTGGGGGATCTGCTCTGCAGAATAAAACCGCTGATCCGTCCAAGATTTTGTACCTTTTGTCGTGAATAATCGAGCAGCGTGGTGGTGACATCCAGCTCTGGATTTTCTACACCAACAACCCGGAAGCTGTCGGGCGAACCAATCAGTTCCACCGGCGGACGTGGCACACCCAAGCCAGCTTCTGTCTCAGGGCAGAGCGGCACCCAACTCACAACATCCGACAGGGTTTCGACAATTTGTGCGGCGTATTTGTGCTGACCATCGTAACGCACGGGCTCACCCAGGAGACAGGCGCTGATACCAACCCTCGGCAGTCGTTTTTTCACTTCACGACCGGGACTGCTGCCAGGATCTCGTCAGTTACCTGTTCGACCAGCGCCGGGGTGGGCAGATTCCAGTAGACGTCGCTCAGATTATAGAGGCTATGATTTTCAAGACTGAAATGGCTATGCCCCGCTCCAGCTGTCTCGCGCACTTTCCAACCATCCCACAAGGTTTTTTCTGGATATCTGAATATAGCAGGCTGTAGTGTGCTTGTCCCCACGGCCGTTGGGTAGACAATGTTTTCGTTGAACATCTATGGCGCAGTATAAAATATGAGGACGTGTACCATAGAGCTTATGAAACGGTATCCGAGGCGCGAGGTGGAATTGGCACTTATCTTGAATTTTACAACAGCGAACGTCGGCATCAGGATTTGGATCGAAAAACACCCGACCAAGTTTATCTGGGTAACGTGGAATGGGCACAGGCCGCATTATCAGGTGCTGATCAACAAGAGCAAAATACCCTTATAGGGCTGTCCGAAAATCGGGGTCCACTTCTGTCATAAATCAACTGGCATGTAGAAAAAAACGAATCGGCCCCGTTCAAAATCCACCTTCAGCTTGGCACCATGGTGGATGCCATAGTCCACATAACCGGGCACCGCGCTATCCTGATGACACTCGCTGGAATGTTGAGGTGATTCAAAATCACGATCCCGGTCATACCAGGATATCAACATATAATCTGAAAACCGCTTACCTGCCAAACTATCAGCCACCTTCATCGCCTCCAGATAATCTTTCAACGGCTTCTCTGCAATAAATTCAATCACATGGATGTCAGACATATCTGCTGGGCCTGGCACCGGACAACTCAGTTCCAAGCCGCTTTGTTTCTCTTGCATCGCCATCAATCTCCCGTCTGAGATACAAATATTTTATCAGTAATCTATACTTCTATTTTATCCCATCAATTTCGGGAAATGGGCGATCTTTGACATTTTCCCGGGACTAAGAGCAGATATTTTCAAGCGCGCACTGATGTAGTGCAAATCACAGATCAGCCAGGGCACGCGTGAGCGATGAATCCAGTGAACGATCTCAAGTCCATCATAAACGATGCTTTCGAAAAACGCGCCGACATTACGCCGCTTTCCGCCGACACACTCGTCAGAGACGCTGTCGATGAAATCATTAACCAACTCGACCATGGCACAATCCGCGTCGCGGAAAAAATCGATGGGGACTGGCAGGTCAATCACTGGATAAAAAAGGCGGTCCTGCTCTCCTTCCGTTTTGCGAATAACGATTTTATGAAAGGAGGCTTCACCAACTACTACGACAAAGTCCCCTCGAAATATGGAGATTACAACACCAGGGATTTTCGCAGTGACCATGTGCGCGTGGTGCCTCCCGCCAGCGCGCGCCGGGGTGCCTATATCGCACCTTCCTGCATTCTCATGCCCGCCTACATCAACATCGGCGCCTATATCGATAGCGGCACTATGATCGACACCTGGTCCACCATCGGATCCTGTGCCCAGATCGGCCAAAACGTTCACATTTCAGGTAATGTTGAGATCGGCGGCATGCTGGACCCCCTGCAGGCGACCCCGACGATCATCGAGGACAACTGTTTCATCGGCTCCCACTCCAACATTGTAGAGGGGATAATTGTCGAAACAGGTTGCGTGATCTCCATGGGCGTCCACATCAACCAGAGCACGAGAATCTACAACCGCCAAACGAAAGAGATCGTCTATGGTCGCGTTCCCGCCGGCTCCGTCGTGGTACCGGGCAATCTGCCAGCTGACGATGGCAGCCACAGTCTCTACTGCGCCGTAATCGTCAAGCAAGTCGACGAGAAGACCCGTTCCAGGGTCAGCATCAATGAACTGTTAAGAGATATCTGAACCGGTATGACAACCACCGGATTCTGCATGTATAGTCCGGAATCCCTATCTCTAAATTTTGCGAAAATGATGACGACGATCTACGGCATTCCCAACTGCGATACCATGAAAAAAGCCCGCAAGTGGCTGGATGACCAGGGTATCGACTGCCACTTTCACGATTTCAAAAAAGGGGGACTGGACGAAGCACTGTTGTTGCGCTGGATTGAGGCAGTCGGCTGGGAAAAACTGCTCAACAAGCGAGGTATGATGTGGCGCAAACTGGATCAGGCGACCAGGGATAACATCGACGAAGAAAGCGCCATTCGCATCATGCTGGAGACACCATCGATCATAAAACGTCCTGTTTTGGATGATGGCAAAGGGCTGTACGTGGGATTCAGCGATACTGACTACCGGGGGATTTTTGGGAAGTGATGGGCTGTGTCGCGTAGCACGACCTGCGTATCTACAAGCTCGTCATCCCGACCACCAGGAGAGATCTCCTTCCGATTAGTATCCAATGCGCTACGTTGCACGAGATCTCTCCCTACGGTCGAGATGACATAAATACCGCTAAACCGGATTTCACCAATACCCCTCCACACATCGGGTTTCAGGGGAGTCCACCACCCTCCAATTTCCTGTATAATGGCGTGTTTTCGTTTTTCCGGGATTGCCGCATGATCAAAATCAACGAGAACTACAATAAACTCCAGGCCTCGTATCTGTTCTCCGATATCGCCAAGCGGGTCACCGCCCACACTGAGGCGAACCCTGATCAGAACATCATCCGCCTCGGTATCGGTGACGTCACCCGCGCCCTGCCGGACGCCTGCATCAAGGCGCTTCATGCTGCAGTGGACGAGATGGCCAGCGACAACTCTTTTCACGGCTATGGCCCGGAACAGGGTTACGACTTCCTGCGCGAGGCCATCGCCAAAGGTGACTTCCAATCCCGTGGCGCCGATATCGAAGCTGACGAGATCTTCGTCAGCGACGGGGCAAAATGCGACTCAGGCAACTTTCAGGAGATCTTCGCCACCGATGCCACTGTTGCCATTCCGGATCCGGTCTATCCTGTCTACGTCGACACCAACGTCATGGCCGGACGCACCGGCGAGGCGAAAGATGGCCGCTACGAAGGGCTGGTCTATCTGGACGCCACCAAGGAAAATGGCTTCATCCCCGATCTGCCGAAAACCCCGGTCGATCTTATCTATCTCTGTTTCCCCAACAACCCGACCGGGGCCACTGCCACCAAGGCGCAGCTGAAGGCCTGGGTCGACTACGCCCGTGACAACAAGGCGCTGATCCTCTTCGACGCGGCCTACGAGGCCTTCGTGCAGGACGACAGCCTGCCCCGCTCCATTTACGAAATAGAGGGCGCCAAAGAGGTAGCGATTGAATTCCGCAGCTTCTCCAAGACCGCCGGTTTCACCGGTACACGCTGTGCCTACACCGTGGTCCCCAAAGCCTGCATGGCCTACACCGAGTCCGGCGAGAAGACCTCCGTTCATGCGCTCTGGAACCGCCGCCACACCACCAAGTTCAACAGCGTCTCCTACCCGGTGCAGCGCGCCGCTGAAGCGGTCTTTAGCCCGGAGGGACAGGCCCAGGTGCAGGAACTGGTCTCCTACTATTTGAAGAACGCCAAATATATCCGCGAACAGATGGAAGCGCTGGGTTACGACTGCATCGGCGGCGAGAACTCACCCTATATCTGGATCGATGCAAAAGGCGACTCCTGGGAGCTCTTCGACAAACTGCTGAACAATACCGGCGTGGTCTGCACCCCCGGCGCCGGTTTCGGCAAATGCGGCGAGGGCTACATCCGCATCAGCGCCTTCAACAGCTTCGAAAACGTCCAGGAAGCGATGTCCCGGATCAAAGACGCGCTCTAATCCGTCGCCAGCAGGAAACCACGATGCCAATATCCCAAGATTTCAAGCACCGGCTCTCCCCTGTTCTGAAGAACATCGTCGAGCACTATGGCACCCCTTTTCATCTCTACGATGAGCAGGGCATTCTTGATACCGGAAAAACGCTGACCGAGGCATTTTCCGGCATCGCGGGTTTCCGCGAGTACTTCGCAGTCAAGGCGCTGCCCAACCCCAGGATTATGCAGATCATGCAGTCGATGGGATTCGGCTTCGACTGCAGTTCCATTGCAGAACTGATCCTCAGCCGCGATATCGGCGCCTCCGGCGAAGACATCATGTTCACCTCCAACAATACCAGTCCGGCGGAGTTCGAAGCGGCGGCAGCCCGAGGGGGCTGTGTGCTCAATCTCGACGACATCTCCCTGATCAGCAAGGTGCCGGAGATGCCTGAGCTGGTCTGTTTTCGTTACAACCCCGGTGAACGCCGCACCGGCAACAGCATCATCGGCAACCCGGTGGAAGCCAAATACGGCGTCACCCATGATCAGCTGCTGGATGCTTACAAAGCAGCCAAAGGACGCGGCGCCAGACGTTTCGGCCTGCACACCATGCTCGCATCCAACGAGCTGAACTACACCTACATGGTGGAAACCGCCCGCACCCTGCTGGAGCGGGTCGAGTGGATCTCCTCGCAACTGGACATCACCTTCGATTTCATCAATATCGGCGGTGGCCTGGGCATTCCCTACCGTCCTGAAGACGAAGCCCTCGACATCCAGGCCATGGGCCGGGAGATCACCGCGCTCTTTGATACCTTCAAGTCCCATAACGGTTATGCCCCCAAACTCTATGTTGAGAGCGGCCGTTACATGAGCGGTCCCCACGGCGTCCTGGTCACCCAGGCGATCAACCGCAAGGAGATCTACCGCACCTATGTCGGCGTGGACGCCTGCATGTCCGCCCTGATGCGTCCCGGCATGTATGGGGCCTACCACCATATCGACGTATTGGGTAAAAGCGGTAACGATGAGACGGTGGATGTGGCGGGCTCACTTTGCGAAAACAATGACAAGTTTGCCGTCCAGCGCAGTCTGCCGAAGATCGAGGACGGAGACATCCTCTTCATTCACGATACCGGCGCCCACGGCCAGGCAATGGGTTTCAACTACAACGGCAAGGTACGCCCAAAGGAGCTGCTACTGAAGACCGACGGCAGCGTTGAACTGATCCGCCGGGAAGAGACGCTGGATGACTATTTTGCCACGCTGAGCTTCGAAGACGACCGGTTTATTCCTGCATCCGACTAGTCCGGTAGACATAATCAAGCGCAGCGGATCAGGCAAAAGGCGCACGCAACATACGGGGTTTGCCGGTTCCGCTGCACTTGAACCGGCCTACAGCAGACAGCTAGCCCTCGCATTCGGCTAGGCGTATTCGTCGATCCCCAGCAGGGCGCTAACATAGGCCCGCTCATCACTCTCTGCTGTGGATGCATAGGCACTGAGCGCCCGATGTGAATGGGGATCCAGATCGACCTGATAGGGGTTTCCTCTGGTTCTGGTCCTGAGTATCAAAGCCTCCGCCTCAATGACGGAAGGCACTTGGCGCGGTAGGGCCGTTTGCCGCGACTGAGGCATTTCCTCCACACCACGAGGCACCGACGCCGACTCACGCGTGAGTAAGCGCCGTTCAAGAGGAAGAGTGCGTGAACCTGAAATTTCCACTGGATCTGTCTTGGCCTATGTCCGATTGCAGATTATAGCCTACCGGGTCAAACCGACTCTGCGCTATAACCCGCATCCTTTACCGCAGCAATAAGCAGATCGACCGCAGCGGAGCCTGTAATCACCGCCTCGCCGGAATCGAGGATGACCTCGACACTTTCCACGCCCCCGACACCCTGCAAGGCCTTGGTAACATGATTCACGCAGTGGGGGCAGGTCATGCCGGTAACATTGAGTTTGATAGACACGGAACTCTCCATTCTCAGTGGTTGAAAAAAACGCAGGCGGTTGGCATTGAAAACCACCGTCACCGATGACAATGCCATGGCGGCGCTGGCGAACATCGGCGGCAACAGCCAACCAGTAACTGGGAACAGCACCCCGGCAGCCATGGGTATGCCGATCACATTATAGATAAAAGCGCCGAACAGATTCTGCTTGATATTACGAATTGTGGCGCTGGAGATGGCGATTGCGGTACTCACATCAGCCAAAGAGTCTCCCGCCAGGGTGATATCGGCGTTGTCGATAGCGACATCGGCCCCACTACCGACAGCAAAACCGGTATCCGCCTGGGCCAGCGCAGGGGCATCATTGATGCCGTCACCCACCATGCCGACCCGGTATCCCTGCCGCTGCAACGACTTCACCACGTCCAGCTTCTCTCCCGGCAGACGTTCACTGTGAACCTCATCTATTTTCAGGTCGGCGGCTACCGCCTCTGCCGTCGCCCGGTTGTCTCCAGTACACATCACGACCCTGACACCTTCGCGCTGCAGGGCCTCCACAGCTGCAAAACTGTCGGGACGAATCGGATCGTTCACTGCCAGCAATCCCGCAATCTGCGAATCGACCGCCAGCCAAACCGGCGTGGCCGCGTTGGCGGCCTGCCGCGAAGCCTCCTTCAGCAGAACCGGTGGGATGATGACACCCTGCTCCTCCATCAACAGATGATTGCCAAGCAGAAGCCTGCGCCCCTCGGCCTGCCCTGAAACCCCTCTCCCCTCCAGGGCCTGAAAATCGGTCACACCGGCAATATCGAGACCGCGACTTCTTGCGGCCTCAACCACGGCTTCGGCCAGTGGATGCTCCGAGCCTGCCTCAACCATTGCAGCAAGGCGGATCACTTCGCTCTCCGGAGTGGTGCTGGCGGGGTGGATAGCAGTCACTGCGGGACGCCCCTCAGTCAGGGTGCCGGTCTTGTCGACCACCAGATGGGTCAGGCGACTGGCGCTCTGCAGAGCGTCGCTGTTTCGTATCAGGATATTCAGCTGGGCTGCCCGGCCGGTGCCGACCATTATCGCAATCGGTGTCGCCAGTCCCAGGGCGCAGGGGCAGGCAATCACCAGTACCGCGATGCCCGCAGTCAAGGCGTAGGCAGCGCGGGGATCCGGCCCAATCTGATACCAGACAACAAAGGTCAGCAGCGCAATAACGATCACGATTGGGACAAAGACCGCCGCCACCCGATCCACCAAACGGCCGATGGGAGGCTTGCTCATCTGCGCACGCTTCACCATGGTGATGATGTGGGCCAGGGTCGTCTCCTCGCCCAACCGGGTAATGCGAAACAGCAGTGTGCCGCTACGATTCATGGTGCCGCCGATCACCTGATCTCCCGGCTGTTTGGCCACCGGCATCGACTCACCCGTCAACATCGATTCGTCGACGCTGGAGCGTCCCTCGAGGACTTCACCGTCGATAGGCATCCGCTCCCCTGGGCGCACCCGGACATGATCCCCGAGCCGCAACAGCGAAACCGGTATCTCCACCTCGCCATGCTCCCGCTCGACCACTGCAGATTTTGGCGCCAAACCCACCAAACTGCCGATCGCCTCGCTGGTGGTCCGTTTTGCTCCCGTCTCCAGCATGTGACCGAACTGCAGAAAAGCGAGGATGAGCACCGAGGCGTCGAGATAGAGATGACCACCGCCGGGGATGAAGTCGGGCCGGATGATGAGTATTACCGAAGAGAGCCAGGCAGCACCGGTTCCCAGGGCCACCAGGGTATCCATGTTGGCGGCAAAGTGTCTGGCCTGCTTCCAGGCGCCCCGATAGTAGTTGCGGCCGCTGAACCACATCACGAACAGACAGACCCCGGCGACCAGTCCCCAGAAGGCCTGACCGCTGAGTCCAACCGGCCCGGCAGCATCGGACAGTGCCGGCAGCCATCCTGCAAGATTCGCCGTCATCAGTCCGCCACCGACAAGGGCGGCCAGCAGCGCCCGTTGCCGGGAGCGTCGGATCTCCTGCTGCGCCTCCAAGCCCTGTTCTGCATAGGGGTCGACAAACTGCTCCAACAGTTTGCTCTCATAGCCCGCCGAATGCAGCGCAATCAACAGATCGGCGGGATGCGTAGTGGTGGTCACGCAAAGCGTCTCACCTTCAATCACCACTTTCGCAGTGACATCCAGGCTGCGGATGAGCGTTTCCAGCGCCGCAGGCGACACCGCTTCGCCGAGACCCGGCACTGAGAGCAGCAGGCTGTCGCCGACCTTGGGACGCTCCAGCAACCGGGCGCTGTACCCCTGGTCTATTACCGCGTTGACCACTGCCCCGGGATCACCACCCACGACCTGTGCCCGCTTCTCCACCAGATTCACCGAGGCTTCGCTGACGCCTGAAACCGATCGAATAGCGCGCTCCACAGCAGCCACACAACTGGAGCAGGTCATGTCGCCGATGGCAATCTCATAATCGCCGCTAATCTGTTTTTCTACTATAGGCGGAGGAGCAGTGGGATCAGGAACGGGACAATCGGCTGGAATCTGCGGCAGAGGGCGGGCGTTGTAGCCCGCTTCCACAATCGCCTCTATGACCTTATGGGGCAAGCCACCGCCGACCCGGGCAAACTGCTTCTCCAGATCGACCTCGACACTGGCAACGTCCGCCACCGCTGACACCGCTCTCTCCACCGCCGCCACGCAGTGGCCGCAGCTCATGCCCTCAATGGCAATGAGATAGAAGTCCTCGCCCGTGTCTGCTGTCGGGGAGATCATGTCAGACCGGCCCAGCTCAACCAGGGGGCCAGCCCATCGGGCGCCCACCCAGCAGGTGCAGGTGGATGTGAAATACAGTCTGACCCGCCTCAGCGTTACAGTTCAGCAGGGTACGATAGCCAGCCTCGGCAATACCCTCTTTCTCGGCGATCCTGGCAGCAGTCAGGACAAGATTGCCCATCAAGGACTCATCACCGGGTTCAAGGTCGTTCAGGGTGGAGATATGCCGTTTTGGAATCACCAGGATATGGGTCGGCGCCTGGGGATTCAGATCCCGGAATGCCAGGACGTCATCATCCTCGTAGACCACATTCGGCTGGATGTCGCCGCTGACCATTTTACAGAACAGACAATCGCTCATGGTTACTCCTTGCTCGTATGACTAGGGGTCAGAGTCAAATAGCACTCACTTAAAGCACTAAGCACCAACAATCAACCTCTTGGGTAGGTTGGATTAGGCCGTCTTTCTGGCCGTAACCCAACAATATGCGCCGAGGTTGTCGTGTTACGCTACGCTAACACGACCTACAGTTATTAAGGAGTGCCATTAGGGTCGGAGTCAAATTGATTCCCACACCGCCGCCATACCAAACGCTATTGCATCAACTTGACACCGGCCCCTTCAGCTGCCATTCAGGCACACTATGATGATAGACAGCAATTGGAGCCGGTTGTCCCTCTCAATACTCAGAACGGCCGGAAAAGGCGTGTGCGATGGTGGCCCCGTCGACATACTCCAGCTCCCCCCCCATCGGGACGCCTTGGGCAATGCGCGTGGTGCGGATGCCCCGGGCATTTGCCATGTCGTGGATGTACTGGGCTGTCGCCTCACCCTCCACCGTCGGATTGGTGGCGAGTATGACCTCCTTGATCTCACCCTCTGCGAACCTTGCATCCAGCAGATCCAGGCCGATCTCACGCGGTCCTATCCCGTCCAGGGGAGAGAGATGACCACCCAGCACAAAATAGAGTCCGCGATAGTCGATAGCCTGCTCAAGGAGGGTCTGGTCGGCTGGCGTCTCCACCACGCACAACTGGGCAGAGTCGCGGTGAGGATTGGTGCAGAGACGACAAACCTCCTGCTCCGTCAAGGTCCGGCAGCGGCTGCAGCGGCCAATCCGCTCCATTGCCTCGGCCATGATGTGGGAGAGATGCCTGCCCCCTTCACGATCCCGCTCCAGCAGATAGTAGGCCATACGCTGGGCAGTCTTTGAACCTACGCCGGGCAGGCAGCGCAACGCCCCTATCAGCTGGTCGAGCAGACTCTGCGAAGACATCGGGAACCCAGGGCCCTAAAAAGGCAGTTTCATACCCGGCGGCAGTCCCATCCCGGCAGTCAGACCAGACATGCTCTCCTGCATCTTCTGGGAGACCCGCTGAGCCGCATCGTTCATGGCCGCTGCGATCAGGTCCTCAAGCATCTCTTTATCGTCCTCCATGAGAGCGTCATCGATAGAGACGCGACGCACCTCGTGCTTGCCGTTCATGATCACTTTCACCATGCCGCCACCAGACTCACCAGTGATCTCCTCCTGCGCCAGCCGCTCCTGGGCCTGTTGCATCTCGGCCTGCATCTTCTGGGCCTGTTTCATCAGGTTGCCTATACCACCCTTCATTACCGAATCCTCATTAATCTCTTTGAGTTTAATTCCCCGCAGCTTGCGGCGGGGGACTTTTATTCAATTTAATCTACCGGTTTGACAGAGCCACTGACCACTCGTGCGGAGAGATGCTCTTCCAGCTCCCTCACCAGCGGATCTTCAGCCATGGAGGTCTCCGCTGCCTGCTGGCGTTCATTCAAGGCCCGTTTCTGCCGCATGGCGGGAGTCTCCTTGTCGGAGGTTTCCACCACAAAGTCGATTTTGACCTCTGCACCCAATACGGACCGGATACCGTCCAGCAGACGTTTCTCCGCCTGCCCACCCTTGAGTTGTCTGGAGGCAGGGTCAAGCTTGAGCTTGAGCGCCTTCCCATCCCACCCGGCAAAAACACAATTATTGGCCAACTGGCTGGCAATGCCGCCAAGCCTGAGATCTGCCGCAAACTCATCCCAGCGGCTGGGATCGGTGACCTGCTCCCGCTTCTCCATCTGTGCCGGTTGGGGATTAGCCGCCTGGACCGGCGCACTCTCTCTTCTTACCGGTTTTCCGCCAACTGAAGCGGTCGCGTTCGGAGCAGGCGCCCCTGATGGCGCCTGGGTACTTTTTCGCGCATTCGAACCAGATCCGGCAGTCTCCGGTCTGAAGGCCAGCATGCGCAACAGCAACATCTCGAAGCCACTGCGGGGATCCGGCGCAAGTGGCAATTCCCGCTGCCCACTCAAACCAATCTGGTAGTAAAGCTGTACATCTTCCGGGGCAAGGCTCTGTGCAAGCCGTTTTACCTGAGCCGCATCGAAAGCATCATCCGGCTGAAAATCGGGCACCAACTGGCACAGGGCGACCTGATGCAGCAATGCCAGAAGGTTCTGGGTGGCAGTGGCAAAATCCGCCGCCAATTCCGACATCTCAGCGATGCGCTGCAGCAGGCCGGCAGCGTCATTCCCGGCAAGTGCGTCCGCCAGAGCGTGAATCGAATCCCCGGCAATGGTACCGAGCATTGTCCCAACATCCGCTGCCACCAGCTTACCGCCGCCAAAGGCGATAGCCTGATCCAAAAGACTCAGTCCGTCACGCATACTGCCATCCGCCCCACGAGAGAGCAGAGAGAGCGACTCGTCATCAAAGCCAATCCGCTCCTGCCCCAGGATATGACTGAGCTGTCCGCCGATCTGTTCCCGGGTGAGACGTTTGAGGTTGAACTGCAGGCAGCGGGAGAGCACGGTCACCGGCACCTTCTGGGGATCGGTTGTTGCCAGAATAAATTTCACATGCGGAGGTGGTTCCTCAAGTGTTTTCAATAAGGCATTGAAACTACTGGCGGAAAACATGTGAACTTCATCTATCAGATAAACTTTGTAACGCCCTCTAACCGGTGCATAGGGAACGTTTTCCAGTAGTTCTCTGGTCTGATCAACTTTGGTTCGGGAAGCCGCATCCACTTCCAACAGATCGACAAACCGCCCCTCGTCGATCTCCCGGCAGGCAGAGCAAACACCGCAGGGTGTTGAGCTGACCCCCTCCTCGCAGTTGAGCGATTTGGCAAAGATTCTTGCCAGGGTTGTCTTACCGACACCGCGGGTACCGGTAAACAGATAGGCATGGTGGAGCCGGTCATTGTCGAGGGCGTTGGCAAGCGCCCTGACGACATGTTCCTGCCCAACCATCTGGCTGAACAGTTGAGGGCGCCATTTTCGGGCAAGAACCTGATAGGACATGGAAACCGATATGTAATTAGAGAGGCGATGAGTGTAACCCAAGATCTTGCCTGAATCATCGCCAATGCATAGGGTTCTGTGCAGGAATAAGGGTGGCGGCCGACACCAGCCACACCCCGGCACACGAGTCAACTGCTGCCGCTGCTCCCTTCCGGGCCTGACGGGGTTCACAGCTTCACGTTGCGGGGGGACCGATATCAGCCACCATAGAAACAGTGATGAAGCGGCGTGATTATACGCCCTATCGGAACGAAAACAATGGAGGATGTGACCCGGAACCGGCAATCACCGGGATCAACTATCAGCTGTTAGAGGACAACAAACGCTTCAGGGGAATAGGAGGACTCAATGCCGCTCAGGCTCACTGCCGTCACTGAGAAGTAGTGAGTGCCCAGACCACTGACAGTGAACTCCGCCACCGTATCGCCATTAACCCAGACCTTCTCGTCATACTCGCCGGATACCTCTCCATGATAGATATAGTAACCGGAAACATCTGTAGTGCTGCCTGCACTCCAGGAGAGTTGAATCGGATAGGTACAGGAGAGAGTGCCACAGTCCACAGAGATGGAAACCATCGCCATGGAGATCGCCCCGCTGGCGTCGGTAATCTGATAGAGAAATGAATCTGTGCCGGTGAATGAAGCATCAGGCACGTAGGTAATCATGTTGTCCAGGCCAATGAACAGGGCGCCGTGGGCAGCCTGAGTCAGGATAGAGACAGTAACCGCCCCAATATCCTCAGCACTGTCGTTAGCCAGCACGCTGAAAACGACCTCCTGACCTTCGACGGTAGAGGCGACATCAGGGTTCGCCACCGGCTCACGGGAGCTACCGACCGCCTCGGAAGCCGTATCGACAGTCGCACTATCGTCTACACCACAGGCAACAAGCATCAGACTTACCAAAGCGCAAGCCAGAAACCTAAGTAGATTTGAAGTGTGAAAAGTCATATTGCAAAGACCCTGTTCAGCAGTGGACCATAGAGTATCGTTCCACCTCATAAAGCACCATACCCAACAACGTGTATTTTATGGAACAACGTCACAAATTTGTGAAATTCCCCTGAAGTCCTGCACCGCACACGAGAATTAAATTATTTTTAATATTTTTCAATAAGTTACAAATGCTACATAAATACTTAAATTCGCATTCTGTGACGCCTGACCGATCACAAAAACATTCGTACAGTGCTTAAAGAAATAGCTTCTTAAAACGGCCCTAAATCACTGATTTTAACTTTAACAATACCAGTCACTGATTCATGGGCACCCTAGAAAGCATATTCCCAGAAATGCCGCTCTATCTGTTTCAGGCTTCGGTTATCCGAAACACTTGATGACGGCATTCAGGGCCGATCACCATGGCGGGGAAAATCCAGATCAGAAGGCCCTTCATCGTCATCCTCTTTGAAAAAAGTGCATTTATCTTCTAAACATCACATTAGGAACTCATAACGATCCTATTTCAGTTTCAAGGCATATTGCATCCAGCAGGCACCATTGGTTCGTACAAACCAATAGGCTTTTCCAGAAAAAATTATAACGATCATCCTAACCAGGAGTTACTATGCCCAGCGCCGCACAATTGTTCATCAAATGCCTCGAAAATGAAGGTGTCGACACTATCTTTGGGATACCGGGAGAGGAGAACCTCGATGTCATGGATGCGCTGTTGGATAGCAACATCAAGTTCGTCACCGTGCGTCATGAACAGGGCGCTGCCTTTATGGCCGATGTCTACGGAAGACTTACCGGCCGGGCAGGGGTTTGTCTCGCAACGCTCGGACCAGGCGCGACCAACCTGATCACCGGCTTCGCGGATGCAAATATGGATCGGGCACCCATTGTCGCTATCGCCGGGCAGGGCGCCACCACCCGGATGCACAAGGAGAGCCATCAGGTACTCGATCTGGTCAATCTATTTGCACCTATCTCCCAATACAGTACCGAAATCCTCGAACCCGAGGTCGTTCCGGAGATCGTACGCAAGGCATTCAAAGACGCGCAAACAGAGAAGCCCGGCGGCGCCTTCATCAGCTTTCCGGAAAATATTGCCGGCAGCCAGGTGAGTGAGACGATCAAGCCACTCAGGGCTCAGGCGCCAACTCCCTCTTCACCGCCTTATGAGAAGATCGGACAGGTAGCGGATCTGATTTCCGATGCCAAGGCGCCGATCATCATGGTGGGCAACGGAGTGATTCGAAGCGATGCCTGTGACGCCCTGGTACAATTTGCGGAGAACCTCAACATCCCGGTGGCCCAGACATTCATGGCAAAAGGGTGCATCCCTTTTTCTCACCCGCTCAGTCTCGGCACCGTCGGCTTACAGGCCAGCGACTATGTCGCCTATGGCTTCAACCGTGCCGACCTCATCCTCTGTATTGGTTTCGACATGGTGGAATACCACCCCCATCTCTGGCATCCCAACGCCGATAAAAAGATAGTCCACATCGACCAAACCTATGCGGAGGTTGATGCACACTACGTCCTGGAGGCAGGGGTGATCGGGAATATCACCGAATCCCTGCAACGCATAGAGAAACTGGCAAAACCCCGCGACCTGGCACCAACCAGCGACCTGCGGGAACTTATCATCAACGAGTTGGATCAGTTTGCCGATGATGACAGTTACCCCGTCAAACCCCAGAAGATTCTCTACGATACACGGCAGGTGATGGGGCCTGAGGACATCCTGATCTCCGATGTCGGCGCCCACAAGATGTGGATAGCCCGGCTCTACCGCTGTGAGCGACCCAACACTTGCATCATCTCCAACGGCTTCGCCTCCATGGGAATCGGCCTTCCCGGTGCGATCTCGGCCAAGATGGTGTTTCCGCAACGCCGGGTTCTGACGATTACCGGTGACGCAGGTTTCATGATGAACTCCCAGGAGATCGAGACCGCACTGCGGCACAACATCGCCATCGTGATCATGATCTGGCACGACAGTGAGTATGGGCTGATCAAATGGCACCAACAGCGTCGCTTCGGCCGCACCGGACACATCAGCTTCAACAACCCCGACTTCGTGAAATACGCTGAATCCTTCGGCGCCAGGGGATATCGGGTGGAGAGTGCCGAAACTCTCTTACCGACTTTGGAACAGGCCTTTGCCGATGAGACCGTCGTAGTGGTTGATGTCCCGGTGGACTACTCGGAGAATATGAAATTAACCGAAAAACTGGGCAAACTGATCTGCCCGATTTAGGAGAGAGATATTTCATCCCACCCGCCTGACAGACAACCCAGCCTCTGTGTGATCATTCCCACCCTCAATGAGGGAAAACAACTGCCGTCACTGCTCAATCAGTTGTTGCAGCAGGAGGCCATAGACCTTGAGATTATTGTGGCTGACGGGGGTTCGGACGATGACACAGTGACACTGGCAGCGCGTGCGGGTGTCAGTATCATTGAAACCGCCTCCGGCCGGGGACGGCAGATGAACGGCGCTCTCTCGCAGTGCAACGCACCCTATCTGCTGTTTCTGCACGCCGATTCCGTGCTGACTTCACGATCACAACTGTCAGATGCGCTCAAGACATTGCAGCAACAGATCGCGGCAGCGGGACACCAGCGTATCGCCGGCCATTTCCGTCTGCGATTCCTGCGCGACAATCCAGGCCGCAATCTCGCCTACCGTTATTACGAGGAGAAGAGTGCGCTGAACCGGATGGAGTGCACCAATGGGGATCAGGGATTTCTGATGTCGCAGGAATTCTTCAATCAGTTGGGCGGCTTTGATGAATCCCTCTGGTTTCTCGAAGATCAGCGGCTGGCGGAGACCATTCGCCTCAAGGGCCGTTGGATAACCCTGCCGGGGGAGTTGCAGACTTCTGCGCGCCGCTTCGAAAAGGAAGGACTCGGGCGCCGTATGATCCTCTCCGCCCTTATCATGAATTTTCACCAGATCGGATTTATCGAATTCTTTCAACGAGCCGGCAAGGTCTATCGCAGCCAGAGCGAGACCGGTCCTTTGCAACTCTCACCGATATTCCAACTTATCGATAGTCTCAATAGAGAGGCGAAACCCGGGGTCGCCCGCAAGCGCTGGGTTGCCACCGGTCACTATGTGCTCGGCCATGCGTGGCAGCCCTTTTTCTACCTCGATATCACACTGTTGTATTTTTTTGGATTTAAAAAACGCCTTTTTTTAACCCTGCACGACCGAATTTTCAAACCCCTGACCAACTTCGTCCTTTTCGACTATTTGACCGCTGGTTTGGTCTGGCTCTGGTTCAGAGCTTCCTGGCTGTTCTTTCGTTACCGGGAAAAGGTGGCTCGTTCAACACCCCACGCTTGAACTGAACAGGCTACAATAACAATAACTGTTCAGCTCACTACGATGTAGGTCGGGCTAGTGATTTGTTGGGTTACGATACGCACAAAGCCATGTGTAAAAATTGATGTTCGTCGCAATGCGCATCTAACCCAACCTACAGAAATAGTTTTTCTCAGAAGCCAAGCTGAATAGATGCCAAAAACATTAATATAATTTGTCCGTCTTTTACTACCGATTCGGTCCAGATGATTTATATTTACACGGGCTTGCGATTGACACATGTTTCCTGCCCAGGGAGATCCACCGCTTGCCGAAGAAGAGATTGAAAACAGGGCACACTAACGAATCCACACCCGCCACGACAACTGACCTTCAGCGACTCAGTGTGGAACGGCTTAAACTGCTCTATTCCATGGGGCATGTTGCCCTGCTGGCCAACCAAGCCACCGCATTGGTGGCAGTTGCAATTTTTTGGCGTCCCATTGAGCATTCGCTACTGCTCTTCTGGTTTTTCGCCCTGGGTATCATCAACGCCGCCCGTGAGTTCTTGCTGCGTTCCTTCCACAAACACAATGGACGGCCGCTGCCGGGAATCAGTTGGCAGACCGCCTATATGGCAGGCGCCATCCTCTCCGGTGCCCTTTGGGGACTTTTCGCTCTGTTTCTCGATTTCGCTTGGCCACTACCCTACCAAGTCGCCATGTTCCTGCTGCTGACCGGCCTGACTGCCGGCGCGATCCCCTCCAACGCCGTGGTTTTTCCGGTCTATCTGGGATTTGCTGCACCGGTCATCACCCCACTGCTGATACTGCTACTCACCCGCGGGGATGCCACCAATCAAGCTATGGCAGGCATGGTTATCATCTATCTGATCCTTGTCATAATAACCGGCCGCAGCTATGCACGCAGTATCTCGCGATCCCTCGCGCTGAGAATGGAAAACCGCGAACTGCTCAGAAGCATCACTTCAGCCAACGACGAACTCTCCTTCCAGGCCAGCCACGACCCTCTGACCGGACTCAACAACCGGCGCGAATTCGAACACCGCCTCGAACAGGCATTGGATAATGCGCAACGGGAACACCGGCAACATGTCTGCATCTACATGGATCTGGATCAGTTCAAGATCGTTAACGACACCTGCGGTCATGCCGCAGGAGACGAACTGCTGCGCGAGCTTGCCGTGATACTGGAGCCAAAACTACGCAGCTCAGACATTCTGGCGCGCCTGGGCGGGGATGAATTCGGCATCCTGCTGGACGGTTGTTCTCTGAACAAAGGGATGGAGATCGCCCACACCTTCCAACAAACCGTGGAAGCGTTCCAATTTTTCTGGGAAGGCAAACGGTTCCAGGTCAATGCCAGTATTGGCGTAGTCTGCATCGACCAGGAGAGCGCCGGAGCCGACACCATACTCAGTGATGCGGACATGGCCTGTTATGCCGCCAAGGATCTCGGTCGCGGGCGGGTACACCTCTATGAGAAGAGTGACAAAGAACTCGCACAGCGCCGCATCGAATACCACTGGGTCAACCAGTTACGCGGTGCCCTGGATGAAGATCGATTTCTGATCTACAAACAGGATATCGTGCCCTTCAACACAAGCACCAAAGAGGAGCGCCGGGCGGAGATCCTCCTGCGGCTGCAAGGAGAAGGGAACGAAATCATACTTCCCGGTCAATTCCTGCCCGCAGCTGAACGTTACGGCCTGATGATGGCCATCGACCGCTGGGTAATCGAACGCAGCCTGCGGTGGCTGGTTGAAAGCAAGGAAACTGATCTGCTGCTCAACGTCAATCTTTCCGGCGTCTCCCTGGGGGAAGAAACCACCCTCGCCGCTATCCGCAAAATGTTCATCGACTACCCGGTGGATCCCGGTGTTATCTGTTTTGAGGTGACGGAGACCGCTGCCATCGCGAATATGTCCACCGCCTCCCGGTTCATTGAAGAGATGCGGGGGATGGGTTGCAGCTTTGCGCTGGATGATTTTGGCAGTGGACTCAGCTCCTTCGCCTACCTGAAACATCTGCCGGTGGATTTTCTCAAGATCGACGGCGATTTCGTGAAGGATGTACTCGATGATCCGGTAGACCGTGCAGTGGTGGAAGCGGTTATCACACTGAGCCGCAGCCTGGGTATCAGCACCATCGCAGAACATGTGGAGTCTGCTGCCATAAAAGAGGAGATGATCAAGCTGGGCGTCGACTATGGGCAGGGTTTCGCGCTCGCCCGGCCTGTCCCTCTCGACTGATATTCGTCTAGTCCTGAACCAGAATGACCTTCGCTTCCGACGTGGTTTTATCGATAACAACTTCCACTTCACAATACTCCGGCTGTTCATCAACCGGCGTCGGATCATCAGAACAGTTGCAGCCCGCAATGATCCCGGCATAAAAAATACCGGCATGTACCCGAACAGCGGTTGAGTCATCTGAAACACTGATAATCATCATACGAAAGGGCGTTTCGCCGACATAACTGCTATTTGCCAATCCCTGCTGCAGGGGGAGTTGTCCGGCATCCAATTGCTCGATTTCATCCTTGAGCACATCCCTGAACTCAGGTGTATTCCAACTGTTTATGGATCTGGTAAGTTTCAACATATTGAGAGATCAGGGCATTTTGAGTGCGCGCACCTGGGGGTGCGCGCATATAACCATGTAACCAATTGATTTACATAACTTGTTCACCAGACAGTTTACACAGGGTTTATACCCACGGAAAGCCCTGCTGCATGAACGAGCGGGAATGGGCCGTGCATTTCGGACTGAATCCAGCTTTAATCCGCAACCAAATCAATCCGGTAACCCGCATGACAGGAGATGCAATTCTGCATCAGTTCAGTCAATGCGCCCAGGGTCTGTTCCTTGTCACCGAACTGCTCGGCATCCAGGGCCAGGGAGTCAAATTTGGTATGGGTATCGAATCCCAGTTTCTTGAAATCGAGGGGCAGTTTTCCCATCAAAGAGACTGGTACGGCTTCCTGCGCCGCACGCCCCACTTTGCGTGCGGCATCGGCAACCTTTTTCATATCATCCTGAACGACACCTTCAGTGATCTGCTGCACGGTCACCAGAAAAGCGCGCATCTCCGCCATCACCAGATCCCTTTCGGCGGGTTCCAACTGCAGGCTCAAGCGCCCGTCGGTAGCCTGTTCAACGCTACCCACGACGATAAATTTGTAGGCCATGCCCAGTATCACAATCAGCATCAGGGCAGTAATGGTCCAGCAAGTCTTACACATGGTTGAATCTCTCCTTTTTTGGGTCAGTCCCAAGTTTACTTATCCGATTTTGCACTGCCGCCATTTCAGCCTGCAACGCATGAAAATATTGTCTCTCATCGATTCGGGGCGCCTCATAGACGCCCCGAACGCTTTTTTCAGGTAATCACCCCGAACAGGCTGTTCCGTCCGGCACCCCCAACTTTTTCAGGATACTGGAAAGCGGGCAGATATTGGTGATACCGCTCTGCATCAGGTTAGCACCGACAAACAGTGTCAAAAACGCCCAGTAAGGATGGACATATTGAGTCAGGGCCAGACTCAGCAGGATCATCATTCCCGCCATCAGGCGGACAATTCTATCAATAGTCATAATGTATTCCACTTAAACGGGATCGGATCAAAGCGCGTAGCTCAACTGCAGGTAGACGATATTCTGCTCGATGGATAGGGTATTCCCGGAGCCGGTATTGGACGTTAACTCATTTTCAAAGGCGTGAGTATAGGAGAACGAACCAGAGATCCGATCAGTGAGTTTACGCGTCATCCCCAGGGAGAGAGCAATTCCGGACGGCATGAAAAAATGGGTGGAATTACTCTGTTGTCATTGACCTCTCTTGGGGGATTAAGAAATCCCGGACTCAGGTCGAATCTGACCTCTTCGATTCCAAGTTCGGCAATTCCCGCCGGATTGGTGAGCAGGGTACCTGTATCCTGTGGCGCCACCACCACGGCTCCTCCCGTACCCCATTGGGTCGCAGTCACGCCCAACACCTGATCTCCGTTGGTCGCGTTCGCAGCCATCGGCAGACTGCCGAGCAACGCAATTGCCAAGAGGTTTTTTCCTCTATTCATCAACATTTTCGGCTCCTCTGGGTATATCATTTTCTACTTATAATTTTTGAATCAGCGCAATAAACTTGACTGACCAGGGACACCGCGAAACATGGCGTGGCAACCCACACATCCCCCGGTAATGTCATCCATATACGAGGAGGAAACACAAAGAAGCCCCAATCCCCTCCGCAGTGAGTGAATTCGAAATGTGTTACTCTTTTGTTGAACACGCCGCATGTTTTCTTCTCCCAATAGTGTCTGAATCTCAGTCATGCTCCGTGTTGCAGGCAGCACCGCCCCAGAGCAATAAACGCAGTATGATGGGGTTATCTTCCGAGGCGTTAACCAACCGGTAACAGGTTGTAACGAGTTGTTTCAGAAATATTTCATCCCGTGGATACGGCATGGCCAATAAAGAGATCCGTTATCGCCTTCTCGTGGTGGATGACGAAGCTGAACTCCGATCGCTGTTGCAACGGTATCTGACCAATGAGGGATATCAGGTAGCCGCAGTGGAAGACGGGGCCGCGATGACCCGCCACCTCAAGACGCACCATGTCGATCTGATCATCCTTGATCTGATGCTGCCGGGAGAGGACGGTCTGTCGCTTGCCCGCAATCTGCACAGCCAGGGCAATCAACCCATCATCATCATCTCGGCCCGGGGAGAGGAGTTGGACAGAATCATCGGCCTCGAGGTCGGCGCGGACGACTATCTCCCCAAACCCTTCAACCCGAGAGAGTTGCTGGCACGAATTCGCGCCGTCCTGCGCCGCATAAATAACCGGGATCGACCCGTGGCAAGGGCAGAAAAATCCGCGCTCGAATTCGGTTCCTTTTCCCTCGACGTGGAAAAATACCGCCTCACCCGGGAGGGAGACGAGATACCCCTGACCCATGGAGAGTTCACCCTTCTGCTGGCTTTTCTCGAACACTCAGACCGGGTACTCAGCCGGGATATGCTGATAGAGATCACCAAGGGTTATGAGCGTTCCCACCTGGACAGGAGTATCGACGTCTGCGTTAACCGGCTACGGCGGAAGATAGAACCCAATCCCTCTGAGCCCATCTTTTTACGCACGATTTGGGGTGCCGGCTACCTGTTCTCACGTAGCGGAGAGTGATGGGACTATTTCGCTTTCACAGCTTGTTCGGCAGAACGCTGGCCACAATCGCCCTAGTCTCTGTCGGATTTCAGTTTCTGACCCTGAGTGTATTGGCCTTCTATGTATTGGTCCCTTTGGGAAAGCGCGCCACCGACGATCTGGCGGCAGTAATAACGCTCTCCGTGCAACGTTGGGACAAACTGTCTGAGCCGGAACGCCCAGCATTTCGCAAGATGCTGCAGCGAAACCATGGCCTGACCCTGGTGGTCACGAACATCTCCCTTCCCGACAACACCGATTTTCTACCCTATTTCTATTTCCTCAAGCAGGCACTCGCCCGGCGCCTTGGGGATGAGGTACGCCTTAAGACCAGCCGTGATACCAGAGACAAGGAGTGGATCTGGGCCGAGATACCGGGCTACAGCCAAAAGCTGCGCCTGGGATTTCCCCGCTCACGCATCGGCATCCAACCGCCACTTGCGTTATTGTTCCTGTTCTGTGCCGGCACGGCCCTTACCTTTTTTACTGCGGCGCTCCTGGCGCGACGCCTCACCATCCCCCTCGAACGTGTTTCCCGCTCAGCACGACTGATCGGAAAAGGCAGCTGGCCGAAGCCGATAAGAGAAGAGGGGCCGGAGGAGTTGCAGATCCTGACGCAGACATTCAACCAGATGAGCCAGCAGGTCAAAGAGTTGCTGGCCAACAGGACACTGCTGTTGGCCGGTATCTCCCACGACCTCCGCACCCCGCTCACCCAGGTACAATTGGCTTTGGAGATGCTGCCTGATGAAGGCGGGGACGCAGAACTGATGGCGGGAATCAAACGGGATCTCGCCACGATAAACCGGCTGATCAGTGAAACCATGCAGATCAGCATGGAACTCGAGAAGCAGGAGCAGGTAGAGACGGATATCGCCGAAGTTTTGGATGCCATCATCCAGGCCGCAGGCTCCGCTGACAGAGAGATCAAATGGGAGAACAGCCACTCCTGCATGAGAAAACTGAATCCACTGGCGCTGCGCCGTATCATCACCAATCTGTTGGAAAATGCAATCCGTTACGGAGACTCAAAGCCGATCAAGGTCGAGTTGGAGTGTGACGAGAGCCTGCTCAAAATCAGGATTCAGGATCAGGGACCGGGTATTCCGGCTGATCAGCGGGAGTCAGTATTCCTCCCTTTCTATCGTTTGGAAAAATCCCGCAGCACCACCACAGGGGGTAGTGGTTTGGGCTTGGCCATCGTGCGCCAGCTGGCTGATGCAAACGGTTGGACCGTTGAACTGCAGCCAGCTCCCAGATCCGGTACTCTGGCCCTCGTCACGATTCCCCAGACGAGATAACCACAAGAAAATCACTCATCCTCTGGCGGGGAGTTCAAATGGCCACATATTGATCTAAATGAGGACATATATATTTTCCATAGTCGGGACTATCTGCATTTTGGTTAAAAAAACAAATCTGAAGACCAGCTTTTCACGTCTCACCGCGAATCAAGAATGTTGGCCAGAATGGATAGCCCCCCAGTCAAGCCCGAACCGGGCCAGGTATTTGCGTAATCGGTCTGAGTCGTTGATCGATGTCTTGTGCGTTCTAGAGACGCCAAACAGTCGGCGGCCGGCTTCCGACAGTGAAGCACACTCAAGACAGACTTTGGCCACCTGTTCGAGTTGCAGCCGGTCGAACAGATCGAGTTGGTCAATTGTGCCAGACGGCAATAATGTACCCAGAAAACTCTCCGATGCAACAGGCTGCTCCCTGATCCAGGACCACTCCAGTCTGGAGATCTCCCGCTCCACAATTTGGGTGTCGATGCGACCACCGCCAGCCAGCGTCGCCATTCTGGTGACACTGGCATTGAGGTCGCGAAAGTTGCCGCGCCACATCGCCGAAGGAGAGTGTGCGAAATCGAGATACCGGCGCATCGCCTCCCGGTTGAAACTTACCTGCCGACCGTTGCGGCTTGCAAACTTGTCGAGTTCAAACACGATATTGGGCGTAATGTCCTCGCTGCGCTCGCGAAGACCTGGCAGATCGAAATGCCAGAGATTGATACGGGCAAGGAGATCTTCGCGAAAACGGCCGGCACGTACCTCGGTACGCAGATCACGGTTGCTCCCTGCAATCAACTGAAAATCGCTGCTCGCCTCGCTGTCTGAACCAATGGGATAGAAGTGCCCCTTCTCTAACGCCGTGAGCAGCATCGCCTGCTCCTCGGGACCAAGCTCGCCGATCTCGTCAAGAAAGAGCAGGCCCTGGTCGGCGGTCTTCAACAGACCCTCGCGCACGCTTACCGCACCGGTGAAGGCGCCTTTGCAGTGACCAAAAAGCGTCGACATCGCAGCGTCACCGCGCAGTGTTGCGCAATTAACCGGCACAAAGGCGCCGGTCAGTTGATGACGCTGATGTTTAAGCTCGTAGATGCGATGCGCGAGTACCGATTTTCCAGCACCTGTGGGACCGGTCAACAGGATCGGGTGTTGCGAAGCAATCGCGACCGTTTCTATCTCATCGATCATACGATTGAAGGCAGGGTTCTCGGTAGCGATGCCGGACTTAAGAAATTGTTCTCCACGCGCCTTGCGTCGTTCAAAGCGCTGTGCGAGGCGATCATATCGGGCAAGCGTAAGGTCAATCGTGCGCCAGCCTGCCTCTGTACCCTGACCATAGGCATCGGCCGGATAGGTTTGCAGCATGCGACCGGGCAACAGTCTGGACTCGCATAAAAGAAACAGGCAGATACGGGCGACATGGGTGCCTGCGGACATATGGGCGAAGTAGTCAACCTTGTCCGGATCGAAGGGGTAATCGTCGACCACATCGTGTAAAACCGCGAACACCTCCTCGAAGTCCCACGGATCCTGAAAGTGGATATCGTGACGAACGATATGGGTTTCAGGCGAGCATGCCGCCATCTCGGCGATCGCGGCCTGCGCCATCTCAAGATGAGCACGCTGGACCAGGAGTTCGAGCCTGCTGACTGGAAGGTCGACATGACTCAGCAGGGAAACTGTTGGACGCCAATGATTTAGACGGTCGCTCGGGTCGCAACCATCAAGCTCTGGGTCAAACAGGCCAAATACGATGTTCATACGAGAATAATATATCAATATTGATAATATTTTCTCGTTTTTTTCATTGTGAAATTACCTTGCGTAGCGGACACCTAAGAAATTTCCATAGTAAAGACAATAAGTTGGTAGCTATTTTTTAAACCGGCACAACATTTGCTCTATTACATACGAGATAAATGACGAAACAGGAATCCCAACTGGGGAGCGTGAAAATGAACAAGACCTACCGGCTTACACTGAACCGCTGGCACAAGGTGGCCGAGCGCCTGTCGCGTCGCGCCAACGACATTGCCGAGGAAGTTCGCGCAGGCTTTAACCAGACCGAGGTTATGGGCCACTTGGGCGAAGATCAGCAGGCACGGCTCAGGACCGAGGGTGAACGATTGGCTGCGCTCATGCCTGTCTTGTTTGACTTGCAGTCTGCCATCGCACAGATCCGCAAGGCCCTCGGCTCCGCAAACGAGGCGACAGGCATCAGCTCCAACCTCGCCGAACTCGACATGCTCAACAAGCAACTTCGCCTGATGGAGAGCCTGATCAATGGCCAGGAAGCCGGACTCGTGGGAATCGACGAGTTGCCGAACCTCCCGGTACGCGTCCAGGAGGAGCGTGGCCTGTTCGCCAGGCCGTCGACGTTTCGCGTGCGGGTAATGCCGGATAGCGCACTTGAGGCATACCGTCAGAAACTGGAGGCCGTCCGCACTGAAAGCTTCGCCGTAGCCGACCAAATCGCTGCCAGGAATCGGGAGGCTCTGCCAATTTCTATCTCAGAAGATGTTGCCCGGCTTGCCGGACTCACCATTTCGCCATAGGAGACTCAGGTCGCTGCGCCGCAGGCGACCGGATGACTGTTAGCGGCTACGGGCGTGGCCTCCTTCCCCAGACTGATGACCTGGTGGAATCCTCCAGGCCGGACGTTTGGCAGGAGCAGCTCAGACTCTTCCGGCAATCTTCACGATTGCAACTGGAGTTGATTTAGCGTCGGGTTGCCGAATGCCATCAATCGGACCGGACTTTTGCGGGTTGACTGTTGTCGGTTGTATTGGCCATGCCCGTATTTAATTTAACTTTTGGATCATTAAAAATGCACCATAAGAGAGGAAGACCGAGAAACCGGCGAGCCGGTTGCAAGCTGTGCAAACCCTGGAAAGTCAACGGGGTGCGCACGGAACGAGCAGACGGTGAAAAATTCAGTGACCATCGCCGACGGACAATCACTGCCGAAAAGATTACCCTCTATAGAGAAGACAGGGACCGTGATTCTGATTGAGTATCAGACATAATGGGCATACCGATGAAACCTTCACCCTTACATTCAGACAAAAGCGAAGTCGCCCTGCGCCGCGCGATTATTCATGCCATCCCTGAATACTACGCGTGGCCAGAAGCAGAGCAGGAACGGTATCGCCTGAATGCTTCCAGGGAAGAAGATTTTCATATCCGACAGACATTGCTAAAGATACTTTTTGACATCAATACGAATTCAGAAGAGCAACTGGATGATGCCCTGAGCGAGTTCAATGATGAACAATATTTACTGCCGAACAGTACATTGTTGCCATTTCAGGGCATCGGCGAGAATAACTTCTTTCTGAACGAATACCTGGCCGATGGTGTAACGCTTCTGAAATTTTCCACCCTTGGTGACTACGCTCGGGATGACCACCGTTTTCAGCAGCAAGCCCGCAAGCGGGAAGATCCAGCTTACGAGGTACAACCTTACCAGGGAGATCTCTACCCCTGCTGGGCAAGGCTGAATATCGGCGGTGAATTCAACTACGCCACCCTGTTCTCTTTGGCCGCATGGCTTCATGACATCCTGGATGAAACAGGAACAGAGCGGATCGATGAACTCATTCCACACAACTATGTGGAGGGGAACAACCATGGCAAACAAGAGGGACAGGGAACGATTTTTGACTTTCAGGTAAATGCCGCCGGCAAGGAGCCACAGCTGGACGAACTTCAGCATCGCTATTTCGAATACATGCAGATGCGTTACGAACACCGGCTTGACCAGTCTGATAAAGAATCAAAACAGCGCGTCTACTTACTGCCCGAAAAACAGGGAAGCGAATCTCACACCAACTTCGTTTTCTCCGACAAGAGCGCCCTCGATGCGGTTCGCTTCAGGCACTTTCATAAGGATAGCCAGCGTATTACCGGGGATATCGCTGAGCTTGATGGATTAGCCAATCAGGAACAAAAGGCGGCAGTTGAATTTCTGGACAGGAACTACTACGACATCCTTGATAACTTCGACCCTTCTGTCGTAAGGCTCCGCAGAAAGAGCAAGATCATCCTGGCGGACAAGGTACTGGATGATTTTCTGTAACTGAACGAGTGTCTACCTTACTATAGATAGCCCGATTGTTGTGCTTCATTCCTTTCTCTCACAGCTACCCATTCATTATTCATGCAGAGGTGGCACACATCACTTGTCGAAATCAACAAGTCTTTAACTCCACCTTTAATGGCTCTTCCCCTGATCACGCGAACAACGACCTCCTGGACCTGCTTATCCAGGAAAACCGCTCGGGTACAGTAATCGGTCATTCGCGCTACAATGTATACAAGGAGGCGTCTCTCAATGGCAAGCCTAAGCATACGCGTACCCGAAGAGACGGTGAGCAGCTGGAAAAATTGGCGGAAGCTACCGGCCGGACCCGTTCATTCCTGGCCCTCGATGCCCTGCGCCGCTACCTCGCCCAAGACCCGGACGAGTACCTGGAACCCGTGAAAGTGTGCTGGTCGATATTCCCTACATCATTGCCTGGCGCGTGGAGGAAAACAGCCTTGTGATACTCAGAGTTCTCCATACCCCCAGAAAGTGGCCTGAGACGACAACCTGACAAACGCTTGCGCGTCAGCGCCTTTAACAAACCACCTCGCGCAAACTGCGAAAAACAGATCCCCCAGGGAAATGAAACATCACACCAACCCACTCAATGACCCAATCTGAACTCGGGGTGTTGCCCTCGGGACACCTGCACTGGTTCCCAACGGGGAACGACAACGATACCGGCCAGAAAACCGGACAGACAGCCATCGACACCGCATTTGCACGGGGCATCGCCGATGGCCTGATTGCACTGGCAGCAAAAGATAACGCTGTGGGCCTCTCCCCTGCCCTTGGCTATTGGCGGGCTTTCACCTGCCAGTATCTGGCTGTGCGATGTCAGATGGAACAGGCCGATCCGGCGCATCTCGATTCAGCGACTGCACTCGACGAAGAGCAAACGGCATCACTGCTCGAAGGTGCACCACCGATGCGCGGTGCCGAGTATCTCTCTGCACAGGTACTCACGGATATCTGGTCGTGGCTTGACGACCGGGTATGCATGCAAATCCGGCAGCAGGGTGGCCTCAGTGCGTACCTTGAGAAAAACGCACCACGCTGGCATCAGGCTGGCCGAGTCTGCTTTCACCTGGCGGAAAACAAGCTCGACCCGGACTATCCGTTCGCGTTTATGGCAACCTATGCACCGGAGCTGACCCGCCAGAGCCAGGGCAAAATTCGTCACCAACCGCTGGCCAAGGCCCTGCAGGAGTATGCGGGAGCCCGCAACAAACGGGCGCTGATCCGTCTGCTGTCTCCGGTACAACGCGCATCCGAGTCCAGCGCTCTGATCAGGGAACTGGTCGAGAGTGGAGATCTGTACCACCCCCTGGCATGGACACCGGCCGAGACCTACGAATTCCTTAAAGAAACGCCACTCTACGAACAGTGCGGTGTAATCGTCCGCCTGCCCAACTGGTGGAAGAAACGTACCCGGCCGCAGGTTAGCGTCACCATCGGCAATGTTAAGCAGAAGAGACTCGACGCCAATGCGCTACTGGATTTCAAACTGGGGATCGTCCTGGGTGATGAGACCCTTACCAAGCAGGAGTTGGAGTCACTACTGGCGGCACAAGATGGTCTGATGTTCATCAAGGGCCAATGGGTCGAAGTAGACCGGGAAAAACTGGCCGATGCGCTGGCACAGTGGAAAAATGTTGAGGCTGAAGCGGGCACAGATGGACTCTCCTTTGTCGAGGGAATGCGACTGCTGGCCGGCGCCACGGCAGACCTGAAGCAAGCAGATGCGCCGGCCGACGATCAGCAGTGGGCCTTTGTACAACCTGGAGCCTGGCTGGAATCCCTGCTCGATGAACTGCGGTCACCGGAAACACTCAAGACTATCAACCCCGGCAGCACCCTCAAGGCCGATCTGCGCCCGTATCAACAAGCTGGTGTCAGCTGGCTGTGGCTGCTGTCGCAACTGGGGCTTGGCGCCTGCCTGGCCGACGATATGGGGCTGGGCAAGACCATGCAGATCATTGCACTGCTGCTGGTAATGAAAAAGCGCCGCAACAAGACCCCCTCCCTGCTGGTGCTGCCCGCATCGCTGCTGGCCAACTGGAAGGCTGAATTGGAGCGCTTTGGCCCCTCGCTACGCTGCCTGTTCGTGCATACATCATTGATGAGTAAACAGGATATCGAGGCCCTGGCCAGCGATAGAGGGAGCAGCCTGGCAGGGATCGATCTGGTTCTGACCACCTACGGCATGTTGCTGCGACAGCCCTGGCTGCACGAACAGCGCTGGAAGTTGCTTATCCTCGACGAGGCACAGGCAATAAAGAACCCCGGCAGCCGGCAAACCCGCGCGGCCAAGAAGTTGCGGGCCGGCTCACGGATCGTGCTGACCGGAACACCCATAGAAAACCGGCTCGGCGATCTCTGGTCCCTGTTCGATTTTCTGTCTCCGGGCCTGCTCGGATCTGCGGCTCGATTCAAGGGCTTCGTCAAATCACTATCCACCGGAGAGAGCGATCAATATGCCCCCTTGCGTAACCTGGTGTCTCCCTACATCCTGCGACGGCTCAAGACCGACAAGACAATCATCACCGATCTACCAGAAAAAACCGAGGTGCGCGCGTGGTGCGGACTGAGCAAGGCCCAAGCCATATTGTACGGCAAGGAGGTCAAGAAACTGGCCACCTCACTCGAGACATTGGACGGGATGAAACGACGCGGCCTGGTGCTGGCCAGCCTTATGCGCTTCAAGCAGATCTGCAACCATCCCTCGCAGCTATTGGGCGATGACCGGTATAATCCAGGCAGCAGCGGTAAATTCACCCGCCTGGCCGAGTTGTGCGAAGAGATCGCCTCGCGCCAGGAGAAGATGTTGGTCTTTACCCAGTTCCGTGAGATCACCGGCCCGTTGGCCGAGTTTCTGACGGAACAGTTTGGCCGTCCCGGACTGGTTCTGCATGGCGGCACACCGGTCAAACGGCGCAAAAAGCTGGTGGACGATTTTCAGCAGGAAGACGGCCCTCCGTTTTTCATCCTGTCACTCAAGGCCGGCGGTACCGGGCTGAACCTGACTGCTGCATCCCACGTGATCCACTTCGATCGCTGGTGGAACCCAGCGGTGGAAAACCAGGCCACCGACCGGGCGTTTCGTATCGGTCAACGGAACAATGTGCTGGTCCATAAATTTGTTTGTCAGGGTACGGTGGAAGAGAAAATAGACGCCCTGATCGCAGAAAAGACGGCATTGGCCAGTGAACTTCTGGAAGGCGGCGCCGAAGCCCTGCTGACCGAAATGAACAACACGGAACTACTGAAACTGGTTTCGCTCGACCTTAACAAGGTCCAGGTGTAAGCGGAGAATCATCAATGTCATATGGCGGATGGCTGCCCTATGTGCCGGTAGCAAAGCGGCGCGCCAAAGCAGTCCGGGAAATGAACAAGTTGCGTAAAAAGGGCATGGGCATCGAACCCATCGAGACTCAGGGCCGCAAGATCGCCCATACCTTTTGGGGCGAGGCCTGGTGCAAACACCTGGAACGTTTCAGCGACTACGCCAACCGCCTGCCACGCGGCCGAACCTATGTCCGTAACGGCTCGGTCTGTCACCTGGCAATCAAGAGAGGAAAAATTGAGGCCATCGTCTCTGGTTCAACGCTCTATCATGTCACTATCGATATTGCCGCCTTGTCACAGGCCAAGTGGAAAAAGCTGCGCAAGCAATGCGCCGGTCAGATTGGATCCATACTGGAATTATTACAGGGACGATTCTCCCATCAGGTGATGGAGATCGTGACCGAACCCGCAAAAGGGTTGTTCCCCCAACCCAGGGATATCAAGTTCCACTGTGACTGCCCCGACTGGGCCGACATGTGCAAACATGTGGCCGCCGTGCTGTACGGAGTAGGCACCCGCCTGGACGATAAGCCGGAACTGCTTTTCCTGCTGCGCAAGGTCGATCATGAAGCACTCATCTCGGCGAATCTGGATATTCAGATAGCAACCACCGGGCGAGGCAAACAGCGTCGGCTCGCAAACCAGGATCTCTCGAAACTATTCGGTATCGATATCGAAGAGACAACCGGGCCGGCAAAAAAGCGCAAAACACCCGCACGGAAAACCGCAAAGAAGAAAACAGCATCCAGGAAGAAGACCTTCACACCTACCGGCGCGGCGGTCGCCCGGCTGCGCAAAACGTACGACATGACACGCAACCAGTTTGCAGGCCTGATTGGTGTAAGCCCGCAGACGATCGCGAATTGGGAAGGCAAACGCGGCAGACTCAAACTTCAGGAGCGTTCGCTAACGGCACTTACTCAGGCATGGTCAGGAAAATAACCTCAAACCAAAGAATACCGTGACGTCGGGTGGGGGGTATGCGCCACCCGCAGTGCAGGGACTCTCTGGCATTTTTGCCGGCTTCCCATTCATGTAATAACATTTGTAGAATCGTTCCACTCGCCACCGAGGTTTATAGATATCAGCAATGGTCTTGACTGCAAACTTGAACAACGAAAGGCATTTTTATCCAGGCCTTTCTCGCGTAACCTGCCGTCAAATCAATTGATAATCAATTTCCATCAATCGTCACCATTATCGGAAGCAGCCCTGTGTGCAAACAGATTTTCCATCTCGTGTTTATCCTCTGCCTGTTAACACAGACCGGCAGTCTGTCTGCCGACTTGCTGTTGGGTGCAAAAGCACCGGACTTCCAGGGCCAGGATCTCCAGGGAAACAGGCATCTGCTGAGTGATTACGCCGGCAAAATCGTGGTTCTTGAGTGGTCCAGTCCCGAGTGTCCCTACTCCCGCCGGTATTACGATAACGGCACGCTGGATTCACTGTATGAATACGCAGCGAAAAATAGTGTCGCATGGATCAATATAGTACCAAAGCTGCAAAAGCTGACCCTGGAACAGGCCCTGGGGCATTTTGACCCAGCAAAAAAAACAGTCATCCTGGATAGGGAGCTCGATATCTCCACCGTCTATAGCGCAACAACGACACCTCAGATCTTTATCATCGACAGGCAGGGAATCCTTGCCTATTCCGGTGCAATAGATTCCAACGCCATGTTAAAAAAAACGACTGGAAAGTTGGTGCCCTATACCCGAAACGCGCTGGATGATCTGCTTGCAGGCCGGGAGGTCAGCAAAAAGATAACCCGGGCATATGGCTGCTACGTCAGGAACAAGACACAACCCGCGAGCGAACTGCCGCAGATTATTGCGCCCGATTCGCAGTAATGGAGGCCATGACCATCACCTCATCGCCCATGCGTCGTATACCCACCCTGTCGAGGCCGTAGACAACCCCGAAATCAGAACGATTGAAGGTACCAAACGAGGAAAAGGCGGCTACCATCCTGCCCTTGCTGGTCTGCCCCGTCTTGTCATGAAACGTGACCTCCATCTCGAAGGGGCGCGTCACTCCAATCAGCGTCAGGTCGCCTTTAACGATGGCGGTAACCACACTGGATTTCTCTCCATAGGCATCAAACTGTTGCGCATTCGTGCGTTTTATTTCGGTACTCTTAAAGCTGATCAGCGGAAATTTTGCTGCATTAAGCAACTTGGCACCCATGACAATCGTTTCAATATGGTCACTTCGGTGATATTCATGATCAAAGACCGCGGAAACGGCAGTAACCGTGATATTGACACTGGAATTCTCCAGATTCTCTTCATCCAGGAATATCTCCCCTGAGACATTTCCAAACTCACCTTTCAGCAGATCAGGCTCGCACATCTTGGCCGCAATCCGGACAAATGACTGCTCACCGTCCACTATATAACGTTCCGCCGAGAAAACTGTGGGGGAAGAGAAAAGACCACAAAGAACGATCAAAAGGCAGCCATATAATCCAGATAGTTTAGGCATCATCCATCCTTCAGCATATTGAATCAGTATCGAATACATAACTTCCGGCAGCGTACCACAATCTGGTAGGAGGTAGCCCGTAGGCTATCCCCTCCCTCATGACGAATTCACGCTAAGAGCCAATTTCAATAAAAACATAAAGATACCCCTAAAATCTGGACAAATCCTGCAATCTGAGGTAAAAAGTAGACTTTCAACTAGCCGGACGAGAGACAGATTGAGGCATTCATCACTCAAGGTAGCGCCTGTTCATCCATCACAAGAATGCACTTTTCAGGATTTCATGCAGGCGCATCACTATCTTGGCGCACTACCCAAGATTGGCAATACCCTCTGGTATATCGCTACAGTCGAAGACCAATGGCTTGCACTATTGAGTTTTTCTGCACCCGCTCTCAAATGCTCTGCAAGGGATGTGTGGATCGGATGGGGTTATCGCCATCAATATGATCGACTTAATTTGGTGGCAAATAACTCACGCTTTCTCATCCTACCCGGTTGCCATCACAAGAACCTTGCCTCGCAGATCTTGTCACGGTGCAAACGCAGGATTCAGCAAGATTGGCTGGAGCGTTTTGGCTATCCCCTCCTACTGCTAGAGACCTTTGTGGACCCCAAGCGTTACCACGGCACCATCTACCGTGCCTCGAACTGGGTACTGGTTGGCTCAACCAAAGGATACCGGCGCACCAGGGAGGGATATAGCGGGCGAACAGAATCCGCCAAGCTGGTATTTATGATGCCGCTACAGCGCAATGCATGCACACTACTCTCTCGCCCCCTGCTCAATGACCGTTACCAGACAGGAAGTGCGAGAATGAAGCTGACTGCCAAGCAGATGCTATCCCTTTACGATTTCTTCAAAGCCATTGATGACCCTCGCAGAGCGCAAGGGAAAAAACATCAAATGGCCACGACGCTCTCCCTTGCTGCGGCGGCCATTCTTTGTGGTATGCGGGGTTATAAGGATATTTCCATTTGGGTACAGTCGCTTAGCAACAAGGCTCGCAGCCGTTTCAGGTGCAGAAAAAGAGAGGGGAAATATGAAGTGCCGAGCCGCACAGTGATTCGTAATGTGTTAATAGGTGTTGACCCCGAACAGTTGGATCAGGCGCTAAACGCCTGGAATGCCCAATATGGCCGTATAGATGAGAGTCTGGCCATTGATGGCAAAACCATGTGTAACGCCATTGATGAAACAGGTAGACAGACCCATATCATGAGTGCGATAGGGCATCAGAGTGGCCAATGTTACACTCAAAAAAAGTCGGAACACTTCCGGTAAAAGGCCGTGATGAAGAGAAGCAAACCAATGAGATCAAGATTGCGGCACCGATGTTGTATGCCATTGAGATTGAAGGCAGAACCATCACAGCAGATGCACTACTCACTCAGCGTGACCTGGCCCGGTACCTCGTTGAGGACAGGGGAGCAAACTATCACTTCACGGTAAAAGCAAACCAAGCCGTACGGCTTGAGGCTATCGCCTTCTATTTTCAGAGTACTTCCAATGTGGCTGATTTCATCCAGACGGGCAACGGGGAACATGGTCGGATTGAGACACGAAAGATCTGGGTCACGACAAAACTCAATCACTACCTCAATTTTCCCCATGTCAGCCAGGCCTTCATGATCGAGAGAGAATCCATCGATAAAAAATCCGGGAAAACCAGTCAAGAGACCGCCTATGGCATCACCAGCACACCGGTGTACCAAGCAAGCCCTCAACAGATTCTTGCAGACAACCGTGGGCATTGGCGTGTGGAAAGCTGCCACTACATTATTGATTGGAATTATGATGAGGATCGCAGTCAGATTCGTACGGGTTTCGGGCCTGAAAACATCTCTCGGTTGCGGCGATTTGCTATCGGCCTGCTTAAAAGCAAAAAAAGCAATGAGACAATTCCGGAAATGATGAAGAAACTGCTGCTCAATACGCGCGCGGTCTTTGACTATCTGAAAATGACTCGCAACTCTAATCTACTATCAATGGATTAGACGTTAGCGTAGATTTGCCGTGCACCCAAACAATATGGTACTGACAGTGCCAAAGTGTATGTGATAGCTTTCTGAATCGGCTCATTGCTTTTCTCCTGTTTCGTCGTTGTGGGGACAACACGAACAGGTGTAGCAATGAGCCGTTCAACTGGCAAAGCCGTTGAACTCTGACCACGCCCTGAGGGCGTGGTTTTCTTCACTATTAATAAATCAATGATTTAAGCCTATTCATAATAGGGTTTAGTCGACGATAAGCTTCAGCGTGATAAAGCATGGAACACCAATGAAAACCAAAAGGGCGTGCTAAAACTCACCAAACAACAAGCAGCTGAAAAATCTAGCGTATGCTTAGATTGAAGGGAGAACAACCAATGAACAGATGGGATCTATTTAGAGTTTTCATATTGGCTTTCTTGGCGCACCTATCTATGACAGCCAAAGCGGAAAACGTCGAGTATTACCACTGTACTGTTGGCCCGGATACATACTGGAAATTCGACATAGAAGCCTTATCAACAAATGCCATTGATCCATTTGCTGTGCCTGCTGTTTTAAGGCAGCTAGGGGATATCGTGAACCTGGATTCCAGCTCGGTTTCATTCGATAAAAACTGGTTCAAAGTGATCACAGGTCCAGGTGGTGAGCTTGAGCAAATATTTTATATAAGTCGAAAGGGAGAAACATCCATAATGAAAATTAGATCTATATTGGGGAGTGTCACCAAGGAATTAGGTGTGTGTAAAGATATTGTTGGAGAAGACTTGTCGACATTCTTTAAGGAGTTCGAACCCGTCACCCCTGAAATTGAAGATCCGTTTAAATTTTAACGAGAATTACTGCCCCGTTTCGGCGGGGTTTCTTATTCTCTAAATGTTGCCAAGTCGAAATACATTAAACGTGTCTTATCCTCTGTATCTGAGGCGATAAGGAAAGTGAAGCCATTCTTCTCATAGAATGAGGTTACATCCGACGTGTTGTACGCATCCACAATGATGAAACGGCAGCCAGTTTTATTGCGTATAGTGAACCATACTTTTAAGAAATCCAGAATATCTTTGCCTACACCCTGTCTTTGCATATTGGCAGTCACCGCTAGGCGGCCAATCTTGACAGCGGGCATACTAGAATATCTCTTTTGACGTGGAAGTTTCTTAACAAGACGCTTGAAGCGAGATCCAGTTAAATCTTCTTTCTTTATTGCGTCATTAGACACACTAAAGAAAGCGATAACATTCTTATCATGCAACGCTACATATGTAACAGAAAGCAGTTGCTCGCCACTTGTGATTGAGTCCTGTTGGTAGAACTCATTTAGGTCCTGATCTGAGCAGTTAAACGGTGGGCGAGGATGTTCAGGGTCTAAGCGTTTGATTTCAAATGGATCAACCAAGGTCTGAAGCTATCCAAATCCGATCAAATGTAGATTTTGCGCGCTTTAAGTCAGAAGAAGAAACCTTCTTTGACTTATTGGCTTGTAATTCCCTGTCGAAATTCTTCGCATCCTTACCAGAGAGAATAGGAGTTTCTTTGATTTTACGTGCCATGCCCCGCCTCCATGAACGCGCTTAAATAATCAGAGTATCGGCATTATGGCAGAAAACTTCAGATTATTAAAAAATTTAATGAATTTGAATTATCAGATATTTTTCAGATGATTATAAAAAAGGGCCTACGAATAAACGTAAGCCCTTGTTTTATATGGCGTCCCCAAGGGGAGTCGAACCCCTGTTACCGGCGTGAAAGGCCAGTGTCCTAGGCCTCTAGACGATGGGGACAGATCCTTTCCGGCGCGCCAGACATCGACTCCTCCGAATAGGAGAGCGCGAAATCTACGGGACTTTGCCCACTGTGTCAAGACCGGGGCCGACTAAAGTGTACTGGCGTAAGTCGGTTCAAACGTAGCATAACAGGCAACCTCAAGGATTCTGTCAATTCGAAATCGCCCGATCCGCTGCGCTTGATCGGGCCTACATCTGCCGGAACCCGCCTGTTCCGGGGTAAAATACCCTGCTCCGCCAAACGACAGACTCAAGCTATGCCCGAAGGCCCGGAAATCCGACGTGCAGCCGATGAGATCGCGGCTATCCTGCAAGGCCAGGTCATTGAAAGGGTCTGGTTTGGCCTGCCCGCGTTGAAACCCTTTGAGGGGAAACTCTCAGGTGCCCGACTGATCGAGGTGGAGACACGCGGCAAGGCGATGCTCAACCATTTCGACAACGGCCTTTCGATCTACAGCCACAATCAGCTCTATGGCCGCTGGTACTGTCTCGACAAAGGGGAGATGCCAGACAGCTCTCGTCAGTTACGGCTACGCTTGCAGACCAAGTCAAAGGCCGCACTGCTTTTCAGCGCTTCGGATATTGCGGTTCTGACGAAAGCAGGGCAAAAAAACCATCCGCTGTTGAGTCGATTGGGACCCGATATTTTGAGCGACTCTCTTGATGCTGAAACCATCGCCAAACGGCTTCTTGGCAAACGGTTTCGCAACCGCCAATTGGCAACGCTGCTGACAGACCAGTCGTTTCTGGCGGGGCTTGGCAACTATCTCCGCTGCGAGATCCTGTTTACCGCCTCGCTGCATCCCGGCATTAAACCCAGCCAGTGTACGGACAGGCAACTGGAAGACATTGCCGATGCTATAGAGGAACTGCCCAGGCAATCCTATGAGACAGGGGGTATCACCAATCAACTGTCACTGGCAAAGCAACTCATCTCCCAAGGCAGCAGTTTTGAATCTGCACGTTTTAAGGTCTATCGCCGGGAAGGTCTGCCCTGCTACCGATGCGGCGCAAAAATCATCAAGGTTGTTTCAGGCAGCCAGGGCTGTTATCTCTGCCCCAACTGTCAGCACGGATAAATAAGGGCCGCAGCTCAAAATGGTAATTGCGCTTTGTCATGGATTGAGACAAGAGCCCTGAGAACAATATTCAATCTCTCCTAAATTAACGTTTGGCAAAAGAAGCTGGTTTCATGCGCAAGAGATTCAACGACCTGATAGCGGAACAGTCCAAATCAGTGGATGAGATATTCCCCTGGGATCTGGCTGAAGAACTTTCAGCCAGAGAGGATCTTCTGCTGCTTGATATCCGCTGCCCTTATGAATTTGATGGTGGCCATATTCAGGACTCCCTGATCGTGCCCCGGGGTATCCTGGAAACGGCTTGTGACTATGGGTATGACGAAACGGTGCCGGAACTGGTAACAGCACGGGATAAACGGGTGGTGGTGATTTGCCGCTCAGGCAACCGGAGCATTCTGGCCGCCTATACCCTTAAACAGATGGGGTTTGATGATGTCGTTTCACTGAAGACCGGTTTGCGGGGTTGGAACGATTATGATCAGCCACTGGTCAACAATGCCGGGGACCCGGTCGATCCGGACACTGCAGATGCCTTTTTCTCGCCCGCCATCACACCCGAACAACTCGGTTCTGCACACTGAGAGCCAGTTGATAACTTTCCACGCCAAGCAGAGACAGATCAAATAGCCAACAGACTTCCGTTCCGCCCAGCTGAGAGGCAGGCGACAACCTGCTCAGAACCGGCAGGCACCCCTACAAGATAGCCTTGAATGTAGTCGCATCCATGCACGCGTACAAAGGCCAACTGCTGTTCGGTCTCAACACCTTCCGCCACTACCTGCATACCAAACGCATGAGCCAGTTGGATAATGGCCCGCACGAGACTCGCATCATTGGCATCGGAATCCACATTGCTGATAAAGTCGCGATCGATCTTCACCAGGTCGAATGGAAACTGCCGCAGGTGGCTCAATGAAGCCTGACCTACACCAAAATCATCCAGGGCGATCTTTGCGCCAAGGTTCTTCACTTGTTGTAGAAACTCATTCGCCTCCGCAAGCTCACGGGTCAGGGTATCCTCCGTGATCTCAAGCACCAGACTTTCGAGCGGGAATTCTCTCGCCACCAACCGCTTTAACAGTCCTCGACAAAATGCCGGATCATTCATCAGGCGTGCCGACAGATTGACTGACACGGCAATTTCTCTGCCAAGCTTCTTGCTGAGTTCCTTTCGATGGTTCGAGGCCTGATCCAGCAGCATGTCGATAATTGACGTAATCAGGCCGGTCTCATCCAGCACATCCAGAAAGACCTCCGGCGCCAACAAGCCTTTTTCCGGATGCTGCCACCGCATCAAAGCCTCACAGCAATAAAGCTCGCCGTTCCTGAGACTGACCACTGGTTGAAAGTGGAACAGGAACTCTCCGTTCTCTACTGCGGAGCGAATTTCATTTTCAAGCTGCAGGCTCTCAGCCACAACATGGGTCATCTCATCAGTAAAAAAACGATAGGCTGCCCTTCCCTGTTGTTTCGCTGAATACATCGCAGTATCCGCATCACGAATCAGATTATCGGCCACAACGTCATCCAGAGGAGCCATCGCTATTCCCACAGAGACGGTGATTCTCAGTTCATGCTCGGCAATCTCAATCGGCTGTTCAAGTGCCTCTAACATCTTCTCCGCCAGAGGAACCATATCATCGCGTTCGTTGATGCCTTCCACCAGCACGGCGAACTCGTCACCACTGAGCCTGGCGACCGTATCTGACTCCCGGGTCAGCGCTCGCAGACGTTCTGCCACAATCTTCAGCAACTCATCCCCTACCAGGTGGCCGAGGCTGTCATTAACCTGTTTAAAACGATCCAGATCCAAAAACATCAGACCGATCAAGCGACCCTCCCGTGCTGCAATCTTCAGTGCATGCTCCAGCCGATCACGAAACAGTACCCGGTTCGGCAACCTCGTCAGTGCATCATGGTGGGCCATGTGATCCAGATGCTGTTGCCGCATATGCACCTGTTTGCGCATCTCATTAAAGGCTTCAACCAGGTCCGCCGTCTCCTGCAGGGAAGCAGGCGGGGGGGTGATATCCAACACCCCCTGGGCTTCCTGTTTCAGTGCCAATGCCGTCTCTGCAATCGGCCTGAGAAGGGTGCGATTGAGAAAGATATAGGCAAAGGTAATCAGCAAAATGCCGAAGAACGCTATGCCGAGTATCGAAAAAGAGAGGGTGCGCGCAGTCTTGGTCAGTTGAGTAATACCCTGGGCGGACTGTTTGTCCAGTTCCAGGTCCAAAGCAGAGAGCCGCTGCCTCATTTTCTCAAGCATGGGATCGATCGATTCAGACAGAATCACCAGGTCTACGCGCCATCCCGGATTGTCCAGCAATACGATGAGTTGGTTGGATGCGTTTATCCAGTCCCGGTGATGCCTATTGAGCGCATCCAATATTTCTGGACCAATGAAACCCAGGCGATCCGAATCCACCATTGTTCTCAGGATCTGTAAATAGCCCGGTATTTCCTCAGCATAGTAACCAATATTGACCATCCGTGATCGCATCCCGACGCTCGCTTCACTGGAAAAAACGCCAAAACGGTTAGCCACCAGCAGACGCAGTTCGGAGACCATGTTGTTCCAGGCATGGCGCAATGAAGATATTGCGTTGATCGCTACGAGCTGTTCTTCCGGTTCCAGCGCCTCACGGACCTCGATGAGTATGGTATCCAACTCACTCAGCAGAGCCTGGTTGTGCGGCAGCATCTGCTCACGCATCAGCCGCATGGCGGGAAACCAGCGTTCCATGTCTGTACGCACTTCCACCAATTCAATGGTCGCTGCATGCAATCGTTGCGCATCCAGATGAAGTTCCCGAACAGACGCCGCGGTAGAACCGTTGGTCGTATGCGTCAGTGATTCCTCCAGGTGAAGTAGCGCAATATTGAGCCTGCCGAACTCTTTATTGATGTCCTCAATTTCGGACTCACGTGGCTCCGTGATAATCCGGGATAACCGGTTATCAACATGATTAAGCAGCTCTTGCGCGTCGGCCACAGCTCCCGCTGTCAGAGCCCGTTGCTCAATATTGGCGACCTGGATACGGCTGGTACGGTTCACGTACTCCCAACCGATATAAGCCACCGTGATCAGCCCGATCATGGCCATCAAAGCAAAATAGGCGTACCTGCCCCTGTAGGAGCCAAATCCCGGCAAACGAAATAGAATCCCTTTCAGCAACACTTCAGACTGTCTCTCCAAGCATCCAGACTAAAATCCTTCGATGAGGATCATACTCCTCATCACTGACCAGAGTCAGTGCGCTCAAGCCAGCTTTGATCAACGCACTTTCCTCCTGCGAGGACTCTGTTCTGCCCCTGCCAACCGGGAACAATAACTGAACCGATCTGTCCAACGAAAATAACCTCATCGAAACAACCTGCCATGCTCATTCGAGACACCACGCTGCACTTTGGCATTATAAGCATTCTGCTGCACTGGAGCATGACCTTGCTTATCATCGGGTTGTTTGCACTTGGCTACTATATGGTCGGTATCGACTACTACCATCCCTGGTACCACGCCGCGCCTTGGTGGCATAAGAGTTTCGGACTGGTTCTACTGGGATTGCTATTCGCACGCAGCCTGTGGCACGCAAACAATCTCAAGCCCGCCCCACTGCCCAACCACTCATCTTGGGAGCGTGCCGTCGCTACCCTGACCCACCATTTACTCTATATTCTGCTCTATAGTCTCTGTATCAGCGGCTATCTGATCGCCACCGCCAAGGGGAGTGGAGTGGAGCTGTTCAGTCTGTTCGAAGTACCGGCACTGTTCCCTGAGATGGACGACCAAAAGGATGTCGCCGGAAATCTGCACAAGTATTTTGCCTACACCCTGGCTGCATTCGTTGCTTTGCATACTGCCGGTGCGTTGAAACACCACCTCTTCGACAGAGACGAAACCCTCATGCGAATGCTCAAAACACAACCCGACAACAACCACCGGAGGAAGCCCAGATGAAAAGCTCACGCAGAATATCGTTTCTGTTGCTATCAACCCTGCTGCCGCTATCAGGCAGTTTATTCGCTGCAGACTATGTCATCGACACCAAGGGTTCCCACGCCTCGATACAGTTCAAGATCCCACATCTGGGCTATAGCCTGCTGCTTGGCCGCTTCGAAAAGTTCAGTGGGAAATTCAGCTATGACGAGAAGAATCCATCAAACGCCAGTGCAGAGGTGACTATCAACACAGCCAGTATCGACTCTAACCATGCGGAACGGGACAAGCATCTGCGCAGCGAGGATTTTCTCTATGTAAAACTTTACCCGGAGGCCCGTTTCGTGAGCACCGGTTACCATTCAAATGGAGACAACACGGGCATCTTAAAAGGCAACCTGACCCTGCGTGGTGTGACAAAATCGATCAGCATCGATGTTAAGCAAATCGGCGCAGGCAAGGATCCCTGGGGCGGTTTCCGCCGGGGTTTCGAGGGACACACAAAGTTGAAGCTTTCTGACTACAACATCAACTTCAATATTGGCCCGGCTTCCAAGGAGGTCGAGTTGGGTCTCTATTTAGAGGGCATCAGACAATAGTCAAACGGTCGGAGTCGATTCCTGTTCTGACCAGAGAGTAAAACCAGCGATGACAAGCGTTCCGTCATTGCCGGTTCTGCATACCTGAATCGACTCCGGCCTCTACTGCTTACTTCTCACTATGAGAAGAGAGATTGATGGGTGACGATCAAATACTGGTCAAACCACCCTCAAAGACAAACTCTCCACTGGGTTGGGTCGCCGGTATTTCCGCAACCGGCTCAATACTGATCATGAAGCGACTGTCGCCCCGCAGGGATACCGGTACATTCATCCGCGCCGCACCACGTTCAGGTAATATGCCCACCGACACCAAGCGTCCATCGTTGGTCTCCATCCAGAGCTGGCAGACCTTATCTTTCGGCACCCGCGTCGGCGCCACCGCTTTCACAAGCAGTTGTCCACTGGAACCAGCGGTGCCTATAATCCAGCCCGCCTGGGACTGATCGTTCATCACGACAAGCACCCGGTCCATCTCGAAATCAGCGCGGTCTATGCCGAAGAGGGTAAGCGTCAGCACCATCACCAGGCTGGCCATGATCAAACCCAGATTGCGCCAGAAACCAAGACTGTTCAAGACCCCCATTTTTTCCGGCCGGGATGAAGGATCAAGGCGTTGTTCAATGTTGCGCCAAACATCAAGAGGCGGACTCACAGGCTCAATTGCCTCCAACATGGGAGCAAACCGCTGTTCCCAGGCCGACACCTCGGCCTGCAACGCATGGTCCTCTTTCAGACGATGTTCAAAATCAGCCTGTCTCTCACCCTGCAGGGTGCCAAGCACATATTCACCCGCCAGATCAGGGGCTGGCGATTTTTGATTCTGTTGTGTCATGGTTCAAGACACCTCTTCAGTTGTTCAAGTCCACGACGAATCCATGTCTTGATCGTGCCAAGTGGCGTTCCCGTCTGACTCGCCAGCTCCTCATGGGTCAGCCCCTTGAAGTAGGCCAGGGCGATAACCTGGCGCTGCTGGCTCTTTATCCGTTCCAGACAATCGTTGAGACGACGCCCCTCATCACTCTGCTGCAACCGTTCCAGCGGCATCATTTTACTGTCCGATGCTTCGAGCAGCTTTTCCGGTTCTGCCATCTGCACCTCGCGACGCCGCCGACGCAGCAGATCCAGTGCCTGGTTGCGCGCAATGGTTGCCATCCAGGTAGTCGGCGCGGCCAGGTAGGGGCGGTAGCTGTCTGCACTGTTCCAAATCTTTATATAAGCCTCCTGCAAACAGTCCTGCGCCCACGTGTCTCTAACTAAGATACGCAGGATAACGCCATATAGTTTCGCCGAAGTCATCTCATACAGCTGGGCAAATGCCCTGCGGTCCTTCAGCGTGCAGGCGGCGAGCAACGCTTTCAACTGCTCGTTGCGCTCTGCATTTGCGGTTTTCGGGTCGATCTCCCCGGCTGCCATGTAAACTCCTTCAGAGACATTGCTTTCAGATCTCCTGCAAGAGTAATGGTAGCCACGCAAAGGAGCAAGAACCGTTAGTTTCCGGACGGAAACTATTTATCTTCGATCGGTTCACCCAAATAGCCGGAGAACCTTATGCACTGCTTGCCGTTCACCTCCACGATGCGCACGGTTTCCCCCCGTCCTCTACCCAGCCCCTCTATGACCGCCTCAGTGGAGGAGACGGGCTTCAGCGGCACACGAATAGAACTGTCGGAGAGGTGAGGCGCCTTATAATGGAGGCAGAGCACCCCGCTTTCAGTACTTAGCCGCAGATCCTCGATGCTGAACGCACCATCAGGGTTGATCGTCCGGTAACTACCGGTGCGCTTTTTCCAGACCTCATCCCAAGGCTGAGATTCAATTCGGCTGCCAAGCACATACTCCTGACCGTCCCGCTCCGCCACCAGCACCTCCAGGTCATTGGTGGTGCGGGAACGGAAACGCATTTCACCCAGCACTCTGTAGGAGGGGGGCAGGCTTGCCGCGCTCTCAGGTGTCAAGCCGAGGCTGCCGTCATCAAACCGCACCATATCCAGCACACGCTCAATAATGCAGGCACATAGGCGAGGATGTTCAGGATCCACCATCAGCAGTCCAAGATCAGTTGCGTAACCGCCTGAAGGGGTCTCTGACAATGAGGTCAACATCTCCGGTGTGCGAATCGGCACAGGACCATCGACATTTCCCCGCACCTTTACCGCGAGTGCCAGTATCGTCGCTGCAAGCTTGCGGGCCGCCTTGTTGCTGCCTGCACCATTGGCAAGCACCACTACGCCAAGCTCATGATCCGGCAACAGTGCCATCTCCGCCCCAAACAACATGGTGCTGCCACCATGGCGAACCACGCGCCCGAGCAGTTGATCGTCCTCGATAAACCAGCCTAATCCAGGTGAGTAACCCAGTGCAATCTGGCCCTTAACCGTCTGCGCGGTCCACATATCAAGGATCATTTCAGTATCGATATTGGGTATCCGCCCAAGCAACAGGGACTGCATCAGGCGCCCTAGATCTTTGGCGCTGCTGTAGAGTCCCAATGCCGGGGTATCCCGTAGCGGCGGCTGCGGCCTGACCAGACCATCCAGATGCCCGGCTGCCAGCCTCTCTCGCATTGCATCCGTCACTTCGTAGCCACTACTCTGCATCTCCAAGGGCAGAAAAATATTCTGCTTCATGTACCCGGCAAACGTCATTCTGGACTTCTGTTCGACCAGATGGCCGAGCAAATCGTAACCAAGGTTGGAATAGCTGTAGACACTGTCCGCCGCATAGGCGATGTACTCATCTTGCAACAGCGTTGTGACACGGGTGAACGGGGTCGCCGTATACATGCCTTTGCGCAGATCGCTTGGCAAGCCACTGCGGTGGCTCAATAGCTGGCGAGGTGTAATTACGACCTCATCGGCATTATGGCTGCGAATGGAAAAACCGTCGAGCTGACGGCTGATGGAATCATCGAGGGCCAGACGTTGCTGTCCGCTCAGCTGCATGACGGCCAGGGCTGTCAGTGGCTTGCTCAAGGAGCCGACACGATAGATGGTACCGGCACCTGCCGGGGTGCCCTTTTGCAGATCCGCCTTGCCAAACCCTTCGAGCCAAAGCGGGCCGTCCCGATCCACCAACGCCACACTCACACCCGGCAACAGATCTTCATCCAGCATGCCCTGAATCAGCTTTTTCGCTTCGACCCGCACCGGCTCCATCTCATCCACAGGTAAAACGGCATCGGATCGAAGCTCACTTTTTTGTGGCACACAAGCCATCAGCAGCAGGCTTAACCCGCCAAGCAAAAAAAACGTTAGGGGATGATGGCGCATCTGCTCGTTATCGGTGGGTTGCAAAGCCTGTACGGGGCAAGACTTCCACCCCGTCAGGCCGTCAACTGTTTACCAGTCGATGCTGTGTCCCTGATCCAAAATGGCACTGCCATACGCCTCATTGCTGCCCCTCTGACCTGCATGCCGAGAGGTATTGACACCACCCAGACGGACATCACCGTAGGAGTCACCGATACCCGGCTGAACCGCAGTGGGCAGTGAAGCGGAACCAGAGCTACCCACGAAGAGGTCAGGGTTACCTTCAAAACCATTGTATGCAAATTCTGAACTCCCTCCTGCATAGAGATTGGCGGAAAGAAGCAGTGCGGCTGTAAATGCGATTTTTTTCATGACGAATTCCTCATCTGGTCAATTATGTCGTTTTGATAACGACTTTCAATAACCTATACGGGAGGGATCCAGATATAGATTCAATTTTTTTCGTAGACACTAAAAAGGGGCCAGAAGGCCCCTTTTTATCGACTCAACGAAGCACGATTACTCTTCGTTCACCGCCTTCATACTCAGACGGATACGTCCCTGCTTATCCACTTCGAGGACTTTAACCTTGATGACATCGCCTTCAGACAGCTTATCGCTGACCTTCTCCACCCGCTCGTTGGAGATCTGGGAGATATGTACCAGACCATCTTTTCCGGGAAGAATGGTGACGAAGGCGCCGAAGTCCATCAGGCGGGCAACCTTGCCCTCGTAGATGGTACCGACTTCGACGTCAGCGGTGATCAGCTCGACACGTTTGCGGGCATCCTCTCCTGCCGCCTTGTCAACGGAGAAGATCTTGACCACACCATCATCGGTGATATCGACGGTGGCACCGGTCTCTTCGGTGATGGAGCGGATGGTGGCGCCACCCTTGCCGATCACGTCACGGATCTTGTCCGGGTTGATGCGCAGCTCGATAATACGCGGCGCATGTTCGGACATCTGTTCGCGGTGGGTGTCGATGACGCGGTTCATCTCACCCAGGATATGCATCCGGGCCTCTTTGGCCTGCTCCAAGGCGATCTCCATGATGTCCTTGGTGATGCCGTCGATCTTGATATCCATCTGCAGTGCATTGATACCGTCACTGGTACCTGCCACCTTGAAGTCCATGTCGCCGAGATGATCCTCGTCGCCCATGATATCGGTGAGCACGGCAAATCTCTCATCTTCCTTGATCAAACCCATGGCCACACCGGCAACCGGCGCCTTGATCGGCACGCCTGCATCCATCAGCGACAGACTGGTGCCGCAGACCGATGCCATGGAGGAGGAGCCATTGGACTCAGTAATCTCCGAGACCACGCGGATCGCATAGGGAAAATCGGTGATGGTCGGCATGCAGGCCATCACGCCGCGCTTGGCCAGACGGCCGTGGCCGATTTCACGCCGTTTCGGGCTACCCACACGACCTGTCTCACCCACGCAGAAGGGAGGAAAGTTGTAGTGCAGCATGAAGGGTTCGCGGTAGGAGCCGTCGAGGGCGTCGATGATCTGAGAATCACGTTCGGTGCCGAGGGTAGTCACCACCAGGGCCTGGGTCTCACCACGGGTGAACAGGGCGGAGCCGTGGGTGCGGGGCAGCACGCCGGTACGCACGCTGATGGGACGCACGGTGGTGGTATCGCGACCATCGATGCGGGGTTCGCCTTCGAGGATACGGCCACGCACGGTTGTCTTCTTCAGTTTCTCGATGACACCCTTGACTTCACCCTCGTCCCAGCGGGCGTCTTCACCGCCGCAGAGTGCTGCAACGGTCTCGACTACCACTGCTTTGATCGCGGCGTAACGCTCCATCTTGTCGGCAACCTGATAGGCACTGCCGATGCCTTCACCGGCAGCAGCCTCGACGGCAGCGACCAGATCAGCATCCACTTCGGGTGCTGCGTATTCAGCAGGGGTATTTCCAACCTCGGCAGCCAGTTCCTTGATCGCCTGCAGCGGAACCTGCGACTGCTCGTGCCCGAAGAGCACTGCACCCAGCAGCACCTCTTCAGACAGCTCACGGGCCTCGGATTCGACCATCAGTACCGCATGTTCGGTGCCGGCGACGATCAGATCCAAATCGGTGGCATCGCTCAAGCCGGTGCTGGGGGCATTCAGGATGTACTCGCCATCCTTATATCCCACACGGGCCGCGCTCACCGGGCCATTGAACGGCAGGCCGGATATCGCCAGCGCAGCGGAGGCGCCGATCAGTGCGGGGATCTCGGGATCAACCTCTGGATTCAGGGACATCACAGTGATGATCACCTGCACCTCGGTGGTGTACCCCTTGGGGAACAGCGGGCGGATCGGACGATCGATCAGTCGACATGTGAGGATCTCCTTCTCGCTGGGACGCCCCTCACGCCGGAAAAAACCGCCGGGTATATGACCGGCTGCATAGGTCTTCTCCTGATAGTCCACGGTGAGCGGGAAAAAGTCCCGGCCGGGATCGTTGCGACCGGCAACAACGGTAGCCTGAACGACTGTATCGTCCATGGTGACCATAACGGCGCCGTCGGCCTGGCGGGCAATCTCGCCAGTCTCGATGGTGACCTTATTGTTGCCCCACTGAAATTCTTTTTTAATCAGAGTCACTGTCTCTTCCTCAGTGCAGATAAGACCGGATTAACGGCGCAGGCCAAGGCGGGAGATCAGATCGCGATAGCGCTCCGCATCCTTGCTTTTGAGATAGTCGAGCAGCTTACGGCGGGAGTTGACCATGCGGACCAGACCCTGACGGGAGTGGTGATCCTGCTTGTGCTGCTTAAAGTGTTCGGTGAGATAGGTAATACGGGAGGTCAGCAGGGCTACCTGCACCTCTGGGGAACCGGTATCACCAGGGCCACGCTTATACTCTTCCACGATGGCTTTTTTATCTTCTGCGCTCATTGTCATGACGTTGTACTCCTATGGGTTACGTCTCTATATACATGGCCATTTTTAAGATCTCCTCCGACAATGAGTTCAGGGGAGTCCGGCCGTCTCGATAAATCTGTTCCGAAGCGCTCAATTGGCACTCCAGTGAGCCGCGAATTATGCGCGGATTGTGTCTGAATCGCAATTAAATCAGTGACCTGATGGGTGGCATTCTCAGTGATTCGTCTGCAACAATCGTTTGGGCGCCACGCGGCCATCGTCCAGGATCTGTCCAACACCGAGAAAATCCACCTCATTGGCATAGAGACGAACCCAACCACTGGTGGGCGCCTTGGGCACCAGCACCGGCTGTCCCTGTTTCAGATAGAAGGCGGCATCCGCTGTGAGTTTGATCTCCGGCCAATCGGAGAGCGCACTCTCCAGCGGCAGCAGCAGCGCATCCATCTCCGCAAACCGGCGCGCTTCGAAATCCTCTCTTACCTGTTCCATGGTCACCATCGACTGATCGTCAAATGGACCCACACCGGTGCGGCGCAAACCGCTGACATAAGCGCCACAGCCCAATTTGGCACCGATATCCTCCGCCAGAGTGCGCACATAGGTGCCTTTCGAGCAGTGCACGTCCATCTCGAATTCCGGCAGATCAAAACTGAGCAGGCTCAGGGCATGAATATGAATGGTGCGGTGTTTACGCTCTACTTCTATACCCTGACGCGCCAATTTATAGAGCCTTTCACCCTTGTGTTTGATGGCTGAGTACATGGGCGGCATCTGCTGCTGTTCCCCAAGAAACTCCTGCAGCACTTTCAACAGAGCCGCTTCCGTGACGCCGTCAGTGCTGGTGGTTTCCAGGATTTCGCCCTCGGCATCCCCCGTGGTGGTGGTCTCGCCAAGCTTGACCTTCACCCGGTAATGCTTGTCCGCATCCAGCAGGAAGGCCGACATCTTGGTCGCCTCCCCGAAACAGATCGGCAGCAGTCCGGTCGCCAGCGGGTCCAGACTGCCGGTATGACCGGCCTTGGCGGCCTTGTAGAGAAACTTGATCTCCTGCAAAGCCTTGTTGGAGGTAATACCCACCGGCTTATCCAACAGCAATACCCCACTGATATTGCGTCCTCTGTTTCGACGACGTCCCATCTTCTGCTCTAGGTAGTTTTTTCTGAATGAATTTCCGGCGATTGCCGGGCTTATGAATCCGAATGATTATCGGCGACCGCCTGATCGATCAGGGAAGCCAGATGTTGACCCCGCTCAATCGACTCGTCAAAGACGAAATGCAGCTTGGGTACGGTACGTAACTTGCTCTGCTGTCCCAGCAGAAAGCGCAGGTGTCCTGCCGCCTGATTCAGCCGCTTTGCACACTCACTGACAGGGAGATCCGTACCCATCACGGTAAAGAAGACCTTGGCCTGGGAGAGATCCCGCACTACTCGAACCTCCTGGATTGTAACCATGCCCAGGCCAGGATCCTTCAACTCCTCACGAACAAGATCCGCCAGATCCCGCTGCAGCTGGGAACCGATACGATCGGTACGCTTGAAATCCTGCGCCATTGTCTACTCGACAACCCGCGCTATTTCGGTACGCTCGAACACCTCGATCTGATCGCCGGACTGCACGTCATTGTAGTTCCTCACGCCGATACCACACTCCATACCCGCCTTGACCTCAGACACGTCATCCTTGAACCGGCGCAGTGACTCCAGCGCCCCTTCGTAGATGACCACATTGTCGCGCAACACACGAATTGGACTGTTTCGTCTGACGGTGCCTTCGGTGACCATGCAGCCTGCAATCGCCCCGATCTTGGAGTTACGGAAGACATCACGCACCTCGGCCAGACCGATAATCTCTTCGCGAATTTCAGGGGAGAGCATGCCGGAGATCGCTTTTTTCACATCATCGATGACTTCATAGATGATGCCGTAGTAGCGCATATCGAGACCCTGTTCTTCGACAATGCGTCGCGCGCCCGCATCGGCGCGTACATTGAAGCCGAAAATAATCGCATTGGAGGTAACCGCAAGGTTTGCATCAGATTCACTGATCCCCCCCACGCCCGCTGCCACGATAATCACCTTCACCTCATCGGTGGAGATCTTCAACAGCGACTCTCTCAGCGCCTCCACGCTTCCCTGCACATCAGCCTTTACGATGATGTTGAGATTCTGCACCTCACCCTGCCCCATCTTGCTGAACATCTCATCCAGCTTGGTGGCCTTCTGCGCGGCAAAGCGACTGTCCCGGTGCTTATCGACACGCAGACTGGCAATCTCGCGAGCGCGCCGCTCATCCGCGACCACCCGTACATCGTCACCTGCATCGGGTGTACCGGAAAGCCCCAGCACCACCACGGGTATGGAGGGGCCGGCACCCTTCACTGACTTACCGTTTTCATCGAACATGGCACGAACACGACCATACTCCTTGCCGGAGACAATGATGTCCCCTTTCTGCAAAAGACCGGAGCGCACCAGCACAGTGGCGACAGGTCCACGTCCCTTATCCAGCGACGATTCAACAATGGAGCCGATAGCCGGCCCCTCTGCGACGGCAGTAAGCTCCAGCACCTCTGACTGCAGCAGGATGGCGTCAAGCAGATCATCGATGCCTTCGCCACTCTTGGCGGAGACCTGAACGAACATGGTATCGCCGCCCCAGTCTTCCGGGATAACCTCTTCCTGGGCCAGCTCCTGGATCACGCGATCCGGATTCGCTTCCGGCTTATCGATCTTGTTCACAGCCACGATCAGTGGCACGTTCGCAGCCTTGGCGTGCTGGATTGCCTCCCTGGTCTGCGGCATGACGCCATCATCGGCAGCGACCACGAGGATGACGATATCGGTCACCTTCGCACCACGGGCGCGCATCGCAGTAAACGCGGCATGGCCAGGAGTATCCAGAAACGAAATGGTGCCCTGGGATGTTTCGACGTGATACGCACCAATGTGCTGGGTGATGCCACCCGCCTCACCAACCGCCACTTTACTGGCCCTGATGTAGTCGAGCAGCGAAGTCTTACCATGGTCGACGTGACCCATGATGGTAACTACCGGTGGACGTGTAATCTGTTCACCTTCCGCTTGCGCAGCGTCCTCAGTACTAAGCAGATCCGCCTCTACGTCCTCATCCCGCTGCATGACCGGGATATGTCCCATCTCTTCCACGATTAGAGCCGATGTATCCCGATCCAACGGCTGATTGATGGTGACCATCATGCCCATCTTCATCAGCACCTTGATCACTTCCGCGGCTTTCACCGACATCTGCTGTGCCAGCCCAGCAACGGAGATGCTCTCGGGTATTTTCACCTCATGCACCACTGGCGTGGTAGGCTTTTGAAACCCGTGTTCCGTATCAACCGCAGGCGTTCCACGACGACGGGACGGCTTTTTCTTGCGGCGCCCACGACCCTCTTTTGAAACATGCAACTCTTTGCGGCCGTAGCGGGACGAGCCACCTTTTGAATCTTTCTGTTCCTTGCCCCTGCTCTCCTTGTTGCCCTTTTTGCCCCGAGCTGTTTCCTGCTGTTTCGCTTCCTGTTCCTTCTTGACACGGGCCTGTTCTGCCTGACGGGCCGCCTCGTTCGCCTCTTCAGCTTGTAGTCTGGACTCTTCTTCAGCCTTCAGGCGCGCCTCTTCTTCAGCTTTGCGGACTTCTGCCTGCTCCTCTTCACGCTTTTTCGCTTCCGCAGCCTTACGCGCTTCCACTTCAGCCTCAACAACCGCCTGCTGCTTTGATTGCTCTTCCAACGCCAGACGGGCGGCTTCAGCCTCCTTCTGCGTTGCGTCATCACCAGCGACTGCGCTGCGCTTCACGTAGGTACGTTTCTTCCGCACCTCGACACTGACAGTTTTGCTCGGCGTACTGGTTGCACGATTCAGTGGATTGCGGCGGGTTGCGCCCGGCTGACGCAATTCGCTGACCGTCTTGCGCTGCAGCGTCACCTTATTGGGCGCACTGGCGGATATTGTGGCCTTTTTGCCATGGATCTGTCGCAGATGGTTGAGCAGTTTACTCTTCTCATCATCCGAAATTCTGTCGTCGGGGCCTTTTGCCTGGATCCCGGCGTCAGCCAACTGTCCCAGCAACTGCTCGGGGGGAATGCCAACGACCTTGGCAAGCTGTTCTACCGTTACTTCACTCATTTGTTCAGGCCTCTCGACTTTGCCTTACCCATCATATTGCCACGCACTTGAATCATCACTATCCAACGGAGGTCTTCCGCCGGCACACCCTATTCCGCTTCTTCGAACCAGGGTGTACGCGCGGTCATGATCAACTTACCTGCCCGCTCTTCGTCCATACCCTCAATCTCCATGAGCTCATCGGTGGACTGTTCCGCCAGATCCTCCATGCACACCACGCCTTTGGCGGCAAGTGCATAGGCCAGATCCTTATCCACACCTTCCATACCCAGCAGGTCTTCTGCAGGCTCTTTAAAACTCTCTTCGCTCGCGATCGCTTTGGTGAGCAGCATGTCTTTGGCGCGATTTCTCAGCTCTTCGATCAACTCTTCATCGAACTCTTCGATAGCTATCATCTCTTCAATGGGCACGTAGGCCACCTCTTCGATAGAGGTAAAACCCTCCTGCACCAGAATGACAGCGACGTCCTCGTCCACATCGAGCTGTTCCATAAAGGTTTCGATGAAGACCCGTGACTCGGATTCACTCTTCTCCTGCGCTTCAGCCTCGTCCATGACATTGAGTTCCCAACCGGTCAGATGGCTTGCAAGGCGTACGTTCTGACCGCCTCTGCCTATCGCCTGGGAGAGGTTCTCTTCGCTCACGGAGACATCCATCGAGTGCGCATCCTCGTCAACCACGATGGAGACAACCTCTGCCGGAGACATGGCATTGATCACAAACTGGGCCGGATTTTCGTTCCAGAGGATGATATCGACGCGCTCGCCGTTTAGCTCATTGGAAACCGCCTGTACCCGCGATCCGCGCATGCCGACACAGGCACCGACCGGATCTATACGGTTATCCAGTGCCTTGACGGCAATCTTGGCCCGCAGACCGGCATCCCGTGCGGCGCCTCGGATATCGATCAAACCTTCACCGACCTCCGGGACTTCCAGTTTGAACAGCTCGATCAACAGTTCCGGCATGGCTCGGCTGACAAAAAGCTGGGGGCCGCGTGGCTCGGAGCGAATCTCGTAGAGGTAGCCACGCAGACGGTCACCAACCCGAACCGACTCCTTGGGAATCATGTGCTCACGGCCGATGAACGCCTCAGCATTGCCGCCCAGATCGAAAAACACGTTACCTCGCTCGACGCGCTTGACCACACCAGTGACCAGTTCGCCTTTACGATCCTGATAGGCTGCAACAACCTTGGCACGCTCAGCTTCCCGAACCTTCTGTACGATTACCTGTTTGGCTGCCTGGGCTGCAATGCGACCGAACTCAATGGAGTCGATTGGCTCCTCCACGATGTCGCCAGGTTCGATATCCGCTTGATCCACTTTTGCCACATCGAGCAAAACCTGGCGCAACGCGGCATCTGGTTCATCCTCGGTATAAGCTTCAACCACTTCCCATCGACGGAAGGTATCGTAGTCGCCGGTATCGCGATCGATCGCGACCCGCACCAGGATATCGTCGCCGTTCTTCTTTCTTGTGGCCGAAGCCAAAGCAGCCTCGATTGCCTCAAAGATGATCCCTTTTTCCACGCCTTTTTCGTTGGAAACGGCATCAACAACCAGCAGAATCTCTTTACTCATCTCTGTTGTTTCCCAATTCAGAATTCCGGAATCAACCGCGCCGAATCAATCTCATCTAGAGGAATGTGATAACACGTTCCCTCATCGATGATGAGAACCTCGTCTCCCTCCACTCCACCCAGTTCCCCGGTGAAACGGTGTCTACCCTCAATCTTGCTACACGTCTTCAAACGCACCTTCTGCCCATTGAAGCGCTCAAAGTCAGCCTCATTGTACAGCGGCCTGTCCAGCCCCGGCGAGGAGACCTCAAGGCTGTAATGCTCTTTGATCGGATCTTCCACGTCCAGCACACCACTTACCTGGTGACTCACCTGGGAACAATCATCAACATTGATGCCATCGGCATGATCAATATAGATACGTAACAGCAATCCACCCGTACCCCGGCTGGTCAATTCCACACCGACCAACTCATAACCAAGCAACTCGACCTCTTGACGCACCAGTTTTGTCAAATTCTCAGGGGCAGAACGCATTTTCCTCACCGCACAAAAAATGGGCCAATGGCCCACTCCAAAAATCCGGCTTTTCCTTGCATATCGGTCAGTTACGATCCCGATACCGGGTCAGGGCCACCCCGTTGCGCTAAACTGCAACGCTGGACGCCGGAAACAAAAAAACCCCGGTAGCCGGGGTTTCTTATAATTGGTAGCGGGGGCTGGATTTGAACCAACGACCTTCGGGTTATGAGCCCGACGAGCTACCAGACTGCTCCACCCCGCAACAACGCGGTGAATATTAACCGGGCTGGCCTGTTTTGGCAAGCACGAATTTATCTAACCCCCAAACGCCGCAGTACAAATCGAAAGGAGGCCCGCTGGAAACATGCCCAACGCCAGTACGGATAGGCCATTCAAGGAAAATACAATCCGTGTGTCCATGCCTGCAGTCAAGGGACTATCATCAAGCGGCTTGTCAAAATACATCAGCTTAATGATGCGTATGTAGTAGAAGGCGCCGATAATGGAGAAGAAAACGCCTACCAAGGCCACCCAGGTCAAATCGACGCTTACGACTGCATTGAGTACGAACAGTTTCGCAAAGAAGCCCACCGTCGGCGGCACACCCGCCATGGAGAACATCAATAGCAACATCATAGCGGCAAACCAAGGGCTACGATGACTCAGCCCCTTATAGTCGTCGAGACTGTCTGCCTCAAAACCCTTACGACTCATGACGATGACCATGCCAAATCCGCCCAGCGACATGATTGCATAAACCAGAGTATAGAACATTGCTGCGGTATAGCCCTCCTGGGTACCCGCGAGTATGCCCAGCAGAATAAAGCCCACATGAGATATAGTGGAATACGCGAGCATGCGTTTGATATTGGTCTGCGCGATCGCGATCAGATTACCCACGCCCATGGAGAGTACCGCCAGGATGATCAACATGCCCTGCCAACCCTCCCAGCCTCCAGGCATCTGCAGCTCGCCCAATCCATCTTTCAGGAGACGAACTGCCAGTGCAAATGCTGCGATTTTTGTCGCACTGCCGATAAACAGGGTAACAGCGGTGGGTGCACCATGGTAGACATCCGGCACCCACATGTGGAAGGGCACCGCGCCAAACTTGAACGCCAAGCCGACGACTACAAAAACGAGACCGAACACCAGGACCATATCGTTCAGATCGGGATTGGCAAGCGCAGTACTCAATTCATCGAAACGAATGGTTCCGGTGGCGCCATAGATCATTGAGATACCATAGAGCAGCATGCCGGAGGCAAGCGCACCCAGGACGAAATACTTCATGGCGGCTTCCGCGCCCTGCTTCGAATCCCGGTTGAAGGCAACCATGGCGTAGAGAGAGAGCGCCAGCAGTTCCAGGCCGAGATAGATCACCAGAAAACTATTGGCGGAGACCATGATACTCATGCCAAGCACGGCAAACAGCCCAAGGGTGTAGAACTCTCCCTTGAACAATCCCCTGTCCTTCAGATAATCCTTGGCATAAAGAAAGGCTACGAAGCTGACCAGGTAGATCGCAACCTTCAACACATCGCTCATGGCATCGCGTATATAGCTGCCATCAAACACTATCTGCGCGTCGGGCTGTACCACTGCCAGGGTGATCACAGCGGCAAGAATCAGACCGATCTGAGTAATCCCGTAAGTAATGATGCGCTGTTCATCTTTCAAAAAGAGATCGACCACCAGCACGACACACGCCAGGGTGAGGACGAAAATCTCCGGCAGAACCGGAATCAATATTGACGAGTCAAAATGCATTGAACGCTACCGAGTAAGTTGCCGGTTCAGAGCTTCGAGATGGAAACATGCTGCAGCAGATTGGCAATACTGGCATCCATCACCTCAACCAAGGGTGCGGGCCAGAGGCCAAGGACCATGACAGCCACTGCAAGCGTCCCCAGCACGATGAGTTCCCGAGAATTCATATCTTCCAGCGCGGCAACATTGTCATTCGACACTTCGCCAAACAGCACCCGCTTGATCATCCAGAGAGTATAGGCCGCACCGATAATCAGTGTCGTTGCCGCCAGGAACGCATACCAGAAATCGGCGCGGAAACTGGCCAGGATCACCATGAATTCACCGACAAAGCCGGATGTGCCAGGCAGACCTGCATTAGCCATGGCAAAAAAGACCATGAATGCCGCAAATACAGGCATGGTGTGCACCACGCCACCGTAGTCGTCGATCTGACGACTATGCATCCGATCATAGAGCACACCGACGCAGAGGAACATGGCGGCAGAAATAAAGCCGTGAGAGACCATCTGCACCATGCCGCCTTCCACACCCAGCAGGGCACCACTACCCGTTCCGGGTCCAGCGTCACTCATGATGATGAAGATGATAAAAAAGCCGAGGGTGACAAAACCCATATGCGCGATCGAGGAGTAGGCAATCAGCTTTTTCATATCCTGCTGAGCCAACGCCACAAAGCCGATGTAGACGACTGCGATCAGAGACATGCTGATGATCATCCAGTCGAGGGTGTGACTCGCATCCGGTGTAATCGGCAGACTGAAGCGGAGAAAACCGTAACCACCGATCTTCAGCATGATCGCGGCCAGGATGACAGAGCCGCCGGTAGGCGCTTCAACGTGGGCGTCCGGCAACCAGGTGTGCACTGGCCACATGGGAACCTTTACGGCAAACGCCATCAGGAAAGCGATAAAGATCAGGATCTGTTCCGTCAGGGTTAACTTCAGCTCATGGAATCCGAGGATATCGAAACTCCCGGACTGGTAGAACATGTAGATCAGAGCGACCAGCATGAAGACCGATCCGAAGAAGGTATAGAGGAAGAACTTGATGGTCGCGTAGACCCGGTTGGGACCACCCCAGACTCCGATGATGATGAACATCGGAATCAGCATCGCCTCCCAGAAGACATAGAAGAGCATGGCATCCAGAGAGGAAAATACGCCAACCATGACGCCTTCCATAATGAGAAAGGCCGCCATGTATTGAGAGGGTTTGTATTTGATCACTTCCCAGCCGGCGATGATCACCAACGGCGTGATAAAGGTGGTCAAAATAATCAGCGGCATAGAGATGCCGTCAACACCCAGGTAGTACTCGATCTTGAACTGGGAGATCCAGGAGGCCCGTTCGACAAACTGCATCGCTGCAGTGCCGCTGTCAAAGCCAAACCAGAGCGGCAGACTCGAAACAAAGGTAAGGGCAGCAACAATGAGCGCTGTCCAGCGGGTCGCATTGGGCTCCCTGTCACCACTGGCGAGCACCATTATCCCGCCGATAATCGGCAGCCAAATGGTCAGGCTGAGGATGGGCCAATCGGCAATCATGCTATACGTCCTTCCTTCTTAGACAATCACAAACCAGGTCAGCATCAAGAGCAGACCCAGAATCATCGCAATGGCATAGTGATAGAGGTAACCAGTCTGCACATGGCGAACAATACCTGCCAGCCAACCAACAGTACGCGCGGAGCCGTTCACAGCCAGTCCATCAATCAGGCCACGATCACCCACCATCCAGAGTATCTTGCCCAGCCCACGGCTCCCGCCGGCAAATACCAGCTGGTAGGCTTCGTCGAACCAGTATTTCTTGTCAAGCATGTTGTAGACAGGGCTTGCCATCGACTTGATCCTGTCGGCAATCGACGGATTCTTCATATAGATATACCAGGCCACGGCGAGACCACCCATTGCCAGGTAGAACGGCAGCCCCATCATGCCGTGCAGGATAAAACCGGCCGCACCATGAAAATGTTCACCCATCTGCGCCAACCCAGCATGTTCCGGCAGCACGAAGAGTACGCCGTCGAACCAGTCACCGAAGAGCATTGGCCCGATGGTCAGGTAACCCAAAAAGATCGATGGGATCGCCAACAGAATCAGCGGAATGGTAACTACCTTGGTTGTCTCATGAATATGCTCCTTGGCATGAGCATCACGGGGACCTTCGCCATGAAAAACCAGGAAGAACATTCGAAAGCTGTAGAGAGCGGTAACAAAAACACCCGCGACAACCAGCACATAGGCGTAGGTAGAGCCCACAATATCGGAGTGGTGTACTGCCTCGATGATCGCATCCTTGGAGAAGAACCCGGAGAAACCCGGAAAGCCGATCAACGCCAGCGAACCGATCAGGGAGGTCCAATAGGTAATGGGCATATACTTCCTGATGCCGCCCATTTTGCGAATATCCTGATTATGGTGCATGCCGATGATGACAGAACCTGCCGCCAGGAAGAGCAACGCCTTGAAAAAGGCGTGGGTCATCAGATGGAAGATGCCTGCTGCGTAGGCAGAAGCACCCAATGCCACCATCATGTAGCCGAGCTGTGAGAGTGTGGAGTAGGCAACGACGCGTTTGATGTCGTTCTGCACGATGCCGATAAGGCCGGTAAATAACGCGGTAGTCGCACCGATTATCAACACGAAACTCAATGCGGTCTCGGAGAATTCGTAGAGCGGCGACATCCTCGCCACCATGAAGATACCGGCGGTGACCATGGTTGCGGCATGGATGAGTGCAGAGATTGGCGTCGGACCCTCCATCGAGTCGGGCAACCAGACATGCAACGGCACCTGCGCCGATTTTCCCATCGCGCCGATGAACAGCAAGATGCAGATGACCGTCATCAACGACCAGCTGCTATCGCCCCAGATGGTGATCTGGGTATCAGCCAACGCGGGGGCCTTGGCGAAAACCTCGGCATAATCGATGCTGCCGAAATACATCGCTACAGCAGCAATACCCAGGATGAAACCGAAATCACCCACCCGGTTGACCAGAAAGGCCTTGAGGTTGGCGAACACCGCTGTGGGACGAACCGACCAGAAACCGATCAGCAGGTAGGAGACCAGCCCCACCGCCTCCCAACCAAAGAAGAGCTGCATAAAGTTGTTGGCCATCACCAGCATCAACATGGAGAAGGTGAATAGCGAAATATAACTGAAGAAACGCTGGTAGCTGTTGATGCCGGCCAAACTGTTGTTCGGCCAGTTCTCTTCGTCGTGCGCCATATATCCAATGGTATAGATGTGCACACAGAAGGAGACGAAAGTCACCACGCTGATCATCACTGCCGTCAGCTGGTCAACCAGAAATCCGACTTCCATGGTCAGTCCGTCGCTCACCATCCAGGTGTAGATGGAGTCATTAAAGACCTGCTCACCGTCGAATATAAAGCGTTTGAGCACAAACAGCGAGAGCAGTGCGGAGAGACCGACACCGCCGCTGGTCACCCAGTGCGCCCCCTTACGGCCTATGCGGCTGCCGAAGAAGCCGGCAACAATAGCGCCCAAGAGCGGAGCCAACACTATGACGAGGTAGAGTTTTTCCATGATCGTCGTTCTTTTAATTAATTCGCAGTAATAGACCTTAACAGCCAGACGGGACTTTAACCCTTCAGGCTACCCAGATCTTCAACATTGATCGAGCGGCGGCTGCGAAACAGCACCACCAGAATCGCCAGACCGATTGCCGCTTCTGCAGCAGCAACCGTCATGATAAAAAAGACAAAGACCTGCCCAGTCGTATCCCCGAGAAAATGTGAAAAGGCAATAAAATTCATATTGACCGCAAGCAACATCAACTCAACACACATCATAAGTACGATGAGGTTTTTGCGATTGATAAAGATGCCGGCGATGCTCAACGAAAACAGGATCGCGCCGAGTATGAGGTAATCTGAAAGTGCAATCATATTCCCGGCTCCTAACCCTTTTCCACATCCATTTTGACCATGCGTACCCGGTCAGCACGCTTGACCGCCACCTGTTTAGTGGGATCCTGATATTTTGTTTCCGGACGTTTGCGCATGGTCAGACCAATAGCAGCAATAATTGCTACCAACAGGATCACCGCAGCGATCTCGAAGGGATACATATAGACGGTGTAGAGCACATTGCCCAACTCTGCGGTATTGCTGTAATCAGCAGCATGTCGGGCCGGTGCAGCAAATTTTTCCAACCCGAAGTTCTGCGGCCCAACCACGAACACCAGTTCCGCCAACATGGCGAGCATCATCAACACACCCAGCGGCAGTACCTTCATAAAACCGGCCCGCAGTGTTGCCACGTCGATATCGAGCATCATCAACACGAAGAGAAACAGCACCATCACCGCTCCGACGTAGACCAGTACCAGTGTAATGGCGAGAAATTCCGCTTCCGCCAGTAGCCAAATTCCGCTGCTGGCCACAAAGGCCAGGATGAGGAACAGCGCAGAGTGCACGGGGTTACGCCGTGTAATCACCATGCTTGCGGAAGCAATCAACACGAATGCCAGCACATAAAAGATAAACTTTTCGAAAGTCATCAGGTTTCCAGCCAGTTAGCCTGTCATATCCAAATCAGCGATGTTCCGCCTGAGCCTCAAGGTCGGCGGCAATCTGGGATTCGTATTTATCCCCCATCGCCAGCAACTTCTCCTTGGTCATCAGACTGTCTTCACGATTTTCGAAGTGGTACTCGTAGAGTCGTGTCTCGACAATTGCATCCACGGGACAGGACTCCTGGCAGTAGCCGCAGAAGATACACTTGAAAAGATCGATGTCATAGCGCGTAGTCCGGCGGGAGCCGTCGTCACGAGGCTCCGCCTCAATAGTGATTGCCAGCGCCGGGCAGGTTGCCTCGCACAGTTTACAGGCGATGCAGCGCTCTTCCCCATTCGGATAGCGGCGTTGTGCATGCAGACCGCGGAAGCGCGGCGAAACCGGCGCCTTCTCTTCCGGGTACATAACTGTGAACTTGCGCTTGAACAGATATCTGCCAGTCACGCTAAGCCCACGGAACAACTCCAACAGGAACAGGCTCTTGAAATAGTTGGTCAGGGCGTTCATGCGTCAGAGCCTCTCAATCGAACCACCAAGGGAGCTGATAGACCACAGCCAGGCCCACTACGGCAATCCAAACAATGGTAATGGGTATGAACACCTTCCATCCGAGACGCATGATCTGATCATAGCGATAGCGGGGGAATGTGGCGCGCAACCAGAGGAACATAAAACCGAACAGCGCCGTCTTCATCACCAGCCAGACAAAACCCGGCACCCAGTCAAACAGGGGACCAAGGACGGGCCAGCCTTCGAAAGGAGACAACCAGCCACCCAGGAACAGTACTGCGGTCAAGGCAGAGATCAAGATAATGTTGGCGTACTCCGCAAGGAAGAAGACCGCGAAGGTCATGCCCGAATAATCAACATGGAAACCTGCAACGATCTCAGACTCACCCTCCGCCACATCAAAAGGGGCGCGATTGGTCTCGGCCACACCGGAGATCACATAGACACCGAACAGCGGCAGTAACGGCAACCAGAACCAGGAGAAGAGTCCGCCCTGCTGGGCTCTGACGATGTCGCCCAGATTCAAACTTCCCGCTGCGACCAGCACGCCCACCAGGGCAAAACCCATGGCGATCTCATAGGCGACGATCTGCGCTGCAGAGCGCATGGCGCCAAGAAAAGCGTATTTCGAATTGGAGGCCCAACCGGCGATGATGACGCCATATACGCCCACCGAGGTCAGTGCCAGAATATAGAGTAGTCCGGCGTTGATATCCGCCAGCACAAGTTCTTCATTGAATGGAAAGACCGCCCAAGCCGCCAGTGCCGGACCCAGAACCAGGGTCGGTGCGATCAGAAACAGCACTTTGTTGGCGCTGGTCGGGATCACGATCTCTTTGAACATCAGCTTGACCGCGTCTGCAATGGGTTGCAGCCAGCCCTTAGGACCAACCCGGTTGGGGCCGATGCGCACTTGCATATAGCCGATAATCTTACGCTCGGCGTAGGTGAAATAGGCCACGCAAACCATCACCGGCGCCACGATGGCGATGATCTTGAGCAGGGTCCAGATCAGAGTCTGTAACCCAAGCGGCAGGGCTTCCCAGATGCTGATAAAAAAATCCATCGGTTTACGCCTTCTCCAGGGTCACTTCGCCAAACTGTGCACCGAGGGTCTCGGTGCCGGCCAGTCCGGCAGAGATTCGGACGCAACCGTCCGGAATATTCGCGTCGATCGAAACCGGCAGCGTTGCCTCTCTGCCATCCTGTGTCACCACTGCGGAGTCGCAATCGGCAAGGCCCACTTTTTTGGCCTCCTCCGCATTGATGCAGATCGCAGCGGGAGGCGCATCCTTGGTCTGCTGCAGCGCACTTGCCCTGCGCACCAGACTATCCAGCGCGTAGGGCGGCACATCGCCGATCCTGATCAGGCCTTCGACGGCACTGTGCAGGTCCGCACTCCCTGCCTTTCCAATACTGTTGTCTGGCACCACATCCTCGCAGAGCGCAGCCAGTTCATCACGAACCTGCTCAGATGAGGTATATTCGCAGTCCTTCTGATCCAGGAGGTTACCCAGCACCCGCAGGACTTTCCAGGCTGGCCTGGCTTCGCCCAGCGGTTTTACCGCGCCGCGGAAACTCTGCCACTCACCTGCGGTATTGACATAGGTGCCGGAGGTCTCCGCAAATGCGGCTATCGGCAGCATAATGTCGGCAGCAGCTTCCAAGGCAGGGGAAGTATGGGTATTCAGCACAACCACCAGATCCGCGCTCTCCAGGGCGCTCCGGGTCAGGCCTGCATCCCAGAAGTCATAACCTGGCTCGGCCCCAAGCAACAGATAACCTTTACGGGGCAGTTTCTGCAACTTCATGACATCCAGCCCTTTTTCAGCCGCCGCCTTGGCGCCGGGCAGCAGATGCGGCAGTGCACCGGCAAGACGGGCGCCAACACTGTTGGCCGCTTCTGCAAGAAAACCGAATGTCGCGCCACTCGCGTTTGCTACCGCCGAGGCCAAAACACAGAGTATTGAATAGTCGGGATGGGCCGCCGCGATATTTCCCAGCATCACTGCTGCGTTATCCGCATCTTTCATGGCGCTTGCAATGGCTTTTGCATCATCGTCAGCAACCGCTTTATCGATGACCTTGGCCACAGCCCCCTCACACGTCGCGCCCAATGCCTTGGCAACAGCGGCCAGGCTCTGCACCATGCCCGCAGGGGTGGTTACCTGCTGGCTGGCAGCATAATTCAGTTCCAACTGCAGCGGATTGATGAAATGCACCTTGGCACCCCTCACTGCAGCCTTACGCAGATTGTGCGCCAGGATCGGCTGCTCCTTGCGGGTATTGGAACCCACCAGCAGCGCCGCATTCAAACCCTCTATCTCAGTTATCTTCAAACCGAGCCAACTGAAGGCCGGTTCCGCGCCATCCAAACGGAAGTCGCCCTGACGAAGACGGTAGTCAATATTGTTGCTGCCCAGCCCCCGAGTCACCTTTTGTGCAAGGTAGAGTTCTTCGAGGGTCGACGAAGGAGATACCAAAGTGGCAATCTGCTCCCCTTCACCGATCTCCTGCAGCCCTGCGACTGCCATATCCAGCGCCACTTCCCAGGTCACATCCCGCCATTCAGCATTCTGCTTGATCTTCGGCACGGTCAGGCGGTCATCGCTGTAGAGACCCTGATAGCTGAAACGGTCCCGGTCGGAGATCCAGCACTCATTGATCGACTCGTTATCCTTGGGCGCTACCCGCATTACCTTGTTACCACGCAGGTGGAGATGCAGATTGGAACCGACGGAGTCGTGTGGCGCCACACCTTCAACCTGGGTCAACTCCCAGGCACGGGCCTGGAAACGGAAAGGCTTGGAGGTCAAGGCCCCCACCGGGCAGAGATCGATGATATTGCCTGAAAGTTCAGAGTCGATGCTCTTTTCAATATAGGTACCGATCACCATATGTTCACCACGGCCAGTGGCGCCCATCTCCCGGATGCCGGCGATCTCCTCACCGAATCGGATACAGCGTGTACAGTGGATGCAACGGGTCATCTCGGTGGCAATCAGTGGCCCGATGTTCTTTGCCAGCACCACGCGCTTGCCTTCCACAAAGCGGGAGACATCACTGCCACAGGCCATGGCCACATCCTGCAGCTCGCACTCACCACCCTGATCACAGATCGGGCAGTCAAGCGGATGGTTGATGAGCAGGAACTCCATGGTGCCCTTTTGTGCAGCAAGCGCCAGCGGTGAGCGGGTAAACACCTTCATGCCCTCCATCACCGGCGTGGCGCAGGCGGGCAGCGGCTTGGGCGCATTTTTCACTTCGACGAGGCACTGACGACAGTTGGCGGAGATAGAGAGTTTTTTGTGGTAGCAGAAACGAGGGATATTGATGCCCGCCTCATCGGTCACTTCGATGAGCATGGCCCCGGCCTTTACTTTCAGCTCCTGGCCGTTAATCTCGATGGTTACCATGGAATCCTGAGTCATCGTCGTATTTCGTCTCTACTGACCTTTAACCCGCACCGACCAGACACTTTTTGTGGTCGATGTGGTATTGGAATTCATCCCGGAAGTGCTTGAGCATGCCAGCCACCGGTCCTGCGGCGGCATCACCCAGGGCACAGATGGTGCGGCCACCGATTCTGGCTGCCACATCATTGAGCAGATCCAGATCCTCCTGGCGGCCCTGACCATTTTCGATACGACTCACCACGCGATAGAGCCAGCCGGTACCCTCGCGGCAGGGAGTGCACTGACCACAGGACTCCTCGTGGTAGAAGTAGGACATCCGTTCAAGCACCTTGACCATGCAGTTGGTATCGTCAAGCACGATGACTGCGCCGGATCCCAGCATGGATCCCGCTTCGGCGATGGCATCATAGTCCATGGTCAGATCCATCATCTGCTCGCCGGGAATAACCGGCGCGGAGGAGCCGCCCGGAATAACCGCCTTGAGCTTGCGTCCCCCTTTTACGCCACCAGCCATCTCCAGCAGCTCAGAGAAAGGCGTACCCATGGGGATCTCAAATACGCCCGGATTGTTCAGATTGCCGGAGATGGAGAAGAGCTTGGAACCCCCGCTGTTCTTGACACCGATATCGGCAAACCAAGGCCCGCCCTCTTTCAGGATCATTGGAATGGAGGCCAGGGATTCTGTGTTGTTGATGATCGTCGGACGGCCATAGAGACCGAAATGGGCTGGGAACGGCGGCTTGAAGCGGGGCTGCCCCTTCTTACCTTCGATCGACTCCAGCAGGGCCGTCTCCTCACCGCAGACATAGGCACCACCACCAAGATGGGAGTACAACTCGAAATCGAAGCCGGAACCCAGCAGGTTTTCACCCAGGAAACCAGCCTCGCGGGCCTCTTTCAGTGCCGCCTCGAAACGTTCGTAGGGTTCCCAGAACTCGCCGCGAATGTAGTTGTAGCCCTGGGTCGCACCTATCGCATATCCTGCAATGATCATGCCTTCGACCAGCTGGTGCGGATTGTAGCGCAGGATATCGCGATCCTTGAAGGTACCCGGTTCACCCTCGTCCGAGTTGCAGACCACGTACTTTTGTCCCGGGGCATTACGGGAGATAAAACTCCACTTCAGACCAGTGGGAAAACCGGCACCTCCGCGACCACGCAGGCCGGACTTCTTCACCTCTTCAATGATCTCTTCCGGTGGAGTCTTCTCTTTCAGAATCCTGGTCAGCATCTCATAGCCACCCCGGCTCTGATACTGCTCAAGCAGCCAGGGACGATCCAGATCCAGAGTACGCAAACAGACTTCATTCACCATCCGTCTTACTCCAGTCCTTCCAGGATCGAATCGATGATCTCTGGTGTCAGGTTTTCGTAATATTGCTTGCCGATCTGCATCATCGGTGCGCCGCCACAGGCACCCAGACACTCGACCTCTTTGAGGGTAAAGCGACCATCTTCTGTGGTCTGGCCCAGCTTGATACCCAACCGATCCTCCAGGTGATCAACAACCCGGTCAGAGTTGTTGATCATGCAGGAGACATTGGTACAGATGCAGATCTTGTGTTTACCGACCGGTTTCAACTCGTACATCGAGTAGAAGGTGGCCACTTCGTAGACCGCTATCGGCGCCATATCAAGATAGGCCGCCACATCGTTCATCAGCTCGGTGGTCAGCCAGCCGCCGTTGGCGTCCTGGACGATGCGCAATGCCGCCATCACCGCCGACTGCTTCCACTCCGCGGGATATTTGGCCACCCACAGGTCAATCTCTTCCCGAACCTGGGGAGAAAAAAGTTCCGCTCTGTTATTCACTTCTATCGTGTTCATCTCAGTGCTCTAGCGGTCGATCTCACCAAATACCACATCCATGGTACCTATCACGGCCACCACATCGGCAAGCATATGACCCTTGACCATCTCATCCATCGCAGCCATGTGGGCAAAACCTGGAGCACGGATCTTCAATCGGTAAGGCTTGTTGGCCCCATCGGAGACGATGTAGCAACCGAACTCGCCCTTGGGTGCCTCCACTGCGGCGTAGACTTCCCCGGGCGGGGTGCAGTAACCCTCGGTGAAGAGTTTGAAATGGTGAATCAGACTCTCCATATCGCCCTTCATGTCGGCCCGCATCGGCGGAGCGACCTTGTGGTCATCCACCATCACCAGACCGGGATTGTAGCGCAGCCACTCGACACACTGCTTGATGATCCGATTGGACTGCCGCAACTCCTCGATGCGTACCAGATAGCGATCATACGAGTCGCCCTCAACACCCACCGGGATTTCAAAGTCGACCTTATCATAGGCGGCGTAGGACTGCTTTTTGCGCAGATCCCATTCGACACCGGAACCCCGTAGCATAGGGCCGGTAAAACCCAACTGCAGAGCGCGCTCGGGCGAGACGACACCGATGCCGACGGTACGTTGTTTCCAGATCCGATTATCGGTCAGCAGCGTCTCATACTCATCGACACAGGCCGGGAAGCGATGGGTGAAATCCTCAATAAAATCGAGCAGGGAACCATGGCGGGCATCGTTGCGCCGCTCGGCATCACGACCGGTCACCCACTGGCTCTGCTGATATTGGGGCATCTGCCCCGGCAGATCACGATAGACCCCGCCGGGCCGATAGTAGGAAGCATGCATGCGCGCGCCGGAGACCGCCTCGTAGCAGTCCATCAAATCCTCACGCTCGCGGAAGGCGTAGAGGAAAACCGTCATCGCGCCGACGTCTAGTGCATGGGTCCCCAACCACATCAGATGGTTGAGAATCCGTGTAATCTCATCGAACATGGTGCGGATGTATTGGGCACGCTCCGGCACCTCTACCCCCAGCAGCTTCTCGATCGCCCGCACATAGCTGTGCTCACTGCACATCATGGAGACGTAGTCGAGACGATCCATGTAGGGGATGCTCTGGTTATAGGGCTTGGTCTCCGCCAGCTTCTCGGTTGCCCGGTGCAGCAGACCGACATGGGGGTCGGCACGCACGATGACCTCGCCATCCATCTCCAGCACCAGGCGCAAAACACCGTGAGCGGCAGGATGCTGTGGTCCGAAATTCAGGGTGTAGTTACGAATCTCAGGCATCGCTGGAATCCTGCTGTTCAGACACTTCCGGGGCGTTGCGATGATTATCCCGAATAACACGGGGAACCAGCGTGCGTCCCTCAATGCTTACCGGCTCGTAGATAACACGCGCCTGCTCCGGGTCATAGCGCATCTCCACCTGGCCGATAAGCGGAAAATCCTTGCGGAAGGGGTGACCGATAAAACCGTAGTCAGTGAGTATGCGTCGCAGATCCGGGTGCCCTTCGAACAGGATGCCGAACAGATCGAAAGCCTCGCGCTCGAACCAGTTGGCCGCATTCCAGATATCCACCACAGAGGCGACGATTGGGTGTGTCGTATCCACGAACACACGCAGCCGCAGGCGCATATTATTCTTTACGGAGAGTAGATGGTAGACCGCTGCAAAGCGTTTCTCCGCCTCGATATCAAATGTCCGGGCAGACTCCACACCGCGTCCAAAGCCAGTCGATGAAGCCGTGGTTACATCCCACTCCGCCACGCCATAGGCCGAGTAATCGATACCACAGACATCGATCACCTCTTCAAAATAGAACACCTCATCATCGCGAAGGGTCTGCGCGACCGGCAGGAGATGATCACGGGGCACAACCAGCGTCACCTCGCCAAAACCCTGTTCAACCTCGCAACCCAGGTCGGTAAATCGTCCGGCCAGCTCTTCCGCCAGAGACGCCATTCTTGCTGTCAGGGGAGTCTGCGCGCTATCACTCATTTCCATATCACCTATCGCGCGATCGTGCTGGTGCGACGAATCTTGTCCTGCAATTGCAGTACGCCGTACAACAGCGCTTCTGCGGTCGGCGGACACCCCGGCACATAGATATCGACCGGTACCACGCGATCACAACCGCGCACCACCGCATAGGAGTAGTGGTAGTAACCACCACCGTTGGCGCAGGAACCCATGGAGATCACCCAGCGAGGCTCGGCCATCTGATCGTAGACCTTACGCAGGGCAGGCGCCATCTTGTTGACCAGGGTGCCGGCCACGATCATCACATCCGACTGCCGGGGACTGGGACGAAAGATGATACCAAAGCGATCCATATCGTAGCGGGCCGCAGCGGCATGCATCATCTCCACGGCGCAGCAGGCCAGACCGAAAGACATGGGCCAGAGAGACCCGGTTCGCGCCCAGTTGATCAGCTTGTCAGCGGTAGTGGTGATGACACCCTTTTCGAGAAGACCTTCTACTCCCATTCAAGCGCCCCTTTCTTCCACTCGTAGATAAAGCCGATAACCAAAATACCGAGAAAGACCATCATTGCGACGTAGCCGACCATGCCGAGCTCGGTCAAAACGACAGCCCAGGGAAAGAGGAAGGCAATCTCAAGATCAAAGATAATAAAGAGGATGGCAACGAGGTAGTAACGGACGTCAAACTTCATGCGGGCGTCTCCGAACGCCTCAAAGCCGCACTCGTAGGGCGAGAGCTTCTCCGCATCGGGCTTGCGGGTTCCAAGCAGAAACCCCATCCCGATCACCACCCCCCCCAGGACAAAGGCCACAACCAGAAAAATCAGGATTGGAAGATAATTTTCGAGCATTGTTATGTCGCCCCCCTCAGAACGATCATAATTATCGCCAAAGCGAACTCTCTTTATGAACGCAAAAGTTTAGAGCAGCACCCAATTCATGTCAAGTCGCACTCCACCGAATAAATTGATGTTTATCAAGAAGTTATTCTATTTTTTTTAGGCATGAAAAACCGGCATCACCCGATTATGGGCGATACCGTTCATGAATGGTGCCGATGGCCGGACTTGAACCGGCACGGCTTACGCCACTACCCCCTCAAGATAGCGTGTCTACCAATTCCACCACATCGGCAATAAAATCGTTGAATATTACTCTTGCACCTTTGATTCAGGCACCGCTGCCGGCACCTCCTGCTCAGGCGCGAGAACCACAGGCACGTCAGAATTGATCGTCTCTGCAGCGGGAATCGCCGTCTCCACCTGCTCAGTCTGCATCGACTCCATAAGCCCTTTCGGCTGCCGGCTCTGACTGGAGTAGTAAGCCAGCGCCATACTGGTAAGGAAAAAGAGTGCCGCCAGTGCTGCGGTGGCCCGCGACAAGAACGAGGCGGAGCCCTGCGCGCCAAATACGGTTGCCGAGGCGCCACTGCCAAATGCCGCACCGGCATCTGCACCCTTACCGTGCTGAATCAGAATCAGCCCGACCAGGCTCAGTGCCAGAAACAGGTGAAATACAACAAGAATCGTCTGCATGAAACTTTTCGCTGCCTATCAGAATTTAATTTGCGGCGGTACAAATGCCCAGAAAATCCGCCGCCTTGAGTGAAGCACCGCCAATCAGTCCACCATCGATGTCGGGCTTGCCGATCAGCTCCTTGGCGTTGTCCGGCTTCATGGAACCGCCATAGAGGATGCGCAGCCCTTCAGCCACTTCCCCGCTCTTCTCTGCCACGCGACTGCGGATAAAGGCGTGTACATCCTGGGCCTGTTCCGGGGTCGCCGTCTTACCGGTGCCGATCGCCCAGACCGGCTCGTAGGCGACAACGCCATCAGCCAGCGCCTCGACGCCTTCAAGTTCGATCACCGCATTCAGCTGACGCGCGCAGACATCCTCGGTGATACCCTGCTCACGCTCTTCGAGGGTCTCCCCGATACAGAGAATGGGAACCAGGCCAGCGGCACGCGCGGCAGCATACTTCTTTGCCACCAACGCGTCGCTCTCCCCATGATTGGTACGGCGCTCAGAGTGGCCGACAATGACATACTTGCAGGCAAAGCCGTTCAGCATGGAAGCTGCAATCTCACCCGTGAAGGCACCGGAGGCCTCGACGGATAGATCCTGCCCCCCCCAGGCAATCACAGACCCCGAGAGCTGTTCCTGGACCTGCGGAATGAACACAGCAGGGGGACAAACTGCCATTTCAGCATTTTCGACTTCACCCGCACCGGCCTTGAGGCCTTCGAGCAGTTCACGAACACTCTCGATGGAACCATTCATCTTCCAGTTTCCGGCTACCAGCGGCCTACGCATGTCAAAACTCCTGCTGAACGAACAAAGCGGGCTAGCTTAACGGGCAACGCGCCTGAAATCAATGGCGGAAAGACTATTTAGTCTCCATCCAGAAACAGCGAAAGAAATTTTGATGTTTATGGATGGGAATCATTTAGTCTCCAACCATCAACCCAAAGACGCAAAGACCGCACTCAATCCGCTTTGACCAGTCCGCGCACCACATCCGCGAGTTGCTCTGTCAGCCGGTCGACCTGCGCCGCCTCGTTGCCCTCAAGCATAACCCGAATCAATGGCTCAGTACCTGACGGCCGCAACAGCACCCGGCCACTACGTCCCAGTTCCGTTTCTACATCATGCACGGCATTGGCCACCTCGGCCGAGGCCATTACATCGGCAGGCGTCATATCCCCGAGCTTTATGTTGACCAGTTTCTGGGGATATTTCGTCATGCCGGCTGCCAGTTCCCGTAGAGGCTGACCGGAGAGCTGAACCTCCGCCAGCACTTGCAGCGCTGAGATAATGCCATCTCCTGTGGTAGTCCGGTCGAGGCAGATGATGTGACCGGACTGCTCCCCACCGAGATTCCAGCCTTTTTCGGTCAGGCGCTCCATGATGTAACGATCCCCCACCTGGGTTCGCTCCAGCACCACGCCCTGCTCGCGTAATGCAACCTCCAGTCCCAGATTACTCATCAGGGTGCCGATCACCGCCCCTTTAAGGGTTCCCTTCCGCATGCGGGAACTGGCGATAATGAAGAGAATCTCATCACCATCGACCTCTTCCCCCCGGTCATCCACCATGATCAGCCGATCGCCGTCGCCATCGAAGGCAACCCCAAGATCGGCCTTGTGCTCCAACACAGCCGCCTTAAGGTGCTCAGGATGGGTGGAACCCACGCCGTCATTGATATTCAATCCATCAGGCTGCACAGCGATTGCCACCACGTCTGCGCCCAACTCGTCGAACACATAGGGGGCGATGTTGTAGGTGGCGCCGTGGGCACAGTCGACCACGATCTTCAGGCCCCTGAAGCTCAGGCTCATGGGGATCGTGCTCTTGCAGAATTCGATGTACCGGCCTTCGCCGTCATCCAGGCGGTAGGCTTTGCCGAGACTGGCGGAATCAACTGTCGTAATCTCTTTGCCCAGCTCTTGTTCGATGGCGGTTTCAACATCATCAGGCAGCTTGGTACCCTGGGCGGAAAAAAACTTGATGCCGTTGTCGTGAAAGGGATTGTGGGAGGCACTGATCACGATTCCCGCCTGGGCATGCAGGGTTCGGGTAAGATAGGCGATACCAGGGGTCGGCATGGGTCCCAGCAGTTTGATGTTAACTCCGGCAGCCGACAAGCCAGCCTCAAGCGCCGATTCCAAAAGATAGCCGGAGATGCGGGTATCCTTGCCGATCAGCACACTGCTATTGGCCCCAGCACCCAGAACACGGCCAGCCGCCCAGCCGAGCTTGAGCACAAACTCCGGGGTTATCGCACCCTGACCGACCAACCCGCGAATGCCGTCTGTGCCAAAATATTTGCGTTCCACCCTACTCTCCTTTTTCGGTTATTCCATCACTGCAACAGCAATCCGCAGCGCATCAACCGTTGCTTTGATATCGTGTGCACGAATGATCGACGCACCCTGAATGGCAGCCAAAACGGCTGCTGCAACGCTGCCGTACAATCGCTGATCCACCGGCGCATCACCGAGCAACGCCCCGATCATCGATTTGCGCGAGATGCCTACCAGCAGCGGCACCGATAACGCAGAAAATTCCGACAGATTCTTCAAGAGGACAAGATTATGCGCCAGGGTCTTGCCGAAACCAAACCCTGGATCCACCAATAGCCGCTCAAGGGGGATTCCTGCACTGCGGCAGGCTTTGATGCGCCCAGCGAGAAAATCACGCACATCGGCCACAACATCAGCATATTCCGGCGCCGCCTGCATGGTGCGTGGCTCACCCCGCATATGCATCAGGCAGACCGGCACCGCCAACTCCGCAACGACTTCAAGCGCACCTTCCGTCTGCAAAGCCTGCACGTCATTGATCAATCCGGCACCGGCCGCAACCGCTTCACGCATCACCGCCGGCTTGCTGGTATCGATGGAGAGGGGAACGTCGAGCTCCCGACTGAGCCGTTCTATCAGCGGCACAACCCGATCGATCTCCTGCGCCTCGGATACGGGACTGGCGCCCGGCCGGGTCGATTCGCCGCCGATATCGATGATCGCAGCCCCCGCCTCCACCATGCCGAGAGCATGTCTCAGCGCTGGGTCGGTTCGAGTAAAACGACCACCATCAGAAAAGGAGTCAGGGGTGACGTTGAGGATGCCCATGACTTGGGGGGTCCCCAGGTCAACGGGCTTGCCTGCACAATCAAGAATCAACGGGAACGGCTGACGGATCAGTGCTGGTTGGCGGGGTTTCCAATAGTATCCGAGGAACCGTCTGAAGCAGGCGCCTCACCAGAGGTTTTTTCCGAATCACCCGAGTCGGACTCATCCCAATCTGCCGGGGGACGAGGCTTTTTGCCCGTCATGATATCGTCAATCTGATCAGCATCGATGGTTTCATACTTGATCAGCGCCTCCGCCATGAGGTGCAGTTTGTCGAGATTGTCCTTCAGAATCTGATCGGAACGCTGGTAGTTGCGATCAATGAAACCGCGAATCTCCTCATCGATGATATGTGCGGTATCGTCGGAGACATTTTTGTGCTGAGTGACGGATCGGCCGAGAAAGACCTCCTCCTCCTCCTCTCCGTACAGCAATGGACCCAGGCGCTCGGAGAGGCCCCATTTGGTCACCATGTTGCGAGCGATTTCTGTCGCCCGCTTGATATCATTGGAGGCGCCAGTGGTTACCTTGTCACTGCCGAAAATCAGCTCTTCGGCAATGCGACCACCAAACAGGCTGGAGATCTGGCTCTCGAGAAGCTCCTTGCTGAAACTGTAACGATCCTCCTCCGGCAGGAACATGGTCACGCCGAGCGCCCGTCCACGGGGGATGATACTGACCTTGTAGACAGGGTCATGAGATGGCACCAATCGCCCAACGATGGCGTGGCCGGCCTCATGATAGGCGGTGAGTCTCTTCTCATCATCATTCATCACCATGGAGCGCCGCTCGGCACCCATCATGATCTTGTCCTTCGCCTGCTCCATGTCCCCCATCTCCACCAGGGTTTTGTTGGTGCGGGCGGCAAAAAGCGCTGCTTCATTGACGAGGTTAGCCAGATCGGCGCCGGAGAAGCCCGGTGTGCCACGGGCAATGATAGAGGGTTTTACGTCGTCGTCAGCAGCCACCTTGCGCAGGTGGACCTTGAGGATCTGCTCACGTCCCCGCACATCCGGCAGGGGCACGACAATCTGACGATCGAAGCGGCCAGGGCGCAACAACGCCGGATCAAGCACATCGGGACGATTGGTGGCAGCGATCACGATAACGCCTTCATTACCTTCAAAACCGTCCATCTCAACCAACAGCTGGTTCAGTGTCTGCTCACGTTCGTCGTGACCACCACCGAGGCCCGCACCACGATGCCGACCCACCGCATCGATCTCGTCGATGAAGATGATGCAGGGCGCATGTTTCTTCGCTTGCTCAAACATGTCGCGTACACGGGATGCGCCGACACCCACGAACATCTCCACGAAATCGGAACCGGAGATGTTAAAGAAAGGCACCTTGGCTTCACCGGCAATGGCGCGGGCCAGGAGCGTCTTGCCCGTACCCGGCGCCCCCACCATCAGCGCGCCGCGGGGGAGCTTGCCGCCAAGTTTCTGGAATTTGGAGGGATCTCGCAGAAAGTCCACCATCTCGGAGACTTCTTCCTTCGCCTCTTCGACACCGGCCACATCGCTGAATGTCACCTTCACCTGATCCTCGCTGAGCAGACGCGCCTTGCTCTTACCAAAGGACATGGCACCGCGGCCTCCAGCGCCACCCTGCATCTGGCGCATGAAAAAGATCCACAGGCCGATAAGCACGAACAGGGGGAACCAGTTGATGAGGATATTCATCAGCAGCGACGGCTTCTCCGGCGGCGTGGCCACAATCTCAACATTGTTGTTGAGCAGGTCGCTCACCAGACCATCGTCGCCTGGGCTGTAGGTGGAGAAATGCTGCCCGGAACTCATGGTGCCATCAATGGTGCGCCCATTGATGGTGACATCTTTCACTGCGCCGGACTTAACATCACCGATAAACTCAGAGTAGCTTTTCGGCTGGGCCTTGGTCTGGGTGGTGGTGAAATTGTTGAAAACCGTCATCAATACAACGGCGATCACCACCCAAAGAATTAGATTCTTTGCCATATCGTTCAAACTTCTTTCCTCTCAAATTATCCCGGCAGCTAAAAATAGCTTTTCACATCAAGCAATCAGCAAGAAAACGATCACCGTCCTCCAACCACTTTAGCGCCGCAACCAAAGGGATACCTGGAATTTTGGCAGTCTTGTACGGTACTACAACTTAAAGCCTGTCGCTACCAGATAGATTTCGCGGCTTTTAGACCGGGAAGACTTGGGCTTACGGCTTACCACCCTGCCAAACGCCTCACGCATATCCCGTATATATTGTTCAAAACCCTCGCCCTGGAAGACCTTGACCACAAAACCGCCACCGGGGCGCAGCACCTCTTTGGCAAAATCCAGTGCCAATTCACACAGGTACATGGAACGGGGCTGATCCACGGTGGCCATACCCGTAACATTGGGGGCTATATCGGAAATTACAAGATCCACGGGGTTCTCTTGCAGAATTCCGCGTAACTCATCGAGTGGCTCCTGATCCCGGAAATCCCCCTGAATGAACGGCACCCCGGCAATAGGATCCATCTCCAGGATATCCAAGGCCACCACCATGCCTTTATCACCGACCAACTGCCGGGAAAATTGCGACCAGCTCCCCGGCGCGGCGCCCAGGTCCACCACCCGCATTCCTGGTTTAATGAGCCGGTCCTTCTCCTGGATCTCCATGAGTTTGAAGACCGCGCGCGCGCGGTACCCCTCTCTCTGGGCACGCTTTACATACTCATCATTGAAGTGGCGATCAAGCCACTGGCGACTGCTTTTACTGCGCTTCATATCAATATCAGACCACTATTCCGGCAAATAATCCCACAACGCGCCTTTCAGGAGGGGCACCATCTAAGGTAGAATTCCGCCCCAATCTTTATACGGCACCCGATCATGGCCCTCTCTCCCCAGCAAAAACGCGAACTGAAAAAAATGGCGCACCACCTCAAACCTGTGGTCATGGTAGGTCAACATGGGCTCCGGGAGAGTGTGCAGGATGAAATCGATATCGCCCTCGACAGCCATGAACTGATCAAGGTAAAGATTGCCGGCGCCGATAAAGCCGATCGTGTACAGCTCAGCGGTGAGATTGCCACCCGCCAAAATGCCGATCTGCTCCAGATTATTGGCCGCGTCGCCATCTTCTACCGGCCCAATCCGGATAAAAAGAAAAACCGAATCGTGGTTTAACTCCCACCCGGAAGCACCGTGTTGGGGTTCGCAGGCATGATCAAGCGTAGCGGATCAGGCACACGATCCAGCACTACAAGCAATACTTGCCAACTCCGCTGCGCTTGAACCGGCCTGCAAAATGAGAGTTAGATGTAACGGACGTCCAGTATCTCAAACTCCCGCACTCCACCCGGCGTCTCGAGAAAGACATCATCACCCTCGGATTTGCCGATCAGCGCCCGTGCAATGGGTGAACCAACCGATATCAGACCGTTTTTGATATCCGCCTCATCTTCGCCGACGATCTGGTAGGTCAACTCCGCATCATTATCGAGTTCCAGCACATCTACGGTGGCGCCGAACACCACCTTGCCTCCAGCATTGAGGGTGGTGACATCTATGATCTGGGCGTGGGATAGCTTACCCTCCAGGTCCTTGATACGACCTTCAATAAAACCCTGCTGCTCACGAGCGGCGTGATACTCAGCATTTTCTTTCAGATCGCCATGCGCACGGGCTTCGGCGATCGCCTTGATCACCTTGGGGCGGGCAACCCGCTTAAGCTCCACAAGTTCTTCCTGCAGACGCTTCGCGCCTCTGGCGGTCAGAGGTACCTTGCTCATATTCTGTCTCCTCGCCTCATTGCAATCAGCCGTGCAGATCCTGCAGGCGATTTACGCTGACTGCGTCCAACTGTTTCAGCGCCAGGCAGGTTGCCTCGGCACCGGAGATGGTGGTTGTGTAGTTGACCTTATACTGTAGCGCAGCACGTCGGATCTCCGCAGAGTCCGCAATGGCTTTGGCGCCCTCCGTCGTGCTGACAACAACGAAGGAGATCTCTCCATTCTTGATCATATCCACGATGTGCGGTCGTCCCTCCTTGACCTTGTTGACCTGAATGCAATCGAATCCCGCATTCCTTATCACTTTTGCAGTACCCCTGGTGGCACAGATCTCAAACCCAAGAGCGATCAGATCCTCCGCCACGCGTATGGCACGTTCTTGGTCCACATCACGCACGCTGATTAACGCCTTGCCACCCTCTGGCAGACGCGACCCGGCTCCGAGAGTCGCCTTGTTGAAGGCTTCACCAAAGGTCTTGCCGACCCCCATCACCTCACCGGTGGATTTCATCTCCGGTCCCAGCACGGTATCGACGCCGGGAAACTTGACGAAGGGAAAAACCGCCTCTTTGACATAGTAGATCTCAGGCACCACCTCTTCGGTGAAACCCTGCTCCGCCAGACTCACACCCGCCATGCAGCGCGCTGCGATCTTGGCCAATTGAACACCGGTAGCCTTGGAGACAAACGGCACAGTGCGGGAAGCACGGGGATTGACCTCCAGCAGGTAGATTTCGTCGTCCTTGATGGCAAACTGGGTGTTCATCAGACCCACGACCCCAAGTTCCAGGGCCATCTTACGGATCTGTTCGCGCATCCTGTCCTGCACGGAAGCCGACAGGGTATAGGGTGGCAGGGAGCAGGCGGAATCACCCGAGTGCACGCCAGCCTGCTCGATATGTTCCATGATACCGCCGATCACCACATCCTTACCGTCGCAGATGGCGTCGACATCCACTTCGATGGCATCACTGAGAAAGTGGTCCAGCAACACCGGCGAGTCGTTGGAGACACTCACCGCCTCGCGCATGTAGCGACGCAGGTCACTCTCGTTGGTAACGATCTCCATCGCACGCCCGCCCAACACATAAGAGGGCCGGACAACCAGCGGATAACCTATCTCTTCCGCCAGCTTAACCGCCTGTTCAGGCTCGGTGGCGGTACGGTTCGGCGGCTGTTTCAGACCCAGCCTCTCCACGGCCATCTGGAAACGCTCGCGATCCTCCGCCAGATCGATGGCATCAGGACTGGTGCCGATGATCGGTGCACCGGCAGCCTCCAGATCTTCCGCCAGGTTCAGAGGTGTCTGACCACCGTACTGCACGATCACACCCTTGGGCTTCTCCTTATCGATAATCTCCAGCACATCTTCCAGGGTCAACGGCTCGAAATAGAGCCGGTCCGAGGTGTCGTAGTCGGTGGAGACCGTCTCCGGGTTACAGTTGACCATGATGGTCTCGTAACCATCCGCGCGCAAAGCGAAGGCGGCATGCACGCAGCAGTAGTCGAATTCGATGCCCTGACCGATCCGGTTGGGACCGCCGCCCAACACCATGATCTTGTCACGGTTGCTGGGCTCTGCCTCGCACTCATCCTCATAGGTGGAGTACATGTAAGCAGTACTGGTGGCAAACTCCGCCGCACAGGTATCGACCCGCTTGAATACCGGCCGGACCCCCGCTGCCCATCGCAGCTCACGAACCTCAGCTTCTGTAGCGCCTGTCAAAGTCGCGAGTCGCCTGTCGGCAAAACCCTTGCGTTTCAGGTAGCGCAGCCGCTGCTCATCCAGTGCCTCCAGACCCTGTGCCTTGACTTGACCTTCAATGGTTACCAACTCTTCGATCTGCACCAGGAACCAGGGGTCGATGCGGCTGTGCTCGTGAACCTCTTCCAGACTCATGCCCCAACGGAAGGCGTCCGCCACATACCAGAGGCGTTCCGGCCCCGGCAGGCTCATCTCGCGTATCAGGGTGTATTTGACATCCTTCTCTTCCAGATCGACGATCTCACAGAGGCCAAACTTACCGGTCTCCAGTCCCCGCAAAGCCTTCTGCAGCGACTCCTGGAAGGTGCGACCGATGGCCATCACCTCGCCCACCGACTTCATCTGGGTGGTGAGCCGATCATCCGCCAGGGGAAACTTTTCGAAGGCGAAGCGCGGCACCTTGGTGACCACATAGTCGATGGCCGGCTCGAAAGAGGCGGGGGTGGCGCCGCCGGTAATCTCATTCTGCAACTCATCGAGGGTGTAACCCACCGCCAGCTTGGCCGCCACCTTGGCGATGGGAAAACCGGTGGCCTTGGAGGCCAGCGCCGAGGAGCGGGAGACGCGGGGATTCATCTCGATGATGATCATGTGCCCGTCTTCCGGGTTGATGGCGAACTGCACGTTGGACCCGCCGGTCTCCACCCCGATCTCACGCAATACCGCCAGCGAGGCGTTACGCATGATCTGATACTCTTTGTCGGTAAGGGTCTGGGCCGGAGCAACGGTAATGGAGTCACCGGTATGCACCCCCATCGGATCCAGGTTTTCGATGGAGCAGATGATGATGCAGTTGTCCTTGCAGTCCCGCACCACCTCCATCTCATACTCTTTCCAACCGAGGATCGACTCTTCGATCAAGAGTTCACTGGTGGGGGAGAGATCGAGTCCCCGCTCACAGATTTCGACAAACTCTTCCGCATTATAGGCGATACCACCGCCACTGCCGCCCATGGTAAAGGAGGGGCGAATGATCGTCGGAAAACCGATACTGACCTGTACCTGATTCGCCTCTTCCATGCTGTGCGCAATAGCCGAGCGGGGCATATCAAGACCGATCTTGCGCATCGCCTTGCGGAACAGATCTCGATCTTCAGCCTTGTCGATCGCTTCCCTGGAGGCGCCGATCATCTCCACGCCAAACTTTTCAAGCACCCCTTCGCGCACCAGATCGAGGGCACAGTTGAGGGCCGTCTGACCACCCATGGTGGGCAACAGGACGTCGGGGCGCTCCTTTTCGATAATGCGCGCCACCGTCTCCCAGGTGATGGGTTCGATATAGACCGCATCCGCCGTATCGGGATCGGTCATGATGGTCGCCGGATTGGAGTTCACCAGAACCACCCGGAAACCCTCTTCCCGCAACGCTTTGCAGGCCTGGGCACCAGAGTAGTCGAACTCACAGGCCTGACCGATCACAATAGGACCGGCGCCGATAATCAGGATACTTTGTATGTCTGTACGTTTTGGCATAGTTTTTCAACCACGAAGGGCGCAAAGAGCGCCAAGCGTCCAACAAAACCTTTGCGAACTTGGCGTCCTTTGCGGTTAATTCTTTTCCATTAATTCGATGAAATGGTCGAACACCGGCGCCACGTCGTGGGGACCGGGACTGGCTTCAGGGTGTCCCTGAAAGCCGAAAGCTGGTTTGTCGGTACGGTGGATACCCTGCAGCGAACCATCGAAAAGCGAGCGATGCGTTGCCTTCAGAATCTCCGGCAGACTCTCCTCATCCACTGCAAAACCGTGGTTCTGACTGCTGATCATGACCGTCTTTTCCCTCAGGTCCTGCACCGGATGATTCGCGCCATGGTGGCCGAATTTCATCTTGACCGTCTTGGCACCGCTGGCAAGGGACAACAGCTGATGCCCCAGACAGATGCCGAACACCGGCGTACCTGTGTCGACAATCTCCTGGATCGCTTCTATAGCGTAGTCGCAGGGCTCCGGGTCGCCGGGTCCATTGGAGAGGAATACCCCGTCTGGATTCATGGCAAGCACATCCTTCGCGGACATCTGGGCCGGCACCACCGTCAGGCGGCAGCCCCGATCCACCAGCATGCGCAGGATATTGCGTTTGGCCCCGTAGTCGTAGGCCACCACATGCAGTGGTAACTTATCTTCGATAGGGTGTTCGGCCTCAGGCATTCCACCCTCAAGGGACCAAGTGCCTTGAGCCCATTCGTAGGGGGTATCGGTAGTGACCTCTTTCGCCAGATCCATGCCCTTAAGACCGGGAAAAGCCTTTGCCGCCGCCAGTGCCGTCTGCTCATCAATGCCGTCACCGGCCAGGATGCAACCGCTCTGTGCCCCCTTCTCCCGCAGGATTCGGGTCAGCTTGCGAGTGTCGATACCGGCAATAGCGACGATATTGTTGCGGCGCAGGTAGGCATCCAGTGCCTCCTGGCTCCGCCAGTTGCTGCTCAAGAGGGGGAGGTCGCGAATCACCAGGCCAGCGGCATGGATATGTCCCGACTCCTCGTCATCCTCATTGGCGCCGGTATTGCCGATATGGGGATAGGTCAGGGTCACGATCTGACGACTGTAGGAAGGATCGGTAAGAATCTCCTGATAGCCGGTCATGGCCGTATTGAAGACCACCTCACCGACAGACTGCCCATCTGCACCAATGGCTTCGCCCCGAAAAGTGGTACCGTCTTCCAGGACCAGAACTGCTGGTTTGTTCAAAAAATTCTCCACTGCGAGCGCACGAAACGGGATAAGCCCTGCGACTTACCCCGCTCCAATCGAATCGTATGGGATCAGTGGCTGAAAGTGCCACGTCAAACCAAGGCGATTCTACTTGAAAGAGAGCAATTCTGTCTACGTGGATAAGTCACCGTCGAATAAACCGTCCCTAAGATGTTGCCGGGTCCAGTTAATGATGCCTCCAGCATCCATGGCACCTGGCTGCCGGGCAACCTCCCTGCCCCGATGCAGTAGCATCAATGTGGGAATACTGCGGATACCGAACTGCGCTGCCAGCTGCTGCTGCTCTTCCGTATTCACCTTTGCCAACCTCACCTGCGGTTCGAGTTGCACCGCAGCCTGCTCGAAAGCCGGCGCCATCATTTTACAGGGACCACACCAAGAGGCCCAGAAATCGACTAACAACGGAAGATCGCTCTTCTGACTGTGGCGCTGGAATTGCGCCCCATCCAGAGCGATCGGCTGCCCGGTAAACAGAGGGTTATGGCACTTGCCGCAGTTGGCGTTGTCTTTCAGCCGCGCCGCTGGAACCCGATTGACACCGCCACAATGGGGGCAGACGATATGCATTGCTTCCGACATGAACTCAATCCCCGAAAAAGATTATCAGATCCCGTCTATAAATGGGGATCCATCTCTCGATTTCAAGGCGCTACCAATCAGGCGCAAACCGGTATAATAATAGTGTTGATCTCAACTAGATGCTCCAATCATGACTATCGACCATCCTGCCAATAATAGAACCGATCCCGGCTTTGGCCTAGGCTTGCGGCGCGAGCTGGTCAGACCAGTCATAGCACAGCGACCGGACGTGGACTGGTTCGAGATTCTCTCCGACAGCTATCTGGATGCCGATGAAGAGACGATGGATCAGCTGCTGCAGATCCGCGCTGAATATCCCCTGTTCATGCACGGCGCGGGGCTCTCAATTGGGGGGCCGGATCCGCTGGATGCGGCTTATATCAAGCAACTTATAACCCTAATGCAGCATGTGAAACCCAGCGCGATTTCCGACCACCTCTGCTGGACCCTGCCGGGCCAGTCCCACAGCTATGATCTGCGCCCCCTGCCCAGGACGCTTGAGATGATCGATCACCTGACCCCCCGTATTCTCGAGGTCCAGGAGAGACTGGGCAGACGTCTCATGCTGGAGAATATCTCCGTCTATCATCAGGAGAGTGGTGATCAGATGCCGGAGTGGGATTTCATGACGGCAGTTGCCGAAGCCTCCGATTCACTGATCCTGCTGGATCTGAACAATGTCCTGTCGAACTGCAACAAACTGGGGCTGGAACCCATGGCATTTGTGCACAACCTGCCGGCCCAACGCATCCGGCAGATTCATCTCGCCCCACTGCTCAGCAATGTGGAATATCAGGGAGATACCGCCGAAGCAGTCAAATCCGACCCAATCTGGCAACTCTACAGCGATACACTGAAACATACCGGCCAGGTTGCCACTATGATCGAACGCAATGATAACATCCCACCGCTGGAGGAGATGGTTAAAGAATTGGAACAAGCCAGGACTATTACCCAGAAAAGCTAGCGAGGCCTCGCCCCAAACCTTTTGGCTTAGACGCAGGCCGGTTCAAGCGTTGCGGAACCGGCAACCTCAAAGATCATGTCAATTCCAGGTTTCCGCATAGAGAACCATTCCAATACAGCTGCACCGCAGCAGCCCCCTCTGCCGCCACAAAGGGCTGGCAAACGGCAAATCCGGGGATAATCGCCAACTCCCCACTCAGGAAGATCAAAGGGATACGATCCCGCAACCAGGGCGGTACACCCCAGGTCTGAAACAACTGCTTCAGGGAACGGTGATGACTGTCACCCGCCGGACGACAGCGCTCACCGCCCCGGCGGAATCTCACCTCGATACGACCTTTTTGCCACTGTTCCGCATCAACCCCATGTGCGGAGAGAGAGACCTTCAGCCTTCCCAGGCCGGATGGCAGTGTCAACGCCGCTTCACCATTCCAACTCAGGCATAATCCAGCATCATGGGGGGGCAGCCGGGGACCAAGAAAAAGGTCATCCCGATAGCGGCGCACCTCCATCCCCCCCCAGCCCACCAGCGGGTTGGCGTCCACACGTCCCAGCACACACTCATCCAACATGCGCTGCAGGTGCCTGTAACCGGGCGCTGCGGCACCCTGCTCCCGAACCCAATGCCGCAACAGACTGCGGATTCTCGGCTCAGAGAGCCGACTGAGGACCTTCACCGACAATCTTCCAGACTCGGAGCCACGGCACCGCAACATATCTTCCGCCGCCAACTCATCGATCAGCACCTGGGCATCGGCACAGAGCCCCGCACTGCGGGAAAGCGTCACGCTGGCAGCGGGCCAGTGCATCTGAATACGCGGCATGATTTCATGGCGCAGATAGTTCCGGGAAAATTCGAGGTCGCGGTTGCTGGGATCCTCCACCCAGGTCAAACCTTCGCTCTGCGCATAGGCTTCGAGTGCCTGCCGGGTAAAACCGAGCAGAGGACGTTGCAGCCACCCCTTTCCAAGCCGGGACGTTTTCGCCATCGCCGCCAGACCAGCGGGTCCGCTGCCGCGCAGCAGTTGCAGCAGCAGGGTCTCTGCCTGGTCATCCTGGTGTTGGGCGGTGAGCAGCCAGTCATCGGGCTGCAGCAGATCAGCCAAAACCCGGTAGCGCCCCTCACGCGCCAGCGCCTCGACACTCTCTCCAGGTGATGGATTCAGCGCCAGATTGATCTGCTGATAGGGAACTTCGAGGGCTCCTGCGAAATCTCGACAGTGATCGCCCCAGGCATCCGCTTCAGACTGGAGTCCGTGGTGAATATGGATAGCTTTGAGTTCAGCGGGAATCCGGTCGCGAATCTGCACAAGCGCGTGCAGTAAAACAGAAGAGTCGAGGCCACCGCTAAAGGCGACATGACAGTCACCGGAACGGGGTAGTGGCGGCATCCCTTCGAGCAGACGGGCCGGAGAAAATTCCATACAGGAAGGCGGAAAAGAGGAACTACTCTCCGCTGTACTGGCCGTACTGCATAAGCCGCTGATAGCGGGTGTCCAGCAGTTTGTCGATGGCCATGCTGCCGAGATTCTCCAGTCCCTCCAGCAGGGAATGTTTGAGACTCTTTGACATCGTCTCCAAGTCCCGGTGGGCGCTACCCAGGGGTTCGGGAATGATCTCATCGATCAAATCCAACTCTTTCAGTCGATCGGAGGTGATACCCATTGCCTCTGCGGCAAGGGGGGCCTTTTCCGCACTCTTCCACAGAATGGAAGCACACCCCTCCGGCGAGATCACAGAATAGGTGCTGTATTGCAGCATCATCACCCGATCTCCAACACCGATGGCCAACGCGCCGCCGGATCCACCTTCACCGATCACAGTGCAGATGATCGGGGTACGCAGACTGGACATCACCTTCAGGTTTCTGGCAATCGCCTCGCTCTGCCCGCGCTCTTCAGCGCCTACGCCGGGATAGGCGCCGGGTGTGTCGATAAAGGTGAGGATCGGTAGCTGGAACCGCTCCGCCATCTCCATCAGCCGCAGTGCCTTGCGATAGCCCTCGGGACGGGGCATACCGAAATTCCGGTGCAGCTTGTCCTTGGTATCACGGCCTTTCTGCTGGCCGATCACCATTACCGGCAGACCGTCGATGCGCGCCACGCCACCAACGATGGCATGGTCATCGGCAAAGGTGCGGTCGCCGTGGAGCTCATGGAACTCGTCGAATATCCGGCTGACATAATCCAGCAGGTAGGGCCGTTGGGGATGCCGGGCGAGCTGGGATATCTGCCAGGGTTTAAGACCGGAGAAGATGGTCTCCGTAAGCATACGGCTCTTGCTTTCAAGACGGGTGATCTCGTCCTGAATGTTGATCTCATTGTCGTCGCCCACCAGGCGAAGCTCTTCGATTTTCGCCTCAAGTTCGGCGATCGGCTGCTCAAATTCGAGAAAGTTCAGATCCATGCGCGGACTATACCGGAAATGGTTTTTTTAGAACAGTCTCACTGACGCAACCGTTTATTGTAGACCACGCTGACACTCCCCTTCCCCAGGAAACGTTCCAGACGCCGCAACAGCTCATCGACCGGATTGACCCGCCACTCCTGTCCCAGGACGATATCACCTTCGGCCCTGGCTGAGCGGTAGTGCAATTTAATCCCGGTGGTCCCGCCGGTGAAGGGTGACAGCAACTGCTGCAATTCATGGCAGAAACTACCGGCATCACTGCCGTTGAGCTGGACGTTCAGACCCAGGTGGCCCGCATAGAGCGCCCGCGCCTGTTCAAACGCCAGCACATTATCCACCCGAATGTTCAGCCCTCCCCGGTATTCGTCGTAATTCAGGCTGCCGGAAACCACCAGAATACGGTCTGTGGCCAGCAGATCACGATAGGACTCGTAGGTTTCATTGAACAGCGTGGCTTCGATGCGACCACTGCGGTCATCCAGCAGCACTGTACCCATATACCCCCGCTGGGTCTGCCGGTGACTGGTCTGCACCACCAGTCCCGCCACTACGACAGGAACACCACGACGACGCCCACCGCCGCCATTTCCCGACCCACTATCCAGCGAGAGATCGGCAATGCTAGTCCCGGCAATCTGCCGCAGCTCGGCCTCATAACGGTCGATAGGATGGCCGGTGAGATAGAGTCCCAGGGTCTCCTTCTCGCCCTGGAGACGCTGTTCGTCCTCCCACTCCTCCACATCGTCGGGCACCACCTGAGGCTCGTTTGCCGTGGCGGGCTGGGGATCGCCCATACCGAAGAGATCGTTCTGCCCCCGCGCTAAATCTTCATGATGTTGCTCCGCCATCTTCAGCGCCAGGGGCAGCTGCATCATCAGCGTCGCCCGGTTGGCGCCCAGCCCGTCCAGCGCACCCGCCCGAACCAGGGACTCCAGCACCCGCCGGTTGACCCGTTTCAAATCGATGCGACGGCAGTATTCGAAGATATCCTTAAAGGCGCCATTATCCTTGCGCTCCTGGATGATGCATTCGATGGCGGATTCACCCACGCCCTTGATCGCGCCCAGGCCATAGACCACCTTGTTGTCACCATCGATAGTGAACTTGTATTCGGAGATATTGACCTGCGGCGGCTCCACCTTGAGCTTCATGCGCCGGCACTCCTCGATAAGAGGCACCACCTTGTCGGTATTATCCATGTCAGCGGAGCAGACCGCCGCCATGAAAGCCGCCGGGTAGTGCGCCTTGAGCCATATGGTCTGGTACGAGACCAGTGCGTAAGCGGCGGAGTGGGACTTGTTGAAACCATAACCCGCGAACTTCTCCACCAGATCGAAGATCTTCATCGCCAGATCGGGATCGACGCCGTTCTTCTCAGCCCCCTCCTTGAACACTGCCCGCTGCTTGGCCATCTCCTCCGGCTTTTTCTTACCCATCGCCCGGCGCAGCATGTCAGCGCCGCCGAGGGAGTAACCCGCCAACACCTGAGCAATCTGCATGACCTGCTCCTGGTAGAGGATGACGCCGTAGGTAGCCTCGAGAATCGGTTTCAGCGACTCATGCTGGTAGTTGGCATCAGGGTAGGAGATCTTCTCCTTGCCATGCTTGCGGGCGATGAAGTTATCCACCATACCCGACTGCAGCGGACCAGGGCGGAACAGGGCCACCAGGGCAGTGATATCACCGAAACAGTCGGGCTTGAGCTTTTTGACCAGCTCCTTCATACCCCGGGACTCAAGCTGGAACACGGCGGTGGTTTCAGCACTCAACAGCAGCTTGAAAGCCGCCTTGTCCGCCATGTCGATGGCGGTGATATCGATGGGTTCCTCTCCGGTTGCAGCACGGCCGGCGTTCACCGTTTTCAACGCCCAGTCGACAATGGTAAGGGTGCGCAGGCCGAGAAAGTCGAACTTCACCAGCCCGACCTTCTCCACGTCATCTTTGTCGAACTGAGTGACCAGACCTTCACCGCTGGCTTCGCAGTAGAGCGGTGTGAAGTCGGTGAGCAGGCCGGGGGCGATCACCACGCCACCCGCATGCTTGCCGGCGTTGCGCGCACACCCCTCCAGCTTTCTCGCCATTTTGATGAGTTCGGTGACCTCCTCGTCGGTCTCATAGGCCTGCTTGAGATCCTCGCTCTCCTCTAGCGCCTTTTTCAGCGTCATGCCGATCTCGAAGGGCACCATCTTCGCCACCCGGTCGGTGAAACCGTAGGGATGTCCCAGCACCCGTCCCACATCCCGCACCACCGCCTTCGCCGCCATGGAGCCGTAGGTGATGATCTGGGAAACAGAATCGCGGCCGTAGGTGCGCGCCACATAGTCGATCACCCGGTCACGCTTGTCCATGCAGAAGTCGACATCGAAGTCGGGCATGGAGACACGCTCAGGATTAAGGAATCGCTCAAACAGAAGTTCGTGTTCGATAGGATCAAGATCGGTGATTTTCAGCGCATAGGCAACCAGGGAACCTGCACCGGAGCCGCGTCCCGGTCCCACCGGGATGTCATTGTCCCTGGCCCACTGGATAAAGTCGGCCACGATCAAGAAGTAGCCCGGAAACCCCATGTTATTGATGACACCCAGCTCGATCTGCAACCGTTCATCATAAACCTTGCGCTGATTGCTGAACTCCGCAGCCGTCGCATCGAAGATCTGTTCAAGCCGCCACTCCAACCCCTTTTGGGACTCCGCAGCGAAATACTCATCGATGGTCATCCCTTCCGGAATGGGAAAATCGGGCAGGTAGTTCTTGCCCAGGGACAGCTCGATGTTACAGCGCCGGGCGATCTCGACCGAGTTTTCCAGTGCTTCAGGAATATCGGAGAACAACGCCTGCATCTCCTCTGTACTGCGCAGATACTGCTGTTCGTTGTAGAGCCTGGGACGGCGGGGGTCATCCAGGGTTCTTCCATCGTGGATGCAGACCCGCACCTCATGGGCCTCAAAATCCTCCGGGGAGAGAAAGCGGACATCGTTGGTCGCCACCACCGGCACATCATATTTTTCCGCCAGTGCCACGCTGGCGTGCAGACAGAACTCCTCCTCCGACCTGCCGGTTCGAGTCAGCTCCAGATAGTAGCGATCACCAAACAGCCCCAGCCATCCGGCCAACAGGCGCTGTGCCTTCTCCTCATTCCCTGCGAGCAACGCCCGACCCAGGTCCCCCTCACGCCCGCCGGAGAGGGCAATCAGGCCATCTGCATTACCCTCCAGCCACTCCCATTCCAGCATCGGGCGGCCAAGGTGTTGGCCCTCCCGGTAACTTCGGGAGACAAGGCGGGTGAGATTGTTATAGCCAACCTGATTCTGCACCAACAGGAGTAGCCGGAAGGGTGTATTGGCATCTTCCGGGTTGCGAATCCAGACATCCACTCCAGTGATAGGTTTCACCCCGGCACCCAGCGCCGCCTGATAGAAACGCACCAAGGCAAACATGTTGCATTGGTCGGTGAGCGCCACGGCGGGCATACCCATCTCCACCAGCTTGGCGACCAGCGGTTTTACCCGCACCAGGCCATCGACCAGGGAGTATTCGGAGTGAACGCGGAGATGGATGAAAGCAGGTTCCATGGGGCTGGAATTCTAGCAAAGGGAGGCGTATCGGGTTGGCTGATTTTTGACCAACAGGGCAACGAAACCGGCGATCCCAAAGTCCCCCCTCCCCGCAATGCCCGATCCGCTTCGCTTGATCGGGCCTACAACGCCTTGCGGCGAGGGCGCCGCTCCAAAAGGCAAAACCGTCCCGTTGGTCCATCCAGGCACAAAAAAAGCCGCCTGCATCTCCACAGGCGGCTTTTTCTGTCACTGTTACCGGATCAGTTCTTGGACTTGTCCACAATCTTTTTGATCCAGGGCATCATGGCACGCAGTTTTTCACCGGTCTGCTCGATAGGATGTTCGGCATTCAGACGACGATAGGCGGTCATGGAGGGGTAGTTGAGCTGTCCTTCCATGACGAACTGCTTGGCGTACTCGCCGTTCCGGATGTTTTTCAGCGCCTCGCGCATCGCCTTGCGGCTCTCTTCGTTGATGATCTTGGGGCCGGTGACATACTCGCCATACTCCGCATTGTTGGAGATGGAATAGTTCATGTTGGCGATGCCGCCTTCGTACATCAGGTCGACGATCAGCTTCAGCTCGTGCAGACACTCGAAGTAGGCCATCTCAGGGGCATAACCGGCCTCGGTCAGGGTCTCGAAACCCGCCTTGACCAGCTCCACCGCGCCACCGCAGAGCACCGCCTGCTCGCCAAACAGGTCGGTCTCTGTCTCGTCCTTGAAGGTGGTCTCGATGATGCCGGTGCGACCACCGCCAATGGCAGATGCATAGGAGAGCGCAGTCTCCTTCGCGGTGCCGGTGGCATCCTGGTAGACAGCGATCAGATCGGGAATGCCGCCGCCCTTCTCATATTCGCTGCGCACGGTGTGGCCAGGCGCCTTGGGGGCGATCATGATCACATCCAGATCCTCCCGGGGTACGATCTGATTGTAGTGGATGGCAAAACCGTGGGCAAAGGCCAGGGCCGCACCATTCTTGATGTTGGGTGCGATCTGATCGCGATAGAGTGACGACTGAAACTCATCCGGCGTCAGGATCATGACCACGTCTGCAGCGGCAACCGCCTCTTCAACAGGCTTTACGGTCAGACCGGCGTTCTCCGCCTTGATGACAGAAGGTGAACTGCTACGCAGACCGACAATGACGTTTATCCCTGAGTCCTTCAGGTTGTTGGCATGGGCATGGCCCTGGGAGCCGTAGCCGATAATGGAGACCGTCTTGCCCTTGATCAGGGAGAGGTCGCAGTCTTTGTCGTAGTAAACGTTGATAGCCATGTTGTTTTCCTTCGGGAAATTTTTGAATTGTGCACCGGGATCGGCGTCAAACTTGACGCCGATCCCTCTCGTGTTTGATTTTGTTGGGTTACGCTGCGCTGACCCAACCTACGCTTTGGCTTTTAGATCCCAAGCCCTTTTGAACCACGGGCAATGCCCGATGGGCCGGTGCGCACCATCTCGACAATCAGATCGGCGTTCACCGCTTCGACAAAGGCATCAAGTTTACAGGACGCGCCTGTCAGCTCGACGATGTAGCTGGTGTCGGTGACATCGATGATCTTGCCGCGGAAGATCTCCACCAGACGCTTGATCTCCTCGCGCTGGGTGCGCTCGGCACGCAGCTTTATCATCATCATCTCCCGCTCGATGTGGATGCCTTCGGAGAGATCCGCCAGCTTCACCACATCGATCAGTTTGTTGAGCTGCTTGGTAATCTGCTCGATGATCTCCTCGCTGCCACTTGTCACCAGGGTAAGCCGGGAGAGGCTGGGGTCCTGGGTCGGCGCCACGGTCAGTGACTCGATATTGTAGCCACGGGCGGTAAACAGGCCGGATACACGGGAGAGCGCGCCGGACTCGTTTTCCATCAGAATAGAAATGATATGTCGCATCAGACCAGCTCGCTCTCAGGTGACAGGTACATCTCGTGGTGGCCCTTGCCCGCCGCAATCATCGGAAAAACGTTCTCTTCCGGATCGACCACCACATCCATAAACACCAGACGATCCTTCATGGCAAAGGCCTCCTTCATTGCCCCCTCCAGCTTTGCAGGATCCGTGATACGCATGCCGACATGACCGTAGGACTCTGCCAGCTTGACGAAATCAGGCGTCACATCCATGGTCGATTGCGCGTAGCGGCTGTCATAGAAGAACTCCTGCCACTGCCGCACCATGCCCATATAACCGTTGTTCAGCAGCAGTATCTTGATCGGCAGATTGTACTGCTGACAGGTTGCAAGCTCCTGAATACACATCTGAATGCTCGACTCGCCGGTGATCAGGGCAACCTCCGCTTTGGGGTGGGCGAGCTGGATGCCCATCGATGCAGGCAGACCAAACCCCATGGTGCCAAGACCGCCGGAGTTGATCCAGCGACGGGGTTTGTCGAACACATAGAACTGGGCCGCAAACATCTGGTGTTGTCCCACATCCGAGGCCACGAAGGCATCGCCCTTGGTCACCTTGTACAGGGTCTCCACGGCAAATTGCGGTTTGATGCGGTCACTATTCTGATCGTATTTGAGGCAGTGCATACCGCGCCACTTTTCGATCTGCACCCACCATTTTGCCAGCACATCCTTATCCGGCTTCTTTTTATGCTCCTTCACGACCCTGAGCATGTCACGCAGTACCTGCTTGACCGGACCCACGATCGGCACATCCACCCGCACGGTCTTGGAGATGGAAGCCGGATCGATATCGACATGGATGATCTCTGCGTTGGGGCAGAACTGCTGAATATGGCCGGTAACACGGTCGTCGAATCTTGCGCCCACAGCGATCAGCACATCGGTTTCGTGCATCGACATGTTGGCTTCGTAGGTGCCGTGCATGCCGAGCATACCGAGGAAGTGGCGGTCGCTGCCCGGATAGGCGCCGAGACCCATCAGCGTGCTGGTGATCGGATAGTCGAGTTCATCCACCAGCTCGGTCAGCTCCTTGGAGGCATTCCCCAACACGACGCCGCCACCTGTATAGAAGACCGGCTTCTTGGCGGAGAGCATTTTGTTGACCGCCTTCTTGACCTGCCCCAAGTGCCCCTTGGCCTGCGGGTTGTAGGAGCGCATCGTGATCTTCTTTGGGTAGTCGTAAGGGATCTTGATGCCCGGATCCGTCACATCCTTGGGAATATCGACCACCACCGGGCCGGGACGCCCGGTGGTGGCAATGTAGAATGCCTTCTTCAGGGTCAAGGCGATATCCTTGACATCCTTGATAAGGAAGTTGTGTTTCACACAGGGGCGGGTGATACCGACGGTATCGACCTCCTGAAAGGCGTCACTGCCGATCACCGGGGTCGGAACCTGCCCGGTCAGCACCACCAGCGGAATGGAGTCCATGTAGGCGGTGGCAATGCCGGTTACAGCATTGGTCGCACCGGGGCCGGAAGTGACCAACACCACGCCGGGCTTGCCAGTGGAACGGGCATAACCGTCCGCCGCATGGGTGGCACCCTGTTCGTGCCGTACCAGGATATGCTTGACCGCATCCTGCCGATAGATCGCATCGTAGATATGCAGGACGGATCCACCCGGATAACCGAACAAATGTTCAACGCCCTCATCCTTCAGGCATTGAACGACGATCTCGGCACCACTCAATTCCACTTCAGCAACCTCCAAATGCTGCCCTGAGTCACGGGCAGCGGACAATATCAAAACCGTACAAACTACTAATAGTCACACTGGAGGTCAAGCAATAACCGGTATTCCACAATGCCTTCCAGGTTTTCTTTTCAAATTGAGCGACGCCACTTGCCATTCCACGTCCTTGCTCCATAATTAGAGTGGCTGGTTGATGGATGGATATAACGATAAAAAATGAAGCGATATAGACTTTTTTCAGGCTTTTTCCTGGCTGCAATCTCTCTCGCAGCAGGCGCTCAAACCTACAGATGGGTGGGCAAAGACGGCGTCACCGTTTACTCACAGACGCCACCGCCATCGGGTTCGGCAGAGGTGATAAAACATCGTCAGACACCAAAGAGTAATCCGGCCGACACCGAAGCGGCCAATAAAAGGCTGAACAAGGCGCGTCAGGACCTGGAAGATCGCCGGGAAGACCGCAAACTGGCCAAGCAGGCGCAGGATGAGCAGCAACAAGCCGCCGCTACTCGTTTGCAGAATTGTGAGGTTGGGCGCTCCAATCTGCGCAATCTGACTGCCCTCGGTAACCGCAAATTGCGCACCCAGGACGGAGAGTACCTGCGGTTGACTGAGGAAGAGCGCCAAACCAGAATGGAGCAGGCCCGGAAGGATATCGAGGACAACTGTAAAAAATAACGGAGGCATTTTATGCCGGTGTTAAAGATACAGACCAATGCCGAAATCCCGGAAGACGTCGAGACCCGGCTGCTCCAAAAGGCCTCTGCGCAGGTCGCAGAGATGCTCGGCAAACCAGAACGCTATGTCATGGTGTTCATCGAAACCAACGCCTATATGCTGTTCGCGGGCGATAGCGCTCCAATGGCCTACCTTGAACTGAAAAGTATCGGCCTGCCGGGAGACCGGACCGGCGAGTTCTCCGACCGGCTCTGCAACCTGATCTCGGAACAGCTACACATCCCGATGGATCGAATCTATATCGAATTCGCCATAGCGGAGCGCCACATGTGGGGCTGGAGCGGCGGGACTTTTTAGTTATTCAGGGATCGCATCCTGAACGTAGGCTGGATCAAGCGTAGCGGATCCGGCATGAGTGTTTTTTCATGTATATTTTGCCTGATCCGCTGCGCTTGATCAGGCCTACGTTTACTCGATCAATCCTGCCCGGATCTGCTGTTTGTAGGCCTGAAACAGTGACCAGACACGGCTCCACATAGGGCCGGCAACCCCTTCACCAATCGGTCGCTCATTCAAGCGGATCACCGGCACGATCTCTTTCGTGGAGCTGGTGATCCAGAGTTCATCCGCCCCAAACAGGCGGCTCTCCGCAATCGGCGCCTGGATCAATGTCAGGTTGTGCAACCCGGCAAGTTCCACCACGAGGTCCCTGGTAATACCCGGCAGCAGCTCCGGCCCATCGGGAGGCGTGGTAATCACTCCATCCTCCACCACAAAAAGATTGGAGGCGGTTCCCTCATGGGCCACACCATCCCGGATGAGAATTGCCTCCGCCGCACCCTCGTCCACCGCCTGCTGACGTAACAGCACATTCGCAAGCAGGGTAGTCGCCTTGATGTTACAGCGTAGCCAGCGGGTGTCCGGCAGTGTGATGGCGCTGACACCCTGCTCCACTTGCCCCGGTTCCGGCTGTGGGACCGGGTAGGCCATGGCAAAGATCGTCGGCGTTGGCACCACAGGAAAGCTGTGATCCCGTTTCGGCGCAACCCCACGGGTGATCTGAAGATAGACCGCCTGATCACCCATCTCCCCCGTTGGCAGCAGAGACTGGAGGATGTCCCGCCAATCGTCATGGGAGATCGACACCGCCAAACGGATACCCTGCAGGCTCTGATCAAGCCGGTCCAGATGCTGCTGCAGACGAAACAGCCGCCCACCGTAGGCAGGTATGACCTCATAGACCCCGTCGCCAAAGAGAAATCCACGATCCAGTACAGAGATCCGAGCCTCTTCCAGAGGGAGAAACTCACCATTGAGGTAGACCTGGGTCATGACTGAGATTTCCAATACCGGGAACAGTTCTGAAAGTATGCCCCTGCCCACCCGGCGTCAAGCCGTTCCTGCAGAGTGGATGACCCACCGCAGATTGCAGGCTAAGATGGCGTGTTTTCACCACAGGATCTTTTACCGCAATGCGTACTTCTGACTTCCCGCTGCAAACCGTCAAGGAAACCCCCGCCGATGCGGAGACCGCCAGCCACAAGCTGATGCTGCGCGCCGGCATGATCCGTAAACTGGCCGCCGGACTCTACACCTGGCTACCGCTGGGACTGCGGGTACTGCGCAGGGTGGAACACATCGTGCGGGAGGAGATGAACCACGCTGGGGCGCTGGAGGTGCTGATGCCGACCGTGCAGCCAGCCGAACTCTGGCGGGAGTCGGGCCGCTGGGAGAAATATGGTCCGGAGCTGCTGCGTTTCCGCGACCGCCACAACCGGGAGTTCTGCTTCGGTCCCACCCACGAGGAGATCATCACCGATCTGGCGCGTAACGAGCTGCGAAGCTATAAACAGCTGCCGATCAACTTCTATCAGATCCAGACCAAGTTTCGCGACGAGATCCGCCCCCGTTTCGGCATCATGCGCGCCCGTGAATTCCTCATGAAGGACGCCTACTCCTTCCATCAGAATCAGGAATCACTGCAGGGAACTTACGACCGGATGTATGAGACCTACACACGCATCTTCAGCCGTTGCGGCCTCGACTTCCGCCCGGTGGCAGCGGATACCGGCAGCATCGGCGGCAGCGCCTCCCATGAATTCCATGTGCTGGCGGAATCCGGCGAGGACGCTATTGCCTTTTCCACCGAGAGTGATTATGCCGCCAATATCGAACTGGCAGAAGCGGTGACGCCCACTGGTGACCGCCCCGCCCCTGGCCGTGAGATGGAACTGGTGGACACACCGGATGCAAAGACCATCCAGGAGCTGGTGGAACAGTTCAGCCAACCGATCGAACAGACGGTCAAGACCCTGATCGTAATGGCGGACGAAGAGAGCGATGCCGATCTCGTCGCCCTGCTGCTGCGCGGGGATCACGAACTGAACGAGGTCAAGGCGGAGAAGCTGCCCCAGGTGGCGATACCTCTGACCTTTGCCGACGAAGAGCAGATCCGGGCAACCACCGGCGCGGGCACCGGCTCATTGGGACCGGTCAATCTGAACATCCCGCTCTTCGTCGATCGTACCGTGGCACAGATGGCCGATTTCAGTGCCGGCGCCAACCAGGACGGCAAACACCACTTCGGCATCAACTGGGGACGGGATCTGCCGGAACCTGAGAACATCGCCGATCTGCGCAACGTCGTGGAGGGTGACCCCAGCCCAGATGGTAACGGCACCCTTACCATTGCAAGGGGCATCGAGGTAGGTCACATCTTTCAGCTCGGCCAGAAGTACAGCAAAGCGATGAACGCCAAGGTGCTGGATGAGAACGGCAAATCCGTCACCATGACCATGGGTTGCTACGGCATCGGCGTCTCCCGGGTGGTGGCCGCCACCATCGAGCAGCACCACGACGACAAAGGCATCTGCTGGCCTGCTGGACTTGCGCCTTTTCAGGTCGCCATCTGCCCGATGAAGATGAACAAATCCCACCGGGTGCAGGCGGCCGTCGAACAACTGTACGATGCCTTCGAGTCCGCGGGTATCGAGGTGCTGTTGGATGACCGGAATGTGCGCCCCGGCTTCATGTTTGCCGACATGGAGCTAATCGGTATCCCCCATCGCATCGTGGTGGGAGAGCGCTCTCTGGATGAGGGCAATGTGGAATACCGTGCCCGCACCGCATCAGAGAACAGCTTCATCCCGCTGGATGAGATTCTCGACCATATCAAAGGGCAGTGGTAAGCGGATATGAATTTGTAGGAGCGGCTCGTCAAAAAACAAAACCCACCACCGGGTACGCATCCGATGGTGGGTTCTGCACCTGCCAACCAGCCAGGTTTTTCCTGCAAGCGTAAGAAACCTACTTCTCCTGTGTCAGTGCCTTCAGCAGCATCATCAACTCACCCGCCGTATGGCGGATGGTCCTCACCCCTTCCTGCATATCGTTGCATTCAGCACCGATCCGCATCGCCGCCGCAGCATTCGCCACATCGAGGATACGTCCCAAAGGCGCACGAATCTCCTGCAGCAGCAACTCCACGGCATCCTGTTCCGCATGGCTGGCCAACGACAGGTCCTCTTTCGACACCCGGAGTTCATTGCTGAGATCCTTCACCAGATGCTCCAGATTATCCCTGTAGGCCCCCACTTCCTGTAGCGCATGCTTCTGCCGGGTAATATCCTGAAAGAAACAGAGCGCTGAGGAATAATCGTGTTCCACCGGGGAGTTCCTGAAACCTGATAGAGAAACGGTCACAGTCAGCAGCCGTTTTTCGCCCGTTGCGTTGCTGACTTCAATCGGGTGCTGAAACAGGTCGGCCTTGGAGGCGCAGACATCCGCCAGGTAACGGGGCACATCCTCACCAAATTCAGGGGGACAGGGGATCCAGCCATCCAAGGAGCGGTTGAGGACATCGGCCTCTTCACAGCCGAAGAGCCTCTCCGCGCCGCGGCTGAACAGCTGCACCAGACCGTCGGCATCGAACATCACGATGGCATCCATCGATTCCCGCAGCATCTCCTGCAGGCGCACCTGCTCCTGCAAGACCTCAAAACCGGTCTGCCTGACATGGTGCCGCGCCCTGTGCAGGCGGGATACCTCTTCGATCAGCTCATTTCTGCTCTTCCCTACATCATCCATAGGCTTGGTTCCTCACGAATCAAACTGAGTACCGGCGTTTGCAAGGCCGGTTGCTTGATCAATGAGTCGGCGAAGCAGTATGGATATTGAGGAAGCTGAGAATGAGATTCACAGGTTGGGAATTATTGGATTTCTCCTGTGATTTGACTCACAGAATCGCAGTCGATTGGTTCCTGCAAAAAACGCCGGAAACAAAAAACCCCGGCAGGGCCGGGGTTCTGTCTCCAATTGAGTAAAAAGCGTTAAGGCACGGCCGATCGCTTGATGAAGATGCTTCTCGTGTCGCCTTGCATAGTCCTGGCAGGGTCCATAGTACGCAGGTCTAGCCGCATAAGCTCACCCGGCTCCAGGGAGGGATCGAGCCCTACCGGAGCAGTCCAGGTCCAGGTATTGGTTCCATCGTAAGCCAAGTCGGCGGAAGTCGCATGGTTCATTGGCTCCGAACGGAACTCTCCATACTTGAACGCATCCCCGGTGACAGGATCCGATACCCGCCCACGGACGAGCCAGAGGGTGTCCGCAGGCAGCGCACTAGTCCAACTGACCGACGAAATCGTTGCTGCGCCGATATCATGGGCATCGTCAATAATGGTTGCGGTGTTACCCGTGAACGATGTCATATCACTCAGATTGACCGTAATCGCCGACCGGGGCGGAGCCGCTACCGCTGTGGAATCCAGCACTGTGTAGTCCAGCGAAAATGTCATGGGCGGGATACCCAAACCCAGTCGGTCGTTGGTGAAGGTTGCAGTGACGGTATCCGCTACCAATATTGAATGGTCGCGGGTACTGGCATAGCTTCCCACCCGCTGTGCCTTACCGTCATCGAACGGGAACTGCATGTAGGCATCAACGGCATCCATGTAATCGTCGCCATCACCCGTAACCGTCTCATCCCAGAGAGCAAAGCTATTACCTTCACCATCGAAAGTTTCATCCAGCAGTGATACATCCGCATTGAGGAAAGCGGCCGGCGCGTTACCGAAAGAGATCACCGTCCTCGGTGAGCCACCTTCGGTCAACTGGGATCTGACCATCAGCTCGGGATTCACCGCCCGCGCAACACCCGTTGATGTCCCCATGGTCACCGTGGCATTGCCGCTGTCGGTGAAGGTCAGGGTCGTGGGTATCGGCACACCGCCATTTTCCAGATCATACAGCGTCAGACTCACCCGATTGTTGGCCCAGTCGATGGCGTTTGGAGTGAACCCTGAGGCTCCTTGCTGCCACGGACTGCAGGAGAGCCCGGTGAAGGTCGGCACGACGCAGGTGACATCACTTCCGTCACTGATCACCTGCAGGGCGAATTTACCCAGGGCGAGATCCGGATTATCCGTCTCAACGGTAAAGAAACCGTTCATGCCCGCCGACACACCCAGACGGCGACTCCAGGAGATTGCCCTGCGGGGACCGTCATCGTGAACCGACCAGACACGCAGTTCCGAAAGACCATCCCACTCGTTGATCACACCCGCAGGCAGGGTGACAGTCGGACTGCTACTGGAGACCCGTTTCCGTTCCGGACTCTCGGTGTTGTCGAAGTCGAAGTGATAGCCGTCGGCGCCGGGTACGCCTGGGAAGGTCGCGGTCATGGCCTGGTAGGGGTTGAAGAACCCGTAGAGGCCGATCACCCGACCCCGCTCCGTCTCCGAGGAGACGACACCATTCAGGTCCACATCTCTGCGACTGATACGGTCCGCCACCGGCAGGGCGAGTTGAGCGACCGCATTTTGGGAGACAACCACTTGGTCGTCAACACCACCATCGGCTGTACCCATGTCGTCCATGATCTTCACGACATAGTTCCCACCATCAACCAGAGGAGTACCCATGCCATTCTGGTTGGTATCGCAGCTGGCGAAGCTGTAGAAACCGTCCTGGAACGCTTCGCTGTCGAAGTCCGCATGGGGCAATCGGCTCACGAACCTGAAACCACCTTGGTCGTACGCCCGGGAGCAAAGCAAGACAGTACCTGTCGCGCCGTAGACCTCCGCCCGCAGGGTACTGCCGGTAGTTGCCGAGCGCATCGGAGGGTTGAGCAGCCCCATGATGTGAACATCTTCAGTGAGACTATCAGAGACGGCGCTGGTGACCCTTAGGGTGTAGGGCTCGGTGATCAGAAGTTTGCCGTAAATCTCGTCCTCCCAATACTCGGTATATACAGGCGTGGCAGTTGGATCAGAACAGATCGCAGGATCCACATGGTCCAGGAAAGGCTTCTCCTCTCCATCGCTCTGAAAGACAACGACAGGCAATCCACTGACATCCGTCGGTGCGCGCACGAAGATACCCCCAAACATCACAGTCTCGCATCGAATATCGTCCTCAAGTCCGTCGCCGTCTTCATCAAGCAACTCGTACATCTCTTCGGTAAATGTGAAGAGACCGGTATTGGGATCAAAACTGGTGTTGGTGTACGTGGCATTATTAGCACCCTGCGGGATATACGGCGTAATCGAAGTGCCGTTTATGACAACCTCCACAGGTATGGAGCCACGATCCGGATTCGGGTCGCGTTCCCGGTACTCCATGCCGTAGACACCGTTGTAGTCTTCGGTGCCGTTGTGTTTGTAGACGAAGGTACCGGTCGCATCGGCGGTGCTTGTGCAGTCGTAGCTGTTGAATCCGTCGTTGGTATCTACACCCGTCTCGGTCTCGATAATTTCTCCGCTGAAGGCGCCGAGTATCAGGTCATAGGTGCCGGTAAAGCTAAACGACTCGGTGAAATCCCAGCCATCTTCATTAACACTCATACTCCAGGTTAACGTAAACGTGTCGTTGAGCGAGTCGACGACTCCCGTTGCGGCACCTCCGCCGGGATCTCCGTCCGTCGCGGTCACAGTCGTGCCGGTCTGGCTCATCGAAATATAGACACGGCGGATATCACCGTCGGCCTCGTCGGTGAAACAACTACCGGTGCCGGACAGGGTGCGATCGATGCTGATGACGGTGTCAGTCAGCCTGTAGACGCCGCTCAGATCATCCACCGCTGTAGCCGGATTGATCGTGATGGAGAACGGACCCAGATCGGCTGATTCCGGCGGGGTACCATCGTCGGTGACGGTAATAGTGATATCAATCTGTACCCCTGCGGCATCTGGCGTACCGCTGATCTCACCAGTGGCACCGTTGATGCCGGCCCAGCTGGGCAGATTGGCGGCAGTAAAGGTCAGGGTGTCACCTTCAGTGTCATCGGAGGCCGGGGTGAAGGAGTAGGCAACACCTACTTCTCCGTCAGGCACCGTGCCGCCGATGGTCGGCGCGTCGTTGACCGGCGCGATGTTCACCGTCACGTCGATGGTATCGGTACTACCGGTGCCGTCATCCACCTGTACCGTGAAGGTATCGGTGCCGTTGGCGTCCGCATTCGGCGTGTAGCCGATGACCTTGGAGGCACCGGTGCCGGAGGCAGTGGCCGCACCCTTGGTCGCAGCAGAGGAGATGCTCCAGGTCAGGGTATCGCCGTCGGCATCGCTGGCGTTGAGGGTCAGTGCAAAGGCCGTCGGTGAGCCATCCTCATCCATGTTCACCGTGGTGGTTGCACCCTCGGTGATCTCCGGCGCATCAGGCTGAGCCGTAACAGTTACGTTGACGATGATTGTGTCGGAGTTGGTGCCGTCTGTAACCGCGACGACAAAGCTGTCCGCGCCGTTGAAGTCAGGATTGGGCACATAGAGGATGACCTTGACGTCACCTGGACCATTGGCAGTGGCAGTGCCATTGGCGGCCTGGGTATCGATACTCCAGTTCAGGGTATCACCCTCAGTATCGGTGGCATGAAGGGTCAGGATGAAAGCCAAAGGCGAACCATCCTCATCCATGGTCACTGCTGTGGAGACCCCTTCGGTGATCACCGGCGCCTGGTTGTCACTGACTATCACGGTCACGGTGGCATCCGCCGAGTTGGCAGTACCGTCGGTCATGCTATAGGTGAAGGTCTCAGTACCATCGAAACCGCTGGCAGGAGTATAGGTAATAGTGCTGCCGTCCGTGCTGACCACGCCACCACTTGAAGTTGCACCCAGTGGTGTATTGATGGTCAGTGCCGAGCCTTCGGCATCGGTGTCGTTGAACAGTACATCAAACGAATTATTGCTGCTGTTGAAACCAACACTGAAGCCGTCATCGTTGGCCACTGGCACATCGTTCACCGGGTTGATGGTGATCGTTACCGTGGTTACCGCCGAGTTGGCGGTACCGTCAAAGGCGGTATAGGTGAAGCTGTCGCTGGTGGTCTCACCCCCGTCATGCTCATAGACCACGGTACCGTCCTGATTATTAATCAGGTTTCCGTGGGATGGGAGGATCAAACCAGCGACGCTGAGCGAATCATTTTCGCCGTCGGTATCATTGGCCAGCAGATCGATGGTAACAGTCCCACCTTCGTCGACCGTGCCGCTATCCGCACCTGCCACCGGTACATCATTTACCGGTGTGACGGTGATATTGACTGTCGCTACAGCAGAGTCAGCGGTACCGTCATTGGCAGTATAGGTGAAGCTGTCATTGATAGTCTCACTACCGTTGTGAGTGTAGGTCACGGTGCCGTCGGCATTGAGCGTCGCCGTACCATTGGTGGGAACGCTCAAATTGGTGACGGTCAGGGCGCTGCCTTCCGCATCGGCATCGCCATCAAGCACGCTGACCGTAACCGAACCACCTTCAGCCGTGGTACCCGCATCGTCATCTGCGGTGGGCAAATCGTTCACCGGCGTAATAGTGATAGTAACGGTGGTGAGGTCGGAGGTGAGATTGCCGTCATCGGCGCGATAGGTGAAGCTGTCGCTGACCGTTTCGCCACCGTTGTGGGTGTAGGTCACGGTGCCGTCGGCGTTGTTGGCAAGCAGGCCATTTGCCGGCAGAGTCATGCCGCTGATAGTGAGCGGATCACTCTCCGCGTCGCTGTCGTTGGCCAGCAGATCGATGGTGACCGTACCTCCCTCGAGGGTGGCGCCACTATCGGCAACACCGACCGGCGCATCGTTCACCGGGGTGACGGTGATATTCACCGTGGCGGGGGCGGAGTCGTCGGTACCATCGTTGGCGGTATAGGTGAAGCTGTCACTGATAGTCTCACCACCGTCGTGGGTGTAGGTCACGGTGCCGTCGGCGTTGAGGGTGGCCGTGCCGTTGGCAGGGACGCTCAGGTTGGTGACGCTCAGGGCATCGCCCTCCACGTCGGCATCGCCATCGAGCACATTGACGGTGACTGAGCCGCCTTCAGCCGTGGCACCTGCATCGTCATCAGCCGTGGGCGCATCGTTCACCGGGGTGATAGTGACCGCCACGGTGGCTATATTGGAGTTGGCGGTGCCGTCACTCACCCGGAAGGTGAAGGAGTCAGTACCGTTGAAGTCGTTGTCCGCCGGGGTGTAGGTATATGCGCCGGTCGCAGCATCAGTGATAACTACGGCACCGTTGGTGCCCTGGCTGACCACGCTGAAGTTCAGTACGTCACCTGCATTGACATCTTCCCCGAGGAGAATTCCGGTTCCCACGGTAGCCTCGGCAGTGGTCAGGGTGCCGTTCGAGGCAGCCGGGGCGCTGTTTACGGTAATGTTGGGGTCGGTAGGATCAAGGTCGACGCTATCAAGGTATCCGTCGCCGTCGGAGTCGATATCACGAGAGTCAGGCGTACCGTCACCGTCGGTATCGACTGCACCGTCGCCTTCATCGATATCGGAAAGACCGTCGTTGTCGTCGTCGGCATCGGCGTTGTCACCGATACCGTCGCCGTCGGTGTCCACCGTTTCGCTGGCGTCTTTGGGAAAGGCGTCGTTCGCATCCGGCTCGGCGTCATTGTCGTCATTTGTGTCGGCATTGTCACCAGTGCCGTCGCCGTCGGTATCGAGGAATTCGTTGGGATCGGTATCGAAGGCATCCTGAACATCCGGTACGCCGTCGTTATCGTCATCCGTATCGACATCGTTGGGGATGCCGTCGCCGTCAGGATCCTGGGAGGCGAAACTTACACCAGGGCTGGTGTCATCGTTGTCGTCATCAGTGTCGGCATTGTCGCCGACGCCGTCGCCATCGCTATCCACCGATTCGGTGGCATCGTCGGGGAAGGCGTCCTGGGCATTCGGCACATTATCGCCGTCGCGATCCGGATCTGGCTCAGCCGGTTGCAGAACCAATTCGATGGTTCCTGTGGTGGGATCGAGATCGTCTGTATTGGTGGTGGAACCCGTAGTGGCCTTTTCATCGATGAGGATCTGTTGGACCTGGTCGACAGTCAGCGGGTTGCCGGTGCCATCATCAGTGCCGGGGATCGGCAGCGTGGCCGGATCCTGCTGCAGCACGGTGGCGGAGGTCTCGGTCAGCACCGAGCTGGGGGTGGGATTGCCCGCTGCATCAGGTACCTGGCCATTGATCTGACCGGTGGAAAGGTCAGCGGCCAACTCTTCCAGCACTGCATTGGCATCGGCACCGGGGAGTTGGTCATCAATCTGTGCGACCACTGCGGTCAACGCCTCTACGGCGGCGCGGTAGCTGGCCACATCCGCCTGCTCGGCGGCGGTAACGGTGGTATCGTCCACCAGTGGTGGTGTGTCGAAGATGTCGATATCGCCACTCATACCAAAGCCGACGGTGGAGGCCACTTGGGCGGCCGCTATCGGCAGCGCCGCAATAAACTCGGCGGCTGTGGTGGTGCCATCGCCATCACCGGTGAATGGCGCCGTGCTGGAGTCCGCATTCATCACCGCCAGGTCGGTGGCCATGGTAGTCAACGGCGTGGCATAGATCTGCTCGCCTTTGTCGAGCAACGCCTGGGTGATCACGGTGCGCATGGTGCTGATCACAGGAAAGGCACCGGTGGTGATATCTGTGGTACCCGCGTTACTGGTGAACTCGAGGATATAGGGGGGAGTCAGGGGAAAGGGCAAGGCCAGCCCCTGGATCGCTGCTGCGTTGTCGGTGGTGCCTGTATCCACCACTGCGCCCTTGAACCCCGGCTGAGATGCATCGAAGCGGGTGGCCGTGGCCACCGCGTTTGCCAGAGGCCCTTTGACACCGCCACCGCCTATGCCACGGGGAGCTACACCTGGATCATCTCCACCGCCACCACCGCACCCTGACAGGACCAGCGCCATAGAGGCAACAAGTAAGGAGGCGCGAAACAACAGCGGGGATCTCTTCCGGGTTTGCTGGGAACTCATGGTATTTCCTTTCAGGTCTATATCCAACACGATAGCGATTCGGTCTTCATGCCAAGCGTACGCACGACTGCCTCCATCCAGGACGGGCAGCTACTCGAATATTATTGGGTCTTCTTGGGTATCAAACGGATTGGCGGTGACGGGGGTCGCCGCAGATATCTACACTCCTTCCATAGCCAGCCATTCTCTCTTACCGAATGTAACATCGCTGCACCTCTCCCTTTTATATTTGGTTTAAGAATGACGTAATTTATAAACATTGTAAACACCTACTCGTTATAGGTGTTTCATTTATGCGCAAACCCGGTAGCAACCGCTATTTCCCTATCACTCACCTCCGATACACCACCACCCCGACCACCAATGAAGCATTTGACACACCCCGCCGTAAACAAGGAAACTACCCGGCTTTGGCACCATTGCTGCTGTAATCAAACCAAGGCTCCCAGAATGACGAAACAGCCCTCTTTTACCCGTGATGAACTGCTCGCCTGCGGACGCGGCGAGATGTTCGGCCCCGGCAACGCCCAGTTGCCCACGCCCAACATGCTGATGATGGATCGCATCATCAACATCTCCGACGAGGGAGGGGAGTTCGGTAAAGGTGAGATACTCGCTGAATTGGATATCAACCCGGATCTCTGGTTTTTCGACTGTCACTTCCCCGGTGACCCGGTGATGCCCGGTTGCCTTGGACTCGATGCCATGTGGCAGTTGGTGGGCTTCTTTCTGGGCTGGATCGGCAATCCCGGACACGGTCGCGCATTAGGAGTTGGTGAGGTTAAATTCACTGGCCAGGTACTACCGAAAGCAAAAAAGGTGACCTACCACATCGACATGAAACGGGTCATCAGCCGCAAGCTGGTTCTCGGCGTGGCCGACGGCGTGATGAAGGTGGATGGCCGGGAGATCTACACTGCCAAGGATCTGCGGGTCGGTCTCTTTACCTCGACAGAAAACTTTTAATCCCTTCAATATGAAAGGGCACCGTAGAGCGCTGATTCTACTCCTGGCAGCCACGCTGCTCTTTTGTTCAGTCCCGCAGGCTTCCGAAGTCAACCGCCTGTTACGATCTGAAACTGCCCCCGATGGCGTGGTATTCGAGATTCTGGAGAGTGACGTGGATGATCTCGGTTGGGCTATCTCCCAAACCCTGCGCCATATCAAGGCATTGCGTGCACGCTTCCCCGATCTCGATATTGCCGTTGTCACCCATGGCCCGGAGATGTTTGCCCTGAAATCATCCGACCGGGACGCCTTTCCCGAGGCCCACGAAATCGTCCAGTCACTCACCCAGGACCAAGGGGTCGATGTACACGTCTGCGGCACCCATGCCAGTTGGTATGGCGACACGGATGAAGACTTTCCCGACTATGTGGATGTGGCGCCCTCCGGTCCCGCACAGATCAGCCAATACCTGGAGCTGGGTTACAAGCTGATCGTCGTTGAACGGGAATTGTGAAACCCATTCACAGATTCCTTTGTCGCAGAAAACGGATAGACTGGCCTCCTTCAATCAAAGTATCGCGTTCTGCGCGAGCGCTCAACATTTGCAACGCCCATGAAAACCCTCTGGAACGATACCGAAGCCGCCCGATTCACCGATGATCTGCAACTGCGGGTCTACAGCTCAAGACTGTTGGGGAGCGATCCCTCGCTGGTGCTGCACGGAGGCGGCAACACCTCGGTAAAAATCCGCCAGCCCGATCTCTTCGGAGATGAAGAGGAGATCCTCTACGTCAAGGGCAGCGGCTGGGATCTGGCCACCATCGAGACTGAGGGTTACACCCCGGTCCGCATGGCACATCTGCTGAAGCTGGCAACCCTGGAGTCGCTCTCCGATCTTGAGATGGTCAACCAGCTCAAGACCCAGCAGACCATCGCCTCCGCCCCGACTGCCTCTGTAGAGGCGATCCTGCACGCGGCGCTGCCTTACAAATTTGTCGACCATACCCATGCCGACGCCCTGGTCACCATCACCAACACCCCGGATGGCGAAGCACGCATCCGCGAACTCTACGGCGACGACCTGGTGATCATCCCCTACGTGATGCCCGGCTTCGACCTGGCCCGGAGAGTCGCGGAGCAATTCCCAAAAGAGGCCCACGAGGGCACCCTCGGCATGGTGCTGATGAACCACGGCCTCTTCACCTTTGGCGACACTGCCAAGGCCTCCTATGAACGCATGATAGCGCTGGTCGACCGGGCGGAGAGATACCTTCAGGCCGAGGGAGCCTGGGAACTGCCTAAGCCCGCCTATGAAGCGACTGCAACAGATCCGATTGTGTTGGCGTCCCTGCGCCGCGACATCTCTGCTGCCGCCGGTTTCCCGGTAGTACTGCGCAGTCATCGCAAGCCTGCCGAGATGGCCTTCTGCCAACGGGATGACCTCGCTGTGATCTCGCAACAGGGACCGGCAACTCCGGATCACGTCATCCGCACCAAACGTCTTCCTCAGCTGGGTCGTGATGTAGAAAGCTATGCCCGGAACTATCGCCAATACTTCGAAAAGCAATCGCCCCAGTCACGCGCACCGGTCAAGATGCTCGACCCTGCACCCCGGGTGGTGCTGGATCCGGCACTGGGACTGCTCACCGTCGGTAAGAGTCCCAAAGAAGCGAAGATCATCTCAGATATCTATCGCCACACCATCGAGATCATTCAGCGCGCCGAACGACTCGGCGGCTGGCGCGCCCTGCCCGCGCGGGATATCTTCGACGTCGAGTACTGGGAGCTGGAACAGGCCAAACTACGCAAAGGCGGAAAGGCGCCACAGTTTCAGGGCGAGGTTGCGCTGGTGACGGGCGCCGCTTCCGGCATCGGCAAGGCCTGTGTGGATTCATTGTTGGCACGGGGAGCTGCCGTGGTGGGTCTGGATATCGATCCTGTCATCGAGACCCTCTGCCTGCGCCCAGACTATCTCGGTATCTGCTGCGACATCACCGACAGCGCGGCCCTGCAACAATCTTTGCAAAAATCGACCCTCGCCTTCGGCGGGCTCGACATGCTGGTGCTGAATGCGGGCATGTTTCCCGGCGGCTGCGCGGTGGCGGAACTCCCCGACGACGAGTGGAACCAGGTCATGCAGGTCAATCTGAATGCCAATCTGGCCCTGTTACGGTCATCTCACCCTCTGCTGAAACAGGCGCCGAACAATGGCCGGGTGGTGGTGATCGGATCAAAGAACGTACCCGCACCAGGTGCGGGCGCGGCAGCCTACTCCGCCTCAAAAGCCGCACTCACCCAGCTTGCCCGGATTGTCGCTCTGGAGTGGGCCAAAGACGGCATTCGCATCAATATCCTGCATCCCGATGCCGTTTTCGACACCGGCATCTGGACTCAGGAAGTGCTGCAGGCCCGCGCCGACCACTACGGCATGAGCGTGCAGGATTACAAGACAAGGAATCTGCTGAAGACCGAGATTACCAGCCACGACGTGGCGGAACTCACCGCCGAGCTCTGCGGTCCGTTGTTCGCCAAAACCACTGCCGCGCAGATCCCGATTGATGGGGGAAACGAGCGGGTTGTTTAGTCGGAACCTTCACAGCGGCAAACAACGACAGGAAGCTATACCTGACAACTGCTTTTACCGCCAACTGCACCACTTTTCCCAACATAGATTCAGCGAACGAAAACGCCGGGGCAGTCCTCCCTGACGGCCCCTGAAACACACCAACTCAGATCAACGAACGGAGCAGCTCAATCGCCTGCTGAACCAGCGGATAGATCTCGTCCTGCGCCTCACAGGTTGTCAACCAATCCTGCTTGTCGGGCTGACCGGAAGCGGCACAACCGTCGATCTTTGGCAGGATATCGTGCTCGAGTTTGTTGAGCGCATCCGCGTAGTCCCCATTATCTAACTTCGACAGCACCGCATTGAGCTTGTTGGTAAACGGCTTGGCCAGGTTCTTGTTTTTGAACACCGACGAATCGAAGCCGTTGACCCTGTCCATGACATCCTGAACCAATGTCACAATCTCATCCTGCCAGGTCAGGGCGATAATCGTCACACTACTTGGATCACTGTCCAGCAAGCCATCATTCACGACCAGGCTAAACAGATAGGTTCCGGCAAGATCCGCTGTAAATGCCGTCACGGCCTGATCCGGGGCAGCCAGTTCTGCTGCACTGCCATCCGGTTTGAGCACCAGCGACCAATGGTAGGTCGGCGGATCACCATTGGCATCGTGACTACCTGTTCCGTCCAGACTGACAGGTTGTCCCCTGCGTCTGCCACCGGTTGCACATTCGCAAGACTGACCGTCACCTGATCCGGTTCGCTCACTGCGTAATAGGCATCAGTCACCGTCAGCTCAAACACATAGCTGCCGTAGAGATCGGCAAGAAACAGAGTTTCCGCTGTATCTGCCGGTGTAGGTTCGGCGAAACTGCCGTCCGGTTTGGAGACCAGCATCCATTGGAATGCGATCAGATCATCACCATCCAGATCGTAACTGACCAGACCGCTCAGCGCGATCCACTGCCCCGTCTGTGTGATCGCCTGGTCTTCACACGCATCGGCCACTGGCGCGGTGTTGACCGTGCTGACCATCACCTTATCAGTGTCACTGACGTGTCCCTGCTGATCGGTGACGCTGAGTTCGAGCAGATAATCACCCATCAGATCCGGTGTCAGCGAAGGTGTTGCCGAAGCCGGATTTTGCACGCTGGCAAGACTGCCCGGTGGTGCAGAGATCAGTTGCCAAGCGAACAGCAACGGATACTCTTCATCGGGGTCAGTGCTGCCGGCCCCGTCCAGGGTGACTGCCGTACCCGGGTGGGCTGACTGATCCATTCCGGCATTGGCAATCGGCCGGTCACAAGGATCACCGATACCGTCGTTGTCTGCATCGGCCTGACCCGGGTTGTAACCGGTGATGCAGTTATCACTGTTATCACCAACACCGTCACCATCAGTATCAGCCCATTCCGTCGGATGGAAACTGCGTGCGGTGATATGCACCGACTGGGTGGCGATCTCGGGAAAAGTCACGCTCGCTTCCAACTGTTGCGGAAAGGTTACTTCCACACTGCTGCCGTCGGAAAATTCAACCATGGCATCCTTCAGGTAGGCACCGTACTTGTGGGGTCTCACCAGACCGGAAAAGTAGGTCCGTTCCTTGATCTGCGCCAGGGTGATGCCGTTAATGGTGTAGACCTCGGGAAACTCCACCTGCATCCAGGTCCCCACGTCCGTACCAGTAAAGCGGGGGGCGAAGAAACTGCGTGGACTCAGGTCGCCATTGCAGGCCCGGTAGTTGCTGTAGGTAAAGCGGTAGTTGCCGTCAATGGCGTTCTGCGCCTTTCCATCGCAAGTGTTTCGCCAGGGCTGCAGCCACCATGAGGACTGGTTGCCGATCCAGCCGTCTTTGACGGTCAGCCTGGGATTACATTCAGGATCGCAGGCGTCACCTATGCCGTCCAGATCACCGTCAGACTGCAAGGAGTTGGCTGCCTCCGGACAATTGTCATCAGCGTTGGCGAATTCATCACCGTCGATATCGTCGTCACAGACATTTCCGATACCATCGTGATCCATATCTAGCTGATCCGGGTTGGCACTTAACGGGCAGTTGTCGTCGGCGTTGACGATGCCGTCGCCATCCAGGTCATCGGGATCACCTGCAGCCCCGAAGAAGTCGATCTCCAACGCATACAAACCCGCCATTGAATAGTCGTTATGAAAACTGACGATGGTGGCACGAATCGACTCGGTGGTGTGCGGTGTGGCGAAATCTGCTTAAGTCACCGTTTCTATTGTTGAAAATAGAGTTCCTGGCGGGAAGGCCACCAATTCTTCGGATCCATCGGAAAAAGTGAATCGCATCTCGTCAATGTAACGGGAATACTTGCTCATGCCAGGCAAACTCGACATCAGCGTGTTTTCGACAACCTGATAGAAGTGGATACCCGTCAGGGTCGTGGACGCTCCAAAATCGATCTGGAACCACTGGCCGTGATTGTTGATCGCATTGTCTGGCGAAAAAAAACTCCGGTACCTACCGCAGGGATCATCCGGATAGCGCAAGGTGTAGACACCGTCTACCACATGGAATGCCTTGCCGTCGCAACTGGGGTCGAACCATCGGATCCACCACCAAGTTGACTCAGATGTAGTCCATCCTGTTTTATCCAGTGGTGTATCTTCGGCCAGAGCAGTGGAAGGTGCGACAAGCACCCCCCACCAGCGCAAGCGCTAAAATGATTGCTTTCATCGGATCCTCCTCCATTTCCCTGGAAATACCTACACATGAAATTCCGTCTTCGGATTCTGGATGCTGCCAGACAAGCAAAATGACGAGACGAATAAGACGCCTATACTTTCAACATAGAACAACTGCCGTGAAAAATAGTGATGCAGATCAACAAAATGCAGAGGGGGGGATCAGTATCGCAATCCCTGCTTAACCATCCTGTGGTTATTACAATGTCCTGTTTTTTAATGGAGTGGCACAACACCCTGTCAGCGTCTCTATTTCCTTTGGATTTTCTTTGGCCTGGGTGAAGACGAGGCTATTTCACTTCAGGCGGATTGCAAGAGGTGATGGTTATTCAGAACCCCAATATCCTCAACGTGCGCTATATTTGCGGTTATTGCCCTCGAAACCCGTTTTTTTGTAACCAGTCCGACTGCCTGTTTATAAAAAAACTCAACCAACGCTGGAGATGCAAGTGTCAGAAAGTATTGCACAAGACATCCCGGTTTCTGCTTCTCAGAAACATTCTCAAGAATTCACCCGGAAACCTATGAGATTCCCGCTTCAGATAATCATTGGGTTTCTTATTACTTTACTACTTAGCTCTGTAAGCCTTTCAATATCCTGGTATAACTTCGAAAAAAACAAGGCCATCACCTTGTCCGCCACACAGGCGCTGTTCAACCGCATTGAGCGGCAGACGGCTGAACGCATACAAGGCATCTATTCGCCAGCGGCAATGTTGGTCAATCTCACTGCCGAGCTTGAGCAGGCACAAAACAATGAAGCAGCACAACACCAAAAACTGTTTCATGCGTTCATTGCCGCACTGAGGGGGAATCCCTATTTGGCATCCATCTACATTGGGTATGCGGATGGGAAACACTATCTTGTAAGGGCTATACGCGATGGCAAGGATGAATGGTCTAACGCAAACCTGCCTGTTAATACTGTGTTCATGGTTCAGTACGGAGCGCAACGTGAAGACAGCCAACAGGAGATCAACTATGTCTATTATGATTCGGATCTCAAACCTGTTGGTCGTCTGGAAGGCGTTGATTCAAACTATGACCCAAGGCAACGGAGTTGGTATCAGACGGCTCTTAACAGTGAAAAACTGATACAAACCGCGCCGTATATCTTTTTTACTACCCGTGATGTGGGTGTAACGCTGGCGCGTCACCTGCCGCAATCCTCTGGTGTTGTGGCTGTAGATCTCAGGTTGAATGAAATATCGACAGAATTGTCGAGTCATCTAATTACACCCTCAACAGAGGTTGTCGTATTTGATTCTGAAGGGACTGTAATCGCTTACTCAGATGTGGAACAAGTAAGCCGACATGCTGGAGAGGGAGGTCATAAATCCTTAATTACGGCTCATTTGTCTGATCTCCGTAATCCTGTTTTGCATCAGTTAAATAAGACCCTTACTTCAGGTAGCCATAGCAGGCGGCTAAATATATCGACAGAGACTCAGGAATGGATAGGAACCCTGTCACCGTTACCATTGCAAAGTGGTGAGAACGCCTATCTTGCGATTCTCTCTCCACGCGACGAACTCCTGGCTCCGCTGGAAAAGATCCGAACAGAGAGTGTACAGATCTCCTTGGCGCTACTTTTTATATCAATTTTGATTGGCTGGTGGATTGCCCGGCGCATCTCTCTGCCTATTCATCTTCTTGCTCAAGAGGCACAGGAAATTCGAAAAATGAAGTTGGATACCCCGATTGAGGTACATTCGCATATCAACGAGATTCACGCTCTGTCTGAGACCATGTCAGTCATGAAGACTTCCATTCAACAATTCGTTGAAATCGGTAAGGCGCTTTCAACTGAGAGGAATCTGGATCATCTCCTGGAGAAGATTCTTCTTGAGGCTCAACAAGTTTGCAATGCGGATGCAGGGTCTATTTGTCTTTTAAATAAGGATGAAGACAAACTTGAATTTTCAATTCTGAGAAATGATAAAACAGATGAATTTTATGGTGGATCAGCAACGAACAAACCCCCATTCGAGCCGATTTTCCTATCCAGCGAAAAAGAAGGAGATAGCGCAACAATTACTGAGAGTGTTGTTCGATCAGGTAAAACCCTGGCCATTGAAGATCTGTCTGTCCATGACAACAGCAGTGAGATTCGACGGCGATTTGAGAGAAAGGACCACCCGTGTGTTTCCATGCTGGCCCTCCCGTTAATCAATCAACGGTCTGAAATCATCGGAATCATTGAATTGATCAACGCCCGCCATCCAACCACTGACGAGTTGATAGGCTTCAGCCCAGCGGTAGTCTCTTATGTGGAGGCCCTCTCATCAAGCGCCGCCATTGCCCTCGATAATCGACGCCTGCTAAAAGAACAAAAGGATCTATTTGATGCCGTCGTTCAGGTGTTGGCCGGGGCCATTGATGCAAAGTCGCACTACACCAGCGGGCATTGTCAACGGGTGCCAATCCTGGCGCATGAACTGGCTATTGAGGCCACCCTATCAACAGCTGCTCCATTCAGGGATTTCACCCTTTCAGAAGAACAGTGGTATGAACTCTATCTTGCAAGTTGGCTGCATGATTGTGGAAAAGTCACCACACCGGAATATGTTGTCGACAAAGCGACAAAACTGGAGACCATCTATAACCGTATCCATGAGATACGATTACGTTTTGAACTCCTTTGGAGGGATGCTGAAATCAGCTATTTAAAGGCACTTTCAGAAAAAAAAGACAATAAGGAGGTGCTGCAAAAAAGATTGGGTGCGCAGATTAATAAAATCCGTCAAGACTATGCTTTTGTGGCCGAATGCAATATCGGGGAAGAACGCATGGCAACTGAAAAAATTTTACGATTAAATGAAATTGCAACACAAACATGGACGCGCAACCTGGATGATCGCCTTGGCATTTCACCAAAGGAGCTGTCCCGAAAGGAGTCCACGCAAGGGACTCCACCCACACTTCCTACCAATGAATCTCTTCTGGCAAACAAAGCCGAACACATTATTCCTCACAGAGACGAGTTCGGCCCATTTTCAGACAACCCCTATGGCTTTCAAATGGAGGTGCCAAAATATGCCTTCAACCGGGGCGAGCTTTACAACCTCAGCACTGAACACGGCACACTTACAAAAGAAGAACGTTTTAAGATCAATGAGCACATCACACAAACCATCATCATGCTGAAGCAACTGCCGTTCCCAAAAGAACTGCGGCATGTCCCTGATTGGGCTGGCAGTCATCATGAAAAGCTTGACGGAAGCGGATACCCACGCCGTCGTTTCGCAGACTCCCTTTCAATCCCTGAACGCATCATGACGATTGCTGATATCTTTGAGGCCCTGACAGCATCTGACAGGCCTTATAAAAAATCAAAGTCAGTCAGTACAGCGCTTAAAATTATGAGTCAAATGAGTAAGGAGAATAAAATATGTCCTCACTTGTATGAATTATTTCTGACATCTGGCGTCTATTTCCGCTATGCAGAAGAGTATCTATTACCTGAACAAATCGACAAGGTGGATATCGATGCATTGCTTTCCAACATAAGTCACTAAACCAATGAATCGATAGGGGCGGATTTGATTGATTTCACGAGGCCTGACAATCCACAGACGTTAGAAATATTTATCCGGGATCATTTCATCCAATGCTACTAATGCGATCAATCCAGAGTAAATTATGGCACCGACTGCCCAGCTTCTTCCCCTTTGAGTACCCTCGCGGAACTCGTAATATGACCGCAGACTCAAGACCAGCGCCAGTAGGCCGAAAACCAACCCAGCTACAGCAGCCTCTAACGATACGTCGTCTGAACCTATAGCAAACATGCCAACTACAGATAGCGCGAGACTTGTAAAAGTCTTCCAACCAATCTTTTTTGGATTTATATCAAAGCGTTTGATCGATTCAAGAAGTGAATGCATACCTGTGTGCCATGCACTATCCTCTATGTTCAGCGGCTCGATATACGCGAGCTTCTTCAGAGGATCGGGCAACTCTTCCAGGTGAAATCTTTTCGCACCACCGACAAGAACTGGAATAACAGGTATGTCACGATTCAGAGCCGTGGCAATTTCCAGGAGAACGTAATCATTCGGTTCATCGATACGTCGGCCGCCGTCCGCACTCTTGTGCTCCAACCAGTGCGGACCAATCACAGCGACTAAAACGGAGCAGTCATTTAGCGCCTTATCGATCGCTTGCTGCCAGTCTGAACCACCATGCAAGGTCGCTTGATCCTGAAAAATATTGCCGGCTCCAAAATGCGAAACGAGCGTATCAGCAATCCTCCCAGCACGCATCAGCGTGCCCTGCTGTCTATAGCTCACAAAGATTTTGCTCATTTCTCAATCCTTATCGGATGCTTAAAGATTGACGATAAGTTTAGCAGACAAACACCCTCTGATTCGGCCTCCGGAAAAACCCGGGGCAGAGAACAATTTCTGCGATGCCTTGAGTACAGCTGCCGAAAAGTATGGCACGCTTGTTCACGCATACGTTCTTATGACGAATCACGTTGATCTATTGGTTGCGCCCGAAAAGCCAAACGCAATATCTGACGTGGTCCAATAGCTTTGTACAACCCAGTTAAGGATAATCATCTTAACTGAGGAAAGTAAAAATGACGACACGAAAGAAGTATTCGAAAGAGTTCAAATTGGATGCAATCAGTCTGGTACTTGAGCAGGATTATAGCCGAGCAGAAGCAGCCAGGAGCTTGGATATCAATGCCAACATGCTGGGTCGTTGGGTGAAGGAACACCAGGCAGATGATGGCCAGGCGTTTCGCGGAAATGGCAAGCTGACACCTGAACAGGAGGAGCTGAGGAATTTGAGGACGCAGGTCAAACGGCTTCAAATGGAGAAAGAGATCTTAAAAAAAGCGACGGTATTCTTTGCAGCAGAAACGAAGTGAAATATTCGTTCATCACCCGGCATAAGAATACCTATCCGATCAGCCTGCAATGCAGGATATTGGGTGTGACGCGCAATGGTTATTACAGCCACGAGGTCCGGAAGAACAATAGACCGGACGACCCAATGCATCAGGAAATGATTGACTGGGTAAAAGATATTGCTGAGAGCTCAAGGTATAGCTACGGCAGTCGCCGGATGAAGA